>NZ_LMTS01000189.1 GCF_001541225.1 Variovorax sp. WDL1 | reverse complement strand
CTCGGCCACCAACGGCCTCGCTGCGCGAGGCCTGGAACAGAAACATGCGAACGCGTGCGAACGTGAGCATGGCCACGGGCACCGGCACAGGCACAGGCACAGGCACGAGCACGAGCACGAGCACGAGCACGAGCACGAGCGAGGGCGTGTACGTGTAGTTGTACGTGCAAGTGTGAGTCTGTGTCAGGCGTGAGCGCGGACCAGGAGCTCACGCCTATCTGCACCCCACACAAGGACGCGCCATGGCGCGTTGAATTCCAGGTCC
>NZ_LMTS01000132.1:59766-71166 GCF_001541225.1 Variovorax sp. WDL1 | reverse complement strand
GCCCCAGCAGGAGCCCGGGCCGCAGACCGCCTTCCGCGGCGCGCAACGCCTCTGACTTGTCGCACGCGAATCCGCAGGAGAGCCCCGAAGCCCCGAAGCACCGCAGCAAGGCAACGCTTCACCGCTTTGGTTCGCCGCAGCCCATCGCGGTGCGGGTAACCCCTGACGTTCGGAAAAACTGAAGCTTCCTCAGCGATCATGTGAATTGTCTAGACCACCGGCCCTCCCTACGATCCATCGCGTCGCCCGTTCAACGGGGCATAGCACGGAGCCACGGATGTCCAACAAGGTCTTGCTGATCAAACCCTATTCGGCCTACGAGCGCGAACAGACGCCGTCCGAAGACGCGGAGCTCACCCGCGTCGAACGCGGCTCGCCGGCCGGTGAATACCTGCGCCGCTTCTGGCAGCCGGTGGCGCTGTCCTCCGAAGTCGGCGAGCTGCCGATCAAGGTGCGCATGTTCGGCGAGACGCTGGTGCTGTTCCGCGCCAAGAACGGCCAGATCGGACTGCTGGAGCCGCATTGCAGCCACCGCGGCACCTCGCTCGAATTCGGCATCTGCGAGGAGAACGGCCTGCGCTGCTGCTACCACGGCTGGCTCTTCGGCGTCGACGGCACCATCCTCGAGACGCCCGGCGACCCGCCCGAGTCCACCCTGCGCCACAGCCTGTGCCACGGCGCCTACCCGGTGCACGAGTACAAGGGCCTGATCTTCGGCTACTTCGGCCCGCCCGCGCTCAAGCCCGAGTTCCCGATCTACGACTCCTACGAGCATCCGGGCGACCGCCTGGTGCCCTACTACATCACCTACCCCTGCAACTGGCTGCAGGTGCACGAGAACGTCATGGACCCGGCGCACGCCGTGTTCCTCCACACGCGCATCAGCTTCTCCCACTTCGCCGATGCCTGGGGCGAACTGCCGGAGATGGACTTCGTGCCCACCCCCGCCGGCATGATCTACGTGACCACGCGCCGCTGGGGCGACAACGTCTGGGTGCGCTCCAACGACATCCTGCTGCCCAACCTGGCGCAGGTGGGACATGTGTGGGAAGACGGCTCGACGCCCAAGGAGTTCGCGCGCGTCGCCATCACGCGCTGGACCACGCCGGTGGACGACACCACCTGCCGCATCATCGGCTGGCGCCACTTCCATCCCGATGCCGACCCGCGCGGGCTGGCCGACGAGAGCCTGTGCGGCCCCGAGTCGGTGGACTTCTACGGCCAGGGCGGCAATCGCCCCTACGAAGAGCGCCAGCGCATCCCCGGCGACTACGACGCGCAGATCTCGCAGCGCCCGATCGCCATCCACGCCCTGGAGAACCTCACGCGCTGCGACCGCGGCGTCGCCATGCTGCGCCAGCTGCTGCGCCGCCAGATCCGCCGCGTGGCCGAGGGCGGCGAGCCCATGCTCTCGCCAGTGCGCAGCGGCGGACTCATCCCCACGTACACGCACGACACGGTCGTGCCGGTGCCCGCGCGCGGCGATGACCGCGAAGCCGACGCCGCGCTGCTGCGCGCCGTGGGCAAGGCCATCACCGACATCGTCGTCAAGGGGCCGCACCAAGAGCAGCCCGACCGGCTGCAGCAAGTGCGCACGCTGATCCGCGAGTTCGCCGAACGCCAGCGCGAGACCGTGGCCTGAGCGCCTTTCAAAACACAACCGATCGATCATCCGAGGAGAGTCTGTCCATGCCATCCCCCATCCACCCCGGCCGCGTCGACTGGACCGGCGAGAACCCCGGCATCTACCTGAAGGAGACGCAGGACGGCCCCTGGACCGGCCTGGCCACCTTCTTCCGCGTGGTCTATTCGCCCTACGGCATGGGCAGCGGCGTGCTGGTGCTCGACCAGCCCGGCGAGGCCCGCGGCCTGCCCGAGGTGCACAACTTCTGCATCAGCGACAACGAGGCGCTGGCGCGCTTCCTGGTCGACAAGTTCTTCTCGCGCTTCGCCTCCTTCCGCGTCTCGCCCGGCATCGGCGCCATCAGCTACCTCGCGGCCACCGAGGTCCAGCGCGCCGGCGACACGCGCTCGCGCTACCAGGAGATCGTGAAGTCCGATGGCTTCGAGGTGGTGATGACCTGGGGCGGCCTGGGCCAGCCCTACGCGGTCGACATGCCGGCCGAAAAGGGCCCGACGAAGGAGCACCAGATGTACAGCCTGTTCATCGACGCCTCGGAGGCCGAGGTCACCATCAACGGCAAGCCGCTGAAGGGCCGCATCGCGATCCGCGACTTCGCCGACACCAAGAAGAGCACCGCCTTCCTCGCCTTCTCCGAGTCGTGGATGCAGGTCGCGCCCTCGGGAACGCCGGCATGACCGAGTTCTTCCAGTACCTGGCCTCCGGCCTGGTGGTGGGCTGCATCTACGGCCTGATCGCCATCGGCTACACGGCGGTCTACAACGTCACCGGCATCGTCAACTTCGCCCAGGGCGATGCATCGATGCTCGGCGCACTCGGCGCGGTCGGCCTGCTGGGCTTCGGTGCCTCGCTGCCCGTTGCCATCGGCGCTTCGGTGCTGCTGGTCGGCCTGCTCGGCGTCGTGATGGAGCGGGTGGCGATCCGGCCCGCGGGCCCGGACGTGATGCGCGGCATCATCATCACCATCGGCGTGGGCGTCGCCTTCCAGGGCGTCGCGGTGATCGTCTGGGGCACCGATGCGCAGCCGCTGCCCGCCTTCTCGGGCGAGCAGCCGATCAGCCTCGGCGGCGTGACGGTTCCGCCGCAGGCCTTCTGGATCCTGGGCAGCGCGGCGCTGCTGATGGTGGCGCTCTACGTGTTCTACACGCGCACCTACCTCGGCAAGGCCTACCGCGCCTGCGCCATGGACCCTCGCGCCGCCGGGCTGATGGGCATCCCCACAGGCGCGATGCGCGGCATCGGCTTCCTGCTGTCGGGCCTGACCGGCGCCATTGCCGGCGTGATCGTCGCACCCATCGCGCTGATGCAGTACGACAGCGGCATCTCGCTCGGCATCAAGGGCTTCGTGGCCTGCATCATCGGCGGCTTCGGCAATCCGATCGGCGCCGCACTGGGTGGGCTGGTGCTCGGGCTGCTCGAGGCCTTCGCCACCGGCTACCTGAGCTCGGGCTTCAAGAACGCGATCGCGTTCGTGATGCTGCTGGTCTTCCTCTTCCTGCGACCGGGCGGCCTGCTCGGCGAACTCGGCACGGTGAAGCGATGAAAAAGCTGCTGCTCCTGGCCGCCTTCCTGGCCGCCGTCTACGCGGTGGGCAACGCCTACCTGACCAACCTCTTCGTGGTGGCGGCGCTGTTCGCGCTGCCTGCCCTGGGCCTGTCGCTGCTGATGGGCTATACCGGCCAGATCTCGCTCGGCCATGCGGCCTTCGTGGGCCTGGGCGCCTATGCCTCGGCGGTGGCCACCAAGTCGCTGGGCCTCGATCCCTGGCTCGGGCTGGTGCTTGCCACCGCGCTTTCGACGCTGGTGGCGTGGGGCATCGGCTGGCTGGTGTTCCGCCTGCGCGGCCATCACCTCGCGATGGCCACGCTGGCCTTCGGCATCATCGTGCACGTGGGCTTCGTCGAGTGGCGCTCCGTGACCGGCGGGCAGGACGGGCTCTCCGACATCAAGCCGTTCGCCATTGCCGGCTTCGCGCTGAGCTCCGACATGGCCATGTACCCGCTCGCCTGGCTGGCCTGCCTCGCGGGCATGCTGCTGGCGGGCAACCTCGTGCAGTCGCCGGCCGGCTTGAGCATGCGCGTGGTGGCCGAGAGCGAGCCGGTGGCCGGCTCCATCGGTATCGCGAGCGCGCGGCTCAAGCGGCAGATCATGGCGCTCAGCGGCGCCTACGCCGGGCTCGGCGGCGCGCTCTATGCGCACTGGCTGGGCTACATCAGCCCGGGGCCATTCGACGTCGGCTTCTCGATCCGGCTGTTGCTGATCGTTGCCCTGGGCGGCTTCGCCAGCATCTGGAGCGTGCTCTTCGGCGTGTTCTTCGTGGTGCTGATCAGCGAGCTGCTCAAGCCCTTCGGCCGCTACGACGTGGTGATCTACGGCGTGCTGCTGGTGGTGGTGATGATCTATTGCCCACGCGGGCTGCTGGCCGGGCTGATCGACCTGTACAGGCGCTTCGTCCCCGCGGCGAAGGAGTCGACTGCATGAGCGCGAAAGAAATCCTCCTGGACGTGCGAGCGGTGAGCCGCCGCTTCGGCGGGCTGCAGGCGCTCGACAACGTGTCCTTCGATGTCTACCGCGGCGAGATCCTCGCCCTCATCGGCCCCAACGGCGCGGGCAAGTCCACCATGCTCAACGTGATCTCGGGCGCGGTGCCCGCGAACAGCGGCGAGGTGCACTTCAAGGGCGAGCGCATCGACCACCTGCCGCCCGAGCAGGTCAACCGCCGCGGCCTGGCGCGCACCTTCCAGGGTGCCGAGGTGCTGCGCGGCCTGTCCGTGCGCGAGAACGTGATGGCGGCCGGCGTGGCACGCACGCACAGCGGCGTGCTCGACGGCCTGGTCGGCATCGGCCGCGCCGCGCGCGTGCAGAAGCAGCTGCGAGAAGAGGCCCTGCGGCAGCTCCAGGTGGTCGGCCTCGACCACCTCGCCGGAGCGCCGGCCTCGAAGCTCACGGCCGGCCAGCAGCGCCTGCTCGCGGTGGCGCGCGCGCTGGCCACGGGCGCCGAGCTGCTGATCCTCGACGAGCCCGGTGCCGGCCTCAACACGGTGGAGAAGAACCTGCTGGTCGAGGTGATCCTGCGCATTCGCCAGCGCGGCACCACGGTGGTCTTCGTCGAGCACGACCTCGGATTCGTGGGCCGGCTGGCCGAGCGCATGGTGGTGCTCGACCACGGCCGCATGATCGCGCGCGGCCTGCCTGACGATGTGCGTGCCGACCCGGCCGTGATCGAGGCCTACCTCGGCAACACGGACGTGGCCGCCACGGTGCGGCCGGCCGCCACCGCCTCGATCGCGCCGCAGCTGCTCGGCATCGAGGGGCTGGGGGTGCGCTACGACGGCCTCACGGCGCTGGACGAGGTCAGCCTGGAAGTGCGCCAGGGCGAGATCGTCGCGCTGATCGGCGCCAACGGCGCGGGCAAGTCGACACTGCTGAAGGCCATCGCCGGCGCCGAGCCGCCGGCCGCCGGCCGGCTGCATTTCAACGGAGCCGATCTCGCGGGCGTGCCGCTGGAGGCGCGCGCGGGCCTCGGCATCAGCCTCGCGCCGGAGGGGCGCGCCCTGTTCCCCGCGCTGAGCGTGCGCGACAACCTGCTGGTCGGGCGCTATGCGCAGGTGCGCAAGGCCGGGCTCATGAACCTGCTGTGGCCCATGGGCCGCGCCGCGGCCGAGATGGACGAGGTGCTCGAGGAAGTGCTGCGCTTCTTCCCGCGGCTGCGCGAGCGGCTGCACCAGCAGGCCGGCACGCTCTCCGGCGGCGAGGGCCAGATGCTCGCGATCGGCCGCGCGCTCATGAACCGGCCCAGGCTGCTGATGCTGGACGAGCCTTCCTTCGGCCTCGCGCCGCAGGTCTCGCGCGAGATCCTGGAGTCGCTGCCGCGCCTCACGCAGCTGGGCGTGACCGTGCTGATGGTGGAGCAGAACGCGCGCTCGGCGCTGCAGGTGGCGGACCGCGCCTACATCCTGGTCAACGGCCGGCTCGTGGCACAGGGCAGCAGCCGCGAGCTGCTGGAGCGCCCGGACATCACGCAGGCCTACCTCGGCTGGGGCGGCGAAGATCCGGCGGCGGCGAACGACCCGATGGTGGCGGTGGCATGAAGACGCAAGCGGACGCCCTCGCCTTCGACGCCATCACGCGGGTACGCCCGCGGCTGGTGGACCTGCGGCCTGCCGGAGAAGCCATCGAGTTCCCGCAGCGCACCGTGCTGCACGCCGGCCCGGCCTTCGAGAGCCCTGCCGCCGTGCCGGCCCCGGTCGCCAACTCGGCCGCCGCAGCCCTCGTGTTCGAAGGCTGGGCCGAAGACCGCCCGCAGGCGCTCGCGATGCTGTCGGCCGGCGAGGTCCGCCTCGCACCGGCGCAGGACCACCGCTGCGCCGTGCCGCTGGCCTCGGTGCTCTCCCCTTCGCAACAGGTGCAGGTGGTGCACGATGCCGCGGGCACGGCCAGGCCCGCCCATGCGCCGCTCAATGGCGGCAGCGGCCCGGCCCTGCGCCTCGGGCTGCCCGGCCCCGAGGTGGTGGCGCACCTGCGCTGGCTCAACGGCCCCTTCGCCGATGCCATCCGCCCTGCATGCCGGCGCGGCATCGACCTGCTGCCGGTCGCCGACCAGGCGCTGGCGCAGGGCGACGACTGCCACGGGCGCACGCAGGCCGCCACGGCCCTGCTCCTGCAGGCCTTCTCCCTGCCGAGCGGCGAGGCGCAGCAGTTCCTGTCGTCGTCGCCGAGCTTCTTCCTCAACCTCTGGATGGCCGCCGTCAAGTGCATGCTGGGTGCTGCCGAGGGCGTCCCCGGCAGCGCCTTCGTCACCGCCATGGGCGGCAATGGCGTGCACATGGGCTTGCAGCTGGCGGGCCGGCCGGGCCGCTGGTACACGGCCCCGTCCTCGCCGCCGGTGGACAAGCTCGAGGACGGCATCGCCGAATCCGACCGGCTGCCGGCGATCGGCGACAGCGCGCTGATCGAAGCCTTCGGCCTCGGCGCCATGGCCTTCGCCCATGCGCCGCTGCAGCAGCAGGCGCTCGGCGCCTGGCTGCCCGAGCCGCCCGAGCAGCTCGCGCGCGCTTTGCTGTGGGACGTGCATCCGGCCTTCGCCGTATCGCATGCGCGCTGCGGCCTGTCGGCGCGCACCGTGGCCGACACGGGCAAGGCGCCCGTGGTGGCGCTCGGCGTGCTGGACGCACAGGGCCGGCGCGGACGCATCGGCGGCGGCATCTGGCAGGCCTCTGCCGCGCACTTCGAGCACGCGCTCGCCGATCTCGACATTCACTGATTTCTGCAAACCTGAAGGACCCACCATGAAACGCTTCACAGCCCTTGCCTTCGCCCTGCTCGTCTCGGCCGGCGCCCACGCGCAGGACATCAAGATCGGCGGCCTGCTCGAAACCTCGGGCTTCGTCGCCTCGCTGGGCCAGCCCGGCCTCGACGGCGCCATGCTCGCGGTCGAGCAGGTGAACGCGGCCGGCGGCATCAACGGCCGCAAGGTGCAGTTCGTCAACGTCAACTCGGAGAGCGACAACACCAAGACGGTGTCGGGCGCCAAGCGGCTGATCGAGCAGGAGAAGGTGGTCGCGATCGTCGGCCCGATGAGCAGCGGCTCCTCCTTCGCGGTGGTCGACACCATCGAGAAGGCCAAGGTGCCGATGATCGCCAACGGCGCCTCGCGCGGCATCGTCCTGCCGCCCGAGCAGAAGAAGTTCTCCTTCCTCGCCCCGCTGACCGATGTGGTGGTGCAGACCGCGATGCTCAAGGACATGCAGGCCAAGGGCATCAAGAAGATCGCCATCCTGAATTCCGACGTGGCCTTCGGCACCAGCGGGCGCGATTCGCTGGAGAAACTGGTGGGCGAGTACGGCGTGCAGATCGTCGGGAAGGAAACCTTCGGCAATTCCGACACCGACATCTCGCCGCAGTTGACCAAGATCCGCGGCTCCGACGCGCAGGCCACGGTGGTGTGGGCCACCGGCCCGGGCCTCGCGATCTCGACCAAGAACCACCGCGCGCTGGGCATCAAGACACCGCTGTACCTCGCGCACTCGGCCAACGACTTCAACTACCTGCGCCTGGCCGGCGACTCGGCCAACGGCGTGCTGCTGCCCTCGTCGAAGCTCTACGTCACCGGCTCGCTGGCCGCCGGCGACGCGCAGAAGCCGGTGGTGGAGCGCTTCGTGCGCGACTACGAGAAGAAGTACGGCAAGCTGCCCGCCACCTTCGCCGGCAATGGCTACGACGCCGCGATGCTGCTGATGGAGGCGATCCGCAAGGCCGGCACCGACCCGGTCGCCGTGCGCGACGCGATCGAAGGTACGAAGAACCATGTCGGCGTGACCGCGCTCTACGCCTATGCGCCCGACGACCATTTCGGCACCAGGCCCGAAAGCGTGGTCATGCTGACGGTGAAGGCGGGCAAGTTCGAACTTGCCTCGGCCCAGTAAGCAGCGAGCCGGCGATGCGCCGTAACGCGGATTCAGCTGGCGGTGAACGCCAGGTCGTCGACCAGCGTGGTGACGATCTCCACCACCGCCGCTGCGGCGCGCGTGAAGCGATAGCGATGCGAATGCGCCAGCACCAGGTTCGGCGTGCGCAGCGTGGACTCCAGCTCGCGCGAGTGGGTGTTGGGCGGGCAGAAGTTCAGCAGCGAGAAGCCGTGGCCGCTGGCGACCAGTCCCAGCAACATGGTCATCGAGTAGACGCGGTGCGCGATGCGCGGCGCCACGCCGTCGGCACTGAAGGCCGAGAGCATGTAGTTGCGCGTGCGCGGCAGGTCCAGCAGGATCAGCGGCTCGGTCGCGAGCTCGCGCACCGAAAGCTTCGACCTGCGCAGCAGCGGATGGCCCGCCGGCAGCACCACCTGCAGCGGCGCGGGCCGCAGCACGATGCACTCGATGCCCGAGGGCACCTCGAAGTCGTACATCAACGCCAGGTCGAAGGCGCCGGTCTGCAAGCCTTCGAGCAGGTATTCGTGATGGCCCTCGTGCCAGAACATCCGCGCCTTCGGAAAGCGGTCGGCGAACTGCCGCATCAGCGGCGGGATGACGAAGGGCGCGAAGGAGAACAGGCAGGCCAGGTGCACGTGGCCCTGGATCTCGTGCTGGTCCATCAGCCGCCCGGAGCCGAGCTCCCACGCCTGCTGCAGCAGGTTGCGGCACTCCACGGCGAAGGCACTGCCGGCCTCGGTCAGCACCAGGCCGCGCGCATGCCGGCGCTGGAACAGCTGGACGTTGAGCGTGGCCTCGAGGTGCGCGATGGCGGCGGAGACCGCGGGCGCCGACACATGCAGCGCGTCGGCCGCCTTGTGGAGCGACTGGTGGCGCGCGACCGCGACGAAGTAGGAGAGCTGGCGCAGCGAGAAGTCGGGCGCGCGGATCTCCGTGCTGCCCTCGCCTGCCGTTCGATCGCCTTGTACAGAGGGCACTGCGCTTCCGGGACGGTGGGGAAAATTCATTCTAGTCCGAGCTGCCACGAGGACCGCGCGTGATGGACACCAATCCCATCGCATTCGAGCCTGCCGGCAGGCCGCCGAGCTTCGAGGATGCGCAGATGCATCGCAGGCACGTCAAGACACGCCTGGCCGCGGGCTTTCGCCTGCTGGCGCGGCATGGCCTGAACATCGGCGTGGCAGGCCATGTGAGCGTGCGCGATCCGATGATGCCGGACCACTTCTGGGTCAACCCTTTCGGCGTGCCCTACGCCACGATGCGGGCCGACGCCCTCTCGCTGGTGCGGCACGACGGCCAGGTGGTGAAGGGCGCGCCGATCAACGCGGCGGCCTTCGCGATCCATGCGGAGATCCACCGCGCGCGGCCCGAGGTGATGTGCGCCGCGCACGGCCATCCGGTGCACGGCACCGCATGGGCTGCTCTCGGCCGGCCGCTCGCCCCGATCAACCAGGACGTGTGCGCCTTCTTCGAGGACCACGTCGTCTTCGAGGAGCCGATGGGCCTGGTGCTCGGCATGGCCGAGGGCCAGCGCATTGCCACCGCGTTGGCACGGCACAAGGCCGCCATCCTGCGCAACCACGGCCTGCTGACGGTCGGGCACACGGTGGACGAGGCGCTCTGGTGGTTCGTGCTGATGGACCGCTGCTGCCGCATCCAGCTGCTGGCCGAGGCCGCAGGCTCGCTTCATACCCTCCCGGCCGAGCAGGCGCGCGGCGTCGCCCGCCAGGTCGGCACCCCGGACTTCGGCTGGTTCCAGTGCCAGCCGCTCATGGCCGAAGTCCTCCACGCTTCTTCTTCTCTCTCATGAAAACGCCAACGATGAAAGCCTGGCTGGTGGACCAGCCCACCGGCATCGCCGCGGTCCAGCGCCTGGAGGTGCCACGCCCCGTGCCCCAGGCCGGTGAAGTGCTGGTGCAGGTCACGGCAGCAGCGCTCAATTTCTCCGACTTGCTGATGCTCAAGGGCCAGTACCAGGTGAAGCCGCCGCCGCCCTTCTCGCCCGGGCAGGAGATCGCCGGCCGCGTGGTCGAGGCGCCGCCGGGCAGCACGCTGCGCGTGGGCGAGCGCATCGCGAGCAAGGTGGAATGGGGCGGCTTCGCCGACTATGCCGCGGTGCGCGAGATGATGGCGATCCGCCTGCCCGAGGGCCTGGACGATGCCGCGGCCGCGACGCTGCCGGTGGTGTGGCCCACGGCGTGGATCGCGCTGCACGAGCGTGCGCGGCTGCAGCCGGGCGAGACGGTGCTGGTGCACGCCGCGGCCGGCGGTGTGGGCCTGGCCTGCCTGCAACTGGTGCGCGCAGCGGGCGCGCGCGCGATCGCACTGGTCGGCAACCGCTCCAAGTTCGAGGCTTGCCGCGCTGCCGGTGCCGACGAGGTCGTGAGCATGGAAGACCCCTGGAGCGACATCGTGCGCGAGCACGGCGGCGCCGACGTGGTGGTCGACACCGTGGGCGGCGAGGCCACCCTGCAGAGCCTGCGCTGCATCGCGCGCAACGGCCGTCTGCTGCTGGTGGGCTTCTCCAGCGGGCAGATCCCGCAGATCCCCGCCAACCGCCTGCTTCTGAAGAACCTCTCGGCGCTGGGCGTCTACTGGTCGCACGACTGGAGCCTTGCGCAGGTGCAGCGCGCCGTCGATGCGCTGCTGGACCTGCATGCACGCGGCGCGATCCGCATCGCGCCGGGGCGCAGCTACCCCTTCGCGGAGCTCCCGCTGGCGCTTCGCGACCTGGCGGCGCGCGGCACGGTCGGCAAGAGCGTGCTGCTGGCCGATTCCTCGGAAGCCATGCCATGAACAACCGACCGGCATCCGCAGGCCCCCACCCGGTGCGCGCGCCGCGCGGTGCGCGCCTGAACACCGCCGACTGGAGCATCGAGGGCGCCCTGCGCATGCTCATGAACAACCTCGACGCCGAGGTGGCCGAGCGGCCCGAGGAGCTGGTGGTCTACGGCGGCATCGGCAAGGCGGCGCGCAACTGGGAGGCCTACGAGCGCATCGTCGCCAGCCTCGAGCAGCTGCGGCCGGACGAGACGCTGCTGGTGCAGTCGGGCAAGCCGGTGGGCGTGTTCCGCACGCACCCGGGCGCGCCGCGCGTGCTGATCGCGAATGCCAACCTGGTGCCGCACTGGTCTACCGCACAGCACTTCAACGAACTGGAGCGCCAGGGCCTGATGATGTACGGCCAGATGACGGCCGGCTCCTGGTTCTACATCGGCAGCCAGGGCACGGTGCAGGGCACCTACGAGACCTACTGCGAAGTCGCGCGCCAGCACTTCGGCGGCGAGCTGGCCGGCCGCTGGCTGCTGACCGCGGGCCTGGGCGGCATGG
>NZ_LMTS01000132.1:53573-59740 GCF_001541225.1 Variovorax sp. WDL1 | reverse complement strand
GGCTCGCAGCCGCTGGCCGGGCGCCTGGCCGGGGCCGCGGTGCTGGTGGTGGAGGCGCGGCAGAGCCGCATCGACATGCGGCTGCGCACCGGCTACCTCGACCGGCAGGCGCGCGACCTGGACGAGGCGCTCGCGCTCGTCGCCGACGCCAGGGAACGCCGCATCGGCCTCTCGGTCGGCCTGCTGGGCAATGCCGCCGAGGTGCTGCCCGCGCTCGTGCGCCGCGCGCAGGCAGGCGGCATGCGGCCCGACGTGGTGACCGACCAGACCGCGGCGCACGACCTGCGCAACGGCTACGTGCCCGCGGGCTGGAGCGAGCAGCGATGGAACGAACAGCGCGCCGCCGACCCGGCCGCGGTGGAGGCGGCGGCGCGCGATTCGATCGTGACGCATGTCGAAGCCATGCTGGCCTTCAAGGACATGGGCATCCCGGTCTTCGACTACGGCAACAACATCCGCCAGGTCGCCTTCGACGGCGGCGTGGCGCGCGCATTCGACTTCCCCTCCTTCGTCGTGGCCTACGTGCGTCCGCTGTTCTGCAGCGGCAAGGGGCCGTTCCGCTGGGTCGCGCTCTCGGGCGATCCGCAGGACATCTACAAGACCGATGCGCGCCTGGCCCGGCTCTTCCCCGACGACAAGCCGCTGCAGCGCTGGCTGTCGCTGGCGCGCGAGCATGTGCGCTTCCAGGGCCTGCCTGCGCGCATCTGCTGGCTCGGCCTGGGCGAGCGGCATCGCGCGGGCCTCGCCATCAACGAGATGGTGGCCAGCGGCGAACTCTCCGCGCCGGTGGCCATCAGCCGCGACCACATGGACTCGGGCTCGGTCGCCAGCCCCAACCGCGAGACCGAGGGCATGCTGGATGGTTCGGACGCGGTGGCCGACTGGCCGATCCTCAACGCGCTGCTGAGCTCGGCCTGCGGCGCCTCGTGGGTCAGCGTGCACAACGGCGGCGGCGTGGGCATCGGCTACTCCACCCATGCCGGCATGGCGGTGGTGGCCGATGGCTCGGCCGACGCCGCACGGCGCATCGAGATCCTGCTGTGGAACGATCCGGCCACCGGCGTGATGCGCCATGCCGATGCGGGCTATCCGATCGCGATCGAGACCGCGGCCCGGCATGGCCTCCGATTGCCTTCGCTTTGAATCCAAAGGAGACACATCCATGGGACTGTTGACCGGCCTGCGCGTGATCGACCTGTCGCGCGTGCTCTCGGGGCCGTATTGCACCGCGCTGCTCGCGGACCTCGGCGCCGAAGTGATCAAGATCGAGGCGCCCGCCGGAGATGACGCGCGCCACTTCGGCCCCTTCCTCGAAGGCCGCAGCGTCTACTTCTCGCTGATCAACCGCAACAAGAAGAGCCTGGCGCTGAACCTGCGCGATGAACGCGCGCAGGCCATCGTGGCGGAGCTCGCGGCCACGGCCGACGTGGTGGTGGAGAACTTCCGCCCTGGCGTGGCGAAGCGGCTGCACGTCGATGCCGACACGCTGCGCGCCGTCAACCCGAGGCTGGTCTACCTGAGCATCTCGGGCTTCGGCCAGCAGGGCCCCGCCACGGGGCTGCCGGCCTACGACCTGATCATCCAGGGCATGTCGGGACTGATGTCGCTGACCGGCGATCCTGCCGGCCCGCCCACCGCCACCGGCGAATCGATCAGCGACCTGTGGACCGGCCTCTTCGGCTCCTGGGCCGTCCTGGCCGCCCTGCAGGCCCGCACGCGCACTGGCACCGGCGAGACCATCGACCTGGCGATGTTCGACGCCATGATGTCGCTGCAGATGACGGGCCTGGCCCAGCTGCAGGCCACGGGAAGCGCGCCGCAGCGCGTGGGCAGCCGCCACCCGGTCACGGTGCCGGTGGACTGCTTCGCCGCGCGCGACGGCCACCTGACCATCGTCGTGCCCACCGACGCCCTGTTCGCGCAGCTTTGCGCGGCAATGGGCCGGCCCGAGCTGGCCGCGGACCCGCGCTTTGCCCAGGGCGCCGCGCGCCGTGCCCACCAGGCCGAGCTGCGCGTGCTGATCGCCGAGTGGTTTTCCACGCTCACCGTCGACGAGGCGGTGGCGCGATGCCAGGCCCGCGACATTCCGGCCGGCCCGGTGCACGACCTCGGCCGGGCCATGGCTTCGGAGCAGGCGCGCGCGCGCGGGCTCGAGACGCGCGTGCAGCACCCGGTGTTCGGACAGATCGGCATGGTGCCGCAGCCGGCGCGCTTCGCCAGCGGCGGCACGGCCGAGGCCGTGCGCGAGCCGATGGTGGGCGAGCACGGCGCGGCGCTGCTGCGCGAGATCCTCGGGCGAAGCGACGAGGACATCGCGGCACTGCGCAACTCGGGAGTTCTGGCATGAGCAGCACTGCGTATACCGACATGACGGCCGTCGCGCTGCGGCAGGCCCTGGAGCGCGGCGATTTGAGCGCCGAGGCCGCGGCCCGCGCCGCGCTCGAACGCATTGCCGAGCGCGAGCCGCAGATCCATGCCTGGCAGCATCTCGATGCCGAGGGCGCACTGGCCGCCGCGCGCGCCCTCGATACGCGCGGCCTCACCGGCCTGCTCGGCGGGGTGCCGCTGGGCGTCAAGGACATCATCGCCACCGCGGACCTGCCCACCCGCTACGGATCGCCGATCTACGAGGGCTTCCGGCCCGCCGCGGACGCGCACTGCGTCGCCGCGGCACGCGCGGCCGGCGCGGTCGTGATGGGCAAGACCGTGACCACCGAGTTCGCCTACTTCCAGCCCGGCCCCACCGCCAATCCGCGCAACCCGGCGCACACGCCGGGCGGCTCCTCCAGCGGCTCCGCCGCCGCGGTGGCCGACGGCATGGTGCCGCTCGCCTTCGGCACGCAGACGGCGGGCTCGCTGATCCGGCCCGCGTCGTACTGCGGCGTGTTCGCACTCAAGCCGGGCTTCGGCGTCGCCAGCCTGGAGGGCATCAAGCCCTTCTCGCCCTCGCTGGACACGCTCGGCTGGCTCGCACGCAGCGCGGAAGACCTGGAGCTGATGCGCTGCGCGATGGCCGGCACGCCCTTCGAGCTGCTGCAACCGCCCGCGCTGCGGGCGCTGCGCTTCGGCGTGTGCCGCACCCACGAGTGGCCGGCGGCCGATGCGGGCGGCGTCGCCGCCTTCGAGCAGGCCATGAAGCTCGCAGGCGCGGCCGGCGCCGGCCTGCGCGACGTCGCCCTGCCCGCTGCCGCGGCGGGGCTGCTGAATGCGCAGAAGACCGTGATGGCCTACGAGGCCGCGCGCCAGCTCGACGTCGAATGGCGGCTGTATCCGCAACAGCTCAGTGCCGCCCTGCATGGCCTGCTGCAGAGCGGCCGGGAGTGCAGCGAGGCCGACTACCGGCAGGCGCTGGCACAGGCCGGCGAAGGCCGCCGCACGCTCGGCGCGCTGATGCAGGGCCTCGACGCCCTGCTGGTGCCCGCCGCGCCGGGCGAGGCGCCGGCCGGCCTGGCGGCCACCGGCGATCCGGTGTTCAGCCGCGTCTGGACCCTGCTCGGCCTGCCGTGTGTCAACGTGCCCGGACTGCACGGGCCGCAGGGCCTGCCGATCGGCGTACAGCTGGTCGGCCATCCGCAGCACGAGCGCGAACTGCTGGCCATTGCCGCCAGCCTTCACCCCATCCTGGCGAACGCACCATGAAACTCACCGTGACGCGGGCCGAGCCCGCAGCCCAGGACATCCGCCGCATCGAGCTGCGCAGGGCCGAAGGCGGCCCGCTGCCGGCCTTCGCGCCGGGCGCGCACTTGAAGTTCAAGCTCGTGCTGCCCGGCGGGCATGCGACGGTGCGCGAGTATTCGCTGGTGGGTGCGCCCGAAGAGCGCGAGCGCTACGAGATCGCGGTGCTGCGCGAGCCGGCCGGCAGCGGTGGCTCGGCCACCATGCATGCGCTCGCGGTCGGCGACACGCTGGAGGCCGAGGGCCCGGCCAACGAGTTTCCCCTGGCCGAAGGCGCGCGCGAGCACCTGCTGATTGCCGGCGGCATCGGCATCACGCCCATCCTCTGCATGGCACGCGCGCTGGCGGCGCGCGGCGAGCCGATGCAGCTGCACTACGCCGCGCGCAGCGCGCAGCGGATGGCCTACCGCGAGGAAGCGGCTGCGCTGCCCGGTGCCGCGCTGTACTGCGATGACGGCGATCCTTCGCGTGGCATGCCGCTGGACGCCATCCTCGCGGACCCGGGCGAGGCGCGCCACCTGTATGTCTGCGGCCCGCGCGGGCTGATCGCCGGCGTGCTGGAGCGTGCGGCAGCGCACGGCTGGCCATCCGACAGGGTGCACTTCGAGAGCTTCAACGGCGCCGTTGCACTCAGCAACGACCGCCCCATCCGCCTCGAGCTGCGCGCCTCCGGCCGCACGCTGGAGGTTGCCGCCAGCCAGAGCATCCTGGACGCGCTGATCGAAGCCGGCTTGGACCCGCTCCACGACTGCAGGCGCGGCGAATGCGGCATGTGCATGACCGCCGTCTTGGAGGGCACGCCCGATCATCGCGACCACGCCTTGAGCGCGCGCGAGCGGGCCGAAGGCAAGGTGATCTGCACTTGCGTCTCGCGGTCGCTGACGCCGGAGCTCGTCCTCGATCTCTGATTCCCTGCGATGCGCATGGCCCGTCGGGCCCGGACTTGCATCGAGCAGCCCGGCAACGCTACCCGCCCCAGCCCAGTCCACGCGGCGACTCGCGGAAGGCCGGCCCCACCACCGAGTGCCAGGGCTCGCCGCCCTTGATGGAGATGCCGAGCAGGTCCAGCAGCGTCCACTCGAGCAGGTCATTCTGGTAGGGACGCGCGGCGAGCTCGTCGCGCTCGGCGCGTTCCATCGGCGTGGAGGTCCAGAGCAGCATCGGGACCTCATAGCCCGGCAGCTCGTCCGTATGCCCGGCGTAGTTGCGCGTGTGTCCCACTTCCTGGCCGTGGTCGGAGGTGTAGAGAAAGTTGCGCGGTCCTTCGCCAGGGACGCGTACGAACTTCTCGAGCAGCCCTGCGACCACATGGTCGTGGTACAGCAGCGCGTTGTCGTATTCATCTCGCTGGGCGACGATCCAGGGCATCCGTCCTTCCTGCCGCAGGCGCCGCGACACCGAGTCGCCGATGCCATTGAACCGTGCAAACGCATCGGGCCGGCGGTCCGCATAGTTCGGGTGGGCGCCCAGCAGGTGCACGATGATCAGCTTGCGCGGCGCCGGATCGTCCAGCGCGGCCTGCCAGGCTGGGCCCAGCCGCTCGTCCAGGCTGCGGTCGCCGCGCCGGCCGCCCGTGTTCACGAGCTGCCGTACATCGGCCTCCTGGGCGAAACGCTTGTTGATGTAGCGGTCGTGCTGGTTGGAGATCCAGAAGGTCTTGTAGCCCGCAGCCTTCGCGAGCATCGTGACGCTGGGGCACAGGGGCTCGGCGCCCGGAAGGCTGTGGCGGTCCTTGCAGGTCAGCATCATCTGGACAGCGCCGACGGTGGCGGGATACGCGGCCAGCACGTCACGGAAGACCACCAGTTCCCCGGCCCTGCGCTGCAGCAGGGGCGAGGTGGTCCGGCCGTAGCCGTAGAGGCTCCAGTCGTTGCGGTTGACGCTCTCGCCGATCACGAAGGCCAGGGTGTTGCGCGCGGGTCCGTCGTACCGGACATCGAGCGGCTCCACCCGCTTTGCCGAGGCCTCGCGTATGGCCGCGAGCAGCCCGATATGGGCCTGGTAGTCCTTATAGCCCGTGGCCTGGGTCCACCACGACGCGAAAGGGTTCGAGGCACGCAGCGTGGAATTGACGTGCAGCGCGGCGAACAGCAGCATGAGCATGGCAAGCCGCCAGCGCCGCGGCGCGTGCGAGCCGATGCATCTGCGCCGGCGCCGCGACTCCAGCGCGACGGCGGCGAAGCCGAGGCCGAGCAGGACGTAGAGGCCCAATCGCGCGGCGTTGTGGTGCATGAATTCCCACGCCTCCACTTCGGAGGTATTGCCGATCGCCTCCAGCACCAGGGCCGAGTCGGGTTGGGTCCGGTACAGGCCCATCAAGGAGGCGCGCAGCATCAGGTCGAGCGCGAAGCTCAGGCGCCACAGGTCCTCGGCCACGGCGCGGGGGCGCGCCGGCAGTGGCAGGAACATCAGCAGCCATGCGCCGGACAGGAACACAAGCGCCATCTTGGAGGCATCGCGCAGGCCCAAGTCGAACAGCCAGCCCAGCGCGA
>NZ_LMTS01000132.1:51989-53541 GCF_001541225.1 Variovorax sp. WDL1 | reverse complement strand
CAGAACAGCCAGTACCGCCGGCTCGGCTGCGAAGCCGCCAGCGTACCAGCGTGGAGTTTGGAGGGAGGGCAAGGCGCGCAAGTACGGCAAGCGGGTTGGTTCGAGGCTCGCGATGTTGCTGTCGCGCCATGAGGGGCAGTGTACTTCGCGACAATTTGCAAGCTTTACAGTGGCCCGAACCCGTCACGCACAATGACGGGCAGATGCGCGCCCTCCTCCGCACCTTCTCCTGGCAGGAACTCCGCCACCACCCCTGGCGCAGCGCCGCTGCCGTGCTGGCGGTCATGCTCGGCGTGGCGCTGGCCTTCTCGGTGCACCTGATCAACGCCTCGGCGCTGGACGAGTTCTCCAGCGCGGTGCGCTCGGTCAACGGCCAGCCCGACCTCGAGCTGCGCGCCGCGCAGGGCAGCTTCGACGAGTCGCTGTTCGGCCGTGTCGGACAGATGCCGCAGGTCCAACTCGCCAGCCCGGTGCTGGAAACGCAGGCCCTTG
The DNA here is from genome assembly GCF_001541225.1 of Variovorax sp. WDL1. GTDB lineage: Bacteria > Pseudomonadota > Gammaproteobacteria > Burkholderiales > Burkholderiaceae_C > Variovorax. The sequence goes on along the minus strand of NZ_LMTS01000132.1, from coordinate 53,049 downwards.
CGCTGGCCGGCGACGCCCGCCGGGTGCCGCTGCGGGTGCTCGGCGTCGATGCGCTGGTGCTGCCCACGATCGCACCCGCGCTGATGCCGCGGCCGGCGGACGGCGCCGACCGCTTCGCCCTGCTCGCGCCGGACACGGTGTTCCTCAACGCGGCTGCACGCAACGCGATCGGCGAAAGCGCGACCCGATTGACGCTGCGCATCGGTACCCGGACGCGCGAGCTGCGCATTGCAGGTGAAGTCGCGGCCGGGGGCGCCGCGCTGGCGGTGATGGACATCGGCGCGGCCCAGGACCTGTTCGGCCGCGCCGGGCAGCTCACCCGCATCGACCTGCGGCTCGCGCCCGGCGCCGACCGCGCGGCCTTCATGCGCGCGCTGCGCGAATCGCCGGGCTGGCCCGCGAACCTCCAGATCGCCGAGCCCGGCGACGCGGCCGAGCGCGTGAGCAATCTCTCGCGGGCCTACCGTGTCAATCTCACGGTACTGGCGCTGGTGGCGCTGTTCACCGGCGCCTTCCTGGTGTTCTCCGTGCTGGCCTTGAGCGTGGCCAAGCGCGCGCAGCAGTTCGCGCTGCTGGGTGTGCTCGGGCTCACGCCGCGCGAGCGGCTGCGGCTGGTGCTGGCCGAGTCGCTGGCGCTGGGCCTGATCGGCAGCATCGCAGGTCTTGCACTCGGCACCGCGCTCGCCGCCTTCGGCCTGCGGGTGCTGGGCGGCGACCTCGGCGGCGGCTACTTCGAGGGCGTGGCGCCGACGCTGCGCTGGCGCTGGGGGCCGGCCCTGCTCTACGGCGGCCTGGGCCTGCTGGCCGCGGCGGTCGGCGGCTGGTGGCCCGCGCGCGCGGCGCAGGCGCTGCCCGAGGCGCAGACGCTCAAGGGCCTGGGCGCGGCGCAGGCGCAAGGCGGCGCGCACAAGCTGGCGCTGCTGCTGGTCGCCGCGGGCATCGCGCTGGCCACGGCGCCAGCGGTCTTCGGCATCCCGATCGCGGCGTACCTCTCGGTGGGCTTCCTGCTGGTGGGCGGCATCGCGGCCCTGCCCTGGCTGATCGCGCTGCTCTACGACCG
>NZ_LMTS01000132.1:50381-51955 GCF_001541225.1 Variovorax sp. WDL1 | reverse complement strand
CTGGCGCCAGTCTTCGCCCGGCGCGTGCTGCCGATGCTGGCGATCGAGCGCGCGCGGCGCATGCGCGCCACCGCTGCGGTGGCGGTCAGCGGCGTGGTCGCGAGCCTCAGCCTGGCGGTCGCGCTGACGGTAATGGTGGCAAGCTTTCGCGAGTCGGTGACGCAGTGGCTCGACGTGGTGCTGCCGGCCGATCTCTATGTGCGCAGCGCGAGCGGCGGCGGTGGCGGCTCGGTCGGCGGCGAGCAGGCCGCCTTCACGCCGGCCATCGTGCAGGCGCTGTCGGCGCTGCCGGGCGTGGCGCGCAGCGGCACGCTGCGCACACGCGCGCTGCTCCTCGATCCGACGCGGCCCTCGGTCACGCTGATATCGCGCAGCCTCGATGAAGACGCGTCGCGCTCGCTGCCACTGGTGGGCGCGGCGCAGCCGGTGCCCGCGGATGCGATCGGCGTCTACGTGAGCGAGGCGATGGTCGAGCTCTACGGCGCCAGGCCCGGCACGCGCTTCGAGCCGCTGGAGCGCGCGTTCGGCGGCGGTGTGCGCTTCTTCGTGGCCGGCGTGTGGCGCGACTATGTGCGGCAGTTCGGTGCCATCACGATGGACGCGCGCGACTTCGAGCGCCTCACCGGCGACCGCAGCGTGAGCGATGTCGCGCTGTGGCTGGCGCCGGGCGCGAACGAGGCGCAGGTCCAGCAGGCCGTGCGCGCGCTGGCGGCGCGCGAGCTCGGCGCGGGCGAGCCCGTCGAGATCGCCTCCGTCGGTCAGCTGCGCGCGACCTCGCTGCGCATCTTCGACCGCAGCTTCGCCGTCACCTACTGGCTGCAGGCGGTGGCGATCGGGATCGGGCTGTTCGGCATCGCGGCCAGCTTCAGCGCGCAGGTGCTGGCGCGGCGCAAGGAGTTCGGGCTGCTCGCGCACCTGGGCTTCACGCGCGCGCAGGTGCTGGCGGTGGTGGCCGGCGAAGGCGCCGCCTGGACGGCCATCGGCGCCGCCGCGGGCCTGGGACTCGGGCTCGCGGTCGCGGTGGTGCTGGTGCATGTGGTCAACCCGCAGAGCTTCCACTGGACCATGGACCTGCTGCTGCCCTGGGGCCGTCTGGCCGCGCTGTGCGCCGCCGTGATGGCGGCAGGCACCGTCACCGCGTGGCTCGCCGGGCGCGCGGCGGCCTCGCGCGACGCGGTGCTGGCGGTCAAGGAAGACTGGTGACAATGCCGGCCATGAACGCATCCTCTTCCGCCTGCGCCGGCTGGCTGGCCGGCGCGATCCGCCGCATCGAGGCCGACTACCAGCGCAGCGCCGACACGCACCTGATCCCGCTGCCGCTGCCGGGCTTCGCCGCGCACGGCATCGACCTCTACCTCAAGGACGAATCGACGCACCCGACCGGCAGCCTCAAGCACCGGCTGGCACGCTCGCTCTTCCTCTACGCGCTGTGCAACGGCTGGATCGGCGAAGGCACGACCATCGTCGAGGCGTCGAGCGGCTCGACCGCGGTGAGCGAGGCCTACTTCGCGCGCCTGCTGGGCCTGCCCTTCATCGCGGTGATGCCAAGGAGCACTTCGCCGGAGAAGATCGCG
>NZ_LMTS01000132.1:41658-50342 GCF_001541225.1 Variovorax sp. WDL1 | reverse complement strand
CGGCGGCCGCTGCCACTTCGTCGACCACGCGGCGCAGGTGTACGACGAGGCGCGCGCGCTGGCGCAGCGCGAGGGCGGCCACTACATGGACCAGTTCACCTACGCCGAGCGCGCCACCGACTGGCGCGGCAACAACAACATCGCCGAGAGCATGTTCCAGCAGATGGCGCACGAGCGGCATGCGGTGCCAGCCTGGATCGTGGTGGGAGCAGGCACCGGCGGCACCAGCGCCACCATCGGGCGCTATGTGCGCTTCCGCTGCCACGGCACGCAGGTCTGCGTGGCCGACCCCGAAGGCTCGGTGTTCTCGGCCTACCACCGCAGCGGCGACGCGGCCCTGACGGCGCAGGGTTCGCGCATCGAAGGCATCGGCCGGCCGCGGGTGGAGCCCAGCTTCATCCCATCGCTGGTGGACCGCATGATCGAGGTGCCGAATGTGGAGTCGGTGGCCGCGATGCGCGTGCTCTCCCGCCTGCTGGGCCGCAAGGTGGGGCCTTCGACGGGCACCAACTTCATCGGCATGGTGGCGCTGGCCGGCGAGATGCGCGCGGCCGGGCGGCAGGGCTCCATCCTCTCGCTGCTGTGCGATGCGGGCGAGCGCTACCTGCCCAGCTACCACGACCTCGGCTGGGTGGCGCAGAACTTCGGCGACTGCGGCCCGGCCGAGCAGCGCCTGCAGGCCGCGCTCGCGGGCTGAACTCCATGAGCCGCACGGCCGCTCCGAAGACTCATGGCACCGCAGCCGCCGGCGAAGGGACTCCAGTGAGACTGCACGGCCTGTCCCGGCGCGGCCTGCTCGCCATGACTGCCCTGGCCATGCCGGCTGCCTGGGCGCTGCCCGCGCGCACGATGCAGTTCCCGCGCGACTTCGGCAGCCATCCGGAGTTGCGCACGGAGTGGTGGTACATCACCGGGCACGCCCGCTCCGGCACGCGCGAGTTCGGCTTCCAGCTCACCTTCTTCCGCTCGCGCGTGGACGCCACGCAGCAGATGCGCTCGGCCTTCGCGGCACGGCAGATGATCTTCGCGCATGCAGCCATCACCGACCTCGAGGCGCGCAGGCTGTGGCATGACCAGCGCATCGCGCGCGCGGGCTTCGGCATCGCGTCTGCTGCCGAGGGAGATACCGACATCCGCCTGCGCAACTGGACGCTCAGGCGCGAGGCCGGCGGCTACACGGGCCGCCTGCCGGCCGAGGGCTTCGCAATCGACCTGCGTTTCACGCCGACCCGCCCGGTGCTGCTGCAAGGCAAGGACGGACTGTCGCGCAAAGGGCCGGAGGCCGAGCAGGCCAGCTACTACTACAGCGAACCCCAGCTCGCGACGCAGGGCCGCCTCAGCATCCAGGGCCGGGGCTTCGATGTGCAGGGCCGCGCCTGGCTGGACCACGAGTGGAGCGACGCCTACCTGCATCCCGATGCGGCCGGCTGGGACTGGGTCGGCATGAACCTCGACGACGGCGGCGCGTTGATGGCGTTCCGCATCCGCCGGCGCGACGGCTCGGCCCTGTGGTTCGGCGGCTCGCTGCGCAGTGCCGATGGCCAGCTGCGCGTGTTCGGCACCGATGAAGTCCGATTCGAAGGCGCGAGCCCCTGGACCAGCCCGCGCACCCGGGCTACCTATCCGCTGCGCTGGCGCATCGAGACGCCCGCGGGCGCCTTCACCGTGCAGTCCCTGCTCGACGACCAGGAGCTCGACAGCCGCGGCTCGACCGGCGCCGTCTACTGGGAGGGCGTGAGCGATCTGCTGGACGGCAGCGGCCGCCGCATCGGGCGCGGGTACCTGGAGATGACGGGATACGCGCAGCCGTTGCGGATGTAGCGCGGCGTCAACAGAGCTAGCCCAGAAGCGGCACCCCGGTGAGCCACGCGTGCGCCCGGAACAGGAGGCCGGCGTAGACCACCAGGCCTCCCGCGAGCGCAACAACGTCATTGAGCATGCTCGGCGGAGCTCCGGGCACACGACGCGGCACGGCACGACGTCCGGCGGAAATCCGGTCGGCCAGGGCCCAGATGAAGAAGGAGCCGAACAAGAGTACGTCGGCCAACGAGCCGTTGGCCAGCAGGTGCGCCGCTGCCCAGAGCATGACGGCGAGCAGCATGGGATGCTTGGCCGCACGCTGTATGCGCCCAGGCACATAGGCCGCGAACAACAGGGGAAACACCGGCAGCATCAACAGCAGCGCGACGTGTCGCAGCGCGAGCGGCGGCGCATAGATCACCAACGGCGCCTGGCGCGCGAGGCCGTAGCCATGGATGACGAGGATCAGCGCGCCCAGCGAAACCAGGGAGTAGATGCCCTTCCAGACCATTTCGCCACGGCGTTCCACCTGCATGTCGCGCCAGGCCGGCGCAACGATCGACACCGAGTGAATGCCAAGAAACAGGACGAGGCCGACGACCAGAAGAGACATGGGATTCTCCGGACAGCGCTGCAGCGCGCCACATTCTGGCATCAGCAGAGCGCGACATCCCGCTGACGGCCATGGCCGACGAGTACCGCGCGCACCGGGAGCTGTAACACTTCGACCTATGCGCAATCCGCAGGCACAATCCGGGACGCCGCCCCTCGTGGCCTTTGAGGTCGCTGTCGTGAAATTCGAGAAGATCCCGTTCGAGGCACCGTTCGCGATCGAGCCCATGGCCCTGGCCGAGCTGCCGGCCGCGCCGAAGGTCAGCGTCGCGATCATCTGTTTCAACTACGGCCGCTTCCTGCCCGAATGCCTCGACAGCTGCCTCGGCCAGACCGTGCCGGCACATCAGATCGTGGTGGTGAACGACGGCTCGACCGACGACAGCGCGCAGATCCTGGACGGCTACGCCGCGCGCTTCGCGCAGGTCCAGCCCATCCACCAACCCAACGGCGGCATTTGCGCAGCCACCAATGCCGCTCTCGCCGCCTGCACCGGCGACGTGGTGCTGCTGCTCGACGCGGACGACGCCATCGCGCCGCAACGCATCGAGAAGGTGCTGGATGCGCTGCGCCGGCGGGTAGACGGGCACCTTCCCGGATGGACGCACAACGCCATGCAGCGCTTCTCGGAGGGCCAGCCCCACCTGGGCCTGGCGCCCTACTATCCCGGCGGCCGTGCTCCGGAGGGTTGGCTGGCCGCCGAGACCCTGAAGGCGGCTTCCTGCCTCGTGCTCTCGCTGACCTCGGGCCTGGCCTTCCGGCGCGAGGTCCTGGAGGCCATCGGCCCACTGGATGCCGACCGGATGATGTACCAGGACCTCCAGCTGTGCACTGCCGCGGCGCTGCTCAGCCCCTGCGCCTGGATTGCCGAGCCGCTGACGCGCTACCGCGTGCACGGCGCCTCCGCGACCAAGGGCTCGATGGTTTCCGTGGCGCAGATCAAGGCGCTGCGGCAGCGGGCCGCGCGCTTCGACCTGTGGCTGCGCGCGCAGCTCGAACGGCACCAGCCCGGCGCCTCCGCGCTGTGGCGGCCGCTGGACGACCAGGGCGGCTATCTCTGGCTCAGCTTCCTCGAGCGCTGGCTCTCGGGGGAAGGCAAGGACCTCGGCCTGCTGCGGCGCGCGCTGCGCCACCCCGACACGCGCCAGGGGCCGCGGCAGTACCGCATCTACTACTACGGCAGCGTGCTGCTGCCCCGCGCGCTCTTCGTCTCGTACTCGCAGCTGATCTTCGGAGCGAGCCCGCTCAAGACCGCGCTGCGCAAGTTGCTGCGCCGGGCCTGAGGCTGGCCTGAGCCTCACCTGGGCCGCAGCGCCGCTCAGGCGAACACGGCGCGGAAGTCGATTTCCTCGTCCCCCGGCATCTCCAGGCGCAGCGTGTTCTCGACGTGCGTGAGGTGCTCGATCATCAGCATGCAGGCGCGCTCGGCATCGCCCTGCTCCAGCGCGTCGACGATGGCGTCGTGCTCGTGGTGCGGGCAGGCAGGCGTTCCGGGCGCGTCATAGAGCGCGATCACCAGGCAGGTCAGCGAGCACAGTTCGCGGATGCACTTGTGCAGGTACGGGTTCTGGCCGAGTTCGGCGATCAGCAGGTGGAACTGGCCCGAGAGCCGGATGGTCGCGCGCCGGTCGTTGCGCTCGCGTGCCTCGCCTTCCAGTGCGATGTTCTTGCGCAGGCGCGCGAGCTGCTCGCGCCGCACGTGGCCGGCCAGGTCGCGCAGCAGCGCGGGCTCCAGGACGCGTCGCGCATTGAACACCTGGCGCGCCTGCTCGACCGACGGACTGGCCACGAAGGTGCCGCGATTGGGCTCGACGGTGAGGATGCTGTCGTGCGACAACCTGCCGAGCGCCAGCCGGATCTTGGTGCGGCTCACGCCGAAGACCTCGGACAGCTTCTCCTCGACCAGCTTGGTCCCGGGCGGCAACCGGTGCTCCCAGATGGCCTGGAGGATCCGCTCGCTGATCTCCTCCACCGAAGGGCCACCGGGGGCGTCAACGTCCGTGCTGCTCGTCTTGGCCATTGTCTCGTTTCCTTCTTGAACATCAGATCTCGATGGATTGTATGGCGGTTATGCGGCCAATTCTCCGCTTTCGGGACACGGTTCTTCGCGAAATCCCCGGCGAACAACGTCAGAGATACGGGTTATCCATTAGATCAAGCCGAAGAACATAAATGTTTGTGGCGATGTACAAATTTATTCTTGATTGCACATCGGATATCGCCTATCTTTCGCCCAACGCCACCATCCAGTCCCTCACATCCATCACCCACGGAGACAAGCGAATGCACGCAACCATGCCCATCGGCGGGACGGCCGAACGCGAAGCCAGCCCCTCATCCACCAAGCGCGTGGCGGCCGCCAGCCTCGCCGGGACGACGCTGGAGTTCTACGACCACTTCATCTACGGCTCGGCCGCGGCCCTGGTCTTCCCGAAGCTGTTCTTCCCGCAGAGCGAGCCCCTGGTGGCAACACTGCTCTCCTTCGCCAGCTATGGCGTGGCCTTCGTCGCGCGGCCGCTGGGCGCGGCGGTGTTCGGGCACTTCGGCGACAAGCTGGGCCGCAAGTCCATCCTCTTCATCACGCTGCTGATGATGGGCCTGGCCACCTTCCTGATCGGCTGCCTGCCGACCTTCGGCCAGATTGGCATGTGGGCGCCCATCCTGCTGGTGGTGCTGCGCATCATCCAGGGCCTGGCGCTGGGCGGCGAATGGGGCGGCGCGGCGATCATGGTCAACGAGCTCGACCCCGAGGGCAAGCGGCGCGGCCTGCTCGGCGCCGTGGTGCAGATCGCCGCGCCCATCGGGCTGCTGCTCGCCAACGGCGCCTTCGCGCTCGTCACCTGGCAGGTGTCCGAAGAGGCCTTCCTGTCGTGGGGCTGGCGCATTCCCTTCCTGATGAGCGCCATCCTCGTGGGCGTGGGCCTGTACATCCGCATGAACGTGGCGGAGTCGAAGGTGTTCGAGAAGGAGGCCAAGGGGCATGAAGAGCACGCGCCGATCAAGGAGGTGCTGCGCCACTACAAGCCGCAGCTCGCCATCGCCTTCTTCGCGCGGCTGGGCGGCGACATCGCCTTCTACGTGTTCACGCTGTTCCTGCTGTACTTCGTGCCGACGCAGCTGGGCCTGCCCAAGTCGATCGCGCTCAACGCGGTGCTGCTGGGCGCGGTGGCGCAGATGATCTTCATCCCGGTGGCCGGCTGGCTGTCCGACCGCATCGGCCGCCGGCCGGTGCTCATGATCGGCGGCATCGGCGGCGCGCTCTGGGCCTTCGCGTTCATGCAGATGGTGCAGACGCGCGACCCGGCCATGATCATGACGGCCTCGTTCGTGGGCATGGTGCTGGTGTCCTTCATGTTCTCGCCGCTCGCCTCCTTCCTGCCGGAGCTGTTCGCGACCCGCGTGCGGGTGACGGGCGCCTCGCTGGGCTTCCAGTTCGCGGGGGTCTTCGGCGGCGCGCTGGCGCCGATCATCGCCACCGCGCTGATCGCACGCTTCAACTCGACCACGCCGGTGGCCATCTACCTCGCAGTCGTCTGCGCGCTGATTGCAGTGGCCGCCTTCGCGGCGCGCGAAACGTCCCGCATCGACCTCAAGGACGCCGGTCACTGAGGCCCGCTCCCAACCCAAGGAAACGCAAGTGCAAAGCTTCGACACCGTCATTCGCAACGGCCTGGTCGCCACCGCGTCGGAAACCATGCAGGCCGACATCGGCATCCGCGACGGCCGGGTGGTCGCCCTTGGGCAGGAGCTCGCGCGCGGCGGCGACGAGATCGATGCCCGGGGCATGCTGGTGCTGCCCGGCGGCGTCGATGCCCACTGCCACCTCGACCAGCCGATGGACGAGGGCTTGCGGATGGCCGACGACTTCGCCAGCGGCACGCGCTCGGCCGCCTGCGGCGGCACCACCACGGTGATCCCCTTCGCCGCGCAGATCAAGGGCCAGTCTCTGCGCGCCGCGGTCGAGGACTACCACCGGCGCGCCGGCCGCAAGGCGGTGGTGGACTACGCCTTCCACATGATCGTGACCGACCCCACGGAGCAGGTGCTGCGCGAGGAGCTGCCGGCCCTGATCGCCGAGGGCTACACCTCGTTCAAGATCTACATGACCTACGACGACATGAAGCTGGACGACCGCCAGATCCTGCGCCTGCTCGCGGTGGCGCGCCGGCACGGTGCGCTGGCGATGATCCATGCCGAGAACGCCGACTGCATCGCCTGGCTCACCGAGACGCTGGAGGAAGCCGGGCACACCGCGCCGCTCTACCACGCCGCCTCGCGGCCGATGGCCATCGAGCGCGAGGCGACGCACCGCGCCATCACACTGTCGGAACTGGTCGACGTGCCGATCCTCATCGTGCACGTGTCCGGCCGCGAGGCCATCGAGCAGATCCGCTGGGCCCGTGGGCGGGGCATGCGCCTCTATGCCGAGACCTGCCCGCAGTACCTGTTCCTCAGCGCGGACGACCTGGGCGGCGGCTACGAGGGCGCGAAGTGCGTCTGCAGCCCGCCGCCGCGCGACCGGGCGAACCAGCGCGTCGTGTGGGAGGGCCTGTCGGACGGGCTCTTCACCATCGTCTCCTCCGACCATGCGCCGTTTCGCTTCGACGATCCGCAGGGCAAGAAGCCCGGCGGCAAGGAGGTGGCCTTCCGCCACATTCCCAACGGCATTCCGGGCCTGGAGACGCGCCTGCCGCTGCTTTTTTCCGAAGGCGTGCGCACGGGGCGCATCACGCTCAACCAGTTCGTGAGCCTGACGGCGACCAACCCGGCGCGCCTGTACGGCCTGCATCCGCGCAAGGGCACGATCGCGATCGGCTCGGACGCCGACATCGCGATCTGGGACCCGAACAAGGAAGTCACCATCGAGAACAGCCTGCTGCACCACGACGTGGACTACACGCCGTACGAGGGCATGCAGGTCACCGGCTGGCCCGTGACAACACTGGTGCGCGGCGAGCGCGTGTGGGACGAGAGCAAGCCCTGCGCGCCCTCGGGCCATGGCGAGTTCCTGCCCTGCGGCAAGCCGGAAATGGCTCGCCCGAAGCCCGGCGATGCAGCGGCCGGCGGCTACGTGGGCAACCTGCCAGACGCGCTCGCCCGGCTCGCGAAGGCGCCTCCGCATGCTTGAGCTCGACGCCTCGCAGATCGCGCAGCGCGTGCAGCAAGGAACGCTGGACCCTGGCGAGGTCGTGGCGGCCTTCCGGCGCAACATCGACTCGCGCAATGACCTGCTCAACGCGGTGGTGGGCGGCGTCCCCGCCTCGCTCGACGCCGAGATCGAGGCCCTGCGCGCGCGCGTCGCCCGCCGCGAGCCGATGCCGCTGGCCGGCGTGCCGGTGGTGGTGAAGGACGTGATCTGGGTCCGGGGGCAACGCGTGACGCAGGGCTCGCTGCTGTTCCAGGACTTCGTCGCGCCGCGCGATGCACTGGCGGTGGAGCGCCTGCGGGCCGCGGGTGCGCTGGTCATCGGCATGGGCAACAGCTCGGAGTTCGCGTGCAAGGGGCTGACCACCAACAAGGTCTACGGCCTCACGCGCCACCCGATGGACCCGGCGCTCACGCCGGGCGGCTCGTCGGGCGGATGCGCGGTCGCGGTGGCCGCGCGGCTGGCGCCGCTCGCGCTGGGCACCGACGGCGGCGGCTCGAGCCGGCGACCGCCCGCGCACGTGGGCGTGGTGGGCTTCAAGCCCTCCTTCGGCGCCATCCCCGATCCCTTCGGTTTCCCGCATGCCTTCATCGGGCTCCAGGCGATCGCGCCCATCGCGCGCACCGTCGCCGATGCCGCGCTGATGTTCGAGGCGATGGCCGGCCCCGACCCGCGCGACCCGGCGTCGAGCCTGCTGCCCGACCCGGCCCCGCTTCGCGCCGCGACCCAGCTTCGCATCGCCTTCAGCCCGCGCCTGGGCCTGGACGTGCCGGTGGACGAGGACGTGACGGCATGCATCGCCAGAGCGATCGGGGCGCTGCGCACGGCCGGCTTCGACATCGCAGATGCCGACCCGGCCTGGCCCGAAGACGCGGACGAGGCCGCCTTGATGCCGCTGCAGCACACCGGGCTCGCCCACCTGTTCGGCGAGGCCTGGCGGCGCGACGCTTGCGCCTTCGATCCCGATGTGGCGCGCCAGATCGAACGCGGACTGCAGTGGTCCGGCGCCGACGTGGCGCGTGCGCGCGCCGCGGGCGCTGCCATCGCATCGACGCTCGCGGGCTTCCTGGCGCACCATGACCTGCTGATCTGCCCGACCGCGCCTTGCGTCGCCTGGCGCCACGAC
>NZ_LMTS01000132.1:34702-41623 GCF_001541225.1 Variovorax sp. WDL1 | reverse complement strand
GCCCACGCACATCGGCGGCCGGCCGGTCGAGCCGCGTGCGCACGCGGTCTTCACGCCTTTCGTGAACCACGCGATGGCGGCCGCCATCTCCATTCCCTGCGGCAGCGGGCGCGATGGCCTGCCGGTGGGCCTGCAGCTGATCGCGGCACGCGGACGGGACCGGCAACTGCTCGACGCGGCCCGCGCCGTCGAAGCGGTGCTGGCCCGGGCCGGCAACACGACGGCATAGTCATCCCCGATTCAAAGGAACATCCGATGCGCATCCTCGTCCTCAACCCGAACACCAGCCAGGGCATCACGGACCGGCTGATGAGTGCCGCCCGGCCCGCCGCGGCCGCCGGCACGGAACTGGTCGCGCTCACCGCCCCGCGCGGCTTCCCCTACATCGCGACCCGCGCGGAGGCGCAGATCGGCGGTGCAGTCGCGCTGGAGATGCTGGCCGAGCACCACGAGGGCTTCGACGCGGCCGTCATCGCCGCATTCGGGGACCCCGGCCTCTTCGGCGCGCGCGAGCTCTTCGACATCCCGGTGGTCGGCATGGCCGAGGCCGCGATGCTGACCGCCTGCATGCTCGGCAAGCGCTTTGCCATCGTGACCTTTGCGCAGGCGCTCGGTCCCTGGTACGAGGAGTGCGTGGAATCGCACGGGCTCATGGGCCGCCTGGCGGGCATCCGCATGCTCGAGGGCCGCTTCGCCTCCATCGCCGATGTGCAGGACGAGAAAGAACAACTGCTGGTCGACCTGGCGAACCGCGCTGTCGACGAGGACGACGCCGACGTGGTGATCCTTGCCGGGGCGCCGCTGGCCGGCCTGGCCGACAAGGTCAAGGACCGCATCCCCGTGCCCGTGGTAGACCAGATGGCCGCCGCGGTGAAGCAGGCCGAGGCGCTGGCGACGCTGCGTGTGCGCAAGGCCAGCGCCGGCACCTTCAGGCGGCCCGCGCCGAAGCCGGCGATCGGCCTGCCGGATGCGCTGTCTCGGCGCTTCGCTCCCTGAGCGCTTCAGCCGCCGCGCACGCCCTGCGTGTTGACGTAGATCGCGTAGAGCGACTGGCTCGCCGCCATGAAGAGCCGGTTGCGCGCAGCACCGCCGAAGCAGACATTGGCGCAGCGCTCCGGCAGCGCGATGCGGCCGATGGGCGTGGCGTCCGGCGCGAACACCATCACCCCATCGCGGCCCTCGCCGGTGCCCCAGCCGGCCCACAGGTTGCCATCGACGTCGCAACGGAAGCCGTCGGGCGCGCCTTGCGGATCGGCCTCGACGAACACGCGGCCGTTCTTCAGGCCCTGCCCGTCCTCGCTCAGGTCGAACACGCGGATGCGGCGCGGCGTGCTGCCCGACTCGACCACGTAGAGCAGGCTTTCGTCGGGCGAGAAGCACAGGCCGTTGGGGCGCTCGATGTCATCGCAGACCACGGTGGCCTTGCCTGTCTGCCCATCGACGCGATAGACGTTGGTCGGCAGCTCCGGCTCGGCCGCATGGCCTTCGTAATGGCCGAGGATGCCGAAAGGAGGATCGGTGAACCAGATCGAGCCATCCGACTTGACGACGATGTCGTTGGGCGAGTTGAGGCGCCTGCCCTCGAAACTATCGAGGATCACGGTGATGCTGCCGTCGTATTCGGTGCGCGTCACGCGCCGGGTGCCGTGCTCGCAGCTGAGCAGGCGGCCCTGCCGGTCGCGGGTGTGGCCGTTGGCGAAGTTCGATGGCTTGCGAAAGTGGCTGACGGCGCCGGTCTCCTCGTCCCAGCGCAGCACGCGGTTGTTGGGAATGTCGCTCCACAGCAGGTAGCGGCCGTCGCCGAACCACACCGGGCCCTCGGCCCAGCGGAAGCCGGTGGCAAGGCGCTCGACGGCGGCGCTCGTCAGGCGGTACTTGGCGAAACGCGGGTCGAGGGTCTCGACGGCGGGGTCGGGGTAGCGTTGGGCGGGGTGCCACATCATGGTAGTTGTCATTGATTGATGATGCTCTTGTTCGCAGATGCCGTGCATGACCGCGTGAAGCTCTCTGCAGAGGCGCATCGCCGCAGCATGAACAGTGAAGCAATTGTGTGCCTGGAGGCTGCGCTTCTGCCCGCCAAGGTTGCGCCCACCGAAAGGTTGGCGCGTGCGCGAGAACTGCGTGCCGCTCTCCCGAAGGGCAATTGCATTGGCGATTCAGCCCAACGCCAAGCTCGTGACGAAGGACAATGAATTGCCCAGGCGCATTCCCAACTCGCGCCGTGGCACTTTCTGCGAGCTAACGCTTGCGCGTCACCAAGGCGATGATCTCGCCCATGATCCCCCGCCGGAAGGCCAGCACGCAGATCACGAAGATCAGGCCTGTGACCATGGTGACCGACTCGCCCAGCGTGCCGAACCATTCGATGGACGTCAGGCTGGCGAGCAGGTTGCCGAACTCGCCGATCTTGTTTTCGAGCAGCACCACCACCGCCGAGCCGACCAGCGGGCCGGACAGCGTGCCCAGGCCGCCCACCAGCGTCATCAGGATCACCTGGCCCGAGGCGGTCCAGTGCACGTCCGACAGCGTGGCGAAGCCCAGCACCAGGGTCTTGAGCGAGCCGGCCAGGCCCGAGAGCGCGGCCGAGATCACGAAGGCCAGCAGCTTGAAGCGCGCCACGTCGTAGCCCAGCGAGAGCGCGCGCGGCTCGTTTTCCTTGATGCCCTTGAGCACCTGGCCGAAGGGCGAATGGATGGTGCGCACGATCAGCAGGAAGGCGGCGACCACGATCAAAAGCGCCACGTAGTACATGACGAGGTCGTCCTGCAGATCGAGCAGGCCGAAGAGCTTGCCGCGCGGCACGCCCTGCAGGCCGTCCTCGCCGCCGGTGAACTTGGCCTGCAGGCAGATGAAGAAGACCATCTGCGCCAGCGCCAGCGTGATCATCGCGAAGTAGATGCCCTGGCGCCGGATGGCCAGTACGCCGAAAAGCCAGCCCAGCAGCGCACCGGTGAGCGTGCCGGCGATCAGCCCCAGTTCCGGCGACAGGCCCCAGACCTTGATCGCATGCCCGGCGACGTAGGCCGAGCCGCCGAGGAAGGCCGCGTGTCCGAAGGACAGCAGCCCCGTATAGCCGAGGAGCAGGTTGAACGCGGAGGCGAACAGTGCGAAGCACATGAGCTTCATCACGAACACCGGGTAGGCGCCGAGGAAGGGCGCGGCGACCAGCCCGAGCAGCAGCAGGCCGTAGAGGACGAGGGAGACGTTGTTGTTCTTCATCACGCGGGCCGCTTCACTTCTCTTTGCCGAACAAGCCGGCCGGCCGGATCAGCAGCACGATGACCATGATCACGAAGACCACGGTGGACGAGGCCTCGGGATAGAAGACCTTGGTGAGGCCCTCGATCACGCCCAGGCCCAGGCCGGTGAGGATGGCGCCCATGATCGAGCCCATGCCGCCGATCACCACCACCGCGAAGACCACGATGATGAGGTTCTGCCCCATCAGCGGCGAGACCTGGATCACCGGCGCGGCGAGCACGCCCGCAAAGGCGGCGAGCGCGACGCCGAAGCCGTAGGTCAGCGTGACCATCAGCGGCACGTTGACGCCGAAGGCCTCCACGAGCCGCGGGTTCTCGGTGCCGGCGCGCAGGTAGGCGCCCAGGCGCGTCTTCTCGATCACGAACCAGGTCGCGAAGCAGACTACCAGCGAGGCCACCACCACCCACGCACGGTAGTTGGGCAGGATCATGAAGCCGAGGTCGGTGGCGCTGGCCAGCGCGTCGGGCGTGTCGTAGGGCAGGCCCGAGACGCCGTAGACGGAGCGGAACACGCCCTCGATCAGCAGCGTGAGGCCCAGCGTGAGCAAGAGCCCGTAGAGATGGTCGAGCTTGTAGATCCACCGCAGCAGCAGGCGCTCGATCACGACGCCGAACAGGCCGACGACGATCGGCGCCGCCACCAGCATCACCCAGTAGTTGATGCCGAAGTAGTTCATGGCCATCCATGCCAGCACCGCGCCCAGCATGAACAGCGCGCCGTGCGCGAAGTTGATGACGTTGAGCAGGCCGAAGATCACCGCGAGCCCGAGGCTCAGGATCGCGTAGAACGATCCGTTGACCAGCCCGAGGAGGAGTTGGCTCAGCAGTGCTGGAAAGGAGATGGTCATTGGATGCTATTTTTTTTCAGCGGGGCCGCGGCGCCCGGCCAGCGGAAGCAGCCGGGCGGGCAGCCTGGGGCGCGAGCGCTGCTGCGAGCACTACTTCCAGAGGGCGCACTTGCTCTCGGCCTTGGTGGTGAAGACCTGGTCGCCCGGCAGCTTGCTCACGACCTTGTAGTAGTCCCACGGCTGCTTCGACTCGGCCGGGCTCTTGACCTGCACCAGGTACATGTCGTGCACGAAGCGCCCGTCCTCGCGGATGCGGCCCTTGGCGTAGAAGTCGTCGACGGGCGTCTTCTTGAGCTGCTCCATGACTTTGTCGGCATCGGTCGTGCCGGCGGCCTGCACCGCCTTCAGGTAGGTCATGGTGGCCGAGTAGTCGGCGGCCTGGATGTCGGTCGGCATGCGCTTGGTCTTGTCGAAGAACTTCTTGCCGAAGGCGCGGGTCCTGTCGTCGATGTTCCAGTCCCAGCTGGTGGTGAGCAGCAGGCCCTCGGTGTTCTTCAGGCCGAGACTGTGGATGTCGGTGATGAAGACCAGCAGGCCCGCCATCTTCATCGACTTGGTGATGCCGAATTCCTTGGCCGCCTTGATCGCGTTGATGGTGTCGCCGCCCGCGTTCGCGAGGCCCAGGATCTGGGCCTTGGAGTTCTGCGCCTGCAGCAGGAAGGACGAGAAGTCGGAGGCATTGAGCGGATGCTTGACGCCGCCGACCACCGTGCCGCCCTTCTCCTTGACGACCTTGGCGGTGTCGCCCTCGAGCGCTGCGCCGAAGGCATAGTCGGCGGTCAGGAAGAACCAGCTCTTGCCGCCCTGCGCCACCACCGCCGCGCCGGTGCCCTTGGCCATGGCGACGGTGTCGTAGGCGTAGTGCACGGTGTAGGGGCTGCACTGCTCGTTGGTGAGCGCCGAGGTGCCGGCGCCGTTGACGATGAAGACGCGCTTCTTCTCCTGCGCGACCTTCGCCATCGCGAGGCCGGTGCCGGAATTGGTGCCGCCGAAGAGCATCGTCAGGCCTGCCGTGTCGATCCATTCGCGCGCCTTGGAGGCGGCGATGTCGGCCTTGTTCTGGTGGTCGGCCGTGATCAGCTCGATGGGCTGGCCGTTGACCTTGCCGCCGAAGTCGTCGATGGCCATCTGGATCGCGGTGGCGCCGTTGCGCCCCTCGACGTCCGCGTAGAGGCTGGACATGTCGGTAATGAAGCCGATCTTGACCTGGGCCTGGGCGGCGCTTGCCGCCAGGGCCAGGCCGAGGACGACTGCCGAAAGCGCGAACTTGTTCTTCATGTGTTCTTTCCTTGCAAATGGATCCGGATCATTTCCAGAGCGCGCACTTGGACTCGGCCTTGGTCGTGAAGACCTGGTCGCCCGGCAGCGTCTTGACCACCTTCAGGTAGTCCCATTCCTTCTTCGACTCGGACGGCGCCTTGACCTGCACCAGGTACATGTCGTGCACGTAGCGGCCGTCGGCGCGGATCTGGCCCTTGCCGAAGAAGTCGCTGATCGGCATCTTCTTGAGCTGTTCCATCACCTTGTCGGCATCGGTGGTCTTGGCGGCCTCGACCGCCTTCAGGTAGGTCATGGTGCCCGAGTAGTCCGCCGCCTGGATGTCGGTGGGCATGCGCTTGGTCTTCTCGAAATAGCGAGCGGCCCACTTGCGCGTGTCGTCGTTCAAGTCCCAGTACCAGCTGGTGGTGTGCAGCAGGCCTTCGGTGTTCTTCAGGCCCAGGCTGTGGATGTCGCTCAAAAAGACCAGCAGGCCCGCGGTCTTCATCGTCTTGCCGATGCCGAATTCGCGGGCGGCCTTGATGGAGTTGATGGTGTCACCGCCCGCGTTGGCCAGGCCCAGTATTTGCGCCTTGGAGTTCTGCGCCTGCAGCAGGAAGGAGGAGAAGTCCGAGGCATTGAGCGGATGGCGCACCTTGCCGATGACCGTGCCGCCCTTCTCCTTGACGATGCGCTCGGTGTCGGCCTCCAGCGCATGGCCGAAGGCATAGTCGGCGGTGAGGAAGAACCAGCTCTTGCCGCCCTGCTCGACCACCGTGGCGCCGGTGCCCTTGGCGAGCGCGACGGTGTCGTAGGCGTAGTGCACGGTGTAGGGGCTGCACTGCTCGTTGGTGAGCGCCGAACTGGCGGCGCCGTTGTTGAAGTAGACGCGCTTCTTCTCCTGCGCCACCTTCGCGGTGGCCAGTGCGGTGCCGGAGTTGGTGCCGCCGAAGATCATGGTGACCCCGGCGGTGTCGATCCACTCGCGCGCCTTGGAGGCGGCGATGTCGGCCTTGTTCTGGTGGTCGGCCGTGATCAGCTCGATGGGCTGGCCCAGCGCCTTGCCGCCGAAGTCGGCGATGGCCATCTCGATCGCGGTGGCGCCGCCCTTGCCCTCGAGGTCGGAATAAAGGCTGGACATGTCGGTGACGAAGCCGATCTTGACCTTCTCCTGCGCCTGCGCGCCGGAAGCCAGGGCCAGGGCGCCGACGGCCAGCGCGATCGCGGTGAATGCAGTCTTCATGGTGTCTCCTTCAATCAAAAAAAGTGAGCGGGGTTCACACGCCGAGCAGCTCGTGCAGCACCGGCATCTTGGCGTCGAGCTCGGCCGCGCCGAATTTCTCGACGATGCGGCCGTGCTCCATCACGTAGAAGCGGTCGGCCAGCGGTGCGGCAAAACGGAAGTTCTGCTCCACCATGACCACCGTGTAGCCCTTGCCGCGCAAGGTGTGGATCATGCGGGCCAGGGCCTGCACGATCACGGGGGCCAGTCCCTCCGAGATCTCGTCGAGCAGGAGCAGCCTCGCGCCGGTGCGCAGGATGCGCGCCACCGCCAG
>NZ_LMTS01000132.1:30278-34668 GCF_001541225.1 Variovorax sp. WDL1 | reverse complement strand
CCCCCGCCAGCATCTGCTGCTCGCCGCCGGACAGGCGGGTGCCCTGGCTGTAGCGGCGCTCGGCGAGGTTGGGGAACATGGCGTAGATCTCATCCACCGACATGCCCTTGTCAGCGCCCTTCAGCGCGGGAGGCAGCATGAGGTTTTCTTCGGCCGACAGGCTGGCGAAGATGCCGCGCTCCTCCGGACAGTAGCCGATGCCGTGGTGCGCGATGCGGTGCGTGGGCATGCCGATGGTCTCGACGCCATGCACCTTGATGCTGCCCTTGCGCGTGCCGGTCAGGCCCAGGATGGCGCGCATCGTGGTGGTACGCCCTGCCCCGTTGCGGCCGAGCAGCGTAACGACCTCGCCCGGCTGAACCACCATGTCGACGCCGTGCAGCACGTGGGATTCGCCGTACCAGGCATGCAGGTCCTTGATTTCGAGTGCAGGGGCGCTCATTCAATGGGCTCCCTGAAGCTGGCCGTCGGTGGTGCCCATGTAGGCTTCCATCACCTGCGGGTTGCGCGAGACTTCGGCATACGGCCCCTCGGCCAGCACGGCGCCGCGCTGCAGCACCGTGATGGTGTCGGCGATGGTGGAGACCACGCTCATGTTGTGCTCCACCATCAGGATGGTGCGGCCGGCCGAGACGCGCTTGATGAGCTCGGCCACGCGGTGCACGTCCTCGTGGCCCATGCCCTGCGTAGGCTCGTCGAGGAGCATCAGCTCGGGCTCCATCGCGAGCGTGGTCGCGATCTCGAGCGCGCGCTTGCGGCCGTAGGGCAGGTTCACGGTCTGCTCGTCGGCCAGTTCCTCGAGGCCGACCTCGGCCAGCAGCGCGCGGGCGCGGGCATCGAGCGGCTCGAGCGTCTTCTCGCTCTTCCAGAAATGGTAGGAGGTGCCGAGCGCGCGCTGCAGTCCCAGGCGCACGTTCTCGAGCAGGGTGAGATGGGGGAAGACGGCGGAGATCTGGAAGGAGCGGATGATGCCGCGGCGCGCGATCTGCGCGGGGCGCTCGCCCGTGATGTCCTGGCCGTTGAAGAGGATGGTCCCCGAAGTGGGCTCGAGGAACTTGGTGAGAAGGTTGAAGCAGGTCGTCTTGCCCGCGCCGTTGGGCCCGATCAAGGCGTGAATGGAGCCGCGCACCACCTTCAGGTCGACCTTGCTGACGGCGGTGAAACCCTTGAATTCCTTGGTGAGCTGGCGTGTCTCGAGAATGATGTCGCTCATCTCGCGCGGTCGCCCGGGTGCTGGCAGGAAAGATCAGTCATGCGGTCCATCTGAGCGCGTGCCACCATGGCTGCGCGGAACGCATTGTTTGCAGCCGCAGCAGGACTTGCCTACTGGGGCAAATGCCTATCTAGCTCGCCCACCAGCGGCCCGGCAAAGCCGGTTCCGCGGTGTTCCCCGAAGGCTTGCTTGTTTCAAGCTCGCGGTGGTTCTTGAATTTCAGTGCGCGCCTGCCGCAGCGTCCGATGCGCCGCCGCTGCGCGCGGGCTTCGCGAGCCACACGAAGGGAATCAGCAGGAGGAACAGCACCGCCGATGCGTAGAACACATCATTGGCCGCCAGCATGAAGGACTGCTGGTCCACGATATGGTTGAGCTGCCCCAGCACCTGCTCGGCGGAGAGGCCGCCGGCGCTCAGCCCCGCCATCGCGCTGCTGGCGGCGGCATTGCCCGGGTTGACCGACTCGACCAGTTGCGCATGGTGCAGCGCGGCGCGGTTCTCCCACACGGTGGTCGCGATCGAGGTGCCCACGGCGCCCGCCGTGATGCGCGCGAAATTCGACAGGCCCGAGGCCGCGGCGATGCGATCGGGCGACAGGCCCGAGAGCGTGATCGTCACCAGCGGGACGAAGAAGAAGGCCATCGCGACGCCCTGGATCACCGTCGGGATCATGATGGTCCAGAAGTCGGCCTGGGTGTTGAAGTTCGAGCGCATCCACAACACGAGCGCGAACACCAGGAAGGAGAAGGTCGCGTAGCGCCGCGGATCGACCTTGCCCACCGTGAGTCCGACGATCGGCGAGAACACGATCGCCAGCAGCCCGACCGGGGCCATGATCATGCCGGCCTGCGTGGCCGTGTAGCCCATGAACTGCTGCAGCCACAACGGCAGGATCACCACGTTGCCGAAGAACAGCCCGTAGGCCACGGCGGTGGCGAGCGCGCCGGACCAGAAGTTGCGCCGCTTGAAGAGCGACAGGTCGACCACCGGGTGCTTGTCGGTGAGCTCCCAGACGAGGAAGAAGGCGAAGCCGACCACCGCCACCACCGCCATCGCAACGACCTCGGGCGAATGGAACCAGTCGAGCTCCTTGCCCTTGTCGAGCATGAGCTGCATCGAGCCCACCCACAGCACGAGCAGCGCCAGGCCGATGCCGTCGATCGGCACCTTGCGCGTGGTGCTCTCGCGCTTGTGGTAGATGCCCCAGGTGATGCCCGCGGCGAGCAGGCCCACGGGTATGTTGATGTAGAAGATCCAGGGCCAGGAGATGTTGTCGGTGATCCACCCGCCCAGCAGCGGCCCCATGACGGGCGCGACCAGCGTGGTCATCGACCACATCGCCATCGCGAGCCCGGCCATGGCCTTCGGGTAGCTCGACAGCAGCAGCGTCTGCGACAGCGGGATCATCGGCCCGGCCACGAAGCCCTGCAGCGCGCGGAAGGCGATCAGCATGGTCATGTTGGGTGCCAGGCCGCACAGCCAGGAGCTGATGATGAACAGCAGCACGCTGGTCATGAACAGGCGCACCTGGCCGAAGCGCTGCGTCAGCCAGCCGGTGAGCGGCACGGCGATCGCATTGGCGACCGCGAAGCTGGTGATGACCCAGGTGCCCTGCGTGGAGCTCACGCCCAGGTCGCCCGAGATGGCCGGAAGCGATACGTTCGCGATCGAGGTGTCGAGCACGTTCATGAAGGTCGCGGCAGACAGCGCGATCGTGCCCCACAGGCGGGCCGAGCCCTCGAGCGGAGGATGAGCGGCGGCAGGTGGGGCGGGCGGTGCGGCGATCGCCATCGTCGTGCCCTGCTTCAGATCGGGTTGACGTGCGAGCGCGGGCCCGGGGCGGGCACGGCAGCGACGGGCGGCTTGGAGGATGTGTTCGCGAGCGCCGCGCTGCGGCCCAGGTTGGCCGCGATGATGCGCTGCACCTCGGCATCGGCGCCCTGGTCGAGCTGGCTGTAGACCTGCGTCCGGGCCAGGGCGCTGGCGCGCGGCGCGTCGGCCAGCATCTTGCCGCCCTTCTGCCGCACGTCGACCTCGACGTCCATCGACAGGCCCACGCGCAGCGGGTTGGCCTTGAGCTGCCCGGCGTCGAGCGCGATCCGCACTGGCACCCGCTGCACCACCTTGATCCAGTTGCCGGTGGCATTCTGCGCCGGCAGCAGCGCAAAGGCAGCACCGGTGCCCACGCCGAGGCCGGCGACATGGCCGGTGTATTCGACCCTCTTGCCGTACACGTCGGCGATGAGCTTCACGGGCTGGTCGATGCGGATGTTGCGAAGCTGGACTTCCTTGAAGTTGGCATCGACCCACAGCTGGTCGAGGGGCACGATCGACATCATGGGCGTGCCGGCCGCGACGCGCTGGCCGAGCTGCACGGTGCGCTTGGCCACGTAGCCTTCGACCGGCGCGGGCAGCGCGACGCGCTGCGTCGCGAGATAGGCTTCGCGAACCTTGGCCGCGGCGGCCTGCACGCTGGGGTGCTCCTCGACGCTGGTGCCTTCGGTGAGCGACTGGTTGCTGGCCAGCTGCTCGCGCGCCGCGAGCACGCCGGCCTGCGCCGCGGCCAGCGCGCTCTTCGCGTTGGCGAGCGTGGTCTCGGCGTGGTTGAGTTCTTCCTTCGACACCGCGCCGTTGCCCGACAGCGCCTGGCGGCGCCTGAGGTCGTCCTGCGCCCGCGCGATGTCGCTCTTCGCCTTGACGATGTCGGCCTGGCGCAACGAGACCTGCGCGGCCAGCGAACCATTGTTGGCGTAGAGCGTGCGGACCTGGCGCACCGCCTGGCCGAGCGCCGCCTCGGCCTGCTCGAGGGCCACCTCGGCATCGGCGGGGTCGAGCTGTACCAGCGGCTGGCCGGTCTTCACCAGATCGGTGTCGTCGGCCATGATGGCCATCACGGTGCCGCCGATCTGGGGCGTGATCTGGATCACGTTGCCCTGCACGTAGGCGTTGTCGGTCGACTCGTAGTGGCGCGCGACCAGCCATTCGTAGGCGCCCCAGCCGGCGCCGGCAACGACGACGGCGGCGGTCAGTCCGGCGAGGGCGCGGCGTCGCTTGCCGTTGGAGGCCGGCGCCTCGGCCGGGACGTTCGCATCGGTTGTGTTGTTGCTGTTCATGGGATGTCCTTCGGATTCGCGCAATGTGCTCAGGGGTGCCGCGGCGCCCTCTGGCTGGCATCGG
>NZ_LMTS01000132.1:209-30235 GCF_001541225.1 Variovorax sp. WDL1 | reverse complement strand
GTACCGGCGGCTGCCAGCCGCCGCCCAGCGCGCGTGCGAGCCCCACCTGGGTCTCGAGGGCGCGCGCGGCCAGATCGACGGCCTGGCGGCGCTCGGCGAGCACGGTGGTCTCGGCCGTCAGCACGTTCAGGTAGTTGCCCAGGCCTGCGCCATAGCGCTGCACGGCAATGTCGTAGGCGGATTCGGCGGCGCGCTGGGAGGCGGCCTGTTCGGCCTGCTGGCGTGCGACCGACTGGGCGCTCGCGACCTGGTCGGCCACGTCGCGCACCGCGTCGAGCACGGCCGCGTTGTAGCTCTCGATCGCGGCATCGAGGTCGGCCATCCTGCCGCGCAGGTTCGCGCGCAATCGGCCGCCCTCGAAGATCGGCAAGCGCACTGCGGGGCCCACGCTCCACTGCTCGCTGCCCGACTTGGTGATCTGGCCGAAGCCGAGTGCCGAGAAGCCGGCGAAGGCCACCAGGTTGACGTTGGGATAGAACTGGGTCTTCGCGTTGGCGACATCGCTGGTCGCGGCCTCGACACGCCAGCGTGCGGCAGCGACGTCCGCACGCCGGCCCAGCAGGTCGGCGGGGATCGTGGGCTGCAGCGCGATCGGACGGAGGCCGTCGATCTTCGGCGGCGCGAGCGTCCGGGTGGCGCCGGGCTGGCCCACTAGTGCGTCAAGGGCATTCCGCGCGAAGGCGATCTGCTCGTTCAGCGCCTCGATCTGCTGGCGCGCCTGGGGCAGGCCGCCTTCGCTCTGGAACTGCTCGAGGCGCGTGTCGAGGCCGGCCGAGACGCGGTCGCGCACCAGCCTGAGGGTCTCCTCGCGCTGGGAGAGCGTGCGCCGGGCGACCGCCAGCTGGTCATCGAGGCGGGCCCACTGGACGTAGGCACGCGCCACGTTGCTCGCCAGCAGGACCCGTGCCGCGTCGGCATCGGCCGCAGCGGCATTGGTGCTGCCGACGGCAGCCTCGATGGCGGTGCGGTTGCGACCGAAGAAATCGAGCTCCCAGCTGGCATTGAGCTGCAGCGTGCCGAGCTCCTGCCGCGAGCCGCCCAGCGGCGCGGGGTAGATGTAGTTGCTGCTGAACTTCTGCTTGGTGAGGTCGAGCTGGCCGTCGACCTTCGGCAGGCGGCCGGCCTCGGCAGCGCCGATGGCGGCCTGCGCGCGCTCGAGGCGGGCTCGCGCCACCTGCAGGTCGGGATTGCCCTGGAGCGCCTGGTCCACCAGGGCGTTGAGTTGCCCATCGCCGAAACCCAGCCACCATTGGCTGCCGACGGTGGGCGTGGCCATGGCGGCCGCCTCGGGGGTGAGGCCGATCGAAGCGGCGTCGCGCAGGCTGGCATGCGAATCGATGCGGCCCATGTCGGCGCACCCGGCCAGGAACAGCGCCACGGCGAAGGCGAGCGCCGCCACCGGTCGCCGGGCGGTCTCAGGAAGAAGCGGGATCATTCTTTTCTCCACGGGCCGCGATGGCCTGGGCGTTGTCCAGGAGGCGCCGCAGGTAACTCTTGAGCTGCGTCCATTCCTCGGTGCTGAAGCCGGTGAGGAGTTCGTTCTGCACGCTGCACAGCACGTGGGGCACCTGGCGTGCAGCCTCGCGCCCCTCCTCCGTCAGCTCGATGTTGACCACGCGGCGATCGGAGACCGAGCGAACGCGCCGGCACAGGCCCTTGGCCTCCAGCCTGTCGAGCAGGCGGGTCATGGCGCCGGTGTCGAGCTGGCACTCGCGCGCGAGTTCGGCAACCGTGGTCGCGTGGCCCATGTGCAACTTGAACAAAGGCGCCCATTGCGGGAAGGTCGGGCCGCTCGGCTCCGACATCTGGCTGGCCACCGCCTGCCCCAGCATGGTGGTGATGCGCCGCATCATGTGGCCGACACTCTCCTCGGCGTTGTATGAATCAGGCTTGTAGAACCCGGCCGTCTCTCCCCCGGGATCGGGCAGCGGGGGGGCAGCGGCAGGATCGGTGGAAGCAGGCATGCCGCAAAGAATAGTTGCCGCGACAGTAATTGTCAAGGCGACCTTTGAAGAGGCAAGCGTTCGTTAGAATGCGGCCCCATGGTTTCCCCTCGCTCGTCGCCAGCCGCCAAGGGCGCGCCCAAATCGCTTTCCGGCCTGTCGCCTTTCCTGCGGCCCTATCGCGTCCAGATCGCCCTGGCCGCGGTTTTCCTGGTGCTGGCAGCCATGACCACACTCGTGTTCCCCGTCGCCCTGCGCAGCCTGATCGACGGCGGCCTGGTCGGCGCGGACCGCGGCACGCAGACGATGGCACTGCGCGGCCATTTCCTGGCTCTCTTCGGCGTCGCCGTGGCGCTCGGCGTCTTCTCGGCGGCGCGCTTCTACACGGTGAGCTGGCTGGGCGAGCGGGTCACGGCAGACCTGCGCAACGCGGTCTACGCCCATGTACTGCGCCATAGCCCTGCCTTCTTCGAGACCACCCAGACCGGCGAGGTGCTGTCGCGCCTGACGGCCGACACCACGCTGGTCCAGACCGTGGTCGGGTCGTCGCTCAGCATGGGGCTGCGCAACGCAGTGATGGGCGCCGGCGCGCTGGCGATGCTCGTCTGGACCAATCCTTACGTGATGGTGCAGGTGCTGGGCATCCTGGTGCTGGTGGTGCTGCCCAGCATGTGGTTCGGGCGCAGGGTACGCCGGCTTTCGCGCGCCAGCCAGGACCGGGTGGCCGATTCGAGCGCCATCGCGGCCGAGGTGCTGAACGCCATTCCCGTGGTGCAGAGCTACACGGCCGAGGGGCGTGAGGCAGCGCGCTTCGACGCTTCGACCGACAGCGCCTTCCGCACCGCCGTGCGCCGCACCAGGGCGCGCTCGGTGCTGGTCGCCTTCATCATCATTGCCACCTCCGCGGCGCTGCTGTGGGGGCTGTACCAGGGCACGCAGGCGGTGCTGCGCGGCGACATCACCGCCGGGCACCTGGGGCAGACCGTGGTCTACGTGATCATCCTGGCGAGCGCCGCGGCGGTGCTGGGCGAGGTCTATGGCGACCTGCTGCGCGCGGCCGGCGCCACCGAGCGGCTGATGGAGCTGCTGCACGCGAAGCCGGCAATCGCATCGCCGGCCCGGCCCGTGCCGGCAACGGTCCCGGAGGCCGGGAGTTCGGTGCGCTTCGATCGTGTCACCTTCCACTACCCCTCGCGCCCCGGCACGCCGGCGCTGCGGGACTTCAGCCTGGACATCTCACCCGGGGAAACGGTGGCGCTGGTGGGTTCGAGCGGCGCGGGCAAGAGCACGGTGTTCCAGCTGCTGCTGCGCTACTACGACCCGCAGTCCGGCCGCATCCTGCTCGACGGGGCGCCGCTCGCCGACCTGGCGCTCGACGCGCTGCGCACGCGCATCGGGCTGGTGCCGCAGGACGCGGTGATCTTCTCCGCCAGCGCCTTCGAGAACATCCGCTACGGCCGGCCCGAGGCCAGCGCCGAGGAGGTGCATGCCGCGGCGCGCGCCGCCTTTGCCGACGGCTTCCTGCGGGCCCTGCCCGAGGGTTACGACACCTTCCTCGGGGAGCGAGGCGTGCGCCTGTCGGGGGGGCAGCGCCAACGCATCGCGATCGCGCGGGCCATGCTGAAGAACCCGCCGCTGCTGCTGCTCGACGAGGCGACCAGCGCGCTCGACGCCGAGAGCGAGCGCATGGTGCAGGCCGCGCTGGAATCTGCGATGGCGGGCCGTACCACGCTGGTCATCGCGCACCGGCTGGCGACGGTGCAGAAGGCCGATCGCATCATCGTGCTCGACCACGGGGGCATCGTGGAACAGGGAACGCACGCCGCGCTGGTGGCGCAGAACGGCGTCTACGCTCGCCTGGCCGCGCTGCAGTTCGCCGCCTGAGACGTGCGGCGGCCGCAACGGCCGCCTACTGAAGCGTTTCCTTCAGGGCCGGCGGGAGCGGCAGCGAGAAGACGGAAATGCCCTCCTCCACCAGATCGCGGGCCTCCTCGCGCGTGGCTTGGCCGCGGATGCCACGTTCCTCGGCCTCGCCGTAGTGCATCTTGCGCGCCTCGGCGGCGAAGCGGTCACCGACGTCCTCGGTCTTGGCCATTACCTCGCGCACCGCGCGCAGCAAGCGTCCCTCGGGCGAGTCGTTGTGGGCGACAGCGGGCACCGGGGCGGCGGCGGTCTCGGCGGGCGGCTTGGCGCTGCCGAGGTTCAGGCGCGGCGCGGTGAGCAGCTTGGTGATGGCCGTGTTGCTGCACATGGGGCAGGATACGAGGCCGCCGGCGAGCTGCGTCTCGAAGTCGCCATTGGACGCAAACCAGCCCTCGAAGCCGTGGCCGTGCGCGCATTGGAGATTGAGGACCTTCATCGACCGGATTATCAGCCGCCCGCGGGCGGAGCAGTGACTTGCCAGTCGAGCACCCACGCGCCGGACAGGACGTTCTGCAGCCAGAGCGTGCAGGTCAGGGTCTTGGCATCAGACACGGTGCCGTCGCGGCACCAATCCAGCAATTGCGCGGGCGTGACCGTGGTCGCCTCGACGAACTCCTCGTGATCGAGCTGCTGGCTGCCCCCGGTGAGGCCCCGAGCGAAGTAGATGTGGATGATCTCGGTCGAATAGGCTACCGCGAGGTTCATGGCGCCGGCATGGGCCCACTCGCGTGCCGTGTAGCCGGTTTCCTCCTGGAGCTCGCGCTGGCCGCAGAACAAGGGGTCCTCGCCCGGGTCGAGCTTGCCGGCCGGGAACTCGGTCATCACCCGGTCGATCGGGTAGCGGTACTGGCGCACCATCGCCACGCGCCCATCGTCGAGCAGCGGGACCACCACCACCGCCCCGGGATGGACGATGTACTCGCGGGTGGCGCTCTTGCCATCGGGCAGGCGCACGGTGTCGCGCTTGGCGTGCAGGAAGTTGCCCTTGAAGAGCTGCTCGCTGGCAGTGCCCTCTTCCTTCAGGTGCGCGTCGTCCATGTCAGGCCTCCCGCCGGGCCGCCCCAAGGGAGGCCTCAGCCCCCTCGGGGGGCAGCGAATACACGAAGTGAAAAGCGTGGGGGCTCATGATTTCCGGTGCTTGAGGAGATAGCGCCAGGTAAAGCCGGGGAAGGCGAGCACGACGAACAGCGCCGCCGTCACCGCGTAGAACTCCCAGCCCTGCGGCGCAATCTGGCCGGCTCGCCGCTCGAACAGGAGCCCGATGCCGCCGGCCACGAAATAGAGGATCACCAGTTCGCCCAGTCGCACGGCCAGCGACTTGGCGCGCGCCGCGAGCGGCACCATGCCGAGCAGGCGCTCGTTCAGGAAGGGCAGGTTGGCCGCAAGCAGCGCGACCAGCAGCACCACCCAGACGGACGCTCCCTGCGACACGGCCCTCAGCCGGCCAGCGTGGCGACAATGGCCTTGGCGCACAGCGCCATCAGGCCGCCGGGGACGATGCCCAGGATCAGGATCAGCGCGCCGTTGAGCGCCAGCACGGCGCGCACGTCGCGCGGCGCCGAGACCGTGCTCGCCGTCACCGGGGCATCGAAGTACATGACCTTGACCACGCGGATGTAGTAGAACGCGCCGACCAGCGACATCACGACCGCGAACACCGCCAGCGCGATGTACAGGCCCTGGCCCGAGGCGATCAGCGCCTGCAGCACCGCCAGCTTGGCGTAGAAGCCGACCAGCGGCGGGATGCCCGCAAGCGAGAACATCGCGATGGCCATCACGCCGGCATAGAGCGGGCTGCGCTGGTTGAGGCCGGCGAGATCGGTGATCTCCTCGCTCTCGAAGCCCTCGCGCGCCAGCAGCAGGATGATGCCGAAGCTGGCCAGCGTGGTCAGCACGTAGGTCACGATGTAGAACATCGCGGCGCTGTACGCGAACTGGGCGTTGTAGGTGCTGTTGTTGACCACACCCGCGACCATGCCCAACAGCATGAAGCCCATCTGCGAGATGGTCGAGTAGGCCAGCATGCGCTTGAGATTGGTCTGCGCGATGGCCGCCAGGTTGCCCACCAGCAGCGAAGCGATGGCCAGCAGCGCGAGCATCTGCTGCCAGTCGATCGCCAGCGGCAGCAGCCCTTCGACCAGCAGGCGGATGATGATCGCGAAGGCCGCGAGTTCCGGCGCCGCGCCGATCATCAGGGTGACGGCTGTGGGCGCGCCCTGGTAGACGTCGGGCACCCACATGTGGAACGGAGCAGCGCCAACCTTGAAGGCCAGTCCGGCCACGATGAACACCAGCCCGAAGACCAGCACCTGGTGGTTGACCTTGCGGCTGGCGATGGCATTGAAGACCTCGGTGGTGTCGAGCGAGCCGGTGGCGCCGTACATCATCGACAGGCCGTAGAGCAGGAAGCCGCTGGCCATGGCGCCAAGGACGAAGTACTTCATCGCGGCCTCGCTGGCCACCGCGTTGTCGCGGCGCAGCGCGACCAGCGCATAGCTCGATAGCGTGAGCAGTTCCAGGCCGAGGTAGATCACCAGGAAGTTGCTGCCCGAGATCATCACGAAGATGCCCAGCAGCGAGAACATGCTCAGGGTGAAGAGCTCGCCGCCGCGCAGCATGCCTCGGTCGGCCGCATAGGGCCGGCCGTAGACCAGCGTGACCATCAACGCCACCGAGGCGAAGCACTTGAGCCAGTTGCCCATCGGGTCGCTCACGACCATTCCGCCGAAGCCGTAATGGCTCGTGGCGTCGGTGGCCTGCATGCCGGTGAGCACGGCCACCACGGCCAGCGTCAGCAGGGTGAGCACGTAGGTGCGCGTGCGATGGGTATCGGTCGCGGACAGATCGACCAGGGCGATGATGCAGGCCATGACCAGCAGCACCATCTCGGGGTAGATCGTCATCCAGCTGAGTTTGTCAATCATCTCGTTCTCTTGGGGCGGGCTACTCAGCCTGGGATCTTGGACGTCTGCACGTGGCGCAGCAGCTCGCTCACGGAGGCATTGGTCGCATCGGTGAAGGGCTTGGGATACAGGCCCATCCACAACACCGCGATCGCGAGCAGCGCCAGCATGAGGAACTCGCGGGCGTTGATGTCGTCCAGCGCCTTGACGTGGTCGTTGCCCACCGGGCCCAGGTAGACGCGCTTGTACATCCACAGCGTGTAGGCCGCGCCGAAGATCAGCGCGGTCGCCGCGCCCAGGCCCAGCCAGAAGTTGGCCTGCACGGCGCCGATGATCACCATCCATTCGCCGACGAAGCCGGCAGTCGCAGGCAGGCCGCAGTTGGCCATGGCGAACAGCAAGGCGAAGGCCGCGAACTTGGGCATGGTGTTGACCACGCCACCGTAGTCGGCGATCTGGCGCGAATGCACGCGGTCGTACAGCACGCCGATGCACAGGAACATGGCGCCCGAGACGAAGCCGTGCGCGATCATCTGGACGATGCCGCCCGAGACCCCGAGCTCGTTGAAGATGAAGAAGCCCAGGGTGACGAAGCCCATGTGGGCGACCGACGAGTAGGCCACCAGCTTCTTCATGTCCTGCTGGACCAGCGCCACGAGGCCGACGTAGATCACCGCGACCAGCGACAGCGCGATCATGAGCCAGGCCCACTCGTGCGCAGCGTCGGGTGCGATCGGCATCGAGAACCGCAGGAAGCCGTAGGCGCCGAGCTTGAGCATGATCGCCGCCAGCACGGCCGAGCCGCCGGTCGGCGCCTCTACGTGGACGTCAGGCAGCCAGGTGTGGACCGGCCACATCGGCACCTTGACCGCGAAGGCGGCGAAGAAGGCGAAGAACAGGAAGGTCTGCTCCCTGGCCGTCAGCGGCAGCTGGTGCCAGCTCAGGATGTCGAAGCTGCCGCCCGAGCGGTTGTACAGGTAGATCAGCGCGACCAGCGTCAGGAGCGAACCGAGCAGCGTGTAGATGAAGAACTTGAAGGCGGCATAGATCTTCTTCGGGCCGCCCCAGATGCCGATGATCAGGTACATCGGGATCAGCGTCGCCTCGAAGAAGACGTAGAACAGCACGCCGTCGAGCGCCGAGAAAGTGCCGATCATGAGCCCCGAGAGGATCAGGAAGGCGCCCATGTACTGGTTGACGCGCTCGGTGATCACTTCCCAGGCCGAGATCACCACGATGACCGTGATGAATGCCGTCAGCAGCACCAGCCACAGCGACAGGCCGTCGAGGCCGACGTGGTAGTTGACGTTGAAGCGCTCGATCCAGCTGCCCTTCTCCACGAACTGCATCGCGGCCGTGCCGTTCTGAAAGCGCGTGTAGAGCGGCACGGTGGCAAGGAAGCTCACGATCGAACCGACGAGCGCAATCCAGCGCACGATGCTCGCGTGCTGCTCGCGACCAATGGCCAGCAGCACGGCGCCGAAGACGATCGGCACCCAGATGGCAAGGCTCAACAGACCCATTTTTGTTTTTCTCCAGCGCGCGCTTATCTGTTGAACCAGACGAAATACGTCATGAGGATGAAGATGCCCAGGAGCATCGCGAAAGCGTAGTGATAGATGTAGCCGGACTGCATCCAGCGGACGACGCCGGCAATGCGGCCGATCGCCTTCCAGGAGCCGTCGACGATGGCCCCGTCGATGATCCCCTGGTCGCCGCCCTTCCACAGGCCCATGCCCAGGGCGCGCGTGCCGCGCGCGATGAGGTTCTCGTTGATCCAGTCCATGTAGTACTTGTTCTCCAGCAACCGGTAGACCGGGCCGAAGGCGCGCTTGATGGCTTCCGGCAGCGCCGGATTGACGAGGTACATGTACCAGGCCAGCACCACGCCGGCCAGCGCCAGCCAGAACGGTGGCGCGGTCAGGCCATGCAGCGCCATCGCCATCGGGCCGTGGAAGGCCTCGGCCAGCTCCTTCATGGCGTGGTGCTTGTTGGCGTCGACGAAGATTGCGTCCTTGAAGAACTCGCCGTAGAGCATCGGCTCGATGGTCATGTAGCCGATCACGACCGACGGGATTGCCAGCAGCACCAGCGGCAGCCAGACCACCCAGGGGGACTCGTGCGGCTTGGAATGGTCGCCGTGGTGGCCGTGGTCGGGCTCCGCGTCGGGCTCATGGTGATGCGCATCCGGATTCTGGTCGTAGCGCTCCTTCCCGTGGAAGACGAGGAAGTACATGCGGAACGAATAGAAGGCCGTCACGAACACGCCCGCGAGCACGGCCCAGTAGGCGAAATTGGCGCCCCAGAGATGGCTCTCGTGCACCGCCTCGATGATGCTGTCCTTCGAGTAGAAGCCCGCGAACAGCGGCGTGCCGATCAGTGCCAGCGAGCCCAGCAACGAGGTGATCCAGGTGATGGGCATGTACTTGCGCACGCCGCCCATCCAGCGGATGTCCTGGTTGTGGTGCATGCCGATGATCACCGAGCCGGCGCCAAGGAACAGCAGCGCCTTGAAGAAGGCGTGAGTCATCAGGTGGAAAACCGCCACAGAGTACGCCGAGGCACCCAGCGCGACGGTCATGTAGCCCAGCTGGGAGAGCGTGGAGTAGGCCACCACGCGCTTGATGTCGTTCTGGATGATGCCGAGGAAGCCCATGAAGAGCGCCGTGATCGCGCCGATCACCAGCACGAAGGACAGGGCCGTGTCGCTCAGCTCGAACAGCGGCGACATGCGCGCCACCATGAAGATGCCGGCGGTGACCATGGTCGCCGCGTGGATCAGCGCCGAGATCGGGGTCGGGCCTTCCATCGAGTCGGGTAGCCACACGTGCAGCGGGAACTGGGCGCTCTTGCCCATGGCGCCGATGAACAGGCAGATGCAGATCACGGTGATCAGCATCCAGTCGGTGCCGGGGAAACCCAGCTTGGACAGTTCATCCGCCTTGGCGAACGCCTCGGCGTAATTCAGCGTGCCGGCGTAGGCGGCGATCAGGCCGATGCCGAGGATGAAGCCGAAGTCGCCCACGCGGTTGACCAGGAAGGCCTTGAGGTTGGCGAAGATGGCGCTCGGCTTGTTGTACCAGAAGCCGATCAGCAGGTAGGACACCAGGCCCACGGCTTCCCAGCCGAAGAACAGCTGGAGCATGTTGTTGCTCATCACCAGCATCAGCATGGAGAAGGTGAAGAGCGAGATGTAGGCAAAGAAGCGGTTGTAGCCCTCGTCCTCCTCCATGTAGCCGATGGTGTAGATGTGCACCATCAGCGAGACGAAGGTGACGACGCACATCATCATGGCCGTCAGGCCGTCGACAAGGAAGCCGACTTCCATCCTGATGCCGCCGACCACCATCCATTCGTAGATCGTGGCGTTGAAGCGCGCGCCGTCGACCACGACGCTCTTGAGCGTCATGGCCGAGATGACGAAGGCGATGAACACGCCCAGGATGGTCATCGAGTGCGAGGCCCGGCGGCCGAAGCGGTTGCCGCCGAATTTCGTGCCGAACAGGCCGGCAAGCAGCGAGCCGACGAGCGGCGCCAGGGGAACCGCGAGCAGCGCGGATGCGGAGAGTGTTGCGCTCATGTGATTGTCCTTAACCCTTGAGCGCGTTGAGTTCGTCGACGTTGATGTTCGACTTGTTGCGGAACAGCAGCACCAGCAGCGCCAATCCGATGGCGGATTCTGCAGCGGCCACGGTCAGGATGAAGAACACGAAGATCTGGCCGTGCATGTCGCCCAGGAAGTACGAGAAGGCGACGAAGTTCATGTTGACCGCGAGCAGCATCAGCTCGATGCACATCAAGAGGACGATCAGGTTCTTGCGGTTCAGGAAGATGCCGATCACGGACAGCGCGAAGAGCATCGCGCCGAGCGAGAGAAAGTGGCCGAGCGTGAGGGTCATGCCTTGGTCTCCCCGGCTGCGGGCGCTTCATCGGCCACGGGTTGCGCCGCCCGCGTCACCGGCATCTGCACGATGCGCACGCGGTCGCGTGCCTTCACGCGCACTTGGTCGGCAGGGTTCACGTACTTGCTGTCCTTGCGCGTGCGCAGCGTGAGCGCGATGGCGGCAATGATGGCCACCAGCAGGATGACTGCCGCGATCTCCAGCGGGTAGAGGTATTCGGTGTAGAGCAGCTTGCCGAGCTCCAGCGTATTCGAGGTTTCGGGGCCGGTGGCCATCGGACGGCGCGGCTCGGCCAGGCGGAAGCCGCCCATCAGCACCGCGGCCATCTCCAGCGCAATGAGTGCGCCCACGCCCGCGGCGAGCGGGAAATGCTTCCAGAAGCCCTGCCGCAGTGCGTCGACGTTGATGTCGAGCATCATCACCACGAACAGGAACAGCACCATCACGGCGCCGACATAGACCAGCACCAGCGAGATGGCGAGGAACTCGGCACGCAGCAGCAGCCAGATGGCCGACGCCTGGAAGAAGGCCAGCACCAGGTACAGCGCCGCATACACGGGGTTGCGCGAGGTGATGACGCGGAAGGCCGCGAACAGCAGCACCGCGGCGAACAGGTAGAACAGACCGGTCTTGACGTCCATGGATCGGTTTCGTTGTATTTGTCGGGCCGAGTCCGCCTCAGCGGTACTTGGCGTCGGCCGCCTTGTTGGCGGCGATTTCTTTTTCGTAGCGGTCGCCCACGGCCAGCAGCATGTCCTTGGTGAAGTACAGGTCGCCGCGCTTCTCGCCGTGGTATTCGAAGATGTGGGTCTCGACGATGGAGTCGACGGGGCAGCTCTCCTCGCAGAAGCCGCAGAAGATGCACTTGGTCAGGTCGATGTCGTAACGCGTGGTGCGGCGCGAGCCGTCGTCGCGCACGTCCGATTCGATGGTGATGGCGAGCGCCGGGCACACGGCCTCGCAGAGCTTGCAGGCGATGCAGCGCTCCTCGCCGTTCTCGTAGCGGCGCAGCGCGTGCAAGCCTCTAAAGCGCGGGCTGAGGGGCGTCTTCTCTTCCGGAAACTGCACCGTGATCTTCCGGCTGAAGGCGTATTTGCCGGTGATCGCCAGGCCCTTGAACAGCTCGACCAGCATGAAGCTGGACAGGAAGTCCTTGAGCGAGAACGGAGCGTTCTTGATTGCAGTGGTCGCAGCCATGGCGATTCCAGTTATTTCCAGATGTTGAACGGGGTCTGCATCCAGGCGCCGACCACGACGAGCCACACCAGCGTGACCGGGATGAAGATCTTCCAGCCCAGACGCATGATCTGGTCATAGCGGAAGCGCGGGAAGGTCGAGCGGACCCACAGGAACATGGTGACCACGACAAAGGTCTTGAGCCCCAGCCAGATCCATCCGGGGATGAAGCCGAGGAAGTCGAAGGGTGGCAGCCAGCCGCCGAGGAACAGCACGGCGCACAGGATCGAGACCAGCCACATGTTGGCGTACTCCGCCAGGAAGAACATGGCGAAGCTCATGCCCGAGTACTCGATCATGTGGCCGGCGACGATCTCGGATTCGCCTTCCACCACGTCGAAGGGATGGCGGTTCGTCTCGGCCAGGCCCGAGATGAAATAGACGACGAAGATCGGCAGCAGCGACAGCCAGTTCCACGACAGGAAGCCGATGCCCATCGAGGCGAAGTGGCCCTTGCCCTGCCCCATCACGATGTCGGTCATGTTGAGGCTGGCGGACACCATCAGCACCACGACGAAGCAAAAGCCCATCGCGATCTCGTAGCTCACCATCTGCGCCGAGGCGCGCAGCGCGCCGAGGAAGGCGTACTTGGAGTTCGAGGCCCAGCCGGCAATGATCACGCCGTAGACCTCGAGCGAGGTGATGGCCATGACGAAGAGCAGGCCGGCGTTGATGTTGGCCAGCGCGACCTCGGGGCCGAAGGGAATCACGGCCCAGGCGGCGAGCGCCGGCATGATGGTCATGATCGGCCCCAGCAGGAACAGGCCCTTGTTCGCGACCGTGGGGAGGATGATCTCCTTGGTCAGCAGCTTGAGCGCATCGGCAATGGGCTGCAGCAGGCCGAGCGGGCCGATGCGATTCGGGCCCAGACGGATCTGGGTGAAGCCGATGGCCTTGCGCTCCCACAGGGTGAGGTAGGCCACGGCGCCCATCAGCGGCAGTACCACGACCACGATCTTGATCAGCGTCCAGATGACCGGCCAGGCGACAGAGGTCCACCACGGGGCCGCAACCAGGCCGAGGCCGAAGCCATGAAGGGTGTCGATCATGCGAGCACCTCCTGCGCGAGCCCGGCATGCGCGGCGCGTGCATCGGCGGTGAGCTGGAGCGAGGGCGCACGGCGCACGATCGAATCGAGCTGGTAGATGGAGGCGACCGCGGGCGCCGCGGCCGGCGCGGCGCGTTCGCTGTCAGCCCGCGCCCCGGTGGCATTGCTCAGCCTGTCGGCGGGCAGCAGGCCTTGTTCCAGCCCGATGTCGGCCTGCACCTCGGCTACCGACTCGAAGGAGAAGCCCGGCAGGCCCAGCAGGTTGGCCAGCACACGCAGCACCTTCCAGGCCGGGCGTGTCTCGCCCAGCGCCTTGACCACGGCGTGGAAGCCTTGCACGCGACCCTCGGCATTGACGAAGCTGCCGGGCGTTTCGCTGAAAGGCGCGATCGGCAGCAGGACGTCGCTGAACTCGAGATTGGCCTTGAAGGGGCTCAAGGTCACGACCATCTGGGCATGCGTGAGCGCATCGGCCGCCTTGGTGCCGGCCGCCGAGTCGAAGACCGGCTCGGTGTTGAGCAGCAGCACGGCCTTGAGCGCGCCCGACAGCATCTCGCCCGCGTTCAGCCCCGCATCCATCGGCAATGCGCCGACGAGTTGGGCACCGACTGTATTGGCAGCCTCGGTCAGATAGCCGACGCTGGCGCCGGTCTGGGTACCGATCCAGTTCGCCAGTGCCAGCAGCGCGCCGGCTTCGGCGTGGTGGGCAGCCGCATTGCCGAGCAGGATGGCCTTGCGCTCCCCGCCGAGCAGCGAGGCAGCGATGGCCTTGGCTTGGTCGCCGGCTTCGGCAGAGCAGGTGACGGGGGCGGCGGCACCGGTCGTCGCGGCGATCGCGCCGGCGACCTCGGCGAGCGCGTCGATCCAGTCGTGCGCCGGCACGCGCACGGCATTGGCGACGGGCATTGCCCAGGCTTCATCGTCGGCCAGCAGCTCGGGCGACGTGATCGCGCTCAGCGCCCCGCCCTTGCGCACGGCCTGACGAATGCGCTGCGCGAACAGCGGATGGTCCTTGCGCAGATTGCTGCCGATCACAAGCACGCGCTGCAGTTGCGACAGCGAGGCGATCGAGGTGCCCAGCCAGCGTACGCCCTCGAAGGCGCGGAACTCGGCATGGCGCAGGCGGTGGTCGATGTTGGCGCTGCCCAGGCCCTGCATCAGCAGCTTGGCCAGGTGCAGCTCTTCCAGCGTGCTGTGCGGGCTCGCCAGCGTACCGATGCTGTGCGCGCCGTGGTCTGCCTTGATCTGCTTGAGACCGTTGGCCACGTATTCGAGCGCGGTCTGCCAGTCGACCTGCTGCCACTGTCCGCCCTGCTTCAGCATGGGCTGCGTCAGGCGCTCCGGCCCGTTCAGCGCCTCGTAGGAGAAGCGGTCGCGGTCGGCGATCCAGCACTCGTTGACGTCTTCGTTCTCGAGCGGCACCACGCGCATCACGCGGTTGTTCTTGACCTGGACGATCAGGTTGGCGCCCGTCGAGTCGTGCGGGCTCACCGACTTGCGGCGCGACAGCTCCCAGGTCCGGGCGCTGTAGCGGAAGGGCTTGCTCGTGAGCGCGCCGACCGGACAGATGTCGATCATGTTGCCCGACAGCTCGGAGTCGACCGAATCCCCGAGGAAGGTCTCGATCTCGGAATGCTCGCCGCGCTGGGTCATGCCGAGCTCCATCACGCCGGCCACCTCCTGGCCGAAGCGTACGCAGCGGGTGCAATGGATGCATCGGCTCATCTCTTCCATGCTGATGAGCGGACCTACGTCCTTGTGGAAGACCACGCGCTTTTCTTCCTCGTAGCGCGAGGAGGAGGCGCCGTAGCCCACCGCCAGGTCCTGCAGTTGGCACTCGCCGCCCTGGTCGCAGATGGGGCAGTCGAGTGGATGGTTGATCAGCAGGAACTCCATGACCGACTGCTGGGCCTTGATGGCCTTGTCGCTCTTGGTGCGCACGATCATGCCCTGCGTCACCGGCGTGGCGCAGGCCGGCATCGGCTTGGGCGCCTTTTCGACGTCGACCAGGCACATGCGGCAATTGGCCGCGATGCTGAGCTTCTTGTGATAGCAGAAGTGCGGGATGTAGGTGCCCGCCTTGTCGGCCGCATGCATGATCATGCTGCCTTCGACGATGTCGACCTTCTTGCCGTCGAGTTCGATTTCAACCATGTCTTGTTTTCTCGCTCAGGCCTTGGCCGGTGCCGTGGGCACATACCCGGGAATCAAGGCTTCGAACTCGTGCCTGAAATGCTTGATCATGGCCCGCACCGGCATCGCGGCGGCGTCGCCCAGCGCACAGATGGTGCGCCCCTGGATGTTGTCGGCGACCGAGTTCAGCAGGTCCATGTCGCCAGCCTTGCCGTGGCCGTTGTGGATGCGGTCCACCACGCGCCACAGCCAGCCCGTGCCTTCGCGGCAGGGAGTGCACTGGCCGCAGGACTCGTGCATGTAGAAGTACGAGAGTCGCTTGAGCGACTCGACCATGGAGCGGCTGTCGTCCATCACGATCACCGCGCCCGATCCCAGCATGGAGCCGGCCTTGGCGATGGAGTCGTAGTCCATCGTGCATTCCATCATGATCGATGCCGGCAGCACCGGCGCCGACGAACCGCCGGGGATCACGGCCTTCAGCTGGCGGCCCTTGCGCACACCGCCCGCGAGTTCGAGCAGCTTCGAGAAGGGCGTTCCCATCGGCACTTCGTAGTTTCCGGGCAGCTCCACGTCACCACTGACGGAGAAGATCTTGGTGCCGCCGTTGTTGGGCTTGCCGCACTCGAGGTAGGCCGGACCGCCGTTGACGATGATCCAGGGCACCGCCGCGAATGTCTCGGTGTTGTTGATGGTGGTCGGCTTGCCGTAGAGGCCGAAGCTGGCCGGGAACGGCGGTTTGAAGCGCGGTTGGCCCTTCTTGCCTTCGAGCGATTCCAGCAGCGCCGTCTCTTCGCCGCAGATGTAGGCGCCGAAGCCGTGCGACGCATGCAGCTGGAAGCTGAAGCTGCTGCCCAGGATGTTGTCACCGAGGAAGCCAGCCGCCCTTGCCTCTTCCAGCGCCTCTTCGAAACGCTGGTAGGTCTGGAAGATCTCGCCGTGGATGTAGTTGTAGCCCACGCTGATGCCCATCGCGTAGGCCGCGATGGCCATGCCCTCGATCACGATGTGAGGGTTGAACTGCAGGATATCGCGGTCCTTGCAGGTGCCGGGCTCGCCCTCGTCCGAGTTGCAGACCAGGTACTTCTGCCCGGGGAACTGGCGGGGCATGAAGCTCCACTTCAGGCCGGTCGGGAAGCCTGCGCCGCCGCGGCCGCGCAGGCCCGAGGCCTTGACCTCGGCGATCACCTGCTCTGGCGTGAGGCCCTCGTCGAGGATCTTGCGCAGCGCCTTGTAGCCGCCGCGCGCTTCGTAGTCGGCCAGGCGCCAGTTGGTGCCGTCGAGGCCGGCGTAGATCTGGGGCTGGATGTGGCGATCGTGGAAGCAGGTCTGGACGCCGGTTGCCTGGAACTGCGAGAGCACTTGTTCGGGCGTCATCATTGCGCGCCCTCCGACTTGGCACCGCGCAGGCCATCGACCAGCTGGTCGAGCTTCTCGTTGCTCATGAAGCTGCACATGGTGCGGTCGTTGACCAGCATCACGGGCGAATCGGCACAGGCGCCGAGGCACTCGCTCTGCTGCAGGGTGAACATGCCGTCGGCGGTGGTCTCGCCCATCTTGATGCCCAGCTTCTTCTCGAGATGCGCGAGCGCAACCGCGCCGTCGCGCAGCTGGCACGGCAGGTTGGTGCAGACGTTGAGCTTGAACTTGCCCACCGGCTGCTGGTTGTACATGTTGTAGAAGGTCGTCACCTCATGCACGGCGATCGGTGCCATGCCGAGGTAGGCGGCGATCTCGCGCTCGCGCTGGACGCTGACGTAGCCCTCGTCCTTCTGCACGATCGTGAGCAAGGCCATCACTGCCGACTGCTTGCCGGCCGGCGGGTACTTGGCGACCTCGCGCGCGAAAAGCGCCAGGGTGGCGTCAGACAGCGGCGCCTGGGTGCTGTGGGTGGTGTCGGAAGTCATTCGTTCGCTCACCTGTCGATCTCGCCGAAGACGATGTCCATGGTGCCGATCACCGCGACCGCATCGGCGATCATGTGGCCGCGCGACATTTCGTCGAGCGCTGCCAGGTGCGGGAAGCCGGGCGCACGGATCTTCAGGCGGTAGGGTTTGTTGGCCCCATCGCTCACGAGATAGATGCCGAACTCGCCCTTGGGGTGTTCGACGGCCGCGTAGGCCTCCCCTTCGGGGACGTGGAAGCCTTCGGTGAAGAGCTTGAAATGGTGGATCAGCTCCTCCATGTTCGCCTTCATCGATTCGCGCGCAGGGGCGGCCACCTTGTGGTTGTCGGTGATCACCGGGCCGGGGTTGGTGCGCAGCCAGGCCGAGCACTGCTGGATGATCCGGTTGGCCTGGCGCATTTCCTCGACGCGCACCAGATAGCGGTCGTAGCAGTCGCCGGTCTTGCCGACCGGAACGTCGAACTCCATCTTGTCGTAGACGTCGTAGGGCTGCTTCTTGCGCAGGTCCCATTCGACGCCGGAGCCGCGCAGCATCGGGCCGGTGAAGCCCAGGTTGAGGGCGCGTTCGGGCGTGACCACGCCGATGCCGACGGTGCGCTGCTTCCAGATGCGGTTGTCGGTGAGCAGCGTCTCGTACTCGTCGACCATCTTGGGAAAGCGTTTGCAGAAGTCGTCGACGAAATCGAGCATCGAACCCTGGCGGTTCTCGTTGAGCTTTTCGATCGCCTTGGCGTTCTTGATCTTGCT
The DNA here is from genome assembly GCF_001541225.1 of Variovorax sp. WDL1. Lineage (GTDB taxonomy): Bacteria > Pseudomonadota > Gammaproteobacteria > Burkholderiales > Burkholderiaceae_C > Variovorax. Next base: position 12,494 of record NZ_LMTS01000132.1, on the reverse strand, counting down.
GACCTTGTACTGCGGCATCGCGTCAGGCAAGTCGCGGTAGACGCCGCCCGGGCGGAAATACGCCGCGTGCATGCGGGCGCCCGAAACCGCCTCGTACAGGTCGAACAGGTCCTCGCGCTCGCGGAAGCAATAGATGAGCATGTTCATCGCACCGCAGTCCAGGCCGTGCGCACCCAGCCACAACAAGTGGTTCAGCAGGCGCGTGATCTCGGCGAACATGACGCGGATGTACTGCGCGCGCAGCGGCACCTCGAGACCCAGCATGCGCTCGATGGCAAGGCAGTAGGCATGCTCGTTGCTCATCATCGAGACATAGTCCAGCCGGTCCATATAGGGGAGCGACTGGATGTAGGTGCGGCTCTCGGCGAGCTTCTCGGTCGCGCGATGCAGCAGGCCGATGTGCGGATCGGCGCGCTGGATCACCTCGCCGTCGAGCTCGAGCACCAGGCGCAGCACGCCATGCGCCGCAGGGTGCTGAGGTCCGAAGTTGAGCGTGTAGTTCTTGATATCGGCCATATCGGTTTCAGTGCAATCCGCCGTAGTTGTCTTCGCGAATCACGCGCGGGGTGATCTCGCGCGGCTCGATCGAGACCGGCTGGTAGATCACGCGCTTCTGCTCCGCGTCGTAGCGCATCTCGACGTGGCCGGAAACCGGGAAGTCCTTGCGGAAGGGATGGCCGATGAAGCCGTAGTCGGTCAGGATGCGGCGCAGGTCGTCGTGTCCCTCGAAAACGATGCCGTAGAGGTCGAAGGCTTCGCGCTCGAACCAGGCTGCGGCACTCCAGATGCCGGTCAAGGAGTCGACCACCGGCAGGTCCTCGTTGGGCACGAAGACCTTCAGACGCACGCGCTGGTTGAGGCTCACGGAGAGCAGATGGGAGACCACGCAGAAGCGCTCGCCTTCCCACTCGCCTTCGCGGTAATCGGAATAGTCCATGCCGCAGAGGTCGATCAGCTGCTCGAACCTGCACCCGGGCGCATCGCGCAATACCCGCGCGGCCTCGAGGTAGTCGGCGGCACGAACCACCACCGTCACTTCGCCGAGCGCGACGGTTACGCTCTTCGCCTTGTTGCCGAGGGTCTCGGCAATCTGGGCCTGCAGCGCCTCGGGAGAAATCGCAAAGTCGGTCATCGTCTCTCGCTTCTAGGCACGTGCGATCGTGTTGGTGCGGCGAATCTTCTGCTGCAGCTGAATGATCCCGTACAGCAGCGCCTCCGCGGTGGGCGGGCAGCCTGGCACATAGACATCGACCGGCACGATGCGATCGCAGCCGCGCACGACCGAGTAGCTGTAGTGGTAGTAGCCGCCGCCGTTGGCGCACGAGCCCATCGAGAGCACCCAGCGAGGCTCGGGCATCTGGTCGTAGACCTTGCGCAGGGCCGGCGCCATCTTGTTGCACAGGGTGCCGGCCACGATCATCAGATCCGACTGGCGTGGGCTCGGGCGGAACAGCATGCCGAAGCGGTCGATGTCGTAGCGAGCGGCGCCCGCGTGCATCATCTCCACCGCGCAGCAGGCCAGGCCGAAGGTCATCGGCCAGAGCGATCCCGTCTTGGCCCAGTTCACGACCGAGTCATAGGTCGTGGTGACGAAGCCTTCCTTCATGACGCCTTCAATGGCCATCGTGGTTCCTTGTCATTCCCAATCGAGGGCACCCTTTTTCCATTCGTAGACGAAGCCCACGACGAGGATGGCGAGAAAAATCATCATGGCCCAGAAGCCGACCGGACCGATCTGCTTGAGCGCGATCGCCCACGGGAAGAGGAAGGCGATTTCGAGGTCGAAAAGGATGAAGAGAATCGCCACCAGGTAATAGCGCACGTCGAATTTCATGCGCGCGTCCTCGAAGGCCTCGAAGCCGCATTCGTAGGGCGAATTCTTTTGGGCGTCGGGCCGGTTGGGGCCGAGGATGTAACCAAGAACCTGAGGCGCTACGCCGACACCGACCCCGACCAGGATGAACAACAGGACGGGGAGGTAGGAATCGAGGTTCATCGGGGTCTTTTACCGCTTAACGCCGACAGGAAGATGAAGCCTCCTGCCGGCGAGATTTGGTGCCGTCGGCGAGACTCGAACTCGCACAGCTTTCGCCACTACCCCCTCAAGATAGCGTGTCTACCAATTTCACCACGACGGCGGTGTTTGCATGTCCGGATGGCATGAGGAACCTATGAGGTTTTGGCTTTCCGGACAGCTTTAGAGTTTACCCTGAAACGGAGCCGTTTTCTTTTGGCGACGCACTGAAAACGACGAGGACCTTCCAGTCGCGATCCGTGCGGTCCAAAGGGTGCCGGCTTACTTGGTCGGGATCTGTGCAGCGCCCGAAGCCGGCGCGGCCGGCGCCGTCGCACCCGCTGGCGGTGCGGCGGGCGCATTGCCCGATGGAATCTGCGAGGCCGCACCCGATGCAGCCGATGCAGGTGCCGGGGCGGGCGTGCCGATCGCGGCCCGCTCGAGCAAGCTGCCCCCGCCAGTGGGACGCGCATGGCTGAAGTAGGCCAGCAGCAGGGTGCACGCGAAGAAGACCGCGGCCAGCACACCGGTGGTGCGCGAAAGGAAGTTCGCGCTGCCGCTCGCACCGAACAGGCTACCGGCGCTGCCGCTGCCGAAGGCGGCACCCATGTCGGCGCCCTTGCCGTGCTGGATCAGGATCAGCCCGATCATCGCCAGCGCTGTGAGCATCTGCACGCCTACGAGGATGTTGAGGACCACGTTCATTCGTTCTAACTCCTAAATTCGTTCGCGGCAGTGTTCAGCGTGCCGCAGCAATGATCTGCAGAAAGTCGGGGGCCTTGAGCGAAGCGCCGCCGATCAGGCCGCCGTCGATGTCGGGCTGGGCCAGCAGCTCGGCCGCGTTGGCGGCGTTCATGCTGCCGCCGTACAGGATGCGAATGCCCGCGGCATGGTCGTTCGCCGCATGGTGAAGTTGCGCACGCAGCAGCGCATGCACCGACTGCGCCTGCTCGGGCGTCGCGGTCTTGCCCGTGCCGATGGCCCAAACCGGCTCATAGGCAACCACGATCTCGCTGATGCAATGGCCATTGACATGGATCACCGCGGCCAACTGGCGCTTGACTACTTCTTCGGTATGCCCCGCTTCGCGCTGCGCCAGTGTCTCACCGACGCACACGATCGGCGTGATGCCGTTGGCGAGCGCGGCAGCGGCCTTGGCGGCCACCCCTTCATCCGTCTCGCCATGGTATTGGCGGCGTTCCGAATGGCCCACGATCGCGTAGCGCACGCCGAAGTCCTTCAGCATCGCGGCGGATTGCTCGCCGGTGAACGCGCCCTGCGGCTGGGCCGAGAGGTCCTGCGCGCCGAGGGCGATCGGCGAGCCGGTCAGCAGCGCCTGCACCTGCGACAGGTAAGGCGCAGGCACGCACACCGCGACATCGCAGGCCGGGGAGCCCACGCCCTGCAGCAGGGCCTTCACCAGCAATTCGTTGGCAGCCAGGCTTCCGTTCATCTTCCAGTTGCCGGCGATCAGCTTCTTCTTCGTCATCATGTCTTTGTCGTCGTTTACCAGGTCAGCACGATCTTGCCGATGTGCTGGTTGGATTCCATCAGCACATGAGCTTGGGCGGCGCCGCTCGGGTCGCCCTGCGCGGCGAACACGCTGTGGATCACGGGCTTGACGGCACCGCTCTCGAGCAGGGGCCACACCTTCTCGCGCAAGGATCTGGCGATCGCGCCCTTGAACTCGACCGGTCGCGGCCGCAGGGTCGAACCCGTGATGGTCAGGCGCCGGCGCAGCACGAGGCCCGCGTTGAATTCGCTCTTGGTGCCGCCCTGCACCGCGATGATCACCAGCCGGCCGTCCTCGGCCAGGCATTCGACTTCGCGCGGCACATAGGCACCGGCCACCATGTCGAGAATGACGTCGACGCCCTTGCCGCCGGTCAGGCGTTTGGCCTCCTCGGCAAAGTCAGACGTCTTGTAGTTGATTGCATGGTCGGCACCGAGCTTTCTGCAGGCTTCACACTTCTCGTCGCTGCCCGCAGTTGCGATCACGGTGGCACCGAAGGCCTTGCCGAGCTGGATCGCGGTCACGCCGATGCCGCTGGTGCCGCCCTGGATCAGCAGGGTCTCGCCGTTCTGCAGGCGGCCGCGGTCGAACACGTTGCTCCAGACGGTGAAGAAGGTCTCGGGCAGCGAGGCCGCCTCGGCATCGCTCCAGCCCTTGGGCACCGGGAGGCACTGGGCCACGGGCGCCACGCAGAGCTCGGCGTAACCGCCGCCGGCGACCAGCGCACACACGCGATCGCCGACTGCGAAGCCGGCCTCCTTCATGGCCGCGGCATCGCCCGAGACGATCTCGCCGGCGATCTCGAGGCCGGGCAGGTCCGAGGCACCCGGCGGCACCGGATAGTTGCCGGTGCGCTGCAGCACGTCGGGCCGGTTAACACCGCTGGCGGCCACGCGGATCAGCAGTTCGCCCGCACCCGCGGCCGGCGCAGGCCGTTCGGCCATGCGCAGCACCTCGGGTGCGCCGAAGGTAGTGATTTCAATGGCTTTCATGCTTTTCTCGGCTGAAGCTCCCGTCCTCGCGGACGGGCGCAGGATGGAATGACGGCAACGATGTCACCGCCCTCGCCTCTCAAACCTGGCGGTCCCCGCCAGTGGGCTCTTGCGGACGCGAGTCCTGCTCGAGGGCCACGGCCTGCTCGCCTGCCGGCTCGCCGCTGTCCATGCGCGGTGCGCGCTCGCCGCGAGGTGGACGATCGCCACGCTCGCGCCGTTCGCCGCGCTCCTCGCGCGGCGGACGCTCGCTGTACTCCATGCCGGCCGGACGCTCGGTCAGCGCCTTCATCGACAGCTTGACGCGACCCTTGTCGTCGGTCTCCAGCACCTTGACCTTCACGATCTGGCCTTCGCTGAGGTAGTCGGTCACCTTCTCCACGCGCTCGTGGGCGATCTGGCTGATGTGCAGCAGGCCGTCCTTGCCCGGGAGCAGGTTGATCAGCGCACCGAAGTCCAGGATCTTGGTGACCGGGCCTTCGTAGATCTTGCCGATCTCGACTTCCGCCGTGATCTGCTCGATGCGCTTCTTGGCCTCCTCGGCCTTGGCCGGATCGGTGGAGGCGATGGTGATGGTGCCGTCTTCGTCGATGTTGATCTGGGTGCCGGTCTCCTCGGTCAGCGCGCGGATCACCGAGCCGCCCTTGCCGATCACGTCGCGGATCTTCTCGGGGTTGATCTTCATCGTGAACAGGCGCGGCGCGAAGCTGGACACCTCGGCCTTGGCCTCGCCCATCGCTTCCTGCATCTTGCCCAGGATGTGCATGCGCGCTTCCTTGGCCTGGGCCAGGGCAACCTGCATGATCTCCTTGGTGATGCCCTGGATCTTGATGTCCATCTGCAGCGCGGTGATGCCGTTGGTCGTACCGGCCACCTTGAAGTCCATGTCGCCCAGGTGATCCTCGTCGCCCAGGATGTCGGTCAGCACCGCGAAGCGGTTGTCTTCCTTGATCAGGCCCATGGCGATGCCGGCCACGTGGGCCTTCATCGGCACGCCAGCGTCCATCATCGAGAGACAGCCCCCGCAGACCGAGGCCATCGACGAGGAGCCGTTCGACTCGGTGATCTCGGAGACCACGCGGATGGTGTAGGGGAACTCTTCCTTGGTCGGCAGGCAAGCCACGAGGGCGCGCTTGGCGAGGCGGCCGTGGCCGACTTCGCGACGCTTGGTCGAGCCCATGCGGCCCACTTCGCCGGTGGCGAAGGGAGGCATGTTGTAGTGGAACAGGAAGCGGTCTTCGTACTCGCCGGCCAAGGCGTCGATACGCTGCGCGTCACGCTCGGTGCCCAGGGTCGTGACCACGAGCGCCTGCGTCTCGCCGCGCGTGAACAGCGCCGAGCCATGGGTGCGCGGCAGCACCCCGCTGCGGATCTCGATGGGGCGCACGGTGCGGGTGTCGCGGCCGTCGATGCGCGGCTCGCCAGACAGGATCTGGCTGCGCACGATCTTCGATTCGATGGCGAACAGCAGATCGCTGACCTTGCCGGCGTCGAAGGCCTCGCCGCCTTGCTTGAGCGACTCCATCACGCTCGCGTTGGCTTCGCGCAGGGCCTGCGTGCGGGCCTGCTTGCTGCGGATCTGGTAGGCGGCGCGCAGCTTTTCCTCGGCCAGGCCCTTGATCCTGGCAACGAAGGCCTCGTCCTCGGCCGGCGGCTGCCAGTCCCAGACGGGCTTGCCGGCTTCACGCACGAGTTCGTGGATCGCGTTGATCGCAACGCCAGCCTGCTCGTGGCCGAACACCACGCCGCCGAGCATGATCTCCTCGCTCAGTTGCAGCGCTTCGGACTCGACCATCAGCACGGCCGCTTCGGTACCTGCCACGACCAGGTCCATCTGCGACTCCTTGCGGGCGCTCTGGCCTGGATTCAGCACGTACTGGCCGTTGACGTAACCCACTCGCGCAGCGCCGATCGGGCCGTTGAAGGGCACGCCGGAGATCGAGAGCGCGGCGCTCACGCCGATCATCGCGGCGATGTCGGCGTCGACTTCCGGGTTGAGCGAGAGCGTGTGGATCACCACATGCACCTCGTTCAGGAAGCCCTCGGGAAACAGCGGACGGATCGGGCGGTCGATCAGGCGCGAGGTCAGGGTTTCCAGTTCGCTGGGCTTGGCTTCACGCTTGAAGAAGCTGCCGGGGATCTTGCCGGCAGCGTAGGTCTTTTCGATGTAGTCGACGGTCAGCGGGAAGAAGTCCTGGCCGGGCTTGGCGGACTTGGAGGCGACCACGGTCGCCAGCACCACGGTGCCTTCGATGTCGACCAGGACAGCGCCGCTGGCCTGGCGGGCGATTTCACCTGTTTCGAGGACAACGGTCTTGTCGCCCCACTGGAAGGTCTTGGTGACTTTTTTGAAGAGGCTCATGTGTAGCTCCTGTTTCTTGTGGGCGGTTCGGCCTGCGGCAATCGCAGGTTCCGCGAGGATGGGGCGCCTTTCAGAACACGATGCCATTCCAGGGAAGCTCGAGGGAAAGCTCCATTGGAATGACACAGCTTCGCTCTGTACGGCACTCCTGATTCGATTCGCGAAGTAAAAAACGCCTGAGCTAGCGTACTAACCCAGGCGTTCCTTCATGCGAATCAGCTTACTTGCGCAGACCCAGCTTGGCGATCAGCGCGGTGTAACGGTCGGCGTCCTTGGACTTCAGATAGTCGAGCAACTTGCGGCGGCGGCTCACCATGCGAAGCAGGCCGCGGCGACCGTGGTGGTCCTTGGCATGCGTCTTGAAGTGCGGGGTGAGTTCGTTGATGCGGGCGGTCAGCAGTGCGACTTGCACTTCGGGGCTGCCGGTGTCGTTGGCGGCACGGGCGTTGTCCTTGACAACTTCGGCCTTGATGGAGGCTGCGATCATTTGATGAGTTTCCTGTTCCGGGATGTTTGACTTGCGGCGAGCACTGGAACTGCACTCGCCGTGCGCCTTGCGGCATGCAAAGCCTTGGGATTATATATCGGCCCTCGATCAGGGCCGGGCCTGCGCGGCGAGCCAGCCGCGCAGCCGCTCCACACCGAGTACAAGGCGCTGCGGGTCCTGGGACGCGAAGCACCAGCGCAGCCACCCCTGCGCCTGCGGTGCGAAGGCGTTGCCGGGCGCCAGGCCGAGCCCGGCCTCGGCCACCAGCCGCTTGGCCAGCGCCAGCGAATCGTCGAAGCCTTCGAGACGGAAGAAGGCGTACATGCCGCCGCGCGCTGGCGCGACCTGCACGCCGGGGAGGCTGGCCAGCAGGGGCACCAGGGTGTCGCGGCAGGTCTTCAGGTGCGCCACCACGCGCGGCGTGATCTCCGCGCTGTGCGCGAGCGCCGCGATGCCAGCGCGCTGGGTGAACACGCTGGTGCAGGAGGTGTTGAACTCGATGAGCTTGCCCATCCCATTGACCAGCGCCGGCGGCAGCACCAGCCACCCGAGGCGCCAGCCGGTCATGAGGAAGCTCTTGGAGAAACTGTGGACCACCACCAGCCGGTCATCCGGCGCCGCCACGTCGAGGAAGCTGGGCGCACATCCGTTGGACGTCGGCTCGTAGTACAGGCGCTCGTAGACCTCGTCGGCCAGGATCCAGGTGCCCGTCTGCCTGCAATGGTCGAGGATCGCCTGCTGTTCGGCGCGCGTCAGGGTCCAGCCTGTCGGGTTGTTGGGCGCATTGAGAACCAGCAGCTTGGTCGCGGACGTCACGGCCGCGCGCAGCGCATCCAGGTCCAGCGTCCACATTCCCTCTTTCGGGACCAGCGGCACGCTGCCCACGCGCGCACCCAGAATCGCGGGCTGCGCCGTCAGGTTGGGCCACACCGGCGTGACCGCCACGACCTCGTCCCCGGCGTCGACCAGTGCCTGAATTGCGAGCATCAAGGCGCTCACGCCACCCGAGGTGATGGCGATGCGCCCCGCATCGATGGCCGGATGCAGCCCACTCATGTAGCGTGCGACCGCCTCGCGCAGCTCAGGCAGCCCGAGGTTGTGGGCATAGAAGGTCTCCCCCTGTTGCAGCGACTCGATGGCCGCCCGGCGGATCGGTTCCGGCGTCACCTCGTCGCCTTCTCCGAACCAGAAGGCCAGCACGTCGGCGCGGCCCATGCCGGCATTGGCGACCTCGCGGATCTTGGAGGCTTCGAGGTTGTGAATGGCTTCGCGCATCTTGGTTCTTTCCTTGGTGTTCAGGGGCGCTGCATCTTGCAACTGGTAGGCATTTCGGCGCGCTCTGCGGGAATGGTGCGCACCACTCGGAAGCCGTAGCCGGATCCTTCGACGTCGAACTTCACGCCGGGGCTGCCCTGCCGGTCCATCACGCCCACCACCAGGGCCTGCTGGAACTGGTGGTCGGCGGCTCGCATACGGCCGCTCCGGCCGGCGAGGCTGACCTCGACGTTCTCGAGGGCCCTGGCGACCGCCACGGTATCGACGCTACCGGCGCGCTCGATGGCCTGCGCCAGCGCCTCGACGAGCAGTTGCATCCGCATGTGAACGTAGTCGTCGGCCGGCTTGGGAAAGCGCTCCCGGAACGCACGGTAGAAGCTCTCCGACTCGCGCGTCTGCACATTGGGCAGCCAGTCGGCGACCGCGACCACCCGGCCGATGCCGGCATCGCCGATAGCCGCTGGCGCGCCGAGCGCATTGCCATAGAAGGTGTAGAAGCTCCCATTGAAGCCTGCCTCGCGCGCCGCCTTTACCAGCAGCGTGAGGTCGTTGCCCCAGTTGCCCGTGACCACCGCCTGCGCCCCGCTCGCGAGGATCTTGCTCGCATAAGGCGCGAAGTCCTTCACGCGCCCCATCGGATGCAGTTCCTCGCCGACGATCTGCACGTCCGGCCGCAGTCGGGCGAGTTGGCGCTTCGACTCGCGCAGGACCGACTGGCCGAAGCTGTAGTCCTGGCCGATCAGGTAGGCGCGCTTGAGCGCGGCGTCGTTCTTCATCACGTCCATCAGCGCGGTGACGCGCATGTCGGCGTGAGCGTCGAAGCGAAAGTGCCAGAAGCTGCAGCGCTCGTTGGTGAGAACGGGGTCGACCGCCGAGTAGTTGAGGAAGAGCACGCGCCGCGAGCCGTCGCGCTCGTTGTTCTTCTCGATCGCATCCAGCAGCGCCGCCGCCGTGGCCGACGAGTTGCCCTGCAGCACGATGCGCGCGCCGTCGTCGATGGCCGCGCGCAGCGCCGACAGCGCCTCCTCGTTCTGACCCTTGCTGTCGTAGCGGTCCAGTTGCAGGAAACGCGCGCCGCCCGGCAGCTTGACGCCGCCGCGCGCGTTGACGCGCTCCACGGCCCAGAGCAGGTTGCGGAACACCGCCTCTCCGGTGTTGGCGAAAGGCCCGCTCATGCTTTCGACCAGCGCCAGCCGGATGGGCCCGACATGCTGCGCGTACGTCGCCGAGGCCGTGGCCGCGCATAGCGCCGCCGCAGCGAATTTCAAGGCCGCGCGACGGCAAATAAAGCTGGAAGAACTCATCTTGAAACGCCTCCCGCCGCGCCTAATTGAGGTGGCAAGCGGCACTCTGTTGAAAGGCCGCGCAGTGTAAGGGACACACATTTCCTGTCCCCATTGTGTTCATCCAGGAGTACCACGCCATGTTTTTCGCCCCCGTCCTTCGCACCCCCCGCTTCGTGCCGCATGCGTATGACCGATTGGTCTCCGATGCCTTCGTCGCCGCGCGCCGCTCGCTCAACGTCGAGCAAGACGACAAGAGCTGGACGGTGACCCTCGACGTCCCCGGCTTCGCGCGCGAGGACCTCACGATCGGCATCGAAGGTGCCGTCGTCCGTATCGAGAGCAAGGCCGACGCCAAGCGCAAGTTCAAGGCTGCCTACGAGCTGCCGCAGGACATCGATGCCGCTGCCAGCGAGGCCAAGCTCGAGAACGGCGTCCTCACGCTCAAGCTCGGCAAGCAGCTCCCGGTCAGCAATGTGACCCAACTCGCGATCCACTGAGCGGTGCGCACGGTGTCTCGAAGACGCTAAAGCACAACAAGCGCAATGGGCCGGTAACTTTTTGTTGCCGGCTTTTTTTATTCTTGAACACAAAATATGTGCCAAGAACGTCACATTTGTGGCGTTTTGAATGCTTTCCTTCTTACTCGCCAACCCCGATGCGGGCTGCGAATCGGCAAAAAAAAATCACACGCGCTTGATGAAGCACCCATGAAAACGCACCTGAAACCCGCCAGCAACGATGCGCGCTCGGACACCCTGCTGGTGTTCCTGCCGGGAGCTTTCCTGAAGCCCGAGGAATTCGAACGCGAAGGTTTCATCAGTGCGGTCCGGGAGCGCGACCTGGCGGCGGACGCCCTGCTGGTCGATGCCGACGTCTCCTATTACTACGACCAGACTTTCATCGAGCGGCTGCACCACGACATTCTCCAGCCGCAGCGAGCCCTGGGCTATAAGTCGCTCTGGCTGATCGGCATCTCGATCGGCGGCTTCGGCGCCCTGATCCACGAACTGGCCAAGCCCGGTGCAGTCGACGGCATCGTGGCGCTGGCCCCGTACCTGGGGCGACGCCCGCTGGGCGCCGAGATCCACAAGGCCGGCGGCCTGCGCGCCTGGAAGGCACCCGAGGGGCCGCCGCCGGACCAGGAGGTCGATCGCAAGCTCTGGCCCTGGCTTCAGCAATACGCCGCCGCGCAGCCGGCCAAGGAGTTGCCGCCGCTGTACCTCGGCTTCGGACTGGCCGACCGCTTTGCTGCCAACCACCGCCTCCTTGCCGACGCCCTGCCGGCCGGGCGCGTGTTCACCACCGAGGGCGGACACGACTGGCCGCAGTGGTCGCAGCTCTGGCGCAAGATGCTCGACGTGCTGCCGCTGCCCTCGCACGGCACCCGCAGGCATGCGCCTAGCCGAACTGCGGCTCCGGCACACCCAGCGAGGCCAGTGGCCATCGCGGCTTGACGTCGAAGGCGTAGCGATCCGTCGCGGCCTGCAGGCCTGCCTGCAGGCGCATCGCGGCGGCCATCGCGATCATGGCGCCGTTATCGGTGCAAAGATGCAGCTCGGGGTAGTGCACCCGCACGCCGCGCCTGGCGCAGGCTTCGTCCAGCTGCGTGCGCAGCTCGCGATTGGCGCCCACGCCGCCGGCGACCACCAGGCGCTTCAGGCCGCTCTGCTCGAGCGCGCGTAGGGATTTCTTCAGCAGCACCTCCACAATCGCCGCCTGGGTCGAAGCTGCCAGGTCGGCCTTGCGCGCATCCAGCGCGTCGCCGAGCTTGCGGACCTGCGTCAGCACCGCCGTCTTGAGCCCGGCAAAGGAAAAGTCGAGATCGCCGCTGTGCATCAGCGGCCGCGGCAGCTTGAAGGCCGCGGGATCGCCCTGCTGCGCCAGCTTGGCCAGCCACGGGCCGCCCGGATAAGGCAGGCCCATCAGCTTGGCACTCTTGTCGAAGGCCTCGCCGGCCGCGTCGTCGATGGTCTCGCCCAGCAGCTCGTAGCGTCCCACGCCGTCCACCCGCATCAATTGCGTGTGGCCGCCGGACACCAGGAGCGCGACGAAAGGAAATTCGGGCGGATCGGCGCTCAGGAAAGGCGACAGGAGATGGCCCTCGAGGTGATGCACGCCAAGCACCGGCCTGGCCAGGGCCGCCCCCAGCGCGCAGGCCACGCCCGCGCCCACCAGCAGCGCGCCGGCCAGCCCCGGCCCACGCGTGTAGGCGACGACATCGATATCGGGCAACCCACGCCCGGCCTCGGACAGCACCTGCTGCGCCAGCGGGAGCACGCGCCGGATATGGTCGCGGCTCGCCAGTTCCGGCACCACGCCGCCATAAGCCTGGTGCATCGCGATCTGGCTGTGCAAC
>NZ_LMTS01000132.1:0-146 GCF_001541225.1 Variovorax sp. WDL1 | reverse complement strand
GGCGCCCGACTCGACCAGCGCCACGCCGGTCTCGTCGCAGGACGATTCGATACCCAGTAAAAACATGCAGCGAGTGTAGGGGGCCCGGATAGATCGGGGCACGATTGTTGCTGCATGCCCTTGGAACGGGCCACCGCCCCCCCCCC
>NZ_LMTS01000343.1 GCF_001541225.1 Variovorax sp. WDL1 | reverse complement strand
AAGCGCAGCCTTGGCCTTTTCAAGATCGGCTTTCAGGATGCCCGTCTGCTGCCGTGCCGCTTGCAGGCCGGCGCGGTTCTTGTCCCGGCTGGCCAGCCGAATGGCCAACTGCGCTTCGGCCTGTTGTTGTGCCTGGATCGAACCTGATCCATCGGAGGCCAGGTTCCGGTAGCGTTTCTGGTTGGCCTCTGCCAATTTGAGTTCTGCATCGTCCACCGCAACGGCCGCCTGCGCCTGGCGGATCGCGGTTTCCTGCTGCGCCACACGCGCGGAAAGTCCCTCGACACTGGCCTGGGCAGCGGCGACCTGTGCCTTTGCCGCATCCACCGCAACGATGAAATCCCGGTCGTCAATGGCGGCGAGCAGATCACCAGCCTTCACTGGCTGGTTTTCTTCTACCAACACCTTTCCGATCACGCCGGACACCTGCGGCGCGACGAGGGTGAAATCGGCTTGGACGTAGGCATCGTCCGTAGATTGGGTCGATGCGCTGGACTCGGGACGATTCAGATAAATGACACAGCCCACTGCGACTGCGAGCAGCAGCACGGCACTGGTAATCTTGGCTTTCTTCGGCATGGCCATGGTGAAACTATCCTTGGGGCAAAGGTTGGGATTGGGGAGCGCCGGCCTGCAAGTCGGGGGCGGGAACGTAGGTCAGCCGCAATACGAAGGGGACCATCACCAGCGCCAGAACGCCGAGTACGCGATAGGCATCCGCGACTGACAGCACCAGCGCCTGCTGGCCGATGATTCCCATCAGTTGAGCGGGCTCCGGAACAAGCGGGACGGAGTTGCCTACCAATGCGGCGTGGTCCAGCAGCATTTCTGCGTGGAACCGCTGTCTCACGGTCACGAGTTGGCCCACCACCGCGCCCCCAAGTACCGACCCCAGGGCGCGCAGCGTGTTGATATTCCCCGACACATACGGGCCTTCACTGGGGTGTACGACGCTGGTACACAGGAACAGCGTCGAGACGACAGCCATGGGCTGGCCAAAGGCTTGGAGTGCCTGCGTCATCAAGAACTGGTCGCGGTTCCAGTCGGAGGTCAGTTGCGCGCCGGAGAAACACGCCAAGGCGATCAGCAGCAGGCCGCCCGCGAACACGAATCGGGCATCGACCCATTTCCGGTACAGGAAAAGCGCCACCACGGAACCCAGGACCAGTTGAGGCAGTGCGACGATCAGACCGATCGGCGCCATCTGAAGCGGTCGGTAGCTTTGGAGCGGCCCGAGAAAGGTCATCGGCAGCATCACGCAGGAGGTCAGCACGACCAGAAGGCAGACGAACAAGGTGAAGCCCAACGCCAGGTTGCGGCGACTGAGCATCTGCAATTTGATGAACGGCGACGGGTGATACCACTCCGTCAGCAGATAGGCCACCAGCAGCGTCAGCCCGGCCACCAGCGAGACGACGATGAGGGGGGAGTTGAACCAGTCCAGCCGCACGCCCTGATCCAGGGCGACGGCTATCAGGGCAAATGCCGGCGCGCCGAAAGCCATGCCCGGCCAGTTGGCTTGCGAAAAGCGGTCTGTCTGGATCGGGTCATTCGGCAGGCCCCAGCCGATCAACAAGGCGGCAACGGCCGCGAGCGGAAGAATCTGCCAGTACACCCAGCGCCAATCGAACAGGCCATCCGTCCATTGCCCCGCCAGCCAGATCGAGAGGTTGGGCGCGAAGGTGGCTGTCAGCGCATACAGCGCCAGTCCGTGCAGCCGTATGTGGGGCGGCA
>NZ_LMTS01000218.1:55685-86805 GCF_001541225.1 Variovorax sp. WDL1 | reverse complement strand
AGCTGTTCTACATGGACAAGACCATGATGGTCTTCGGCGACGCCAAGAAGGTGGTCGAGGACATGGGCAAGGCGATCGAATAAGAGCGGCGGCATCCCGTGTGCACGCCGCCCGCGCCGAGAAGGCCGGGCGGCGTTTCCGTAACCAGAATCCAGAATCCGTTGAGGAGACATATCCATGACAGACCGTCCCTGGCTCAGCAGCTACCCGCAAGGCGTACCGGCCGACATCGACGCTTCGCGCTACCCGTCGCTGGTCGCGCTCATGGAGGAGAGCTTCTCGAAATTCGCCGATCGGACGGCCTACAGCTTCATGGGCAAGGACATGGGCTACGGCGAGGTCGACAAGCTGAGCCGCGCCTTCGCCAGCTACCTGCAGGGCCTGGGCCTGGCCAAGGGAGATCGCGTCGCGGTGATGATGCCCAACTGCCTGCAGTACCCCATCGCGGTCTGCGGCATCCTGCGCGCCGGGCTGATCCTGGTGAACGTGAACCCGCTCTACACGCCGCGCGAGCTGGAGCACCAGCTCAAGGACTCGGGCTCCAAGGCGATCGTGATCATGGAGAACTTCGGCAACACGCTGCAGCAGTGCATCGGCGCCACGCCGGTCAAGCATGTGGTGCTGAGCGGCATGGGCGACCGGCTCGGCCTGCTCAAGGGCGCGCTGGTCAACTACGTGGTGCGCAATGTCAAGAAGATGGTGCCCGCGTACAGCCTGCCCGGCGCCGTGCGCTTCAACGACGCGCTGGACAAGGGGGCGGGGCGCACGCTGCAGACGCCGGCCATCGGGCCGGATGACGTCGCCGTGCTGCAATACACGGGCGGCACCACCGGCGTCTCGAAGGGCGCGGTGCTGCTGCATCGAAACGTGATCGCCAACGTATTGCAGTCCGAGGCCTGGAACGACCCGGTCATGCAGAAGGTGCCGGCCGGCGAGCAGCCCACCAGCGTGTGCGCGCTGCCGCTCTATCACATCTTCGCCTTCACGGTGAACATGATGTTGTCCATGCGCACCGGCGGCAAGCTCATCCTGATCCCGAACCCGCGCGACCTCGCCGCCGTGCTCAAGGAACTGTCCAAGCACACCTTCCACAGCTTCCCGGCGGTCAACACGCTCTTCAACGGGCTCGCCAACCACCCGGACTTCAACACCGTCAACTGGAAGAACCTCAAGGTTTCCGTCGGCGGCGGCATGGCCGTGCAGGGCGCGGTTGCCAAGCTCTGGCTCGAGAAGACCGGTTGCCCGATCTGCGAGGGCTACGGCCTGTCGGAGACCTCCCCGTCAGCCACCTGCAACCCGACCACCAGTACCGCATACACCGGCACCATCGGGGTGCCGCTGCCGAGCACCTACCTGAAGCTGCTGGACGACGATGGCAACGAAGTGCCGGCGGGCCAGCCGGGCGAGATCGCGATCAAGGGCCCGCAGGTGATGGCCGGCTACTGGCAGCGTCCGGACGAGACGGCCAAGGTCATGACGGCCGACGGCTACTTCAAGTCCGGCGACGTAGGCTTGGTCGACGAACGCGGCTTCTTCAAGATCGTCGATCGCAAGAAGGACATGATCCTGGTCTCGGGCTTCAACGTGTACCCCAACGAGATCGAGGATGTCGTGGCGCAGATCCCGGGTGTGCTCGAATGCGCGGCAGTGGGCATTGTTGACGACAAGACCGGCGAGGCGGTCAAGCTGGTGATCGTCAAGAAGAACCCCGAGCTCACCGAAGCCCAGGTGCGCGAGTTCTGCCGCGCCAATCTCACCGGCTACAAGCAGCCCAGGCTGGTCGAGTTCCGCACCGACTTGCCGAAGACGCCGGTGGGCAAGATCCTGCGTCGCGAGCTGCGCGACAAGAAGTAGCGGGGCATTTCCGTGGTGGCGCCGATCGCGATCGTGGCAGCCATGCAGGAGGAGCTCGGCGCCCTGCTTGCCGCCATGCCGGACGAGCAGCGCGTGCGCATCGCCGGCCGCGACTTCTGGGCCGGGCATCTGCAGGGCCAGCCGGTGGTCGCGGTGCTGTCGCGCATCGGCAAGGTTGCGGCGGCCACGACCGCCACCGTGCTGCTCGAGCGCTTCGGTGTGCGCGCCATCGTGTTCACCGGCGTGGCCGGCGGGCTGGCGCCCGGCGTGCGGGTGGGCGACGTGGTGGTGGCGAGCCGGCTGCTGCAGCACGACCTGGACGCATCGCCGATCTTTCCTCGCTACGAGGTGCCCCTGACCGGGCATGCGCGCTTCGCAACCGACACCGCCATCAGCGAGGCCCTGGCGACGGTGGCCGAGCGGCTGCTGGGCGATCCGGTCGCGTTGCTGGGCCAGCAGGTGGTCGATGACTTCGGCCTGCACGCGCCGCGCCTGCACCGCGGGCTGGTGGTGAGCGGCGATCGCTTCATTGCCCGCGCGGCCGACAGCGAGGCGCTGCGCCATGACCTGCCCGACGCGCTGGCCTGCGAGATGGAAGGCGCCGCGGTGGCACAGGTCTGCCACGACTACCGCATCCCGTTCGCCGCTGTGCGGACCATTTCGGACCGCGCCGACGACCAGGCCCATGCCGACTTCCTGCGCTTTGTCGCCGCAGTCGCGAGCCGCTACAGCCTGGCCCTGATCGAGGCCTGGCTCGCCGGGCTGCCCGGCCCCCGCGCTACTTGAGCCAGCCGCGCCGGCGGAAGTACCACATCGGCACCAGCGCGCTGGCGACCATCAGCACGATCGCGTAGACGTAGCCGTAGCGCCAGTCCAGTTCAGGAATGAGCTTGAAGTTCATGCCGTACACGCTCGCGATCAGCGTCGGCGGCAGCAGCGCCACGCTGGCTACCGAGAAGATCTTGATGGTCTTGTTCTGGTTGATGTTGATGAAGCCAACGGTGGCGTCCATCAGGAAGTTGATCTTGTCGAACAGGAAGGCGGTGTGGTTGTCCAGCGACTCGATGTCGCGCAGGATCTGCCGCGCCTCCTCGAACTGCTCGGCGTTGAGCATGCGGCTGCGCATCATGAAGCTCACCGCTCGGCGCGTGTCCATCACGTTGCGGCGGATGCGGCCGTTCAGGTCTTCCTGGCGCGCGATCGCGGCCAGCACTTCGCCCGCCAGCTCGTCGCTCACGTTGCCTTCGAGCACCTTCTTGCCGGCGACTTCCAGCTCGTCGTAGATGTTCTCCAGCGAGTCGGCCGAGTACTCGGCATCGGCATCGAAGAGCTTGAGCAACACCTCCTTGGCGTCCTCGATGAGCCCGGGCGCACGACGTGCACGCATGCGCAGCAGGCGGAACACCGGCACATCCTCGTCATGGATCGAGAACAGCACGCCGCGGCTGCGCAGCTCGGCATTGTGCTGGTTGAGGATGAAGGCCACGCGCACCGAGCGCGGGTTCTCGTCGTCGTCGATCAGGAAGTCGCTGCGCACGTGCAGCTCGCCGTTGTCTTCCTCGTAGAAGCGGGCCGACTCCTCGATGTCCTCGTCCATCGCATCCTCGGGGATGGACAGGCCGTAGTACTGCTTGATCCAGCGCTTCTCTTCCAGCGTGGGCGATTCGAGATCGACCCAGATCGGCTGGAACTTGGACAGTTCCTCCAGCGCCTCGATCTCTTCCTGGACGAGGCGGCCGTTGGCGAGCGTGAAGATGTTGAGCATGGCTCACTCCCGGGTGGTGTTGTGGCGTTGGCGAGGGGGCGGGGGGGCGCTTTCAAATCCCTGGCCAACGACGCGTCACAGGGGAGTTGAAAGCTGCCGAGGCGGAACGGTGTCCATTCGGAGTCTCCGGTTGCAGCGAGGCGCGATTATGTCACCGGCCTCTTGCATTTTCCTGGGGGATCTGGATGGATATCCAGTAAAGTGGCGCTCGATGTCCAGCGTCGCGATCCCCATCCCACTGCGCCAGGAAGAGCGCCTTGCCACGGTTCTCGCGGAACTCAACGAAGCACAGCGGGCGGCCGTCGAGCACGGGGCCGGGGCCGCGTCGCCGGACCCGCGCCCGCTGCTCGTGATCGCCGGCGCCGGTTCCGGCAAGACCAGCACCCTGGCGCACCGCGTGGCCCACCTGATCGCGCACGGCGCCGATCCGCAGCGCATCCTCCTGCTGACCTTCTCGCGCCGCGCCGCGCAAGAGATGGAAAGGCGTGCCGGCCAAGTGCTGGCGAAGGTGCTCGGGCTGCGCTCGGAGGCGCCGCCGTCCTTGCCCTGGGCCGGCACCTTCCACGGCATTGGCGCCCGGCTGCTGCGCGAATATGCCGCGCAGATCGGTCTCGACGCCAGCTTCACCATCCACGACCGCGGCGACGCCGAGGACCTCATGGGCCTGGTGCGCAGCGACATCGGCCTGGCTGCGATGGAGCGCCGCTTTCCGCGCAAGGGCACCTGCCTGTCGATCTACTCGCGCACCGTCAACGGTGGCGCGCCGCTGGCCGAAGTGCTGGCCCAGGCCTTCCCGTGGTGCGCCGAATGGGAGGCCGAGCTCAAGCGCCTGTTCGGCGCCTACGTCGAGGCCAAGCAGGCGCAGCAGGTGCTCGACTACGACGACCTTCTGCTCTACTGGGCCGAGATGGTGGCGGAGCCCTCCCTTGCGGCGCAGCTGGGCGCGCGCTTCGACCATGTGCTCGTCGATGAGTACCAGGACACCAACCTGCTGCAGTCCGCCATCCTGCGCGCCCTCAAGCCCGACGGCCGCGGCCTCACCGTGGTGGGCGACGATGCGCAGGCGATCTATTCCTTTCGCGGCGCCACGGTGCGCAACATCCTCGATTTTCCGGGCCAGTTCGCCCAGCCCGCGCGCATCGTCACGCTGGAGCGCAACTACCGGTCGACCCAGCCGATCCTCGACGTCTCCAATGCCGTCATCGCGGCGGCGGCCGAGCGCCATGCCAAGACGCTGTGGACCGACAAGCCCTCCATGGGCCGGCCGCAACTGGTGCTGGTGCCGGACGAGGCCCAGCAGGCCCGCTTCGTGGCGGAGCGCGTGCTGGCGCACCGCGAAGGCGGGCTGGCCCTGAAGTCGCAGGCCGTGCTGTTCCGCACCTCGAGCCACAGTGCGGCGCTCGAACTCGAACTGGCGCGGCGCAACATCCCCTTCGTCAAGTACGGCGGCCTCAAGTTCCTGGAGGCCGCGCATGTGAAGGATCTGCTGGCGGTG
Source organism: Variovorax sp. WDL1 (assembly GCF_001541225.1). Classification (GTDB taxonomy): domain Bacteria; phylum Pseudomonadota; class Gammaproteobacteria; order Burkholderiales; family Burkholderiaceae_C; genus Variovorax. The sequence continues at coordinate 81,691 of NZ_LMTS01000218.1, read as the reverse complement.
CTGCGCTTCGCGCAGAACCCGCGCGGCCGCATGGCGGGCTTTCGCGTCACCCAGCTCATCCCGGGCATCGGGCCTGCCACCTCGACCCGGCTGCTCGATGGAATGGCCGAGGCGGAAAATCCGGCTGCCGTGGTGCAGGCCTTCCAGCCGCCCGCAGCCGCGAAGGAGGAGTGGGCGCGCTTCGCAGCGATCTATGTGCAACTGCGTGCCCCGGAACTCGCCTGGCCGGCCGACATGGAACTCGCGCTGCGCTGGTACCTGCCGCACCTGGAGCGGCTGCACGACGATGCCGGGTTGCGCCGCGGCGACGTCGAGCAGCTGGCCCGCCTGGCCTCCGGCTACGCCTCGCGCGAGCGCTTCCTGACCGAACTCACGCTCGATCCGCCAGAGGCCACCAGCGACCGGCCCGGCCCGCCCCTGCTCGACGAGGACTTTCTGATCCTCTCCACCATCCATTCGGCGAAGGGGCAGGAGTGGCGCTCGGTGCACGTGCTCAACGTGGTCGACGGCTGCATCCCGGCCGATGTCGCGCAGGGCGCCCAGGAACTGGAGGAGGAGCGGCGCCTGCTCTACGTGGCCATGACGCGTGCGCGCGACCACCTGCACCTGATCGTGCCACAGCGCTTCTACGTCACCCAGCAGGCGGTGCGTGGGGACCGCCATCTCTACGCCGGCCGCACGCGCTTCATCTCGGAGGCACAGGCCCGGGGCTTCGAGCAGATCACCTGGCCGCCAGCGCCCGAGCGGGCCCCTGCCGTGCCGCCGCCAGCGGCGGTCATCGACTTGCGCAAACGCCTGCGCGCCGCATGGCGCTGAGCACGGCGCGCGGTCTTTAGACTACATATTTGATAGCGCCCGGGCCTTGACCACAAAGGCTCCGAGGGGTTTGCGCCGAGAGGGATTGCAATTCGATGACAGCATGGGCATAGTGAACCGACCCCTTCCCCTTCTCCGTCCCTTTCCTCTTCCCCTTTCTTTCTCTCCCTTCTCCCGCCCCCTCTTTTTTTTCGCCGGCCAGGCTTCACTTCCATGAGGCAGGGCCTTTTTCCCAACCGTCAATTCCAGGAGGTCATTCATGAATTTGACGATCAGCGGTCACCACCTCGACGTCACCCCCGCGCTTCGCAATTACGTCACGAGCAAGCTGGACCGAATCACCCGTCACTTCGACCAGGTGGTCGATGTGAAGGTGATCCTCACGGTGGAAAAGCAGAAGGAAAAGGAAAGGCGCCAACGGGCCGAGTGCAATATTCACGTCAAGGGCAGTGACATGTTCGCCGAGTCGAGCCATGCTGATCTCTACGCCGCCGTCGACGAGCTGGTCGACAAGCTCGACCGCCAGGTCGTTCGCCACAAGGAGTGCCTCAAGGACCACTTCCACGCTGCGCCGAAGCGCGTGATGTAGTACCTCTTCGGGCAAACACTCTTGCGAGCCGCCTTCGGGCGGCTCTTTGCTTTTTGCGGGGCAGGTGCATAATCGCCCCCGCCCTGCCCCAACATGAACCGACTCGCGTCCATCCTGCCGCCCGCTCAAGTCCTTGTGAGCGTCGACGCCACCAGCAAGAAACGAGCTTTCGAAGAAGCGGGCTTGCTGTTTGAAAACCTGCACGGCCTGGGCCGCGCCCTCATCACCGACAGCCTGTTCGCCCGCGAGCGCCTGGGCTCCACCGGCCTGGGGCATGGGGTGGCCATCCCCCACGGCCGCATCAAGGGGCTGAAGTCCCCGATGGCCGCGGTGTTCCAGCTGGCCAATCCGATCGGCTTCGATGCGCCGGACGAGCAGCCGGTGGTGCTCCTGATCTTCCTCCTGGTGCCCGAAGCGGCAACCCAGAAACATCTGGAAATACTCTCCGAGATCGCCGAGCTGCTGAGCGACGCCGGATTGCGCGAGCAGATCAAGTCGAGCAACGACGCTGCGCAGCTGCATGCCCTGATCGCAGGATGGCAATCGGCCCAGGTCGCTTGAAGCGCGTCTTCCGTCCGGCGTCTGCCGCATGAAGCCGACCGTCATCAGCGCCGACGCGATGTTCGAGGAGTTCCGCGGCTCCTTGCGCTGGGAGTGGCTTGCGGGCCTGGGCGCCTCGGAGCGCCAGTTCGACCCCGGCGTCATCAGCCGCGCCCAGTCGGCCGCCGACCTCGTCGGCTACCTCAACTACATCCATCCCTACCGCGTCCAGATCCTCGGGGCACGCGAAGTGGCCTATCTCACGCGCGGCTCGCCCGACGATTGCGTGCGGCGCATCGCCCGGATCGTGACGCTGGAGCCACCCATGCTGGTGCTGGCCGACGGCCAGGCAGCGCCCGACCAGTTGCTGTCGATCTGCGAGCGCGCGCAGCTACCCCTGTTCGCCACGCGGGAATCATCGGCCTTCGTGATCGACCTGCTGCGCGCCTACCTGTCCAAGCATTTCGCCGAACGCACCTCGATGCACGGCGTTTTCATGGACATCCTGGGCCTCGGCGTGATGATCACGGGCGAGTCGGGGCTGGGGAAGAGCGAGCTGGGCCTGGAGCTCATATCGCGCGGCAACGGCCTGGTGGCCGACGACGCGGTCGACCTCTATCGCATCAACCAGACCACGCTGGAAGGGCGCTGCCCCGAACTGCTGCAGAACCTGCTGGAAGTGCGCGGCATCGGCCTGCTGGACATCCGCGCCATCTTTGGCGAGACCGCGGTGCGCCGGAAGATGCGGCTCAAGCTGATCGTGCACCTGGTGCGGCGCGACAGCTTCGAGCGCGACTACGAGCGCATGCCCTCGGCGCCGCTGACCCAGGACGTGCTGGGCATCCCGGTGCGCAAGGTGATCATCCAGGTCGTGGCCGGCCGCAACATCGCGGTGCTGGTGGAAGCGGCGGTGCGCAACTCGATCCTGCAACTGCGCGGCATCGATACCTATGCCGACTTCGTGGCCCGGCACCACAAGGCCATGGAAGGCGCGCGGGACGACGATTAGACGGGGAGGTGCGACCGCCCCGGAGCGCAGCCCGGCGCGGGCCTACCGCTTGCTCGTGCAGTCGGCACAGAGCCCGTAGAGCGACATGGCGTGGTCCTGCAGGATCCAGCCCTTGTCCTTCGAGATCATCTGCTGGCGGCGCTCGATCTCGGCGTCGTAGAACTCCTCGACCTTGCCGCAGCCGGTGCAGATCAGGTGGTCGTGGTGCTTGCCCTCGTTGAGCTCGTAGACCGCCTTGCCGCTCTCGAAGTGGCTGCGCTCGAGAATGCCGGCCTGCTCGAACTGCGTGAGCACGCGGTAGACCGTCGCGAGGCCGATGTCCGAATGCTCGTTGAGCAGCACCCGGAACACATCTTCGGCTGTCATGTGGCGCTGCCCGCCGTTCTGGAAGATCTCGAGGATCTTGAGGCGCGGCAGCGTGGCCTTGAGGCCGGTGTTCTTGAGTTCGTCGATGTTGCCCATGGTCACTCCTGCGCCCGTCCCTGCGAGGGGTCCCCGTAGGGCCAGCCGCTACAATGGCTCGATCATATCGCTTGCCCTCCCGGCCCCTTCCCATGCCTGAGTTTTCCCAAGAAAGCCGCCTCTGGCTGCTCGCCGGCGCGGTCGCCGCGACGCTGAGCCTGGGGGCTTGCAGCAGCTTCACCGAGCGCTCCCGCGGTGTTCTCTCTGCGATCACGCCCTACAAGGTCGAAGTGGTTCAGGGCAATTTCGTCTCGAAGGAGCAGGTCGAACTGCTCAAGGCCGGCATGCCGCGCCAACAGGTGCGCGAGATCCTCGGCACTCCGCTGCTGACGGACGTGTTCCACACCAACCGCTGGGACTATGTCTTCACCATCCGGCGCCAGGGCGTCGAGCCCCAGCAGCGGCGCCTGACGGTGTTCTTCAACGGCGAGGTGCTCGATCGCTTCGAAGGCGATGCGATGCCCAGCGAGCAGGAATTCGTCGCCGCAGTCGACGCCCGCGGCCGCGCCGGCAAGGTGCCGGTGCTCGAAGCCACGGAAGATCAGCTCAAGAAGTTCGAGCCGTCCAAGGACAGGGGCAAGGAGGCTGACGCCGACGCCTCCTCCGCCTCCCTGCCGCCGCTGCCCCCCAGCTACCCGCCGCTCGAAGCGACGCGCTAGTAGGCTGACCCCCCGGCCCCGCCGGGCGCAACGGCCGGCATTTTCCGAAGGCTCCCCCGCGTGACCGAATCCTCTTCCATCACCACTCCGCCGCTGCGCCGCATCGCGATTGCCGGCGCCTCCGGCCGCATGGGCCGCATGCTGATCGAGGCCGTGCGGGAAGCCCCCGACTGCCGCCTGGCCGGCGCCCTCGACGTCGCGGGCAATCCGGCGATCGGCGCAGACGCCGCCGCCTTCCTTGGGTTCACCAGCGGAGTGCCCATCGTGTCCGACCTGCGCACCGGCCTGCAGGATGCCCAGGTGCTGATCGACTTCACCCGCCCCGAGGGCACGCTGGCGCACCTGGCCGTGTGCCGCGAGCTGGGCGTGCAGGCCGTGATCGGCACCACCGGCTTCAGCGAGGCGCAGAAGGGCGAGATTGCCGCCGCGGCCAAGGACATCGCCATCGTGATGGCGCCGAACATGAGTGTGGGCGTCAATGTCACCTTCAAGTTGCTGGAGATGGCGGCCAAGGCCCTGTCGACCGGCTACGACATCGAGATCATCGAGGCGCATCACCGCCACAAGGTCGATGCGCCCTCGGGCACCGCGCTCAAGATGGGCGAGGTGATCGCCGGCGCGCTGGGCCGCGACCTCAAGGAATGCGCGGTCTATGCGCGCGAGGGCGTCACCGGCGAGCGCGACCCCTCCAGCATCGGGTTCGCGACCATCCGCGGCGGCGACATCGTGGGCGACCACACGGTGCTCTTCGCCGGCACCGGCGAGCGCATCGAGATCACCCACAAGTCCGCGAGCCGCGTCACCTACGCGCAGGGCAGCCTGCGTGCGGTGCGCTTCCTGGCCGATCGCAAGAACGGGCTGTTCGACATGTTCGACGTACTCGGGCTGCGCTGACGGATCGGGCATGACGGTCCTGGAGCTGCTCACCCACGGCGATGGCGTCAGCCGATCGGTTGCGGTGCTGCTGCTGATGATGTCGGTCGCCAGCTGGGTCGTGATCCTCTGGAAGGCCTGGCTGCTGCGCGGCGGAACCCGCGACGTGGTGCGCAGCATCGCGGCCTTCTGGCAGTCTGCCTCACTCGGCGATGCCGAGGAGAGACTGCGAGGCTTCGACCGCGCGGCCCTGGTCTGGCCGGCGGTGAGCGCGGTGCGCCAGCTCGGCGCGCAGCCCGATCCGGCCACGCTCGGCGGCGCGGTCGCCCGCGGCCAGCGCCTGACGCGGGTGCTGCGCGACGCCCTGCATGGCGCCCTGCGGCGGCTGCAGTCCGGGCAGATCCTGCTGGCCACGGTCGGTGCCACCGCGCCCTTCGTCGGGTTGCTGGGCACCGTCTGGGGCATCTACGGCGCGCTGACGGGCATCGCCGGCGAAACCGGCGGCTTCACCATCGACAAGGTGGCCGGCCCGGTGGGCGAGGCGCTGATCATGACCGCCTTCGGCCTGGCCGTGGCCATCCCGGCGGTGCTGGCCTACAACGTGTTCGGCCGCGTGGTCAGCCGCATCGAGGCCGAGCTCGAAGGCTTCGCGCACGACCTGCTCGGCGCCCTGGGCGAGGACCCGTCGCGCGAGGCGCCCCTGCCCCCCGCCCGTCCGATGCCTGCGTAGCCGGCACGGACAGCTGCCATGGCTTTCGGTCGCACCTCCCTCGGCAGCAGCGCCACCGGCGGCCGTGCGGTCGGCGCCGGCGGCCAGCGGCCGCTGTCGGACATCAACGTCACGCCGCTGGTGGACGTGATGCTGGTGCTGCTGGTCATCTTCATCATCACCGCCCCGCTGATGGCGAGCTCGATCAAGCTGGATCTACCGCGCACCGACGCCGGCCAGCCCGGCGACACGCCGAAGTTCGTGAGCCTTTCGGTGGACACGGCCGGCCGGCTCTTCCTCGACGACCAGCCGGTGACTGCCGAGGAGCTCGCGGCCCGGCTGCAGAAGGCCGCCGCCGACAACCGCGACACCGAGGTCCAGCTGCGCGCCGATCAGGCCGTCCCCTATGGGCGCATCGTCGAGCTGATGGGCATCGCCAACAAGGCCGGGCTCAGCCGCATCGGCTTCGTGACCGAGGCGCCGCCCGCCCGCAGGCCCTGAGATCCTCTGCGCAGAGGGCGCCGGGCGGGGCTTCCCCGCGTTCATCGCGCGGCGGGGCATGGCCAGCCGCGATAATCCCTCTTCCCCGGCCGTCCGATGCCGGGCTGTTGTTGCTCTTTGCCCAATGAATCCCAGCTACAAACCCAGCGACGTCGAGTCGGCCGCCCAGGCAGCCTGGACGGCGGCCGACGCCTACCGCGTCACCGAGGACGCGCAAAAGAAGAAGTACTACGCCTGCTCGATGCTGCCGTACCCCAGCGGCAAGCTGCACATGGGCCATGTGCGCAACTACACCATCAACGACATGCTCACGCGCTACCTGCGCATGAGCGGCTACAACGTGCTGATGCCGATGGGCTGGGACGCCTTCGGCCTGCCGGCCGAGAACGCCGCCCTCAAGAACGGCGTGCCGCCGGCCAGGTGGACCTACGAGAACATCGCCTACATGAAGGGCCAGCTCCAGGCCATGGGCCTGGCGATCGACTGGAGCCGCGAGATCGCCACCTGCGACCCCAGCTACTACAAGTGGAACCAGTGGCTGTTCCTCAAGATGCTCGAGAAGGGCATCGCGTACCGCAAGACCCAGGTGGTGAACTGGGATCCGGTCGACCAGACCGTGCTGGCCAACGAACAGGTGGTCGACGGCAAGGGCTGGCGTACCGGCGCGACTGTCGAGCGGCGCGAGATCCCTGGCTATTACCTGAAGATCAGCGATTACGCCGCGGAACTGCTCGAGCACACCCAGCACAAGCTGCCGGGCTGGCCCGAGCGCGTCAAGCTGATGCAGGAGAACTGGATCGGCAAGAGCGAGGGCGTGCGCTTCGCCTTCCCGCATGACATCAAGGACGAGAAGGGCGAGCTCATCCAGGGCGGCCGCATGTACGTCTTCACCACGCGGGCGGACACCATCATGGGCGTGACCTTCTGCGCCGTCGCGCCGGAGCATCCGCTGGCCCTGCATGCCGCGAAATCAGACCCCAAGGTCGCCGCCTTCATCGAGGAATGCAAGAGCGGCGGCACCACCGAGGCCGAGCTCGCGACGCAGGAGAAGAAGGGCCTGCCCATCGGCCTTCACGTGCGGCACCCGATCACCGATGAGCCGGTGCCGGTCTGGGTCGGCAACTACGTGCTGATCGGCTACGGCGACGGCGCCGTCATGGGCGTGCCGGCGCACGACGAGCGCGACTTCGCCTTTGCCAACAAGTACGGGATCGAGATCATCCAGGTGGTCCTGGTCGACGACGAGCCCCACTTCGACTACCACCGCTGGCAGGACTGGTACGCCGACAAGGAGCGCGGCGTCACGATCAACTCCGACAACTTCAGCGGCATGTCCCATGCCGGGGCGGTCAAGGCGGTGGCGCATGCGCTGGGCCAGAAGGGCCTGGGCGAGATGCAGACCACCTGGCGCCTGCGCGACTGGGGCGTCAGCCGCCAGCGGTACTGGGGAACGCCGATTCCCATCATCCATTGCGAGGAGCATGGCGCGGTGCCGGTGCCGGAGAAAGATCTCCCGGTCGTGCTGCCCACCGACTGCGTGCCGGACGGCTCGGGCAACCCGCTGCACAAGCACGAAGGCTTCCATGCCGGCGTGGTCTGCCCCGTCTGCGGCAGGCCGGCGCGGCGCGAGACCGACACCATGGACACCTTCGTCGACAGCGCCTGGTACTTCATGCGCTACTGCGATCCGAAGAACGACCAGGCCATGGTGGCCGAGGGGGCGCAGTACTGGATGCCGATGGACCAGTACATCGGCGGCATCGAGCACGCCATCCTGCACCTGCTCTACGCACGCTTCTGGACCAAGGTGATGCGCGACCTCGGGCTGGTGAAGGTGGACGAGCCCTTCAGCAAGCTGCTCACGCAGGGCATGGTGCTCAATCACATCTTCTACCGGCGCAGCGACAAGGGCGGCAAGGAGTACTTCCCGCCCTCCGAGGTGACGCAGGTGCTCGACGCGCAGGGCCGCATCACCGGCGGTACGCTGGCCGACGGCACGAAGGTCGAATACGGCGGCGTCGGCAAGATGGGCAAGAGCGAGCGCAACGGCGTCGACCCGCAGGACCTGATCGAGAAGTACGGCGCCGACACCGCGCGCCTGTACACCATGTTCACCGCGCCGCCCGAGGCCACGCTGGAGTGGAACGACGCTGCGGTGGAAGGCAGCTTCCGCTTCCTGCGCCGGGTCTGGAACTACGGCGTGACGCTCGGCACCGCGCAGGCGGCCGTGCCCGAGGGCGAGGAGATCGACCTCGAGACGGTGGACCCGCGCTCGGCCTTCGGCAAGGAGGCCAAGGCACTGCGCCGCGAGGTCCACACCGTGCTGCGCCAGATCGACTACGACTACCAGCGCATGCAGTACAACACCGTGGTCTCGGGCGCGATGAAGCTGCTGAACGCGCTGGAGGGCTTCAAGTCGGACGGCAGCCCGGGCGACCGCGCCGCTGCGCGCGAGGGCTTCGGCATCCTGCTGCGCTGCCTCTACCCGGCCACACCGCACATCACGCATGCGCTGTGGCACGAACTGGACTACGACAAGCTCCATGGCGCGCTGCTGGACGCGCCCTGGCCGGCGGTCGACACGATCGCCCTCGAGCAGGACGAGATCGAGCTGATGCTGCAGATCAACGGCAAGCTGCGCGGCTCGCTGCGCGTGCCCGCCAACGCAAGCAAGCCGGAGATCGAGAAGATCGCGCTGGCCAGCGAGGCCTTCGCCAAGCACGCCGAGGGCGCCGTGGCCAAGCGCGTGATCGTGGTGCCGGGACGGCTGGTGAACGTGGTGGTATGAAGGTCGACATGAACACATCGATCCGGCACGCCGGCCGCCTGCCGCGCCGCGCCCTGCTCGCCGCGGCGGTCTCCGCGGTGGCGCTCGCCGGCTGCGGCTTCCAGCTGCGCAAGGCACCGGACTTCGCCTTCAAGTCGCTGGCGGTGCCGGGCACCTCGGCCTTCGTCAACACGCTACGCCGCCAGTTCCGTGCCGCGGGCAATGTCGAGCTGGTGCCGATCGAGGAGCAACAACGCGCGGATGCGGTGCTGGAGGTCCTGTCCGAGAATCGCGGCAGCGCCGTGCTGTCCACCAACTCGGCCGGCCAGGTGCGCGAGCTGCAGTTGCGGCTCACGATGCGCGTGCGGCTGCGCACGCCCGGCGGCAAGGAGCTGATGGCTCCGACCCAGATCGAGCAGACCCGCGACATCACCTACAACGAAACCGCCGCGCTGGCCAAGGAAAGCGAGACCGAGCTGCTGTACCGCGACATGCAGGCAGACATCGCCCAGCAGACGCTGCGCCGGCTGGCGGCGGTCAAGAGTCTCTGATGCAGCTCGCCGCGGCCCAGCTCGAGGCCCACCTGCAGAAGGGGCTGAAGGCGCTCTACGTCATCCACGGCGACGAGCCGCTGCTGGCGCAGGAGGCCGCCGACGCGATCCGCGCGGCGGCGCGGCTGCAGGGCTATACCGAGCGCAGCTCGTACACCGTGGCCGGCGCGCACTTCGACTGGAGTGCAGTGCTGGCGGCCGGCGGCTCGCTGAGCCTGTTCGCCGAGCGGCAGATCGTGGAGATCCGCGTGCCCTCCGGCAAGCCGGGCAAGGACGGCAGCGCCGCGCTCCAGCAGATTGCCGAGGCCGCCGCAGGCAATGACAGTACCCTGACGCTGGTCCTGCTGCCGCGGCTGGACAAGGCCACGCGCACCGGCGCCTGGTTCGCAGCGCTCGAGAACCACGGCGTCAGCCTGCCCGTCGAGACCATCGAGCGCGCCGCGCTGCCGCAGTGGATCGCGCAGCGGCTGGCGCGGCAGGCGCAGCGGGTGAAAGGCGGGGAGGAGGGCCAGCGCACCCTTCAGTTCTTCGCCGACCGCGTCGAGGGCAACCTGCTGGCCGCGCACCAGGAGATCCAGAAGCTCGCGCTGCTGTACCCCGCGGGCGAGCTCGGCTGGGAGCAGGTCGAGGCCGCGGTGAACAACGTGGCGCGCTACGACGTCTTCAAGCTCTCGGAGGCGGTGCTGGGCGGCAACCCGCAACGCGTGGCGCGCATGCTCGACGGCCTGCAGGCCGAGGGCGAGGCCGAGGTGCTGGTGCACTACACGCTGGCCGAGGACATCCGTGCGCTCAAGCGGGTGAAGGACGCCATGTCGGCCGGTCGACCGCTGCCGATGGCGCTGCGCGAAAACCGCATCTGGGGGCCGCGCGAGCGCGCCTTCGAGCGCGTGCTGCCGCGGCTGGACGAGCGCGCGCTGGCCCGCCTGCTGCGCGCCGCCCATGTGGTGGATGGCATCGTCAAGGGTCTGAAGCAGCCCGACTGGCCGGCCAGCGGCTGGCAGGCGCTGCAGCGGCTGGCACTGATGCTGTGCCGGGCTTGTACCGCGCCGGCACGGGGCTGAAGTCCTCGCGGCGTTGCTCTTTCGGGAACCCGGCGTTTCCATGCGCCGACCGATCTCGCGCGCCCTGCGTGGGAAAATGCAGGCGATGAACGCCTTCAACGTCAACGAAACCATGCAGGCCCTGGGGCTGCAGGCCAAGACGGCCGCCGCGCTAATGGCAAAGGCCCCCGCGGCGACCAAGAACCAGGCGCTCAGGGCGCTGGCGCGCCGCCTGCGCGAGAGCGCCGCAGCCCTGGCACCAGCCAATGCGCGCGACATCGAACGCGCGCAGGCCGCAGGCCTCGCGGCGCCGATGGTCGACCGTCTCAAGCTCACGCCCAAGACCATCGAGACCGTCGCGCTGGGCTGCGAACAGCTGGCCGCCATGCCCGACGTCATCGGCGAGGTCATCGGCATGCGGCAGCAGCCCAGCGGCATCCGCGTGGGCCAGATGCGGGTACCGATCGGTGTCTTCGGCATGATCTACGAGAGCCGGCCGAACGTGACCATCGAGGCCGCCAGCCTGGCGATCAAGAGCGGCAACGCGGCGATCCTGCGCGGCGGCTCGGAGGCCATCGAGTCCAACAAGGCGCTGGCTGCGCTGGTGGGCGAGGCGCTCGCCGAAGCCGGCCTGCCGGTGGACGCGGTGCAACTGGTCCAGACCACCGACCGCGAGGCGGTGGGCCGGCTGATCGCCATGCCCGAGTTCGTGGACGTGATCATCCCGCGCGGCGGCAAGGGCCTGATCGAGCGCATCAGCCGCGAGGCCAAGGTGCCGGTGATCAAGCACCTGGACGGCAACTGCCATGTCTACGTCGACGACACGGCCGAGCTCGACATGGCGGTGCGCATCGTCGACAACGCCAAGACCCAGAAGTACAGCCCCTGCAACGCGGCGGAAGGCCTGCTGGTGGCGGCCTCGCTGGCCGAAAGCTTCCTGCCCGAGATCGGCTCCATCTTCGCGGCCAAGGGAGTCGAGATGCGCTGCGATCCCGCCGCCGCCCGCATCCTCCGGGCAGAGGGCGCGCTCCCGCCGGGCGCCCGGGTGGTCGACGCGGTCGAGTCCGACTGGTCGGAGGAATACCTGGCGGCCGTCATCAGCATCAAGGTGGTGGAGGGCGTCGACGAGGCCATTGCCCACATCAACCGCTATTCCAGCCACCACACCGATGCCATCGTCACCCGCGACCACATGCATGCCCAGCGCTTCCTGCGCGAAGTGGATTCGGCCAGCGTGATGGTGAATGCCAGCACCCGCTTCGCGGACGGCTTCGAGTTCGGGCTGGGCGCCGAGATCGGCATCAGCACCGACAAATTCCATGCGCGCGGACCGGTGGGCATCGAGGGGCTGACCTCGCTCAAGTACGTGGTGCTGGGGCAGGGGGAAGTTCGAGGCTGACCCAGGCGGACATCCGTACGCGAAGGTTGCGCGCGTCCTTGCGCCGGCTTGTCATCCACCCCGGCACCCCCAAATCCTACAATTCCACTCCACCTTTCGTCGCAGAACACCCATAACAAGGCCGCCTCATGGTCCCCCACCTCGTCACCGCCCTGACCGGCCCGATCAACGAACTCGAGCAGCGCATCCTCGACTCCATGCCGGCCATCGAGCGCTGGTTCCGGCTCGAATGGATGGAGCACACGCCTCCCTTCTACAGCTCGGTCGACATCCGCAATGCAGGCTTCAAGCTGGCGCCGGTCGACACCAGCCTCTTTCCGCGCGGCTGGAACAACCTCACCGACGAAATGCTGCCGCTGGCCGTGCAGGCCGCGCAGGCCGCGATCGAGAAGATCTGCCCCGAGGCGCGCAACCTCCTGGTGATCCCCGAGAACCACTCGAAGAACACCTTCTACCTGGCCAACGTCGCGCGCCTGGTGAAGATCTTCCACATGGCGGGGCTCAACGTGCGGGTGGGCTCCATCGACCCGGCCATCAAGACGCCCAAGAAGATCGAGCTGCCGCACGGCGAGAGCGTGTGCCTGGAGCCGGTGGTGCGCGGCCGGCGGCGCCTGGGGCTCAAGCACTTCGACCCGTGCACCATCCTGCTCAACAACGACCTCTCGGCCGGCACGCCGGGCATCCTGGAAGACCTGCATGAGCAGTACCTGCTGCCGCCGCTGCATGCCGGGTGGTCGGTGCGCCGCAAGAGCAACCATCTCCACAGCTACGAGGAAGTGTCCAAGCGTTTCGGCAAGCTGCTGGGCATCGACCCATGGCTGATCAACCCCATGTATGCGCGCGCGGGCGGCGTCGACCTGGCGGAAGGCAAGGGCCTGGACGTGCTGACCAGCAATGTCGATGCGCTGCTCACCAAGATCCGGCGCAAGTACAAGGAATACGGCATCAACGAAAAGCCCTTCGTGGTGGTCAAGGCGGACAACGGCGCCGACCCCATGGGCGTGATGACCGTGCGCGACCTCAAGGACCTGGAGGCCTTCAACGGCCGCGCGCGCAACCGCTCGGCCGCCGCCAACGACGAACTGCGGGTCGCCAGCGACCTGATCGTCCAGGAAGGCGTGCTGACCAACGAGCGCGTCCACAACGGCGTGGCCGAGCCGGTGGTCTACATGATGGACCGCTACGTGGTCGGCGGCTTCTACCGGGTGCACGCGGAGCGCAGCCCCGACGAGAACCTCAATTTGCCTGGCGCGAGCTTCGTGCCGCTGGCTTTTTCGGAGAGTGCGCACTTACCGCAGCCCGGCGCCAAGCCGGGTGCGAGCGCACCCAATCGCTTCTACATGTACGGGGTGATCGGGCGTCTGGCCATGGTGGCGGCCAGCTATGAGATGGAAGCGACCAATCCCGACGCCGAGACGTACGAATGATTTCTTAGTCCCGGCCTTGCGGCGGGTCCGGGTGGCGGCAAAATAGCGACCCCACAGCAACGCAAGAACCGAGGGCGGAGGGCGACGCGGAGGCCGCTTGCGGCCGACGAGGCGCCAGGGCGTGCATCCCACGCCGGACGCCCTCGTTGTGCACCCGATTCCCGTGTCCCCGACCAAATCCTCCTCCGCCGCGCTGATCCTCGCGGCCATCGGCGTCGTCTACGGCGATATCGGCACCAGCGTGCTGTATGCGGTCAAGGAGGTGTTCGGGCACGGCCACGTCCCGTTCACCGTCGAGAACGTCTACGGCATCCTGTCGATGTTCTTCTGGACGCTGACGGTGATCGTCTCCCTCAAGTACGTGGTGCTGGTGCTGCGCGCCGACAACGAGGGCGAGGGCGGCCTGGTCGCGATGCTGGCGCTGGCCTCGCAGGCGGTGGTCGACAAGCCGCGGCTGCGCCAGGTGCTGCTGGCGGTCGGCATCTTCGGCACCTCCCTGTTCTATGGGGACGGCGTCATCACCCCGGCGATCTCCGTGCTGTCGGCGGTCGAGGGCCTGGAGGTGGTGTCGCCGCACTTCAAGAACTACGTGATCCCCATCACGCTGGTCGTGCTGTTCGGCCTGTTCGCGGTGCAGAAGCACGGGACCGCGGGCATCGGCCGCTTCTTCGGGCCGATCACGCTGGCCTGGTTCCTCGTCATCGCGCTGCTGGGCGTCTCGCAGATCGTCACCCACCCGGCGATCCTCAAGGCCGTCAGCCCGCATTTCGCGCTGCGCTTCATGTGGGACAACCCGGGCACCAGTTTCATCATCCTGGGCGCGATGGTGCTGTGCGTGACCGGGGCCGAGGCGCTCTACGCCGACCTCGGCCATTTCGGCAAGGGGCCGATCCGCATCGCGTGGTTCTCGGTCGTCATGCCGGCGCTCACGCTCAACTACTTCGGCCAGGGCGCGCTGCTGCTGGAGAACCCGGCGGCGGTGAAGAACCCCTTCTACATGATGGCACCCGAATGGGCGCTGATCCCGCTGGTGCTGATAGCCACCTCGGCCACGGTGATCGCATCGCAGGCGCTGATCACCGGCGCCTTCAGCGTCACACGGCAGGTGATCCAGCTGGGCTACCTGCCGCGGCTCAACATCGAGCACACCAGCGTGCGCACCGCGGGCCAGATCTACATTCCCCTGGTCAATTGGGGCCTGTTCGTCGCCATCGTGCTGGCCGTGGTCATGTTCCGCTCGTCGAGCAACCTCGCCGCGGCCTACGGCATCGCCGTCACCACCGACATGCTGATCACCACCGTGCTGACCTTCTTCGTGATCCGCTACGCCTGGAAGTACCCGCTGGCGCTCTGTGTCGCGGCCACCGGCGCCTTCTTCGTCATCGACTTCCTGTTCTTCGCCTCCAACCTGCTGAAGCTGTTCCAGGGCGGGTGGTTCCCGTTGGTGATCGGCGGCTCCATCTTCATGCTGATGCTGACCTGGAAGGAAGGCCGCCGCCTCATGGGCCAGATGCAGATGGCCGACGCCATCGACCTTCGCGGCTTCCTCGACTCGGTCTTCGTCAGCCCGCCTGCGCGCGTCGAGGGCACGGCGGTCTTCATGACCGCCGAGCCGGGCGTGGTGCCCAATGCGCTGCTGCACAACCTCAAGCACAACAAGGTGATGCACGAGCAGAACCTGTTCGTCACCGTGCGCAACCACGAGGTGCCGTGGATCCCGATGGACAAGCGCATCGAGATGGAGCCGCTCGGCCACCATTGCTGGCAGGTGATCGTGCACTACGGCTTCAAGAACGATGTCGACCTGCCGCGCGCGCTCGAGCATGCGCGCCTGCGCGGCTGCCAGCTCGAGCCGATGACCACCAGCTACTTTCTCTCCCGCGACGTGGTCATTCCCACGCTCGGCAGCGGCATGGCGCCCTGGCGCGAGAAGCTGTTCGCGCAGATGCACCACAACGCCAGCGGCGCCGCCGGCTTCCTGGGCCTGCCGAACAACGCGGTGGTGGAGCTCGGTTCGAAAATCGAGATCTGACGGGACCTGGCGCCTGCCTCCGCCTCCATGCGCTTCTTCAAGGACCTGAGCCTCGCGTCCTTCACCGCGGGTTTCGTCGCCGTGCTGGTGGGTTTCACGAGCTCCGTGGCCATCGTGTTCCAGGCGGCGCAGGCCTTCGGCGCCACGCCGGAGATCATCAGCTCCTGGATGTGGGCGCTCGGCCTCGGCATGGGCCTGACCTCGGCGGTCACGTCCGTGTGGTGGCGCAAGCCGGTGATGATCGCCTGGAGCACGCCCGGCGCGGCCGTGCTGGCGGTGGCAGGCGAGGGCTACGGAATGGGCGAGGCGGTCGGGGCCTTCATCATCTGCGCGCTGCTGATCACCGTGGCCGGCGCCACGGGCTGGTTCGAGCGCGTGATGAACCGGATCCCGATGGCGCTGGCTTCGGCGCTGCTGGCCGGCGTGCTGGCGCGCTTCGGGCTCGAGGCCTTCCTGGCAGCGCGCACCGCGATGCCGCTGGTGCTGCTGATGCTCCTGTGCTATCTGCTGGCGCGGCGGCTGCTGCCGCGCTACGCGGTACCGCTGACGCTCCTGGTCGCCATCGTCTTCGTGGCGGCGCGCGGCGAGCTGGCCTGGAGCTCGGTGCATTTGAGTGCCGCGATGCCGGTGTTCACCCCGCCGGTCTTCAGCTGGCAGGCGGTGGTGAGCCTCGCGCTGCCGCTCTTCGTCGTCACCATGGCATCGCAGAACCTGCCGGGCGTGGCGGCGATCCGGGCCGCCGGCTATGAACTGCCGATCTCGAAGCTGATCACGATCACCGGCCTCGCCACGCTGGTGCTCGCGCCCTTCGGCGCCTTCGCCCTCAACCTGAGCGCCATCACCGCGGCGATCTGCATGGGCCGCGAGGCGCACGAAGATCCGGCGCGGCGCTACACCGCGGCCGTGAGCTGCGGCGCCATCTACGTGGTGATCGGCCTGTTCGGCGCGGCGGTCACGGGGCTGCTCACGGCCTTCCCGAAGGAACTGGTCGCGGCCATCGCGGGGCTGGCGCTGCTGGGCACCATCGGCAGCGGCCTGGCCGCGGCAGTGCGCGACGAACCGCACCGCGAGGCCGCGCTGATCACGTTCCTTGTCACGCTCTCGGGCCTGACGTTCTTGGGCATCGGCTCGGCCTTCTGGGGCGTGGCGGCCGGCGCGCTCGCGCTCGCGATCCAGCAGCTGGGCCGCAAACCCTCCGCCGGCAGGGACATCGCACCTGCCTGCAAGATCAAGCAAGATATCCGGGCTGCCGCCACCACCGCAGATGCGGCCCGCCCTTCATCGACCGCCGGAAAGACATCCTGATGCACATCCTCTTCATTGCCGATCCGCTCGAGCATTTCAAGATCTACAAGGACACGACCTTCTCGATGATGCGCGAGGCGCAGCGCCGCGGGCACAAGCTCTCGGCCTGCGTGCCGCAGGACCTCAACTGGCAGCGCGGCCGCCCGGTCACCGCAAAAGTGCGCGAGGTCGTGCTGACCGGCGAGCAGCAGTCCTGGTTCCGCGAAGACGCGGTGATCGAGCGCCCGCTGCACGCCTTCGACGCGGTGCTGATGCGCAAGGACCCGCCCTTCGACGCCGAGTACATCTACGCCACCCACCTGCTGGAGCAGGCCGAGCGCGAGGGCGCTCGCGTAATCAACCGGCCGCGCGCGCTGCGCGATCATCCCGAGAAGCTGGCGATCATGGAGTTCGCCGAATACACCACGCCCACCCTGGTCACGCGCGACCCCGATGCGGTGCGCGCCTTCCACGCCGAGCACCAGGAGATCATCCTGAAGCCGTTGGACGGCATGGGGGGCATGGGCATCTTCCGTGTGCGTGCCGATGGGCTGAACCTGGGCTCCATCGTCGAGACGCTCAACCGGCACGGCGCGCAGACCATCATGGTGCAGCGCTTCGTGCCCGAGATCACGCAGGGCGACAAGCGCATCCTGGTGATCGCCGGCCAGCCCGTGCCCTTCAGCCTGGCGCGCATCCCGCAGGGCAGCGAGGTGCGCGGCAACCTCGCCGCCGGCGGCAAGGGCGTGGCCCAGCCGCTCACCGACCAGGACCGGCGCATCGCCGAAGCCATCGGCCCGGTGCTCAGCGAGCGCGGGCTGCTGCTCATCGGGCTCGACGTGATCGGCAACTCGCTGACCGAAATCAACGTCACCAGCCCGACCTGCTTCCAGGAGATCACGGAGCAGACCGGCTTCGACGTGCCGGCGATGTTCATCGACGCGCTGGAGGCCGAACTGCGCTGAGCAGCCTCAGCTTGGCGCCAGCGCAATATCGCGCCGGCGGCGCAGCTGCAGCAGGCGCGCCCTGCGCTTGCGCGACCAGATGACCAGGCCGCCGCCCGCGAGTCCAGCGACCGCCAGGCCCATGAACGACATGAGGATGCGGCCGGGCAGACCCAGGATGCGCCCGGAATGCAGCGGCAGCTGCAGTTGCGCAAACACGTCGGCGGCGGTCCCGTGCCAGGGCTGGTTCGAGCCGATGATGCGGCCGTCCTGCCCGTCGAGGTAGAGGTTGGACAGGTCCATGCCGTCGGCCGTATCGTGCGCGGCGCGGTCCCAGAAGGAGATGTTGTAGAAGCCCGCCCGTCCGTTGTAGAAGGCGCCGGCCGGCGGCGTCGTCCACCCGCGGCGCGCCGCCTCGTCGCGCGCGATCCGAACCGCTTCCTCGAAGTCCACGCGCGGTGCGACCACGCTTCCCAGCGGGGCGAGCGTGCGCCCGGCCGCCGGGCCGGGCGTGGTCTTCGAGACCAGCGACAGCAGGGGGTGGAAGACCTCCCGGTACAGGTTCAGCGAGAACGAGGTGAAGGCGATCACGATCACCAGCGCCCAGGTCCAGAGGCCGCCCGCTCGATGAAGGTCGAAGTTGAGCTTGTAGCCGCCCACGCCGCGTCGCACGAGCCAGGCCGGCTTCCAGCGCGTCCACCAGCCCGCGGGCGTGCGGTGCGGCAGCGCGGGGCGCGGGCGCCGCGGCGTCGTGAGATAGAGCGCGACGAAGCTGTCGACCAGCCAGACCAGCGCCACCGTGCCCATGATCCAGTAGCCGATGCGGTCCTGCCCCCAGAGTGCGGGCACGTGCAGCGTGTAGTGCAGCTTGCGCAGGAACGGCATCAGGTTCTCGCGCGAGAAGGACACCGCGGCCGAGTCGCGCCGGCCGCGGATCTCGGCCGTGACCGGGTCGACGAAGACCTGGTTGTAGTCGAGCCGGTGCGGCTGGCCGGTGGCCGGATCGATGCGCGGCCGCACGAAGAAAACCGCGCTGTGCCCCTCCTCGAAACTCAGTGAAAGGTAGCTGACCTGGACTCGCGGGTCGGCCGCTTCGACAGCGTCGGCGAGGGCGAAGGGCGTGCGGAAGGGTCCGCGGCTGTCGACCTCGTACAAATCGCTATTGAGCCAGTCGTCGATCTGGTGGTCCCAGGAGATGACTGCGCCGGTCAGTCCCGCCACGATCAGGAACAGCGCGGTGGCCAGGCCCAGCCACCGGTGGATCACCGTCCAGAAGCCGCGCATGCGCCGCCCCCGTCAGAAGTCGACCGAGGCCGTCAGGCTGAGGGTGCGCGGATTGCCGAGCACCAGGTAGCCGGCGCCGGGCGAGCCGCCGACCGATGCCCAGTAGTCGCGGTTCGCCACGTTGTCGATGCGCGCGCGCAGCGTCAGCAGGCGGCCGGAGACCTCGGTGATGTAGCGGGCGCCGACGTCGAACCGGGTCCAGCCGGGCACGCGCAGGGTGTTGGCCGCGTCCGCATGGCTGTGGCCACTCGTGATCATGCGGGCGTCGAGAGACAGGCCCCGCACGCCCGGCACGTCCCATTCGAGGCCCAGCGTGCCCTGTGCCTTCGGCACGCCGATCACGCGCCTGCCGTCGGTGGCGGCGCTGCCCGTGTCCTTCTGCTTCGCGTTCAGCAGCGTCACGCCACCCAGCACGCGCAGGCCCTTCACCGGTTCGCCGAAGGCGGTCAGCTCCAGGCCCTGGTGGCGGTCCTTGCCTTCCGTGGCGAAGTTGCCGGCAGCATTGAGCAGGGCGCGCGGCTTCTCGATCGAGAACAGCGCCGCGGTCGCGCCGAGGCCGCCGCCGTCGTACTTGAGGCCGAGCTCCTTCTGCCTGGCGACATACGGTGCCAGCGCCTGCCCCGCGTTGAGCACCGGCCGGCCAGCGACCTGGGCCGGCGCCGTCTCGCCGGCGGCCAGGCTCTCGATGTAGTTCGCGTAGACCGACAGTTCCTTCGTGGCCTTGAACACCACGCCCGCCGCGGGGCTGGTGCGGCTCTGGTCGTAGTCGCCGGTCTGCGCGCCCGTGTTGTAGGCGAAGCTGTCGATGTTCAGTGTCTGCCGTCTGGCGCCGACCGTCACCAGCACCGAGTCGTCCAGGAAGGACATCGTGTCGCCGATGGCATAGCTGGTCAGCCGCTTCTTCGCGGTCGTCTGCGGCGAGCTCAGGTCGTTGCCGCCGAGCGATCGGGCGCTGAAGACGGGCAGGAACGAGGGAATCGGGTTGTAGAGGTTGGTGCGCTGGGTGTTGAGGAAGTCGAAGCGATAGGCGTTCTTCCGGTCCGACTCGAAGGAGTCGTAGGCGGCCACCAACTCGTGCTTCACCGGCCCGGTCGCGAGCCTGGCGCGCACGCCCAGCTGGCCGGTCTTGACCTTCTCGATCGCCGTGTTGTCGAAGCGATAGGTGGTGCCCGCGCCGGTCAACGCATTGCTCACCGTGAGATTGGCCAGCGAGTTGGCCTCGACGCCGCGGCGCATGCCGGCCGCGAACCACCCGGTGACGTTGTCGCCGAAATCGTATTCGCCGCGCACGGTGCCGAAGGTGTCGCGCTCGTTCGAGTAGCTCCAGGGCTGCGCCCAGTTGGTCCTTGCGTCCGGGGCCGCCGGCACGACGCCCACGCCCGTGCCCAGCGTGACGTTGGTCCGCGTCTCGCTCAGCCGGTGCTCCTGGTGGCCGATGTCGGCCGACAGGCGCGCGTTGCGGCTGCGCCAGTCGAAGCCGACGGAGGCCACGTCGAGCTTCACATGCTCGTTGTCTACGCCGGTGCCGCCGTCACGGCGCGCCGCGTTGACGCGGATGCCCAGGCTCTGGTCGGGGCCGAAGCGGCGCGCGATGTCGGTCGCGGCATAGAACTGCGAACCGCTGGAGGCACCCAGCGTGAGCTGCGTCAGCGGCTCGTTGCCGGCACGCTTGGGCAGCAGGTTGACCGAACCGCCGATGCCGTCGCCGCCGGGCGCGGCACCCGTCAGGAAGGCACTGGCGCCCTGGAGCAACTCGACCCGCTCGAACAGCTCGGACGAGATGTACTGGCGCGGCAGCAGGCTGTAGAGCCCGTTGTAGGCGACGCTGTCCGAGGTCAGGATGAAGCCGCGGATGAAGTACGACTCCTGGAAATTCCCGAAGCCGCGCGCCACCCGCACCGACGGGTTGTTCTGCAGCACATCGCCCACGCTGCGCGCCATCTGGTTCTGGATCAGCTCGTTGGTGTAGCTGGTCACGCCGAAGGGCGAATCCATGTAGTCCTGGTTGCCGAGGATGCCGGTGCGGCCGCCGCGCGCGACCTGGCCGCCCGCGAACGGCTTGGTGAGGCCCTCCGCCGAGGCGTCGGCGCTGGCCTCGACCGTCACCGTGGAAAGCGTTCCGGCCGATTCCGCCGTCCCGGTCTGGGCCGTCGCGGCCCAGGCTTGGAGTGACAGGAAGGCGGCGAGGGCGACGGGGCGCTGGCGGCAGCGGACAGGCGGCATGAGACGGTTCTCTGGGGAGGATTTTGTAAATGAGAACCGTTATTATCAACGAGCGCGCACCCCACTGGCACTTTCCCGTGCCGGCGCCTGCCTCTCAGGACCGGCGGCGCCCGTCGACGAAGACCGCCAGCTCGCCGGCCGCGAAGGCCGTCCAGGTCTCGTTGACGGTCAGGGGCGCGGTTACCACCACCGCGACGCGATCGTCCGGCGTGGTGTGCTCGGCGAAGTCCACCGACAGGTCTTCGTCCGAGAGCTCCGCCGTCAGGAACGGGTGACGACGCTCGATGTACCAGAGGTTCGTCGAGGCATGGGACCACAGCGCCTGTCCGTTGGAGAGCATGAAGTTGAAGCTGCCGTGGCGTGCGAAGCGCGGGGCCAGCTCGCGCAGCGTGAGCGTCAGCTCATCGACGGTGGGCACGTCGGCATGCGACTTGGCCAGCTCCTGCATGATCCAGCAGAAGGCATGCTCGCTGTCGGTGCTGCCCACCGGGTGGAAGTTGCCGTGCAGCCGCGGCCGGAAGTCCTTCAGGTCGCCGTTGTGGGCGAACACCCAGTAGCGTCCCCACAGCTCGCGCACGAAGGGGTGGCAGTTCTGCAGGTTCACAGCGCCCTGCGTGGCCTTGCGGATGTGGGCGATGACGTTGCGGCTCTTGATCGGGTAGCGCCGGATCAGCTCGGCCACCGGCGACTCGCAGGCCGGCTGGTGGTCGACGAAGTGCCGCAGGCCCCGGTCCTCGAAGAAGGCAATGCCCCAGCCGTCGGCGTGGTGATCGGTGCGCCCGCCGCGTTGCGCGAAGCCCGTGAAGCTGAAAGTCACGTCGGTCGGCGTGTTGCAGTTCATTCCGAGAAGCTGGCACATGCGGATGATTAGAACGCAGGGAAGGCTTCAGGGCTCGCGCTTTTCCCGGAGCTGCCAGGCGGCGCAGATCGCCAGCGCGCACAGGCCGGCCAGCAGCAGGAACACCTCGTCGAAAGCCGCCAGCCGCGCCGTGCTGGTGGCCGGGTTCGCCAGCGAATCGCCGTGCGCGGCCAGCCGCCATTCGAGCACGATCGCGCACAGGCTCACGCCGGCGGCGCCGCCCAGCATGCGCAGGAAGTTGATCGCGCTGGCCCCCTGCGGGATCAGCGTCCGCTCCAGCGGGCGCATCGACCCCAGGTTGAGGGAGGGCAGGATGAAACCCAGCCCCACCCGGCCGATGACTGCGAAAGCCGCCAGCAGCCAGAGTGCGCTGTCCAGCCGCAGCACCAGCATCAGCGCGAAGGAGACGGCCAGCAGCGCGAGGCCGATGCACACCAGCAGCCAGGTCGGCTGCCGGTCGGCCAGCCGGCCGACGCCCGCGATGGTGATGGCCAGCACGATCCCGGCCGGCAACAGGATGGTGCCCACGTGCGAGGCCGAGAGATGCAGCCCCACCTGCATGTAGACCGGCAGCAGGTAGGTCGAGCCGAACAGCGCCGTGCCGTAGATGAAGGCCACCACGCTGCCCATGGCGAACTGCCGGTGCTGGAACAGAGCCAGGTTCATCAGCGGCGTGCCGCCGGCGGCCGCGACCCGGCGCTGCCAGGCAATGAACGCACCGAAAGCCAGTCCCGCAGAGGCGAGCAGCGCCGCCGCCTGCAGCGGCGCATCGCCGCGCAGTTCGACCAGGCCGTTGAGCAGGCACAGCGTGCCGGCCGTGCCCAGCGCCAGGCCGCCCCAGTCCAGGCCGCCGCTGCGCGCGGCGACAGCACCGCCCGGCGCGGTGACCGGCACGAACTTGCAGGCCAGCCAGATCGAGGCGATGCAGAAGGGCACCACCATGAAGAAGATCGAGCGCCAGCCGAACAGGTCGACCAGGACGCCGCCGATGCTCGGGCCCAAGGCTGGCGCCAGCACCACGCCCATGCCGAAGATGCCGCTGGCGCGGCCCTGCTCGTGGGGCTCGAAGGCACGCAGGATGATGATGGCCGGGATCGGCTGCACCACTCCCGCTGCCAGCCCCTCGGCCACCCGCGCCGCCAGCACCACCGGGAAGTGGTTGGCCAGGCCGCCGCTGACGCCGCCGGCCAGCAGCAGCACCATGGTGCCGACGTAGGTGCGGCGGTAGCCGTAGCGCGCCAGCAGCCAGGGCGTTGTCAGCATCGAGACCGTCATCGCCACCATGAAGCCCGAGCTGACCCATTGCGCGCGTTCCTGGCCCAACTCGAAATGGTGGCTCATGTCGGGGATCGCCACGTTGACGATGGTCGACGACATGATCGACGCCATGACCCCGATCATCACCGAGAGCAGGAGCAGCCAGCGGTAGCGTGCCCCGTAGCGGGCGCTGAGGGAGAGGGGCGGGGGGCTGTCGATCATCGTGCGGCAGCCTGTTCGGCTGTCCTACAAGGATACGGGCATTGAACGCCCGGCCGCCGCGCCTGCCGCCTCGACAATGTCGCGTCGTTCTTCCGCGAACAAATGCGAGTGAAGAGAGACATGGAATCCGCCACCGACGACAAGACATCCGCAGCCACCCAGGCCGAGGCCGCACCCACGCTCGCCGCCGAGCTGAAGGCGCCGACGGTCACCCGCGCGTACCAGTGCCAGTGCGGCCGGCCCGTGTTCCTGCGCAACAGCCAGTGCCTGGCCTGCCACACGCCGCTGGGCTATGTGGTCGAGCACCTGGGCGTGGTGCCGCTCGCGCCCGATGCGCGCGAGGCTGCCGAATCGGACACCTTCACCGTCTTCGGCGATCCGCAGGGCAGGACCTACCGCCGCTGCGACAACCTGCTGACGCCGGCGGCCTGCAACTGGATGGTGCCGGCGCCGCGCGAGGGCGATGATCCATCGTTCAACACCGACGGGCTGGTGCCCGGCCTCTGCCTGGCCTGCAGCGTCACGCGCACCATCCCTGACCTGTCGATCGAGAGCAACGGTGAACTGTGGCGCAAGCTCGAGCTGGCGAAGCGCCGGCTGGTCTCGCAACTGCTCGCGCTCAAGCTGCCGGTGGTCACGCGGCTGGCCGATCCGGTGCACGGCCTGGCCTTCGACTTTCTGGGCAACGTGCCCGGTGGGCCGCATGTGATGACAGGCCACCAGATGGGCGTGATCACCCTCAATGCCGAGGAGGCCGAGGACGCGGTGCGCGAGCGCATCCGCGCCGAGATGCGCGAGCCCTACCGCACCCTCGTGGGCCATTTCCGCCACGAGATCGGCCACTACTACTGGGACCTGCTGGTCCAGCCCACCCACTGGCTCGAGCCCTTCCGCGAACTCTTCGGCGACGAGAGCGCCGACTACGCAGCGGCGCTGCAGGCGTACTACGAGAGCGGCCCGCCGCCCGACTGGGCCAACCGCTTCGTCACCAGCTACGCCAGCTCGCACCCCTGGGAGGACTGGGCCGAGACCTGGGCCCACTACCTGCACATGGCCGATACCGCAGACACGGCGATGAGCTTCGGCGTCGATGCGCAGAACGTGGAACTCACCAGCGACCTGTTCGAGCTTTCGGACCTGTGGCGGCCCGAGCATCCCGAGGCCGGCGAATTCCTCGACTTCCTCAACGGCTGGGTCCGCCTCACCAACGTGCTCAACGAGCTCTCACGCAGCATGGGCCAGCCCGACTACTACCCCTTCGTGCTGCCGCGGGTGGCGGTGGGAAAGCTGCAGTTCATCCACGAAGTGATCTCGGAACAGCGCGCCCCGAAGCAGGCACACCCGTAGCGCAGCGCGCACAGATGCAGGCCTGGCCCCGTGCCTCGTCCGGCACGCGCGCGAGCGCCTCCGGGCTGATGCCGGACCGCATGCACCAGCAGGTTCCCTGCGGCTGACCCGTCTCGCGTTCCAGTTCGATCGCGCAGCGGTTGGCTTCGCCGCACACCGGGCAGCGCGAGGCATCGACGCCCGGCTCCGCGCCCATCACTTCGTGATCTCGAAGGCCGGCAGCTTCTTCGCGACCGGATGGTTCTGCAGCGTCACGTACACCGGCAGGCCGTCGCGGTACGCCGGATAGTCCTCGCCCTGGATCAGCGGCAGCAGGTACGCGTGCCCCTTCTCGCTGATGCCGTAGCCATCGGCCGAGATGTAGTCGCGCGGCATGAACTTCTCGGCATTGGCCACCTGGTCCAGCGGCGCGCTTCCGATGCGATAAGCGTAGGGCGCGTCGGACGTGCGCTCGATGCAGGGCATCACCGCATTCTTCCCTTCGAGCGCGAGCTCGACCGCGCGCTGGCCCAGCTCGTAGGCCTGGCGGGCGTCCGTGGCCGATGCGATGTGGCGCGCCGAACGCTGCAGGTAGTCGGCCACTGCCCAGTGGAACTTGTAGCCCAGCGCCTCCTTCACCATCTGTGCCACCACCGGCGCCGCGCCGCCGAGCTGCGCGTGGCCGAAGGCGTCCTTGCTGCCCTGCTCGGCGAGGAAGCTGCCGTCCGGGTGGTGCGCCCCTTCCGACACCACCACCGTGCAATAGCCATGGTGCTTGACCTGCGCATCGACCCGCGCCAGGAAGGCCGGCTGGTCGAAGGGAATCTCGGGGAACAGGATCACCACCGGGATGCCGTGGTCCGCCGCCAGCCCGCCGGCCGCCGCGATCCAGCCTGCATGGCGGCCCATCACCTCCAGCACGAAGACCTTGGTCGACGTCGCGGCCATCGAGCGCACGTCCAGCGAGGCCTCGAGCGTGGACACCGCGACGTACTTCGCGACCGAGCCGAAGCCGGGGCAGCAGTCCGTCAGCGGCAGGTCGTTGTCGATCGTCTTGGGCACGTGGATGGCCTGCAGCGGATAGCCCATCGACTGCGACAGCTGGCTCACCTTGAAGCAGGTGTCGGCCGAATCCCCGCCGCCGTTGTAGAAGAAGTAGCCGATGCCATGCGCCTTGAAGACCTCGATCAGCCGCTCGTACTCGCGCCGGTTCTTCTCGAGCGACTTGAGCTT
>NZ_LMTS01000218.1:0-55649 GCF_001541225.1 Variovorax sp. WDL1 | reverse complement strand
CGGCAGGAGCCGAAGGCGCCCGCCGGCGTGGTGCGCAGCGCTGCGATGGCCTCGGCCGATTCGAGGCTGGTGTCGATCAGCTCCTCGGCGAGCGCGCCGAGGATGCCGTTGCGCCCGGCATAGACGGTGCCGATGCGATTCGGGTGCTGGCGCGCAGTCTCGATCACGCCGGCCGCCGATGCGTTGATCACCGAGGTGACGCCGCCGGATTGGGCATAGAAGGCATTGAGGGGCATGGTGCGACTCCTGGAATCCAGCCATTTGCAAGGCGAGCGCCGCAGCAGGCCTGCGTGCGACGGCAATGGCATTCTCGCGCAGGCCCCGGGCTTGCGCGAGGCCGGCCGAGTCACCGGCTGCCCGGCGCCTCACTCCAGCCGGATTTGCAGTGCATCGATCGTGCGCTTCCAGTTCGCGCGATCCTCGCGGATCAGCGTGCCGAAGGCCTCCGGCGTCATGGCCATCGGCTCGGTGCCGTCGGCGGCCATGAAGGCGATGACCTCGGGCTGCGCGAGCACCTGGTTGAAGGCGCCATTGAGCCGGCGGATGACCGCGTCGGGCGTGCCGGCCGGTGCGACCAGTCCATACCAGATGGACAGGCCGAGCTCCGGAAAGCCGGCCTCCTCCACCGTGGGAATGCCCGGCACCGCGGGCACACGCTTGCGGCTGGTCACGGCGAGCCCGCGCAACTCGCCGGCGTTGACGCGCGCCACCGAGGTCGAGATGCCGTCGAAGTAGAGGTGGATGTCGCCGCGAGCCAGTGCCAGCATCGCCTGGCCGGAGCTCTGGTAGTGGATGGGCACCAGGCCCGGCGCGCGTTTCTCGAGCAGCCCGCCCAGCATGTGGTTGGAGCTGCCCACGCCCAGCGTGCCGTAGTTCACCATGCCGGGATGCGCCTGCGCATAGGCCGGCAGCTCGCGCAGCGAGGAGATCGGCGTCTGCGGATTGACGCTGAGCATGAAGGGCACGGCCTGGAGCGCGGCGACGGGCACCAGCTTGTCGGGTGCGTAGGTCAGGCTGCGCTGCAGGTTGGGATTGACTGCCAGCGTGGTGGAGGTCGCGAGCAGCAGCGTGTGCCCATCGGGCGGCGCCTTCTGCACGGCGAGCGCGCCGATGGCGGTGGCCGCGCCGGTCTTGTTCTCCACCACGATGGGCTGTCCCAGGATGTCCTTGGCCCGTTCCGCAATGCGGCGTGTGACGATGTCTGCGCCGCCGCCGGCGGGGTAGGGCACGACGATGCGGATCGGCGTCGCCGCCGCCGTTGCGGTCGCGGTCGCGGTCGCGCTCTGGGCCCACGTCGCCGTGCCCGTGGTCATCAGCACCAGGGCGAGGAGACTTCGGCACGAGGCGCGGCGGGCCGGCATGGCCGGAGAGATCGAACGTGTCATTGCGGCAACTCCAGATAGGCAGGGGGCAGGACGTGAGGCTACTTGTCGCTCGCGTAGGTCGCCGCGTAGCGGTCGGCCAGCAGCTTGCCGGAGGCGATCGGGCTGTAGCGGGCGCCGTCGCCGATGCAGCTCGGGATGCACTCGATGAGTGCGTCGTAGTTGGGCATGCAGAAGTAGGGGATCGAGAGCCGGCGCGCACGCGTGCCCATGCCTTCGGGCGGGTTCACCACGCGGTGCATCGTCGAGACGAAGCGATCGTTCGTCCACCGCATCATGATGTCGCCGATGTTGATCACGAAGGCACCGGGGATCTTCGGCACGTCGAGCCAGCCTCCGTCGGGCAGCCTCACCTGCAGGCCGCCGGGCGCGTCGTCGATCTTCAGCACCGTGATCGCCGTCGTGTCGGAATGCGCGCCCGAGCGCTCCTCGCCCTTCTCCGGGGGGCGCTCGAGTGCCGGGTAGTGGATCGTGCGCAGGATGCTGGTGTGGCGGTCGATGCGCGATGCGAAGTAGCCGGGGTCGAGGTCCAGCACCTGCGCGAAGATGCGCAGGATCTCGGCGGACAGCCGTTCCATCTCACGGTAGTAGGCCGTCATCGCCGGGCGCAATGCCGCGGGGCGCTCGGGCCAGAGGTTGGGCATGAAGTTGTTGCCGGCCTCCGGGCGCGTGTAGTAGGGGTCGTCGCTCACGTCCAGCGGGCCGATGGCGAAGCTTTCGTGCAGCGAAGGCTTGAGCGTCGGATCGATGTGCTTGCCGATCGTCTTCACGCCCATCGCGCCATAGCCCTTGTAGGCCGTGCCGGCGGGCTTGCGGATGCGGTTCTTCTCCTCCAGCGGCAGGTCGAAGAAGGCGATCGCCTCGCCGTACAAGGCGTCGGTCACGGTCTCCGGCACGCCGTGGCCGGTCACGACCAGGAAGCCGAGGCCTTCGCAGGCCTGTTGCACCGCAGCCGCCACTTCGCGCCGGCCCTCGGGGGAGCCGCGGGAGAAGGGCTGGATGTCGATCACCGGGATGGCTTGGATGCTGCTTTCCATGACGAGGCTCATGCAGAGGTCTCCTGAGTTGGATCGAGAATGGCGGCGCCTGTGCGCCTGCGCAATCGATCCTAGTGGCGCGATCCGCGCCTGGCGCACCGTGCAGGCCCCTCGGCATGAATATGGATGAAACCCAGTATGAAACCGATGAATGGCGCGCCGGCTTCGCACCAGCGCTCGCTGCGGGGCCGGCCCTTCGGCGTCGAGATCCAGCACCTGCTCGCCTTTCTCTCCATCTACGAGGAGCGCCAGGTCACGCTGGCCGCGCAGCGCCTGGGCCGCAGCCAGTCGGCGCTGAGCCATTCGTTGTCCCGCCTGCGCGAGCTGCTGCGTGACGAGCTCTTCGTGCTGCGCGGCGGCGAGATGTGGCCCACACAGGTCGCGCAGCAGCTTCATCCCACGATCCAGTCGGCCGTCGCATTGATCGACTCCCTGCACGAGGAACGCAGGCTCTTCGACCCGCTGCACGACAGCTTCGAGCTGCGCATCGGCATGACCGATTACGCCGAGCGGGTCTTCTCCCCGCGCCTGTGGATGGCCCTGGAGCGGCGCGCGCCCAGCGTGCGCCTGACCGTGCGCGCCATCGACCGCTACGCTGCCGAGGGCATGCTGCTCGGCGACGCGGTCGACATGGCGATCGTCGGCAATCCGGTCCTGGCCGATGCCGCCCTCAAGTGCGACGAGCTGCTGGCCGATCCCTACGTGGTGGCGTTTTCGCGGCGCGCGCACGGCGCCGGCATGGGCCTGCCTGCCTATCTCGCGGCACCCCACCTGCGCGTCGCAGTGGGGCAGGGCGAATACAGCGCCGTGGATGCGGTGCTCAAGGCCGCCGGACACCGGCGCGACATCCGCTGCATCGTTCCGAGCTTCCTGCGCGTGCCCGCGATGCTGGAGGGTTCGGGCCTGGTGGCCACGCTCGCGCGAGGCGTGTTTTCCGACCTCGAAGGGAGTGCGGGCGGCGCCATCGTGCTGCAGCCGCCGCCCTTCGAGATCGATCCCGTGCGAATCGTGCTGCTGTCGCCCGGCCCCGAGCGGGTCTCGAGCGCGCAGCGCTGGTTGCGCGACCTGATCCTCGGGCTGTTTTCAGCGCCCGGGTAGACCCATCGCCCGCGTGATCACTTCCTTCATGATCTCGTTGGTCCCGCCATAGATGCGCTGCACCCGCGCATCGGCGTACGCGCGCGTCACCGGGTACTCCCACATGAAGCCATAGCCGCCGTGCAATTGCACGCATTCGTCCATCACCTTGCACTGCAGGTCGGTGGTCCAGTACTTGGCCATGCTGGCGGTGGCCGTGTCCAGCTTCTGCTGCAGCAGAAGCTCGATGCACTTGTCGACGAAGACCTGCGCCACCTGCACCTCGGTCTGCAGCTCGGCCAGGGTGTAGCGCGTGTTCTGGTAGGCGCCGACCGCCTGGCCGAAGACCTTGCGGTCCTTCACGTAGGCGACGGTGTGGTCGATCGCCGCCTGCGAAGCCGCCACCGCGCTGATCGCGATCTGCAGCCGTTCCCAGGGCAGCTGCTCCATCAGGCAGACGAAGCCGCGGTTCTCCTGCGCTTGCCCGCCGAGCAGAGCCTCTGCCGGCAGGTGCACGTCGTTGAAGAACAGCTCCGAGGTGTCCTGCGCCTTCAGGCCCAGCTTCTTCAGCCGCTGGCCCTTCTCGAAGCCCGGCATGCCGCGCTCCACCAGGAAGAGGCTGGTGCCCTTGGCGCCGCCTGCCGGGTCGGTCTTGGCGACCACGATCACCAGGTCGGCATGCCAGCCGTTGGTGATGAAGGTCTTGCTGCCCGAGAGCCGCCAGCTGCCGTCGGTCTGCTTGAGTGCCGCGGTGCGCACGGCCTGCAGGTCGCTGCCCGCGCCGGGCTCGCTCATCGCGATGGCGCCGACCATCTCGCCGCTGGCCAGCTTCGGCAAGTAGTTCTTCTTCTGCGCCTCGGTGCCGTAATGAAGGAGGTAGGGCGCCACGATCTCGCTGTGCAGCCCGAAACCGACGCCGGTGAAGCCGCGCGCCCACAGCTCCTCGAACTGGATCACCGAATAGAGCAGGTCGGCGCCCGCGCCGCCGTGCTCCTCGGGCAGCGACATGCACAGGAAGCCGTTCTCGCCCGCCTTGTTCCAGAGCTGGCGGTCGACATAGCCCTGCGCTTCCCAGTCCTCGTGGAAGGGCGCGATCTCCTTGTCCATGAAGCGGCGGAAGCTGTCGCGAAACGCCTCGTGGTCGGCGGTGAAGAGGGTGCGTTCGATCATGGTGTTCTCGCCATCAGAGCCTCTCGACGATCGTCACGTTGGCCATCCCGCCGCCTTCGCACATGGTCTGCAGCCCGAAGCGCTTGCCGCGCTGGCCCAGCGCGTGGACCAGCGTGGTCATCAGCCTGGTGCCGGAGGCGCCCAGCGGGTGGCCCAGCGCGATCGCGCCGCCGTTGACGTTGAGCCGGGCCGGGTCGGCGCCCAGCGCCTTCAGCCAGGCAATGGGCACCGGCGCGAAGGCCTCGTTGATCTCGTAGAGGTCGATGTCCTCGATCTTCATGCCGGCCTTCTGCAGCGCGTGCTGCGTGGCGGGAATGGGTGCCTCCAGCATCACCACCGGGTCATGGCCCAGCACGCTCATGTGGTGGATGCGCGCCAGCGGCTTCATGCCCAGCGCCTTGAGCCCGCGCTCGTTGACCACCAGCACGCCGCTGGCGCCGTCGCAGATCTGGCTGGCCGTGGCGGCGGTGCAGCGGCCGCCCTCGGCGATCAGCTTCACGCCGGCGATGCCTTCCAGAGTGACGTCGAAGCGGATGCCTTCGTCCACCTGGTGCATCTCGCCCGAGGCACTGCCATCGGCGAGCCGCAGCGCGACGGGAAGGATCTCCCCGGCGAAGGCGCCCTCGCGGGTGGCGGCAATCGCGCGCCGGTGGGTCTCGAAGGCGTAGCGGTCCAGCGCCTCCTTCGCGATCCCGTAGTTCTTCGCGATCATCTCGGCGCCGGTGAACTGGCTGAATTCCACCCCCGGGTAGCGGCGCTGCATGGCAGGGCTCATGTAGTTGCCGAGACCGGCCTTGGCCGGCAGCACGTTGGGCGTGAACATGGGCACGCGCGTCATGCTCTCGACGCCGCCCGCGATCACCGCGTCCATGCTGCCCGCCATCACGGCCTGCGCCGCGAAATGCAGCGCCTGCTGCGAGGAGCCGCATTGCCGGTCGACCGAGGTGCCCGGTACCGATTCGGGCAGGCCCGAGGCCAGCACGGCGTTGCGTGCGACGTTGCTGGCCTGCTCGCCGACCTGGCTGACGCACCCGAGGATCACGTCCTCCACCGCGGCCGGGTCGATGCCGCTTGTCGCGACCAGTGCGTCGATGACCTGTGCCGCCAGGTCGGCCGGATGCCAACCCGCCAGCCTGCCGCCGCGACGGCCGCCGGCGGTGCGCGTCGCGGCCACGATGTATGCCTCTGCCATCTGGTGTCCTTGTTCGGGAGGAAAAAGCCATGGCCGAGCACCAAGGAAAGACGCCGTCACCTGGGTGACGGCGTCGCTGCGTCCAGGGCCACGAGCGTCGATGGTTCAACGCCCGGGCACCGGAGGTCAAGCCGGGGACATCCCGTGGAGCCGGAGTCGCCAAGGCGACGGCGCGGGCTCCTTGCGCATCGGCAGCGCCGCAGGCTGCGAGCCCGAGACGGTGATGCACGAGGGCTCCAGCGCCGACACCAGCACGCGCCGGTGCTGGTCGCCTTCGAACCGCTCCCCCGGCGCCAGCACGATGTCGCGCGGATCGTGATCCAGCGTGACCCAAACGCTGCCGCTGCGGCATTCGATGCCCACGCCGGCGGCGTCGGGCAAGGTGAAGATGGTGCGCTTGGCCAGGCTCAGGTGGAAACGGTTGGGCGCGGTGTTCATGGCGGACTCCTTTTGCATTCGGCTGTCGAATGAATATAGTGAGCCGGAGGTCAGTGGTCACACGGTCATACGGAACTCGTTGCATGCGCGTAGAGAATGCCAAATCCCTTCCGGCAGACGCCGAGCTGCCGCCCCTCGAGCTGTTGCGCAGCTTCGAGGCCGCGGCACGAATGCTGAGCTTCACGCAGGCGGCGGCCGAACTCTTCCTGACCCAGTCCGCCGTCAGCCGGCAGATCCAGCAGCTCGAGGCCAGCCTCGGCGTGCTGTTGTTCGAGCGCCGCCATCGCGCACTGGCGCTGACCGAGGCCGGCGGCGTGCTGCAGCGCGCCGTCGTCGAAAGCCTGGAGCGGCTGCGCGACGCCACCGCGCGGCTGCGCGCGACGCCGATGTTGCGTCAGGTCGCGATCACCTGCACGCCGGGCTTCGCCTCCTTCTGGCTGATCCCGCGGCTCGCGCGCTTCACCGCGGACCGTCCGCGGGTCGACGTGCGGCTCTCGGCCACGTTGGAGGTGCTGGACCTGGAACGCAGCCGCATCGACGTGGCGGTCCGCTTCGTGCCTCTGGAGCGCGGCACTGGCCCTGCGCTCTTCGAGGAATCCGTCATACCGCTGTGCGCACCCCAGGTCGCCGAGCAACTGCGTTCGCCCGACGATCTGGTCGACCACACCCTGCTGACCATCGACGTGCCCAAGCACAACGACGCCCCCACGGTCGACTGGGAGCCTTGGCTCCAGGTGATGGGGCTGACCGACCTGCGCATGAAGAACTCCCTGCGCTTCACCCTGTACACCGACGCCGTTGCCGCGGCCGTGGCCGGCCAGGGTGTGGTGATCGGACGCTTGCCGTTGCTGCGCGAACTGGTGGAGAAAGGCAGTCTCGTGGCGCCGTTCGGCACGGATGTGGCCTCGCGCCGCGCCTACTTCATCGACAGCGCACGCCGCGCCGCACAGAACGCGGATGCCCAGGACTTCATCCGGTGGCTGCGTTCCGAGGCCGAGGCGGCGCAGCGCGCCTGATCGGTTTCAGCGCTGCGCAGCCGGCGTCGCGGCGACCCGCGTGCCCAGGCCGAACACCGCTGCGAGCGGCCTCGTCTCCGGCAGCACGTAGACGACGCCGCGATGGGCGCCGAGCGTGGGCTTCACGTGCGCATCGTAGAAGGCCGCCGGCACATTGATGCACCCGTAAGAAATTCGGTTGTCCTCGACGCCGGGTGTGGCGAGCCGCTCCAGGCGGCGCTCCGCCGGGTTGGTGGCACGCACGCGATGCATCGAGACCGCTGCGTCGTAGTCGACCCACACGATGTCCTCGCCCTTCAGGTTGCGGCCAGGCTCGCTGGCGAACCGACCGGCTGGCGTCGTGCGTTCCTCGGGCCGGATCTGGGCCATGGGGCGCTCGCCGATCCCGGGTACGGAATCGTCGCCGCGCGCCAAGCCGATAAGAATGGGCGCAGAAGCCCGCTCCTTGCCACCCGCATCGAAGAGGTGAACGCGCGCGCCCTTCTTGTCGACGACGGCGAAGGCCGCGCCCTGGTTGTCGCCGGTCGCTCGCACCCACTGGACCAGGCTCTCGATCTCGCCCTGCGCCCGCGCCGGCACGGGGAGCGCCAGCGCGGCAGCGACCAGGACCAGCCCGAGAAAGCCGGGCGCTGCGCCCGGCAGGGTCGGCAAGGTCGGCGACATGCGGCGCACGATCAGTTGCGGTCAGCGCGCGCCACGCGCATGTTGTCGGACCTCGGTGTCGTCGTATCGGTCGAAGACATCGTCCCGCTGCCCGAGGTGCTGCCGCTGGCCGCGGGGCCGGAACTCATCGTCCCGGAGCCCTGTGCGGCAGGCGTGCCGGTCGTGCCCATGGGAGTACTGCCCTGAGTACCCTGCGTGCCTTGCGCCTGCTGGCCCGCGCCAGTTGCAGGATTGGGCGAGCTGGTGGTCGGCGGGTTGCCCTGCGCGACTGCGAGACCTGCAGCCCCGGCAATGGCGAAGGCGGCGGCGGTGACTTTCAGCACTTTGGGAAACGAGGTGGACGTCATGAGTTATCTCCTTGAAGGGTGGAATGGTTGTGACTGGGATCCGGATTCCAGTGCTTGCAACGTAAACACATGGTTCCCGGTCCGGGTCGGTATGGCGCGCGCATGGCTGTAGGACGAGGAGGCGGCACGCGGCAGGCCATGGCGGCCGTGTGGCGAAGCATCTCCCCGCGGCATTACAGTTCGGGTCCGCGCCGTTTCATGCGCCATGGGCCTGGGAGGGCCCGACATCCATGACCTCGAACACATCAGATACCGCTACCGCCCCTTCGCCGCAGCCCTCGCAGCCGAAGAACGAACCCAACGCGCCGGCCGGCCGCAAGAAGCACCGGCGCGCCGGCGCTGCGCAGCAGAGGGCGCAGGCGCAGCAGCCGCCGCAGGGCAAGCAGCCCGCGCATCCGCGCAAGACCCATCCCGTGCTCGAGCGCCTTTTCGAGCTCTACCCCGGCCTGTTCGGCGCCCGCTTCCTTCCGCTGAAGCTCGGCGTGTTCGAGGACCTCCTTGCGGCGCACGCCGATGAGTTCAAGCGCGAGGACCTGAAGGTCGCGCTGGGCCTGCATGCGCGCTCCACCCGCTACCTGGAGGCCGTGGCTTCGGGCAAGCAGCGTCACGACCTGAGCGGCGTGCCCGTGGAGCCTGTCGCACCCGAGCATGTGCATCACGCCATCCTCGAAGTGTTCCGCAGGCGCAAGGCGCGCAGCGGCGAGGACCTGCGCGCGCAGTTGCGCACGCGCTTGATGGCCGCCATCGAGGCCTCGGGCCTCTCGCGCGAAGACTACATGCTCGTCGTGCGCAGCAACGACGAGACCGCCAACGCGGTGCTCGACGAGGCCTTCGCCGAACTGGGCGCGCGCAATGCCAAGCGCGAGGCGCT
This sequence comes from Variovorax sp. WDL1, assembly GCF_001541225.1. Classification (GTDB taxonomy): domain Bacteria; phylum Pseudomonadota; class Gammaproteobacteria; order Burkholderiales; family Burkholderiaceae_C; genus Variovorax. Next base: position 46,456 of record NZ_LMTS01000218.1, on the reverse strand, counting down.
GCGCCGGGCCTTCGAGGCCAGCGGGCGCAGCCTCGCCGAGTTCGCGGAGATGTACGGGATGGATCCGGGGGAAGTGAAGCGAACGCTGGCCGCTGGGCGGGCGCGCACCGAGCCTTCGGACCCCACCTGACGCCCTCTCCCTTCGAGAGGGGGCATGGGGCACCGGCTCTTGGATCCCGGGGCTATGCTGCCTGCCGCGGGATCGAATACGTCCCCACGGCATGCGCAACGACTTCGCTGCGCCCCTCCGAGTAAAGGCTGACCTCGCCGACCGCCAGTGAGCGACCCAGCTTGATGAGCTTGCAGATGCCGATGACGCGCGCCCCTGCCTCCGGCTTGCGAAGGAAGTTGATGTTCAGGCTGGTGGTCACCGTCAAGGGAACGATGCCGATTTCACCGAGGATCGCCACGTAGAGCGCCACATCGGCCGTGGCCATGAGGACGGGCCCGGAGACCGTGCCGCCGGGCCGCAGTTCGGCGGGCCCCACCTCGTGCGCGACAGTCGCGCCGGCATTGCCGGCTTCCAGGACGGCGCACTTCGTCTGCGGAAACTCGCGTGCAATGAATGCTGCGATTTCTTCCTTGGAGGCTGGCATGTCGTTCAGGCCTGCCCCGCCTTCACCTTCAGCCGCCACGCATGCAGCAGCGGCTCGGTGTACCCGCTCGGCTGCTCCACGCCCTTGAACACCAGGTCCTGCGCAGCCTTGTACGCTGCCGAGGTGCCGAAGTTGCCCGCCATCTTCTGGTAGAGCGGATCGCCGGCGTTCTGCTCGTCGACCACCGCGGCCATGCGCTGGAAGGTGGCGTCGACTTCTTCCTTCGTCACCACCCCATGCAGCAGCCAGTTGGCGATGTGCTGGCTCGAGATGCGCAGGGTCGCGCGGTCTTCCATCAACCCCACGTTGTGGATGTCGGGCACCTTGGAGCAGCCCACGCCCTGGTCGATCCAGCGCACCACGTAGCCGAGGATGCCCTGCACGTTGTTGTCCAGCTCCTGCTGGCGTTCGGCCGCCGACCACTTCGCCTCTGGCGCGACCGGCACCTTCAGCAGGTCGGCCAGGATGTTGTCGCGCTCGGCATCGGCGTCGATCTTCTCGAGTTCCTTCTGGACCTCGGCCACGTTCACGCGGTGGTAGTGCAGCGCATGCAGCGTGGCGGCGGTGGGCGAGGGAACCCAGGCGGTGTTGGCGCCGGCCTTGGGGTGGCCGATCTTCTGCTCCAGCATCGCGGCCATCAGGTCGGGCATGGCCCACATGCCCTTGCCGATCTGCGCCTTGCCGCGCAGGCCGCACGAGAGGCCCACCAGCACGTTGTTCTTCTCGTAGGCCTGGATCCAGGGCGTGGTCTTCATGTCGCCCTTGCGCAGCATCGGGCCGGCGCGCATCGCGGTGTGCATCTCGTCACCGGTGCGGTCCAGGAAGCCGGTGTTGATGAAGGCCACCCGGCCCGCCGCCTCGGCAATGCAGGCCTTCAGGTTGACGCTGGTGCGGCGCTCCTCGTCCATGATGCCCAGCTTCACCGTGTTGGCAGGCAGGCCCAGCATCTGCTCGACGCGGCCGAACAGCTCGCTCGCGAAGGCCACCTCGGCGGGGCCGTGCATCTTGGGCTTCACGATGTAGACGCTGCCGGTGCGCGAGTTGCCCTTGCGCTTCAGGTCGATGGTGGCGATGGTGGTGGTGATCACCGCGTCCATGATCCCCTCGGGGATCTCCTTGCCCTCGCCATAGAGGATCGCCGGGTTGGTCATCAGGTGGCCGACGTTGCGCACGAACATCAGCGAGCGGCCGTGCAGCCTGACCGGCTTGCCGTCGGCCCCGGCGTACTCGCGGTCCGGGTTCAGGCCGCGGGTGAAGGTCTTGCCGCCCTTCTCGACTTCCTCGGTCAGCGTGCCCTGGAGGATGCCGAGCCAGTTCGAATAGGCGAGCACCTTGTCCTCGGCATCGACCACCGCCACGGAGTCCTCGAGGTCGAGGATGGTGGACAGCGCCGCCTCGAGCACCACGTCGCTGATGCCGGCCGGGTCGGTCTTGCCGATCGGCGTGTTGCGGTCGATCCGGATGTCGAGGTGGATGCCGTTGTGCTTGAGCAGCACCGAGCCCGGCGCCGCCGCATCGCCCTGGTAGCCCACGAACTGCGAGGGGTCCGCCAGCGGCGTGCTGCTGCTTTGCAGCGCGACCATCAGCTGGCCGTCCTTGACCGCGTAGCCGGTCGCGTTCTTGTGCGAGCCGTTGGCCAGCGGCGCGGCCTGGTCCAGCACTTCGCGCGCGAAGGCGATCACCTTCGCGCCGCGCACCGGGTTGTAGCCCTGGCCCTTCTCCGCGCCGTCGGTCTCGGGAATGGCGTCGGTGCCGTAGAGCGCGTCGTAGAGCGAGCCCCAGCGCGCGTTCGCGGCGTTCAGCGCATAGCGGGCGTTGAGGATCGGCACCACCAGCTGCGGGCCGGCCTGCAGCGCGAGCTCGGCGTCGACGTTGGTGGTGGTGGCCTTCGCACCCTTGGGCTGCGGCAGCAAATAGCCGATCTTCTCGAGGAAGGCGCGGTAAGCCGGCATGTCGGCGATCGGGCCGGGATGGGCCTGGTGCCAGGCGTCCATCTCGGACTGCAGGCGGTCGCGCTCGGCCAGGAGCGCGATGTTCTTGGGCGCGAGATCGCCGACGATGGCGTCGAAGCCCTTCCAGAAAACCTCGCTGGCGACGCCGGTGGCCGGCAGCACCCGGTCTTCGATGAAGCGATGGAGTTCGGTGGCGACCTGGAGGCCGTGGACGGTCGTGCGGGCGGTCATGGTGAGCTACTCCTTGAATCAAGACGGAAAAATGCAGTCGACGACTTTATTCGATACCTGGTTGGCGAGTAAGAGCCGCAAGTGTGATTGATCAATGACCAAAGTGAAGGTAATCGCGCGCCGAGGTGGGCCAACCACATGCAGAGGGTAGGCCCTGATAGGCAGGCTGCAAAGGGTCCATACATTCACCTCTCAAACAGGTACCGGCCCTCGCGATGATCCTCCTGGCCTCCAATGAAAACCCGCTCGGCATGCCCGAGTCCGCCCGGCGCGCCGCCGCGGCAGCACTCCAGGGCGCAGGCCACTACCCCGACAGCAACGGCACCGCGCTCAAGCATGCGCTGTCGGCGCGGCTCGACGTGCCGGCCGACTGGCTGGTGCTGGGCAGCGGCTCCAGCGAGATCCTCGAACTCGCGGCCCAGGTCTGCGTCAAGCCGGGCGAGCATGTCGTCTATTCGCAGTACGGCTTCGTGGTCTACGGGCAGGCTGCCGCGCACGCCCACGCGCGCAGCACCGTGGTACCGGCGCGGGACTTCGGCCACGACCTTGACGCCATGCGCGCCGCCATCGGCGAGGACACGCGGCTGGTCTTCGTCGCCAATCCCAACAACCCCACCGGCAGCTTCATCGAGGCCGGGCCGCTGCTCGCCTTCCTGGAATCGGTGCCATCGCAAGCGACGGTGCTGCTCGACGAGGCTTACGGGGAGTACCTCGCGCCGGCGCAGCGCTACGACAGCATCGCCTGGGTGCGGCGCTTCCCGAACCTCATCGTCGCGCGCACCTTCTCCAAGGCCTACGGGCTGGCGGGCCTGCGCATCGGCTATGGCGTCGCGCAGCACGCGCTGGCGGCGCGCCTGACTGCGCAGCGGCCGCGCTTCAACGTCAGCACGCCGGCGCAGGCTGCGGCGGTGGCGGCGCTGGCCGACGAGGCCTTCCTGGCGCGCAGCTACCAACTCAACGCCGCCGGTCGGATGCGGCTCGAGGCAGGGCTGCACGAGCTGCGGCTCGGCTCGCTCCCCTCCGCGGGCAACTTCGTGATGGTGCACGTCGGAGAGGGGCGCACCGTGCATGCGCGCCTGCTTGCCGCCGGTGTCGATGTGGCGCTGCTCGACGGCTACGGCCTGCCGCAGTGGCTGCGCATTACCGTGGGGCTGCCGGAGCAGAACGAGGCGGTGTTGGTTGCGCTAAGGGATCAGGCGCCGGCGCGGTGAACTGCCTGGAGGTCGACCTGCGTGCACGCAAGCCGATGTGTCGCGTGCAGCGGCCTGCATGGCGTCATGGATCCTCCTCTCGCGTGAAGGACGAGGGGACGCAGGCGGCGCCGCCCGCGCGGCCTGGTTCTGTACGATAGGCCTGTCAAGCAAGGCCCATAGGGCTTGCAAATGCCGCTCCAGGAGACAAGCCCCCGATGACAAGTCCCGATGTGCTGATCAGCGAGGTCGGCCCGCGCGACGGACTGCAGTCCGTCAAGGCGACGATGCCGACCGCGGACAAGCTGCGGTGGATCGACGCGCTCCACGCGGCCGGCGTGCGCGAGATCGAGGTTGCCTCCTTCGTCCCGGCCCGCCTGCTGCCGCAGATGGCCGATGCCGCCGAGGTGGTGCGCCACGCGATCACGCTGCCCGGGCTCACCGTCATGGCGCTGGTGCCCAACCGCAAGGGCGCGGAGGCCGCGCTCGCGGCCGGCGTCCACAAGCTCACCATGCCGGTGTCGGCCAGCGCTGCGCATTCGCTGGCCAACGTGCGCAAGACGCGCGAGGAAATGGTCGAGGAGGTCCGCGCCATCGCCGCGCTGCGCCGCGAGATCGCGCCCCACGTGAAGCTCGAGGCCGGCATCTCCACCGCCTTCGGCTGCACGCTGCAGGGCGAGGTGCCGGAAGACGAGGTCATCCGCCTCGCGGTGCAGTGCGTGGCAGCGGGTGCAGACGAATCGGGCCTGTCCGACACCGTCGGCTACGCCAATCCGGCCCAGGTCCGCCGCCTCTTCAGGCGCCTGCGCGCCGAGCTCGGCGGCAAGGCCGGCGCGGCCCACATGCACAACACCCGCGGGCTGGGCCTGGCCAACTGCCTCGCGGCCTTCGAGGAGGGCGTGCGCACCTTCGATGCCTCGCTCGGCGGCCTGGGCGGCTGCCCCTATGCGCCTGGCGCGTCGGGCAACGTGGTGACCGAGGACCTGGTCTTCATGTTCGAGGCCATGGGCGTCGCCACCGGCATCGACATCGGCAAGCTCATCGCGGCGCGCGCGCCACTCGTCGCCGGCCTGCCGGGCGAGCCGGTCTACGGCATGACGCCCGAGGCCGGCCTGCCCAAGGGCTTCGTCCAGGGAACCGAACATGCCTGACAACACAGAGAAGCAACTGCCCTACGCAGGCGTCCGCGTCGTCGAGTTCACCCACATGGTGATGGGCCCTACCTGCGGCATGATGATGGGCGACCTCGGTGCCGAGGTCATCAAGGTCGAGCCCGTCGAGGGCGACTCCACGCGGCGCCTGCTGGGCTCCGGCGCCGGCTTCTTCCCGACCTTCAACCGCAACAAGAAGAGCATCGCGCTCGACCTCAAGAAGCCCGAGGGCATCGAGGCCGCGCTGCGCCTGATCGCCAGCGCCGATATCGTGAGCGAGAACTTCAAGCCCGGCACCATGAAGAAGCTGGGCCTGGACTACGAGAGCCTGAAGAAGCTCCACCCGCGCCTCATCTACGTGAGCCACAAGGGCTTCCTGCCCGGCCCCTACGACCATCGCACCGCGCTCGACGAAGTGGTGCAGATGATGGGCGGCCTGGCCTACATGACAGGCCGCATCGGTGACCCGTTGCGCGCAGGCACCAGCGTCAACGACATCATGGGCGGCATGTTCGGCGCCATCGGCGCGATGGCGGCGCTGCGCCAGCGCGAGCAGACCGGCGAGGGCTGCGAGGTGCAGTCGGCGCTGTTCGAGAACAACATCTTCCTCGTCGCGCAGCACATGATGCAGTTCGCGGCCACCGGCAAGCCAGCCGATCCGATGCCCAGCCGCATCTCGGCCTGGGGCGTGTACGACGTCTTCACCGTGAAGGACGGCGAACAGATCTTCCTGGCGGCGGTCAGCGACAAGCAGTGGGGCATCTTCTGCAAGGCCTTCGGCCTGGAGGACATGCTGGCCGATCCGCGCCTGAAGACCAACAACGACCGCGTGCTCGCGCGCGACTGGATGATGCCCCTCCTGCGCTCGCACCTCGCCGGCTACAGCGCGGCCGAGCTCAGCGCCGTGTTCGAGAAGAACGAGCTGCCCTTCGCCCCCATCGTCAAGCCGCACGAGCTCTTCGACGACCCGCACCTCAATGCCACCGGTGGGCTGGCGCCGGTGCGCATGAACGACGGCAGCGAGTCGAAGGTGCCGCTGATGCCCTTCACTCTGGGCAGCGAGCGGCCGGGCATCCGGCTGCAGCCGCCGCTGCTCGGCGAGCACACGGATGCGCTGCTGCGCGAGGTCGGGTACAGCGACGCCGACATCGCGGCACTCAAGCAGCGGGGCATTGCTGCGGGCGACTGAGCAGAGCGGACATCCTTAGCGCGTTCAGCCCCTTCCCAGCGCGACGGCGAGTCCGACGAGTGCACAGGCGCCGAGGAGCGGCATCACGCCAATCTTGAAGCGGAAGAGGGCGAAGGCCGCGGCGACTGCGATGATTGCCGACATCCAGTCGAAGCGGCCGGTGAAGCCCTCCGGCCAGAGCACGTGGTAGGCGAAGAACAGCGCCAGGTTGAGGATCACGCCCACCACCGCCGCGGTGATCGCCGACAGCGGCGCGGTGAAGCCGAGCTTGCCGTGCGTGGCCTCGACGAGGGGTCCGCCAGCCAGGATGAAGACGAAGGAAGGCAGGAAGGTGAAGAAGGTGACCACCGTGGCCGCCAGCGCCCCGCCGAGAAAGAGCGCCTCCGGGCCGAGCACCTGCCGCAGCCAGCCGCCGACGAAGCCCACGAAGGCCACCACCATGATCAGCGGGCCCGGTGTCGTCTCGCCCAGGGCCAGGCCGTCGATCATCTGCGCGCCCGATAGCCAGTGGTGCTGCTCGACTGCGCCCTGGTAGACATAGGGCAGCACCGCGTAGGCGCCGCCGAAAGTCAGCAGCGCCGCCTTCGTGAAGAACCAGCCCATCTGCGTCAGCGTGCCGTGCAGGCCTTGCGTGGCGACCAGGGCGCCCATCGCCAGTGTCCAGATGCCCAGCCCGACAGCCAGCAGCCTCGCCAGCCGGCCGCGCGAGAAGCGCGCGTGCGGCGGCGTCGGCGTGTCGTCGTCGATCAGCGCCGGACCGTAGCGGTGCTGCGCGCCACCATGGCCGCCGCCGAGCGCGAACACCGCCGGTGCGCGGCGCGCCCCGAAGTGGCCGATCAGCCCGGCCCCGAGGACGATGGCCGGAAAGGGCGTGTCGAAGGCAAAGATGGCGACGAAGGCCGCTGCCGCAATGCCCCACATCCAAGGGTTGCGCAGCGCCCGCGTGCCGATGCGGTGTGCCGCGTGCAGCACCAGCGCGGTGACGGCCGGCTTGATGCCGTAGAAGAGACCGGCCACCGCCGGCACGTCTCCGAAGCGCAGGTAGATCCATGACAGCGCGATCAGGATGAACAGCGAGGGCAGCACGAACAGGGCGCCTGCGACGATGCCGCCCCACGTCCGGTGCATCAACCAGCCGATGTAGGTGGCCAGCTGCTGCGCCTCGGGGCCGGGCAGGAGCATGCAGTAGTTCAGCGCGTGGAGGAAGCGCTTCTCGCTGATCCAGCGGCGCCGCTCGACAAGCTCGGTGCATGATCGCGATCTGCCCGGCTGGCCCGCCGAAGCTGATGAAGCCGAGCTTGAGCCAGAAGCGGAAGGCCTCGGCGAAGCTGGCGAGGGCGGGCGCGGCGACCGCTTCGCCCATCTTGTCGGGGGCGGCTCTCACCAGGAGCCCTCCGCCAAGGGAGCTACGGCCTCGCCGGGGCCGGGGCGGCAGTTCATCCATGGGAGGCATCGACGTTTCATTGCTTTCCGATTTCAGGCCGGGTAAGGGTACGCACCACGAAGGCGGCGTCCTTCGCCGAGTCACGTCATCCTCCACGGTGATGGAACCAAGGCGAGAGATCCGCCACTCAGCGGGTAACCATCTACCCCCAAAGGAGCGACACCAGGATGACCGCTCAATTAGGTCACAGCCTCGATCAGTATCTTGCCTCGATGGAGCTGGCGCCCACCTGGGTCAGCGCCGATGGCAGCCTCATGTTCGAGGCCGACGAGCGCCTGCAGGTCCACGCCGCCATGCTGCCGGATGGCCGGGTCGAGCTGTTTGCGGGTGCAGGCTACGTGCGCGCCGAGCTGCTGCAGGCCATCGTGGAAGCAGACGAGGATCGCGACTTCGACGAAGACGAGCCGCGCCACGTGGCGGACATCGTGGCGCGATGGACGGGAGAGGGAGCGCACTGGGCTGTCGACGTTCATCGAGAGACGGGCTTGCTGACCTTGTCCATGTTCGTCCCTGCCCTTCCCGGTGATCCGGGCGAATGGACCGGCGTGCTGGATGCATTCAGACGAACCGGCGCGTCGTGGACCGCCCGCCTCGATCCCGAGCCGCCCGATCCGCTGCCGCACCCCGGCGTCGGGCTGGCCGAGATCGGCTCAGGAACATTCATGCGCTGCTGAGCTCAGCAGAAGACGGCTTGAAGCAATGGAACGCATTCTGGCGTCGCGCCACTGAAAGATCATGCGTCCCAAGACCTCCAGCCTTCCATACAAGTCCACAACATTGCGCACAGTCCCGCGGCGGGAGTCCCACCGCGATGGGCCGGGAAATCCGGACTTGCGGGGCGAATCCGTTGCGCTGGCCCCTGATCGAAGCGGCATTGGTGGAACGAAGAGGTCCTCCCGCCTTCTCTTGCTAAAGGAGCAAGACTGCCCCGATCGATGGGGAGTGTTGACGGCCTGCCTTGAGAACATCAAAGGCCTGCAAATCCAGGGCGGAAACACAATCCTCGCAGTTTCCAAGCTGGACGCGGAAGACCTCGGCGCGGTCACCGAGGCCATTGCGATCCTCGTGGATGCAAATTGCCTCAGGGCGGCATGCACCCTGATGGGCATGTGCAAGCCGTCGATCCTGACCGTGCTGTTGGAGTCGCGCTCCGGCCCGGTCAACGAAATGAAGACCAGCGGCGACCCGACGGTCCGCAAAGCCTTGGACCGGCTTTCGAGAGCAGCGGCCCGCAGCGCGTGGAACCACGGCGAGTTTCTCCAATGCCGCAATCTTGTGCAGTTCTGTTCGCCCAGGGCCAAGGCTGGCTTCATTCACCGGTCTCTCTCGCTCGTCATGGAGATGGCCAAGCTCCCAGTGGATGACCACACTCTCGTCGAGGCGCTGCGCTCGGCCGTTGGTTGGGTCCCGGAGCTCGGCATGGACGCCTGCCTGACCGCACTCGGCAGCCTGCTGCAGATCAGCAACGATCTCGGGGCTCACGAACTCGCGCGGTCAGTGACGATGAAATGCATCATCTGGCCTGCCTTGGACCAGATCGCTGGTCCGGTCGAGACCCGCAGGATGGACAAGCTGGAAGCCATGGCCTGGTTTCCGAAGCTGACACCCGAACTGCTCGACGCCGTGCCTGTCAGCCTGCAGAGCGAGGTATTGCGCGTCGCTGTGGAGCAGGCAGTGAATTCGCGGAACAACCAGGAGTGCCTGGATCGCCTGCAGGACCTTGCTTCGCTGTCCGGAAAGATTGGCGAACCATTGGCAAAGGAGCTGAAATCGCACGTCAAGAGCGCCGTAACCCAGTTGTCCCTGAAATGGGATGACGACCTATACGAGAGCCACAAGAACTCACTGCAGAAGGTCGAGAAAAAGGCACATCGCGTCCAGCCGGGCAGCGTCATGGAGTCATTGAAAGCCAGGGCCATCCGCTTTCTCGGCAATGATTCAACCGATGCCCGTACGCTTGTCCACCTGGCCGACGACTTCCGGCTCGCCATTCAAAGCGGCAATCTGCACGGGGCCGCACTTCTGATTCGTGACTCCCCTTACCCGGAGTTTGGCGATGCTGCACGAGAAGAGCTGTTCAATGCCGTCGTCGCCAGGTTTGCAGAGGTAGAGCTCGAGCTTCGGCAGTGGCCCTTCATGCTCATCAAGAGCGAATCGAATCATCCCGAACTTGCGGCGAAGCAGGATTCGGTTGCGCTGGAGATGGCTGCCGTGCTTATCGTGACCGGCGAGTCGTATGACTCGATGTTGGCCGCCAGCATTCTTTCGGCGCACTTCGCGACGCAGCAACGCCAGCAAGCGGCTATCCAGCGGCTGATAGAGGGGCTCGGGATTGGGCGGCACGCTCTGACCATCGTGGACGTCCTGGACGGCGACCTGGTTCATGCGCTGCCGGAGCTTTGCAGCGCGGACCATGCCGCATCGCTCGAGGTCATCCTGGCGATGGAGGAAGGCAGAAGTCTTGTTGCGATAGCTGTCGTGGACTGCCTGTTGCAGGACGATTGCAGCGATGCCACGATAGCCTTGCTATTCAAGGCATTTGCGCATCGCATCGACCTGCGGGCCGCTCTCCCACCGATCGTTACCGGAACTCTACAGGTGGATGAGCGCATCGTGATGATGCCAATGGAGTCGCCGCAACTCAAGATGATGAAGATCTTCGGGCTATTGCGGATGGCAAAGTTCGCTGACGACTATGCGGCGAATTGTGATCAATGGGCCCCGGGCTGGAGGCTGCTGGCGTGCATGCATGATCAGCCTGAGGTGTTCAACCAGGCTGCAACTGTGCTGCTTGCAGTTCAAGCAATCGATGCTGCGGCCGCAGACGGCCAGCACGGTGGAGCGAAGGAGCTGTTGGACAGATTGCATGATTCGTCGGTCGACTTCGCCCTGTGTGCCATGCTGGAGCCCCAAGTGACCGGCAGGCGCTTGTTGTCAGACGACGCCTTTGTCAATGTCATGCGCGCCTTTATCAGCAACGGCAGACTGGCAGAGAATATGTTCGAGTGGAGGATTTCGAGGTCGGAGGATGTAAGGCTGCACGTTGCAGCAGCGCGCGCGCTCATCAGCCTCCTGGATGATGTCACTCCGTGCCGGTTCGATTCGACGCGGCCCGCCAATCATGCCGTGGCCCGCGTGGCGAATCGGTTCCTGTTCAGTCTCTCCCGTTTCTATAGCCTGTTCAGAGACGAAGTAGTAAGAGAGATCGGCACAGAGGCGTTGGAAAAGATCAAACAGGCCAATTACTCATAGCGGTGGCTCTGCCCATTCAGCGAAGACGGCAATACTAGTGGGCCGTAACAGCCGATTCGGAAGCGCCTGCCACGCCAACGACGCGCATGGCGGCGTTGCAAATGCTCGCAATAGCTTCGGCTATTGCTGCGCTTTGCGTCTTGCCCTGCACGCCGTTGACGCGGCCTTCGCTCCCGAATCGACTGTTACGGCCCACTAGAAGTCCGCGCACCCATTGCGCCGCTCCGTGTCGACGCAGTTCGTGAGGTTGGGCCGTGAGCGTATGCGCGACCATTCGCGCGCGAGCACGTCGCCTTCCTGCGCGGCGCGGTCGCCGTCCAGCGGCCCGGTCGCCAGGCAGATGGGTGCCGGCCCGATGTTGCGGTCGTAGAGCCAGGTGCTCGGGGTGTCGCGCACCAAGTCCGGCTTGATCAGCTCCGGCAGCGCCCCCACGGTCAGCACGCCCGGTATCACGTTGACCGCGTAGCCTTCGGCCGACGTGAAGCTGCCGTTGATCGGATAGCTGCCCGGGAGACTGAAGAGAGTTGCCGGACTGCTGAGGGTGCCGGCGAAGCCCGCCCCGGTGTCGCCGAGGATCAGGCCCGTGATGCTGTAGGTGAACGGCGGGTTGAGCCGGCCGCCCGCTCTCGCGGCATTGTTGACCAGCACCGTCGCGCTCGGTTGCTGCGCGTAGATGAAATGATTGTCGGCAGCCGATACCGTCACCGTGCAGAGGCCCAGGTAGGCGCAGTGGTAGAGGTTGGGCAGCAGGCCCGAGCCGAACAGCCCGCCGCGCGTCTCGCCGACCCAGGTGTCGGCCCACACGCGCCAGGGCGCGCCGGCGATCGTGTACGGGCCCAGATTCTGGAAACGCGCCGCCGCCACCAGGTCGGTGCTGGTGGTGCTCGTGACGTTGGTGCCGAGCGAGAGATCACCGCTCAGCGTGCGCACCAGCACCCGGTCGGCGCTCACGGCCGTGCCCGCCACGGTCTGCGGCAGGTTGCTCGCGGCATCGAAGCTGGTCACCGAAGGCGCGCTCAGCGCCAGCGCGTCGGCGTCGGTGTACTCGAAGCGGCCGGCCGCGCCGCCGCCCACGGCCGCGACGTTGTTGCCCGGCTCGGTGAGCAGCACGCTGCCGCCACCGGAGCGCGCCAGCAGCGCGCCGGCGGAGATGGTCGCGCCCGCGGCCTGCGTGATGTCGCCCGCGCTCAGCAGGCCCAGCTGCGGCGTGGACACGGGCGCGGCGAGCCGGATGCTGCCGCCGCCGCCGTTGTGCAGCGTGAGCGCCGAGGCCAGTGCCAATGGTCCCGCCACCGTGATGTCGGCCGCATGCGTATTGCTGCCGGCTACGAGCGTCGGCGTCGTGATCAGCCCGAGCTCCGCGGCGGAGACCGCGAAGCCGGTGGCGACGGTGCTGCCGATCGCGATCGGTACGTCGGTGCGGTCCAGTGCGTTGCCTGCAAGGTCGACGCCGCCGGGCCGCAGGTCGAGCGCGTTTCCGGCACGCACCGGGCCGCCGATCACCAGCGCATCGGTGCTGCCGTCGTTGACCGCGCGCAGCACCACGTTGCGGTTGCCGTCGATCTGGCCGGGCGCCCCGCCCGTCGGCGCGGACGAGGGCGCGATGTTGACGCCGGCGCCATTGCCGTCGGACTGCCCGGTCACGCGGATATCGCCGCTGCCGGTGGTCTGCAGCAGTGCGCCGTTGATCAGCAGCACGCCCGAGCCGGCCACCGGGCCACCGGCCAGGCGCCGGCCGGTGATCGTGATGTTGCCGTCGGCGGTGCGCAGCGTCTCGCTGTCGATCAGCACGCCATGCCCCGGCGTCTGTGCGGCGAAGGTGCCGATGCCGGTGACCGAGATGTCGCCGCTGGTGGTGCTGAGCGTGCCGGCGCTCACGAAGTTCTCGAGTTGCACGCCGTTGCCCGCGCTGTGGCTGCCGAAGATCGAGATGTCGCCGGTGGCCGTGCTGATGACGCTGTTCTGGACGAAGACGGCGCCGACGCTGTCCGCGGCCGGATCGCCGAAGGTGCTGATGCCGCGCAACTGGACCGCGCCGCCCAGGCCCGCGTCGCTGCCGCCGGTGTACGCGCCGGGTACGCCAAGGGTCACTTGCTGATTGCCGGTGCGCGTGTCGATGAGCGCCGTCGTCAGGCAGATGCTGCACATGCCGTTGCTGGCGTTCGCCCAGGTACCGTTCATCGCGACGTTGCCGCCGTTGGTGTAGATCGCACCGCTGTAGCTGACCTGGCCGCCGCCCACCGCGGCGCCCGCGCCGTTGGCATCGGCGTTGAAGATCACATTCAGCGGATCCCCGACCGAGGCGATCACCGATGCGGTGTTGCCGCGCACGCTGCGGTGCGCATCCAGCTGCAGCGTGAGCGGGCCCTTGCTGGCGCTGTACTCGATCTGCACGTCGTCCATGAAGATGTCGCCGACGTCCGGCGCTCCCGCCGCAGGATTGCCGGTGGTGATGCGCACGCTGGTGCCGCTGTTGAGTGCCGCGTTGATGTCGCCGTCCTGGATGGTCGAATCGGCGATCGGCACGAAGGGTGTGCCGGTGAGGGTGCCGGCGGCGTTGCCGTTGACGATCGTGACGTCGTAGGGATCGACCAGCCACTGGCCAGCCGTTCCGTTCGGTGCCGAGGCATCGGTGCGCAGGCCCGCGAGGTCGATGCCGCCATTGTTGTCGCCCGCGGGCACCGCAAAGCCGCCCGAGGTCTCGACGAGGCCGCCGTTGCCGCCGGCAGGCCCGCCCTTCGCCGTGATCGTGCCGTACGCGCGCAACGTGCGCTCGCCCAGCACGCGGACCTCGCCCCCGTTGCCGGCCGCCGTGGCGTCGGCATGGATGCGGGTGCCGGCCGCGACGGCGATAGCGCCCGTCAGCGGCGCGGCGCCGACCGCCGTGGCGTGCAGCCGGATGCGCCCGCCGCCGGCGGCGCCGCTCGCATCGACGATGCCGCTGTCGTTCGGCGCCGGAACCACCACGGTCGCCGTTGGCGGGACGAAGGGCTGCAGCAGGACGGTGCGCCCGGTGACATCGATCGTCCCGCCCTGCAGGCCCGCCTCGTTGCCGGCCGCCGAGAGCAGGCCGCCGTTGAGGGTGACGCCGGCCGCCGTGCTGCCGCTGTCGAGCACGATCTCCCCGTTGCGCGATGAGAGCGTGTCGGCGCGCAGCACGCCGCGGTTGTTGACCACGCCTTGCCCCACTTCGCTGCCGCCGGTGGTCATCAGCACCACGCGCCCGCCGTCGGCCTGCACCAGGCCGTTGTTGATCGCGTTGCCGTAGAGGCCCGGCGAGACCTTGAAGGTGGTGAGCCCGTCGCCCACGAAGTCGACCGTCACCGTGTTCGCGGACACCAGTGCGGCCGTGCCGCCTTGCGCGACCATGCTGCCGGTATTGGTGGCCCTTGCGCCGACCAGCGCGACCGTGCCGCCGCCTGCCGCGGCGATGCTTCCGCGGTTCTCGACCACGCCGAGCGCACCGCCCACTTGCTGGAACACCAGCCGCTCGCTGCCGCCCATGAAGTCCGCGTCGCTGGTCCCCATCTGGAGCGTCGAGGCGACCAGGCCGCCGACATTCACCGTGGAACCATTCGCGAACAGGACGCCGTTGGGATTGACGAGGAAGACCCGTCCGTTGGCGGTCATCGAGCCCGCGATGGTCGAGAGCTCGTTGCCGGTCACGCGGTTGAGCAGCACGCTGCGCGGGCCTGCCTGCTGCGTGATGTTGACCGCGTTCCCGGGCCCGATCGAGAAGCCCTGCCAGTCGATGATGGCGCGCGGCGTGGCCTGCGTGATCGGCAGGATCGTGCCCGCGGGCGAAGGCACCCCGGCGGCAGTGATCGGCAGGCTGCCCGGACCGCTGCCCACCGCCACGCTGCCGCCGCGCACGACGAAGCTGCCCCAGGTCGGCAACTGCGCCAGGGCCGGCGCCGCGACGCTCATGCACGCGAGGGCCAGCGTCACGGGGCGCAATGGGAAACGGCCAGGCCGTGTGCGTCCAGCGCGCCGTGGCTTCGGTTGGGAGTTCATGTCAGAAGGCCTTTTGCGCTTGCACGTAGAGACGCGGGTTGCGCCCGCCCCCGTCGGTCTGCGCCGGCCGGGTGCCGTCGCGCCAGGCGAGCGTCGCGTTGATGGCGAAGTTGCCGGGCCGCGACCACGACAGGCCGATGCCGTAGCCGCGCAGGCTCAGCCGGTTGACGCCGTCGAAGGGCGTGGGGTCGTGCGCAAGCTTGCCGCGGGCTGCGTCGTAGAACACGAAGGGCGTGAGTTCCTCGTTGTAGGACCAGCGCCACTCGACGGTGCCGATCCAGCCCTGGTCGGCCAGCACCTCGCCCGAGGGGTAGGCGCGCACGGCGCGCGCGCCACCGAGCGCCAGTTTCTCGGACGCATCGAGGTTCTTGCTGGCCCACTGGCCCCCCAGCGAAAGAAACAGCGAGTGCCGCGGAATGACCGACTGCAGCCGCGAGACCAGGAAGCTCAGCTTGGTGAAGTTGCCGTCGGTGCGGTGGCCGCCGATGCCCTGGTCGAAGGCCAGCGTCAGCGGGTCGCGGATGTCGAGCTTGCCGTGGTAGAGCGTGCCGGAGCTCGCCCAGTAGCCGCCGCCCAGCACCTCGTCGCGCCGCTCCCAGGCCCAGCCCAGGCCGAGGCCTTGAATGCGCTTGTCGGAGGTGAAGCCCACGGCGCCCAGTTCGTCCTCGAGCTTCTTGGTGTCGGCCGAGAGGCGCAGGAACAGGTTCTGCCGGCGCTGGCGGATCACCGGATAACTGAGCGAGAGGTCGAACACGTCGGCCCGGCCACGCGCGTCCAGGTCGGCGAACTGGCCGCCCAGCTCGTAGCGCACCCGCGCCAGGCCGATGCCCGCGCGCAGCCCGCTCGCGCCGATGGGTGCCTCGTAGGCCGCACGCCCGAACCACAGTCCGTCATCCGACACCATTGCGCGCAGGTCGAGGTTGTCGCCGATGCCGGCCGGACTGAGCCAGCGCGCCGTGCCCCCCACGCGATAGCGGCCCGACTCCTTGGTGCCGTGGTTGTCGGCTTCCGCGGTAAAGGCCCAGCGCGGCCCTGCAGTGACCTCGACGGTGAGATCGGTGGTGCCGGGGTGGATGCCTTCCTGCAGGGCGGAGGACACGCGCACGCCGGGCTGGTCCGACAGCAGCAGCATCGCGCGCTCGTAGCGGTCGCCGCTGAGGGCCTCGCCCGACTGCAGCGGCGCAAGGAAGGCGCGCACGCGCTGCTCGCCGATCGGCGCATCCGGCGCCACGGCCACGTCGACCTTGCCGAGCCGGCCCTCGATCACGCTGATCTCGACGATGCCGCCCTGCACCGTCTGCACCGGCACGACGGCCTGCGCCAGGAAGTAGCCGCGCTCGCGGTATCGGGCGGTGATGGCCTGCGCCAGCGCCTCGAGGTCGGCCAGCGTGACGTCGCGGCCGATATAGGGGCGGGTGATGGCCTGCAGCTCCTCGCTGCCGAGCGCCTGCGCGCCGTTGAGCCGCAGGTCGTTGAGCCGGAAGCTGGCCACGGGCGCGGGGGCGGGTGTTGCCGGCAGGCTCTGCGGCGCGGCGGGTGCCTGGGCCACGGGGCGGTCGCAGCTGCCGCACGGGTCCTGGGTGGGCGCGAGGGTCACGGCCTCTTCGCCGGCCGCGTGGACGCGCGAGGCCGCCAGCGCCAGCACCAGCACCACAACCGAGGCGGCGGCGAGCGCGACGGGACGGCGGATCTGCGAGGGCTTCGACAGCACGCGCGCCCCCTTCATGCCGGGCTCCCCACCTTGAGCCGCCAGTTGCCGATCAGGTTGAACGGGGCCCAGAAGAAGGGATGCGACATGCGAGGTTCTTTCAGCACGGCGAGCTGGCCGGCCTGCATGGCCTGCTGGATGTCGCGACCCTTGGCCAGCTCGGCGTAGAGGGTGCCCATCAGCACGGCGGTGGCGTCGTCCGAGACCGGCCACAACGAGGAGATCAGGCTGCCGGTGCCCGCTGAGAGAAAGGAGCGGGTGAAGCCCAGCACCTCGTCGCCCTGCGCGATGCGGCCCAGGCCCGACTCGCAGGCCGAGAGCGTGACCAGCGCGCTGCCCTGCATGGGCAGGCCGAGGATCTCGTGCGCCTCCAGGAAGCTCTGCTTGCCACCCTCGTTGGCCAGCAGGATGCGCGAATAGAGCGGGTCGACCTGGTCAGCCTCGGCATGGGCGGCCACGTGCATCAGCGGCGCGCGTGCGGCGACGTCGCGGAACTGCGTCTTGGTCGCCGCGGCGCCCATGTAGACGCTGTTGCGCGGGAACAGCTGGGCCAGCTGCTTGACCTCGACCTCGGCGCCCGGCAGGTCGTACTTGTCCTCGATGCGCGGATTGCCGAAGGCGGTGAGCACCGCATCGGCGCGCGGCGAGCGCTGCGCCAGCTGTACCGCGATGCTCATCGATGGCGCGACCGAGACCGGATGGGTCTCGATCAGGTAGCGGCCGTCGACGCGCAAGGCCTGGAAGGGCAGGTAGTGCAGCGGGCCGTGCGGCACGATCACCAGGCGCTCGCCGGCCTTCAGGCCCAGCGGTGCGATCAGCGCGGTGCCCAGCTTGTCGGCATTGGCGATGGCGGCGCGTCGCCCGCGCACCACCGAGTTGCGGAAGGTCTCGACCAGCTCGTTGAGGTCGTCGCGCTTGATTTCGAAGCTCCTGGCCTCGATGCCGGCCGGGCTCACGATCCAGGCCTGCAGGCGGTCGGGCAGGGCATGGAACTGCAGCACGCGCTCATCGGGCGCCAGCGTGCGCTGCAGCGTCGCCAGGTCGATGGTCGCGGCGGCCTCGCTGTTCAGCTGCGCCCGGCCGCGCACCGCGTCGAGCAGCGCGCGCGAGCGGCTGCGCTCGCTGAGCTCGAAGGCCTGGCGCGCATCGCCGACCTCGCTGTAGAGGCCGACCCCGCGCTCGAACACCGATTGAAGGTCCGAGAACAGGCCCATCTTGAATTCCTCGCTGCGGAACTTGGCGCGTACCGCATCGATGCTGCCGAGCGCGCGGCCCACCGCATCGGCCGCGGCCTGCTTCTGCCCGAGCGCGAGTTCGCTGCGCGCCACGCCGTCCCAGGCCCACAGCCGGTAGTAGCCGCTGTCGGTGCCGACTTGCCGCGTGGTGAGCTGCAGGTACAAGTCGCGCGCCTCGGCCGGCTTGTTCTCGGCGAGCAGCAGGCGTGCCCGCGTGCGCTCCAGCTGCGCGGCCAGCGGCGCCTCGCGCGGCGCCGGAAGGGTGCCGAGCAGCTGGCGCGCGCGTGGCGCGTCGCCCGATTCGATCAGGGCGTTGACCAGCGAGGACTGCACCAGCGGCGCGTAGCGCTGCGAGCTGTTGGCGAGCGCGGTCTCGTAGCTGGCGACCGCGCCGGCGTAGTCGCCGCGCCGCGTCTGCACGTCGCCGATGACCTTGTTCACCGGGCCCACGACCAGCTTGGGGTCGCGCGCCGGATGCTTGAGCGCCTCTCGTGCGAACTCCTCGGCCTTTTCCAGCTGGCCCGAGTAGCTGTAGACGATGGCGAGGTCGCGGTTCGCCATCGCGAGCAGGTTGGGATCGCGCGTCGTGTTGGCCAGGTGCAGCGCCTTGCTGGCCGCGCGCACGCTCTGGCGGAACTCGCCGGCCTCGGCCAGCGCCACCGCCTGGCTGCAGTACTGGTAGCCCGAGAGCTTGGGACTGTCCTGTGCGTAGAGCACCGCGCCGTCGCTGGTGAGTGCCAGCAGCGTGTCGGTGTCGGCGAGCCGCGCCTGCTCCTGCTTGCTGGCCGCCGCCTCGGCATCGGGTGCCTGGGCCAGCGCCCCATGTCCACCGACCAGCGCCGCGAGACCGAGGGCGCCTGCGCCGACCCACCTGCGCGCATGCGCTCGTCCGAACTCCGAAAGACTTTGCATTCGACCCCCGCGCGCGGCCTCTGCGGCTGAGCTTGCGTGCCGCCGGCACGCGGAGTGCGTGCCCCTCAGACCTCGTCGGGGGCGAGTCTAGGAGGGGGGTCGGGGAGGGGCTATTCGCAATACGGTCTAGCGCGAAGGGCGTAGGCGGCAAATGGCTCGGGCCAGCAAGCCCAGGCGCTTCGGTGGCCGCTTGAAACGGTCTGTGAGGGCGGCACCGCCCTACAGGTGCCGTCAGGTGAGGCTGACGTGGCCCGCGAGCCGGTGGCCAATCATGAAGGCTCCAGCAAGCGTCCCGCACGGGACCGCTGAAACACAAGGAGTACTTTCATGGCAGTGGATACCGAAGTTCTGGCCGCCGACGACGTGGTGGACATCCTGAACGACCTGCTCGAGAACTCGCGCGACGGCGAGTACGGCTTTCGAACATGCGCCGACGAAGTGAAGTCGGCCGAGATGAAGCGCGTGTTCAGCGACCGCGCCGCAGGCTGCGCGCAGGCGGCGAGCGAACTTTCGCAGCTGATCCTGGCGCTTGGTGGCAAGCCTGCCGAAGGCGGCACCGCCACCGGTGCGATGCACCGTGGCTGGGTACATGTGAAGGGCGCGGTGGGCGCCAACAGCGACCTCTCGATGCTCGAGGAATGCGAGCGCGGCGAGGACGCAGCCGTGGCGCGCTACCGCAAGGCCCTGAAGCAGAACCTCCCGGCCGACGTGCGCAGCGTGGTCGAACGCCAGGCCGAAGGCGCGCAGCGCAATCACGACCAGATCAAGGTGCTGCGCGACCAGGCGCGCGCCCGCGGTTGAGCGGCGAGGAGGCCGCGCAGGCCGGGCGGCCTCCTCAAGTTGAAGGATGCTGAGCGGCCAATTCGACCAATGGCCAGTTCCGCCGGGCCCGGGTGCTCGCGAGAATCTCCCCAGCGAACCCTGGGAGAACAGCGATGCAACCGGCAGTTGAAATCACCAAGCGCGGCGACCGCAACTTCAATTCCTACGTCGGCATCGGCGACGGCACCTGGCGCTATGCGCGCGAGGGCCTGGCGTCGGTGGCCCAGTGCCTGCAAGACGCCGCCGCGGCCCTGGGCCGCGAGTTCAGCTATGCAACCGTGAGCGTCGACAGCATCGTGGTCGGCAGCTATCCGGTCGCGGTGATGGAGCATCGCGCGGTCGAGGTGGCCGACGAGTTGCTGGTGAAGCTGTCGAACCGGCGCGGGCGCTATCTCGCATGAGCGCGGCAAGGGCCTCGCTGTTGCGCCCCAGGGCGGCAAGGCACTCGCCGGCTCGGAACAGGGGCCCGGGCGTAGGGGCTTCATCCTCCAGTTGCATGCAATGGACGAAGACGCTCAGGGCCACTGCGTTCTGGCCGAGGCGCTGCAAACAAGACGCCAACAGAAAAGCGACACGCGGGGCACGGTGTCGCCGGACGAACAGCTGCGAGGCGATGGGAAGGGCATTGCGCCAGTCCTCCTGCTCGCACAACCGCTCGACGCCCGGCGTAATGGCGCGGCTGGCCGTTATGACCGCGGCGCTCAGCCGCAGTCCACGATCCTGAATTCCACCCGCCGATCGAGCGCGTCGACCGCGTCGTCGGTCCCGCTGCCGATGATGTTCTCGCGAAAGCCCTTGCCGCTCGGCTTGGTGCGTTCGCCGAGCACGCTGGCTTCGACGATCAGCCGCTGGCGGATGTAGCGGGCCCGCTGCACCGACAACGTGTCGTTGAAGGCGACCGAGCCGGTGCGGCTGGTGTGGCCGACGACGTCCATGCAAACCTTGGCGTCCGCGCTGGCCCTGGCGATCTCGCGCAGCCACATGGGGTACGGGCCGCTCACCTTGGCGTCGGGCCAGAACGCGGTGCTGCCCGGATTGAACAGGAACTTCACGCCCAGCTGCTGCTGCGCAATGCCGTAGGCCACGATCTTGCCGAAGGCCTGCTCGGCCTCGGCGGTGCGGCCCAGCTTGGCCGAGCTCAGGTAGATGCCGTTGAGCACGCGCAGCTGGGCGTTGCCGGCCGTTCCGCCGGCGGCGCTGTTGTACTGCGCCAGCGCGTCCTGGTAGCGCTCGGCGTTGTAGTGCGTGGTGGCGTCCTTGATCGCCGGGGCCACCGCGACGCGCTCCAGGTAGTAGGTGTCGGCGCGCTGGCCGGCAGGCGTGGCCGTGGTGCGCACGTAGCTGTCGACGACCTGGTCCTTGAGGGGCACCGGCGTGTCCCGGTAGTAGGGCAGCGGCGTGTGGTCGAGGCCGTCGTCGCGCGCCACCACGGAGGATTGGGCCACCACCATGCCCGTGGCCAGCTCAGTGAGCGCCAGGTCGATGCGCAGCGGGCTGCGCGCCTGCTCGACCGACAGCCGCGTCATGGTGCCGGTCAGCAGGTAGCGGGCCTTGGCGAGGTTCGCGCTCTGGAAGGGCAGCAGCTCGATCGTGTCGTGCCTGGCGCCCATGCGCTCGCTGACCCGCTCCTGCAGCAATTGCGTGGCCACGGTCTGCTGGGCGCTGCCGGCGTCGATCATCGGGTCGAGCACGACGCCGCGCTTGGCGCTCATGCGCGCGATCAGGGGCGCCTGCTTCTGCGTTTGCATGAGCAGGCTGTCGGTGGCCTGGGCGATGGCCTGATCGAAGGGGAGCTCGGCCTGGGCGGGCGGCGGCGGCGCGGGCGTTGCGCAGCCGGCGAGGCCGGCCAGCACCAGCAGGGCGCCGGACAGGGACACGGCCAGGCGGCTGCCGACGAAGGTCGTGGTCATCATTCACATCCCCTTTTCAGACTGGCCGCCTCCACGGCGCCCAGGGGTTCGAGCGAGGCGCGCAGCAGCAGCTCGCTGCAGCGGCCTTCACGTGAAGGCGCGGCGCCGGCCAGCAGGCGGGCCGGCGGCTCGGCGGCAAGCGCGGGCGCCTCGCGCCGGGCCGGGCGGGCCTGAACGGGTGGGCGCGACACGGTGCCGAACAAGGGGTCGGCGCGCGCCGCTGCGGGTGCGCCGGCAGGCCGCGGCGTGCGGCGCGGCGATGGCGCTGCCTCGGCCGACCGGGCGGGCCGTGGTGCGTCGGGGGCCATCGATGGCACGGCGACGACGCGCAGCGGCTGGACGTCGGCCGCCCCGGGTACCGGCGCCGGACGCGTGCGCTCGCGCATCGCAGCGACAGGCCGCGGATCTTGAGTCGGCGTTGAAGCGGCCGCAGCTGGCAGGGCCGATGGCATCGGCATCGTCGGCGCGGTGGATGCGACCGGTGCTGCCGTTGCCACCGATGCCACCGGTGCCACCGATGCCGTGGGTGTCAGAGGCACCGCAGGCGTCGCGGGCAAGGCGGCCAGCACGGCCAGCGGCGGGTCCGTACGGACCCGATCCCCGATGCGGTAGTGCCCGGCGGTCACCAGGCCGATCAGCACTGCCGCCGTTCCTGCAAGCGCCGGTAGCTTGAAGCGATTGCGTTGCACCGGCGCCGGCTTGGAACGTGGGCGCGGCGCCATCGCCGCGAGCGGCTCGACCCGCCGCGCCGACGGTGCGGCGATCGAAGGCAAGAAGCTCCGGACCGCCGCGTGCAACGCCGGCGTCTCGGCAGCATCCGAAGCCGGCGGCCGGCCGGGCGCGGAGTCCGCGGCGCCGCCGTCCGTTTCGCACGCCGCGCCATCGTCGTCGCCCAACCGCGCCCGGAACTCGGCCGCGCTCTGCGGCCGGTCCTGAGGAAGCACCGACAGCGCCGCGTCGACGGCCGCCAGAAAGGGATCGCTGTAGCGGCCGCGCGCGAGTGCGCGAAGGGGCTGCAGGGGATCGTCGGGCATCCGTTCGATCGACGAGATGGGTGGCTGCCCGGTGATTGCCGTGTACACCACCGCTGCCAGCGCATAGAGATCGGTCCACGGCCCCTGCCGCATCGACGCGAGCTCGCCGTACTGCTCGACGGGTGTAAAGCCGGGCTTGAACACCACCGCCGGCGACTGCCCTGCACCGTCGATCACACGCCGCGCAGCGCCGAAGTCCAGCAGCACGGGGCCGCTGTCGGTGAGCAGGATGTTGTCGGGTGCGACATCGCGGTGGAAGCAGCTCAGCGCGTGCATCGTGCCGAGCGCGTCGAGCAGCGGCCGCAGCCAGGCGCGCAGCTCGGCCTCCTCGGGGGGGCGGCCCAGTCCAGCCAGGGCGCGCGCCAGCGTCGGGCCCTGGTAGTAGGGCATCGCCATGTAGGCCGTGCCGTTGTCTTCCCAGTGGTGCAGCACGCGCACCAGCGCAGGATGGTCGAAGCGCGCCAGGATGCGCGCCTCGTTGACGAAGCTGCGCAGGCCGATGCGGAAGCTGTCCTGGTGCTGCGGCGATCGCACGACCACCGCGGTGGAGGCGCGGTCGCGCACGGCCAGCACCGCCGGCAGGTATTCCTTGATCGCGACATGGTGCTGCTGCGCGTGATCCCAGGCGAGGTACACCACCCCCAAGCCGCCCTCGCCGATCGGGCCGACGATCTCGTAGTCGCGCAGGTGCAGGCCTTCGGGCAGTGCGCGCGCGCCGTCGCGTTCGAACTCGGCCCAGTCGGGCTGCTGCGCCGGCCAGTCGCTGCTCTCGGTCGCTGGGCCGGGCACGACGGGCAGGCTGAGGGCGGCGAGGCTGTCCATGGCGTCCAATCCCCTATGTGAGCATTGACTCTACTGCGCGATGCAAACAGAAGCATTCACCAGAAGCACTAGGCGAAAAGGAGATTCCGAGGCGCCTGACGTCGTCATGGGGCGAGCCAAGCAGGCTACGGTAGCGCTATCGTGCCGGCTAGAATCGCCGCCATGAACGCCGAGGCTTCCTCCCCACGCCGCAGCCGCCGCGGCAGCGGCGCCGTCACGCTTCATGACGTGGCCAAGCTGGCCGGCGTCGCGCCCATTACCGCGTCGCGGGCGCTCAACACCCCGGCCCAGGTCTCTCCCGAAGTGCTCAGGAAGGTGAGCGAGGCGGTCGCCCGTACCGGCTACGTGCGCAACGTCCTGGCCGGCGGCCTGGCGTCGACGCGCAGCCGGCTGGTCGCCGCGGTGGTGCCGACGATTGCGGGTCCGGTGTTCCTGCAGACCGTGCAGTCGCTCACCGAGGCCTTGGCCGAACAGGGCTATCAGCTGATGCTGGGCCAGAGCGGCTACACGGAGTCCCGAGAGGACGCGCTGCTCGATGCCATCATCGGCCGCCGCCCCGACGGGATCGTGCTCACCGGCATCCTGCATTCGACCGAGCGCCGGCGGCGCCTGCTGGCCGCCGGCATCCCGGTCGTCGAGACCTGGGACCTCACGCCGACGCCGCTGGACATGCTGGTCGGCTTCTCCCACGCCGAGGTGGGGCGCGCGGTGGCGGATTTCCTGCGCGCCAGGGGGCGCCGCCGCTTGGCGGTCGTGGCCGGCGACGACGAGCGCTCGCGGCGCCGGCACCAGGCCTTTTGCGACGCGGCCCGCGACGCCGGCCTGCCCGAGGTGCCCCTGATCTATGTGCCGGCGCCGACCACGCTCGGAAGCGGGCGCCGTGCGCTGGCCGAGCTGATCGCATCGTCGCCCGGCATCGATGCCGTGTTCTGCAGCTCCGACCTGCTGGCCCTGGGCGTGATGACCGAAGCCCAGGCCCGGGGCATTCCAGTGCCGCAGCGGCTGGCGGTGGTCGGCTTCGGCGACCTGGAGTTCGCGGCCGACCTGCATCCGGCACTCACCACCGTCCGCATCGACAGCGCGGCCATCGGCCGGCAGGCGGCGCGCTTCATCGTCGACCGGGCCGAGGGCCGTGAGGTGGCCGAGCGGGTGGTGGACATCGGCTTCTCGATCGTCGACCGCGCCACCGCCTGACAGGGAAACCCCTTATTGATCGCCCTTGACGCCAAAAACGGTAGCGCTACCATTTGCGCTGTTCACGGTAGCGCTACCAAATCGATGTAGCGGTTCAAAGTCGCAATCCCTCCACTTTCCTTTTTCCGGAGACAAGCCCCATGAAGAAACTGCTCGGCGCCCTGGCCATCGGCCTGTCAGCCTGCCTCGCCCAGGCCCAGGAATGGCCTCAGAAACCCGTGACGCTGGTCGTCCCCTTCCCGGCCGGCGGCTCGACCGACATGGTGGCGCGCGCCATCACCCCCAAGCTCTCCGAGAAGCTCGGCCAGCCCTTCCTGGTGGACAACAAGGCCGGTGCGACCGGCACCATCGGCGCGACCCAGGTCAAGCGCGCGGCTGCGGACGGCTCCAGCTTCCTGGTCACCTCGCTCGGTCCGCTGGTGATCGCGCCGCATCTGATCAAAGGGTTGCAGTACGACGCACTGAAGGATTTCGACCTGATCACCGTGGCAGTGCAGGCGCCCAACGTGCTGGTGGTGCCCGCCGCCTCGCCGCACAAGACGGTGGCCGACGTGATCGCCCATGAAAAGAAAAACCCCGGCAAGACGACCTTCGCTTCCTCCGGCAACGGCTCGAGCGATCACCTCACGGCCGAGCTGTTCTGGCAGGAGACCGGCACCACCGGCCTGCATGTGCCTTACAAGGGCGGCGCGCCGGCCATCACCGACCTGCTCGGCGGCCAGGTCGACGCGTCCTTCCAGAACGTCAATGCGGTGGTGCCGCACATCAAGAGCGGCAAGCTGAAGGCGCTGGCGGTCACCGGGGCGAAGCGCTCGCCGGTGCTGCCCGACGTGCCCACGATGGCCGAGGCCGGCGTGAAGAACGTGGAGGTCTACTCCTGGCAGGCCATCGTCGCGCCGAAGGGGCTGCCGCCGGCGGTGCGCACCAGGGCCGGCGAGGCGATGGTGGCGGCGCTGAACGACCCCGCGGTCAAGCAGCAGTTCACCGCCATCGGCCTCGAAGTGGTCGGGAACACGCCCGCGCAGTTCGCAACCTTTCAGAAGCAGGAGTTCGACCGCTGGAAGAAAGTGATCGAGACCGGCAAGATCACGACCGATTGAGGCGCCGCATGTCCAGCAACACCACCCCCGTCATCACCGAACTGCGCGCGATCCCGGTCGCCGGCCGCGACAGCATGCTGCTCAACCTGAGCGGCGCCCATGGCCCCTTCTTCACCCGCAACCTGCTGGTGCTGACCGACAGCGCCGGCCGCACCGGCGTCGGCGAGGTGCCCGGCGGCGAGAAGATTCGCCAGACGCTGGAAGACGCCCGCGAGCTGGTGGTCGGCCAGCCCATCGGCGCGCACCAGCGGGTGTTGCAGCAGGTGCAGCAGAAGTTCGCCGATCGCGACAGCGGTGGCCGTGGCCTGCAAACCTTCGACCTGCGCACCACGATCCATGCGGCGACGGCCATCGAGTCCGCGCTGCTCGACCTCCTGGGCCAGCACCTCGACGTGCCGGTCGCCGCGCTGCTCGGCGAAGGCCAGCAGCGGGATGCGGTGGAGATGCTGGGCTACCTGTTCTACGTCGGCGACCGCGACAAGACCGACCTGCCCTACGCGCGCGAGCCCGATGCCGCGGACGACTGGTCGCGCCTGCGCCACGAGAAGGCGATGACGCCCGAGGCGATCGTGCGCCTGGCCGAGGCCGCGCAGGCGCGCTACGGCTTCAACGACTTCAAGCTCAAGGGCGGCGTGCTGCGCGGCGACGAGGAAGTCGATGCCGTGGTCGCGCTGCACGAGCGCTTCCCCGGGGCGCGGGTGACGCTCGACCCCAACGGCGGCTGGCTCCTGAAGGATGCGGTCCGCCTCGGGCAACGCATGCGCGGCGTGGTCGCCTATGCCGAAGACCCCTGCGGTGCCGAGGAAGGCTTCTCGGGCCGCGAGGTGATGGCCGAGTTCCGCCGCGCCACCGGCCTGCCCACCGCGACCAACATGATCGCCACCGACTGGCGCCAGCTGAGCCACGCGCTGGCGCTGCAGTCGGTCGATATCCCGCTGGCCGATCCGCATTTCTGGACGATGGCCGGCTCGGTGCGTGTGGCCCAGACCTGCCGCGACTGGGGCCTGACCTGGGGCTCGCATTCCAACAACCATTTCGACGTCTCGCTCGCCATGTTCACGCAGGTCGGCGCCGCCGCGCCAGGCCGCGTGACCGCGATCGACACGCACTGGATCTGGCAGGACGGCCAGCGCCTCACGAAGGAGCCGCTGAAGATCGAAGGCGGCCTGGTGCAGGTGCCGAAGAAGCCCGGGCTGGGCGTCGAGCTGGACATGGCCGAGGTCGAAAAGGCGAATCAGCTCTACAAGCAGCATGGCCTGGGCGCACGCGACGATGCGATTGCGATGCAATATCTGGTCCCCGGCTGGCGCTTCGACCCGAAGCGCCCCGCCTTCGTCCGCTGAACCTCCTGAAGGAAGCCCCATGAGAGAGAACCGCCTGCGCACGCTGTGGAAATCCGGTGGGGCCGCCGTCAACGGCTGGCTCGCCATTCCCAACGGCTTCTCGGCCGAGACCATGGCCCACCAGGGCTGGGACTCGCTGACCATCGACCTGCAGCACGGCGTGGTCGACTACCAGGCCATGGTCACGATGCTGCAGGCCATCTCCACCACCGACACCGTGCCCGTGGTGCGCGTGCCCTGGCTGGAGCCGGGTGCGCTGATGAAGGCGCTCGACGCGGGCGCCTACGGCGTCATCTGCCCTATGGTCAACACGCGCGAGGAGGCCCAGCGCCTTGTCGCCTACACCCACTACGCGCCGCGCGGCACGCGCAGCTTCGGCCCGGTGCGCGCCTTGCTCTACGGCGGCGCCGACTACCCGCAGCACGCCAACGACACGATCGTCACCTTCGCGATGATCGAGACCGCGCAGGCGCTGGACAACCTCGACGACATCCTCTCGGTCGAGGGCCTGGACGCGGTCTACATCGGACCCTCGGACCTCTCGCTGGCGCTCGGATGCCGGCCCGTCTTCGACGACGTGGACCCGCCGGTGGCGCAGGCCATCGACCACATCCTCGCGCGCGCCAAGGTGCACGGCCTGGTCGCGGGCATCCACAACGGCACGCCCGAGGGCGCGCTGGCGCGCATCGCCAAGGGCTTCCAGTTTGTCACGGTGAGCTCGGATGCGCGCCTGATCGCCGCCGGCTCGCAACAGGTGCTGGCCACGATGCGGGCCACACCGCCGAGCACGACACCCTCCAACTCCTCCACCTACTGAAAGGACATCGACATGAAGATCGGATTCATCGGCCTGGGCATCATGGGCGCGCCGATGGCGCATAACCTGATGCAGGCCGGCCACGAGATGATCGTGCGCACCCGCAGCAAGGTGCCGGATGCGCTGAAGGGCGCCACCGTATGCAAGACCAACGCCGAGGTGGCCCGCGCGGCCGAGGTGGTGATCCTCATGCTGCCGGACACGCCCGACGTCGAGCAGGTGCTGTTCGGCGAGGAGGGCGTGGCCGCCGGCCTGGCCAAGGGCAAGCTGGTGATCGACATGAGCTCGATCTCGCCCATCGACACCAAGCGCTTCGCCGCGAAGATCAACGAGCTCGGCTGCGACTACCTGGACGCGCCGGTCTCGGGCGGCGAGGTGGGCGCCAAGGCGGCCAGCCTGACCATCATGGTCGGCGGACCGGAGGCGGCGTTCGAGCGTGCGAAGCCGCTGTTCGAGAAGATGGGCAAGAACATCACGCTGGTGGGCGGCAACGGCGACGGCCAGACCACCAAGGTGGCGAACCAGATCATCGTGGCGCTCAACATCGCCGCCGTGGGCGAGGCGCTGGTGTTCGCGAGCAAGGCGGGCGCCGATCCGGCCAAGGTGCGGCAGGCGCTGATGGGCGGCTTCGCGGCCAGCCGCATCCTGGAGGTGCATGGGGAGCGCATGATCAAGCGCACCTTCAACCCGGGCTTCCGCATTGCGCTGCACCAGAAGGACCTGAGCCTGGCGCTGGCCGGCGCGCGTTCGATGGGGGTTTCGTTGCCGCAGACCGCCTCGGCGGCGCAGCTGATGCAGTCCTGCGCCGCGCACGGCTGGGACCAACTGGATCACTCGGCCCTGGTCAAGGCGCTCGAGCAGATGGCGGCGCACACGGTGGCGCCCGACGGCGAGTAGACGCGGCGGGCCGCGTCAGCCGCGCAGGTACGACAGCGCGAAGAGGATGGCGGCGAGCGCGATGCCGGCACGGGTGACGTAGATCCCGAGCTTGGCGGCGACCGGGTCTTGCGGCTGCAGGATGGCGGGCTTGGTGTCCATGTGGGTGGCTCCGAAGAGAGAGAGGGTCGAGGTCATCGTAGGCACGAAGTGCGCGCTTGCCTATCGGCCGAACGATCCAGCGGCCGTTTGGCCGGGCGCCAACCGTGCATTGCGTCACCGTTGTGCAACGAACCTTCTCCTGGGCCGTGAATGCATCGCGGCGAGGGAACCGAAGCGAGAGGGCAGCCACGTACAGGGGTCTGGACTCTCACGCGAAGGAGCTTCACGGTGAATGCTGAGTTGCGCCACGGCCTCGATCTGTACCTGGCCTCTGTCTCGCACCCGCCGGCCAGTGTCGATGGCGATGGCAGCGTCATGTTCGACGCATCGGAGGAATTGGAAGCCTGCGCCGCCATGCTCCCGGACGGCCGAGTCGAACTGTTCGCCGCCGCCGGCTATGTGAGCGCCGAGTTGCTGCAGACCATCCTAAGGGCCGACGAATACGACGACTTCGACGAGGAACTTCCGCGCCACGAGGCGGATGTCATGGCTCGCTGGACGGGTGACGGCGCGCATTGGGCCGTCGACGTCGATCGGGGCACGGGTTTGCTCACGTTGTCGATGTTCGTTCCGGCGATTCCGGGCGATACGGCCACGTGGGCGGCTGTCCTGGACGCGTTCGGGCGCAGCGCCGTGTCATGGAGCGCGCGCCTTCAACGCGAGGCGCCGGATGTGTTGCCGATTCCGGGTGCCGGGTTGGATGACATCGATTCCAGTGCGCTTCTGCGCTGCTGAACGCAGCGGTCGCGTTGCTGGTCGACGGTCGAAAATTTTCAATTCGCTTCAGAGGACACACTCCATGGAATCTCGATCTCTTTCTCGTTCAAGCAGTAAGTCTGACCTCGGACTGCCGCGCAACAACTCGACGCAGCGGGCGCCGAGTTCGCCTCAGGAGCGATGGGGCAAACTCAAAACGGCGCGCCCCGAATTGCCCAAACCCAATCGAGGCAAATTTCGCGAACGAAGGCCTGCCAAACCACCCGAGCCCTTGTCGCGCCAAGACTGCGGCGACGAATGGAGAATGGTGAACTTCTACCTTGATGATGTCTCTGGCCTGACCCTTCAGGACAAATACACGAAATTTGTCGCGGCTTCGAGGCTGGGAGAGGAGGCGACCAAGCCCCTTGCCAATGCCATCGGCCACCTGATGCAAAAGGGCCTCGTTCAAGCGGCGCGCAAGCTGATGGACATGTGCAAGGCATCTGCGCTGCCCTCCTTGCTGAGCCTGTGCTCGCCCGATCACGTCGAAAAGTTGACCGGCAACACTGGAAAAGTCGGCGAAGGCAGCGAAGACGCCATGAGGGTCAAGGTGCTCACCGCCATGCGCAGCGGGAACCTATCCGGGGCCTACAGGCTTCTGTCGCTTTGCTCGGCCGACACATCAGCGAACTTGAGTACGCTGTTGCCGCCGCTGGATGAAAAGATGGTACGGGCCCTGGACATCGATGCGCTGGTCGATGCCTTGCACGTGACGCTGGTGCGAATCCGGCCGGCAGACGAGGCTGCGCGCCAGAACGAGCTGACCTCACTCTTGTCGATTGCCGACCGTGTCGACCCCGCGCGAATGGTCGCGATGCAATGCGTTATCGGCTTGAGCGATGGTCCGCAAGAGCTGCGAGACCTGGCTCTCCTGCCACAGCTAAGCTTGGAATTGCTCCAAGCACTACCGAAGAGCCTGCAAGCCGATGTCTTGCATCTCGCCGTGCAGCAAGCAATGAATTCACCAGAACAAAGGGAGAGCCTGCTAGAACTGGCATTGACGTCCGGCAACCTGACTACGGCCGCAAGTCTGATGCATGACTCGCCGGATCCGGAGTTTCCTCAAAAACTTTTCGGGGCTGTCCTCAAAAGGCTTGAGTTGGCCGGCTTCAAGGTCGGACAAAAGCCTTTCACCTTCGACATCAAGGATCTCGGGCCGGCGAATTCCGAGACCGAAGCCGCGAAGAAGGAGCAGCGGACGCTGACGGCGCAGAAGATGGCCATCGTGCTCCTCATGACGGGGGAGCCGTATCACGCCGAGGCCGCTCGGAGGATCATCTCGACGATCAATGCAGAGCCGGTGCAGCAACAGGCATTCATTGGGGAGCTGATCGACCGACTCGGGTTTGGACGTGGAACCTTGAGCGAGACAATGGCCAATGCGCTGCCAACGCTCTGCAGCGACGATCACGCCCTCATACTCGACATCGTCCTGGCGACGGAGGAAGGTGAAAAGTTGGTCGCGCAAGCCGCGGTGAAGTGCCTTTTGGGAGATGACTGCAGCGGCGACACTGCCGCCTCGCTATTCGACAAGCTCGCACATCGCGTTCCCATTCTGCACGTCTTGCCAAATATCCAGTCCACACTGAACTGGGATGTGGATGGGAGTTTCATTGGTGTTGCGGCAGGTCCGATGCTGACGGACATGATTGCCGTGGCAAAGAATCTGAAGATAGACAGACTTGTCACGTTTGAACCCGCGCCTGGTTGGGTCTCCGGCTGGAGGTCACTGGGGTCGATCGTTCTGGATCATCGCCAAAACAGGCCTGATGACCTTATTCATGATTCCTATCGACTGCTCGCAGCCAGACTCATCGATGCTGCAGCAACCCAGTCCGACGATGTCTTGAAGCTGATGGAGCTCATGGATTTCAAGCCTCAGGAGAGGCTGGCAGACATGATTGCCAATGGCCTGTTGTCCGGTGACGCGTTGCGAAATGTCATGCTCGCCATGATGAGTAATCCGGAGTTGCTCTCACGCACGCTCGCCGCGATAGACGGACTTGGGACGGCGGACCTGCAGCGCTTGGCATTCACAGAAATTGTGCGAGCGCTCATCGCCCTTCCAAAGGAGCGCTCTGACGATGCCGGGGCAAAGTCCGCAGCTCAAGCGGTCTATAAAAGCGCAGTTTTCGACCAAGTGAGGAAAGAGATCCACGCCATCGACAACGAAGCCTGGCCCCAATTCCTGTCGAGATTCCCCAGCACCTAAGCCGGCACCCCGTCGATGCCGGGCCGGTCCCAATGCCGGTGCTTGGCGATCGCCGCGACGAAGTCGTGCGCGATCTTCACCGCAGCCGTGTTGTCGCCGAGATTGGTGGTCGGCGTCGCGGCCACCACGACACCGGGCGGGAACGCATTGGCGTCGGTGCCGATGCCGAGCATCGACAGCAACTGCACGCCCTCGCCCACGGTGCAGATGGCCTTGCAGTGCTTGTAGGCTTCGAGCACGAAGTGCACCGCGTCGCCGTTGCGCGCCATGGCCTCGGCACCCGGCGCGCCGGCCGGCACCAGCACCGCGTCGAACATCACGGAGGGCATGGCGAGGAAGGTGGCGTCCACCTCGAGCTGGCGCTTCGACGCGCTGGTGACCGTGCCCAGCCGCGGCCCCACCACCTTGCACTGCGCTCCGGCCTGTTCGATGGCCTCGCGGATCGGCTTGAGCGAGGCCGAGTCGATGCCGTCCATCGCGAGGATCGCGACCTGGCGGGTCTTGATCGAGCCGTCGCCGGTGTCGACCATGCGCAGCGCCGGCGACTCCTCGATCGGCAGCTTCATCCTGTGCTCGCGATACCCGGCGCGGCCGGCGGCCGCCTTGGGATCGGGGGCGCCGATGCCCAGCGGCTCGGCCACCCGGCGTGCCAGCTTCTCGTCGACGAGCGCAAGGTTGTCGACCATGCGCTGGCGGATGATCGGCGCCGCGACCTTCGAGAGCTCGAAGCGGAAGGCCGCGATGATGTGTTCCTTCTCGGGCACGCTCTGGCTATTGAAGAACAGCCGCGCCTGGGTGAAGTGGTCGTCGAAGCTGGGGCTGCGGCGGCGCACCTTCGGCGTCTCGATCTCCTCGGGGAAGGACTGGAAGCCCGCGCTGCCGCCGTCGATGCGGAACTCCTTGCCGTCGTTCAGCGAGTGCGGCTCGTAGGCCACGTGGCCGCGCGCGATGGCCTGGCGGTGCATGCCGTCGCGCTGGAAGTTGTGGAAGGGGCAGACGCTCTTGTTGATCGGCAACTCGTGGAAGTTGGGCCCGCCCAGCCGCGAGAGCTGGGTGTCGGTGTACGAGAACAGGCGCCCCTGCAGCAGCGGGTCGTTGGTGAAGTCGATGCCGGGCACCAGATGCCCCGGATGGAAGGCGACCTGCTCCGTCTCGGCGAAGAAGTTGTCCGGATTGCGGTTGAGCACCAGCCTTCCGATGCGCTGCACCGGCACCATCTCCTCGGGAATGAGCTTGGTCGGGTCCAGCAGGTCGAAGGGCAGCGAATGCTCCTTGTCCTGGGGGATCATCTGCACGCCCAGCTCCCATTCGGGGAAGTCGCCGCGCTCGATCGCCTCCCACAGGTCGCGGCGATGAAAGTCCGGGTCCTTGCCGGAGATCTTCTGCGCTTCGTCCCAGGCCAGGCCGTGGATACCCAGCTTGGGCTTCCAGTGGAACTTGACGAAGTGGCTTTCGCCGCGCGCGTTGACGAAGCGGAAGCTGTGGACGCCGAAGCCCTCCATCATGCGCAGGCTGCGCGGGATCGCGCGGTCCGACATGATCCACATCAGCATGTGGGTGGTCTCGGGCATCAGCGAGGCGAAGTCCCAGAAGGTGTCGTGCGCGCTCGCGGCCTGCGGCATCTCGTGGTGTGGCTCGGGCTTGACCGCATGGATCAGGTCCGGGAACTTGATCGCATCCTGGATGAAGAAGACCGGGATGTTGTTGCCCACCAGGTCGTAGTTGCCCTCGCGCGTGTAGAACTTGACGGCGAAGCCGCGCACGTCGCGCACCGTGTCCGCCGAGCCGCGCGAGCCAGCCACCGTGGAGAAGCGCACGAAGACCGGCGTCTTGACCGAGGGGTCCTGCAGGAAGTCGGCCGAGGTGAACTGCGACATCGACTTGTAGACCTCGAAGTAGCCGTGGGCCGCCTCGCCACGCGCATGCACCACGCGCTCGGGGATGCGCTCGTGGTCGAAGTGCGTGATCTTCTCGCGCAGGATGAAGTCTTCCAGCAGCGAGGGCCCCCGCACGCCCGCGCGCAGCGAGTTGTGGTTGTCGGGGATCTGGACGCCCTGGTTGGTGGTGATGCGCGGGGTGTTCTCGGCGATCGATTCGGCCAGCTGTTCCAGCTTGTCGTTGCTGCCGTTCGTCGGCTTGGGGCGGCGGCTGCCGGAGGGCTTCTTCGCAGGTGTCATCGGGCGTTCCTTCGGTTGTTCCGGAGCGCCGCGGCATCAGCCGGCATCAAAGAAGACGTCCAGGGCGTTGACCACGACCGCGAGGCCGGCGATGCCGGCCACTGCCACCACGGACCAAAGGATGACGTCGTCGATCCAGGCCCCATCAAGTCCGCTGAACAGCGAGGAAAGCTCCATGATTCGCTCCGAGTCATTGTGGTGGGTATGGTGGGAATGCGTGGGGGCACGGCCGACAGGCAAGCAGGAAATCAAAGCGGCCGCGTACAGATACGGAGCTTAGGCTGCGCGGGGGCAGACCTCCGTAGTGGCCGCGCACTCGTGTCTGTGGGAAGGGCCAGCGCATCGCGGTAGGACCCAACTGACGGATTCGAAGTCCGGCCTACGCGCAGTCGCGCTGCACGGTACGCACGGATCTTGCGTCGCCTCTTAGGATGCGTGCTCGCTTCGCCTCTCTTCCATCTTGACCCCCGCCCACCCCATACAGCCATGCTCATCCGAATCGGCTTCGACATCGAACTCGGCGTGAGCGCGCCGACTGCCTTGATCTACATGTTGCAGGTGCATCCTTCGCGGGCCGGCGACATCGTCGGGAGCGAGAACATCACCATCAGTCCGCCGCTCGCGACCGACTTCTACCGCGACGGCTTCGACAACCAGTGCGCACGGGTTCGCGTGCCCGCGGGCGTCACGCGGGTGCGCCTGCGCAACGAGGCACAGGTCTTTGACAACGGCTGGCCCGACCCGGTGGACCTCGGCGCGGTCGAGCACATGCCCGACCAGCTGCCGGTGGAAACCCTGCGCTTCCTGCTGCCGAGCCGCTACTGCGAGGTGGACGGCGAGCTTCTGGCCTTCGCCTGGAGCCGCTTTGGCCAGTTGCCCAAGGGCTGGTCGCTGGTGCAGGCGATCTGCGACTACGTGCACCAGCACCTGGTCTTCGACTACCCGAGCGCGCGTCCCACGCGAACCGCGCTGGAGGCGTGGCGCGAACGCGTAGGCGTCTGTCGCGACTTCACTCACCTCGCGATCACGCTGTGCCGCTGCATGAACGTGCCGGCCCGCTACGTCACCGGCTACCTCGGCGACATCGGCATTCCTCCAGTGCCGTACCCGATGGACTTCAGCGCCTGGTTCGAGGTCTACCTCGGCGACCGCTGGTGGACCTTCGATGCCCGGCACAACACGCCGCGCATCGGCCGCATCATGATCGCGCACGGCCGCGACGCGGCCGATGTACCGATCACCATGGTGTTCGGCGAGCACACGCTGGAGCGCTTCGAGGTGGTGACCGAGGAAGTGTTGGGCTGACGGTCAGGGCGCGTCCGGCGGCGCGTAGCCGAGCGTCTTCATGGCCGCAGCCAGCCCCTTGCGGCTTTTCTCGATCGCTGCCCAGGGCTTGTTGCCGACGACCAGGCGCTCGCCGATGGTGCGCACGTTCCAGTGCGCGGCGCTCTGCAGCATCGGCAGCTCGTCCCATTCGACCGGCACGGAAACGCCAAGGCCCGGCCGCGAGCGCGCCGACCAGGCGCTGACGGTGGTCGCGCCGAAGCCGTTGCGCAGGTAGTCGACGAAGATCCGGCCGACCCGGTTGCGCGGCCCGCTCTTGGCGACGAAACGCTGGGGAATGGTCTCGGCCAGGTGGATCACCAGCGCCTGCGCGAAGCCCTTGACCGCATCCCAGCCGTAGTGTCGCCGTATCGGCACCATCACGTGCATGCCCTTGCCGCCGCTGGTCTTCAGGAAGGCCGGCAGCGCCAGCTCGTCGAGCAGGGTGCGCACCAGCAGGGTCGCCTCCTGCATCGCGGCCCAGTCGACCCCTTCGCCGGGGTCGAGGTCCAGCGTGATGCGATCCGGCCGGTCGATGGCGTTGGACGTGGCATTCCAGGTGTGCAGCTCCACCACATTCATCTGCGCGGCGGAGAGCAGGCCTTGCACGCTGTCGATCTGCAGCAGCGGTTCGTGCTCGGGGTCGAGCGCGGGGTCCAGCAGCTTCACGCCCGGCATCTCGTTCCTGCTCGCATGCTTCTGGAAGAAGAGCTCGCCGCCCACGCCCTCCGGGGCGCGCACCAGCGCAACGGGGCGGCCCTTCAGGTGCGGGATCATGAGTGCTCCCACCTGGTCGTAGAAGGCGACCAGCTCGCCCTTGGTGACGCCGCTGGTCTTGTCGATCACACGCTCGGCATGGGTGATGTGCAATGCCTTCATCGATGGGCTCGCTTCATGGTCGGGAGGGTTGTTGGCCGGGGCTTGCGCGAGTTCGCGCCGGATCTGCGAGGCGGGCTTGTCGCTGCGCAGGCCCTGGAACACGGCCTGGCGCACCCTCCCGTCGCGGGTCCATTCGCCGAACGCGACCTCGGCCACCAGGCTCGGCTTGACCCAGTGCGCCTTGACGCCCGCCGGCCGCTTCTCGAAGGGACATTCGTCGCTCGCCAGCCGGTCGAGCCTGGCCTTGATGTCGGTCAGCCGGCCGGCGTCGAAGCCGGTGCCGACATTGCCGCAGTACTGCAGCTGGCCCTGGTCGCCGTACACGCCCAGCAGAAGCGAGCCGAAGCCCGTTCGCGAGCCCTGGGGCGCCGTGTAGCCGCCGATCACGAATTCCTGCCGCCGCTGGTTCTTGAGCTTGATCCAGTCCGCCGAGCGGCGCGACACATAGGGCGAGCCCTTGCGCTTGGCGATGATCCCCTCGAAGCCCAGCTCCGCCGAGGACGCCAGCAGCTCGCGCGGCGCGGCCTCGAAGGCCTGGGACAGCCGCAGGCCGGCCGGCGGCTTCGTGCCCAGCAGCTTCGCGAGCCGGGCCCGGCGCTCTCCCACGGGCAAGGCGCGAAGGTCTTCGCCATCAAGGAAGGGTGCATCGAAAAGCCAGTACACGATGTCGGCCGTCGAGCGGCGATCGAAGGCGTTCTGCAGCGCCTGGAAGTCCGGCGCGCCGCTCTTGCCGGCCACCACGATCTCGCCGTCGAGCCAGGCCGATCGCGTGGGCAGCTTCGCCAATGCCTTCGCCAGGGTCGGCAGCTTCGATGTCCAGTCGTTGCCGTTGCGCGTGATGCACCGCACCTGGTCGCCCTCGATGCGGGCCAGCAGGCGGTAGCCGTCGAACTTGAGCTCGTAGAGCCAGTCATCGGGCACTGCGGGCGGCGCCGACGCCAGCGTGGCGAGCTCCGGCTCGAGGCGCTCGGGCAGCGCGGCCGTGGGGCGCTTCGGCGCTGTGGCCTTGCGGGGCGCGCGGGCAGGCCCGGGCTCGGGGCCGGGCTCGGCGTCGGCCTGCCGGCCGTAGGTCACCGCCGGCGGGTGGTCGACATCGCTGCCGCTCAGCACGCTGTCGGGCTCGGCCTCGACGATGTCGTAGTCCGCGAGCGGGCGCGCCTCCCCGTCCTGTTCCTTGATCAGCAGCCAGGGCTCCTGCTTCTCGCCCTTGCCGCGCATGCGAACCAGCGTCCAGCGGCCGCGCAGCTTGTCGCCGCGCAGCTCGAACTTGAGCTTGCCCTCGGCCAGGCCGCGCGCCGCATCGCCCTCGGCCTCCCACTGGCCGCGGTCCCAGACGATCACGGTGCCGGCGCCGTACTGGTGCGGCGGGATGGTGCCTTCGAAATCGGCATAGGACACCGGATGGTCCTCGACATGCACCGCCATGCGCTTGACTGACGGATCGAGGCAGGGTCCCTTGGGCACGGCCCAGCTCTTGAGCGTGCCGTCGAGTTCGAGCCGGAAGTCGTAGTGGAGCTGGCGGGCATGGTGCTTCTGCACCACGAAGGCATGGCCGCCCCGGCTGGCGCGGCCGACCTGGTGCGGCTCCGGGGTCTTCGCGAAATCGCGCTTGCTGCGGTAGGGCGCCAGCGCCTTGTCTGCACGAGGGCTTTTCGCCACGGCGGCGCCTCAGGCTGCCTTGCGGCGCGTGGCCGCCTTGCGTGCGGGGGCGCGCTTGCGGGCCGCGCGCTTGGCGGCCGGCTTGCGGGCCTTGGACGGCGCGGGCTCGTCGCCGGCTTCCGGGCTTGTCTCGGCCGTCTTGCCGCCCTTGCGCAGGCTGCGCTGCAGCAGCTCGGTCAGGTCCAGGATCTTCGCGCTCGGGCGGGCGCCGTCCTGCTCCTCCATGGGACCGAGCTTCGTCACCGATTCGGTCTTGCCCGCTTCGACCTTGCGGTCGACCAGGCGCAGGATCTCGTCCTTGAAGGAGTCCTTGAAGGCTTCGGGGTCCCAGTCGGAGCTCATGTCCTCCACCAGCTCGGCAGCCATCTTCAGCTCCCGTTCGGCGAGGCCGGCCTGCCTGGCGTTCTCGGCGGGCAGCGGCAGGTCTTTCCAGGGGCGGATGTCGGCACCCCAGCGCAGCAGGTTCAGCACCAGGCCAGGCCCGACGGGCACCAGGGCCGCGAGGTGCTGCTTGGTCTGGATCACCACCCGCGCCACGCCGATCCGGCCGGTGCGCCGCAGGGTCTCGCGCAGCAGCGCGTAGACCTTGCCGCCGCGGTTGATCGGCGCCAGGTAGTAGGGCCGCTCCAGGTAGACGAACGGGATGCTGTCGGCCGGCACGAAGGTCTCGATCTCGATCGTCTGCGTGGTGCGTGGATAGGCGTCGGTGATCTCCTGGTCGCTCAGCACCACGTACTGGCCGTCGTCGACCTCGACGCCCTTCACGATCTGCTCGCGCGCGATCTCCTTGCCGGTCTTCTTGTTGATGCGCTTGTAGCCCACCGGGTCCATGCTGCGCTTGTCGAGCCAGTCGAAGTCGATGCTGTGGTCGACAGTCGCCGAATAGAGGGCGACCGGGACGTGGACCAGGCCGAAGCTGATCGCGCCTTTCCACAGGACGCGGGGCGCGGGAGTCTTGGTCTTGGCTGCAGGCATGGCGATTCTCCGGAAAGCTACCGTAGGGCGGCCATGCCGGCGCGCATGTAGGAACGCGGCGGTGCCCCGCGTCAGGGCTGGACGCTCTGCGCGGCGGCTCGGGCGGCTGGCCGCCGCAGGTCGCGCTCGCTCTCGACTGCGAAGTAGAACCACTCGGTCCCGGGCAGCGCCTGCGCGTTCGGGAACACGATGTAGCCGTCGCGCTCGGCCGCCAGCACGCTGCCGTCGGCCCGCACGCCGATGGGCTCGCCCTTTGCCACCGGGTCGAAGGTCGCCCATTCGCGTACGAACTGGTCGTCCTCGCTGTCGCGGTCGGTCACGCTGATCAAGCGCAGCAGCACGGGCGCCGCCGGCGGCTCGGCGCGCGGATCGGCCGCGATCATGCCCAACAGGCGCAGTGCCGCATGGATGGCGCGGTGCGCGACCTCGGGCGCCGCCGGGTCCTGATGCTGGCCGCATTCGAGCGTGACGCCGTAGCCGCCGCGGCTGCGCATGTATTCGTTGGTGCCCCAGCCGAATGCCAACGCGGCCTCGTCCGCCGCCTTCCCGCCGGCGCGCTGCGCCAGGCCGGCCGCATAGATGTCGAGCCAGCCCTCGACCACGCGCCGCGTGCCCATGTGAAGCGCGAGCCGCCCCTCCTCGAAGGCGCGGGCGAAGGGCTCCAGCGTGCCGGCGTTGTCGCGCGGGCCGATCATCGCGAAGGCCTCGCCCTCGCTCTGGAAGGAATGCAGGTCCAGCAGCACGTCGTGGCGCTCGAGCAGTGGGCACAGCAGGTCGGTGATGCGGGCCTCGTAGTCGGACGGGGCCTGGCCCGTGGGCGTTGGCTTGAACAGGCGGTTGAGGTTGCGCTCGCCTTCGCGCCGCATCAGCCTGCGCGCCAGCGGGTTGGCCACGGGCACCAGGGTGAGCTGGCCCCGCAGCAGCTGCAGGGCGCCGCTGTCGAGCTCGGCCAGGGCACGCTCGATGCCCACGGTGCCGCAGGTTTCGTCGCCGTGCACGCCGCCCA
The DNA here is from genome assembly GCF_001541225.1 of Variovorax sp. WDL1. GTDB lineage: Bacteria > Pseudomonadota > Gammaproteobacteria > Burkholderiales > Burkholderiaceae_C > Variovorax. Next base: position 6,512 of record NZ_LMTS01000218.1, on the reverse strand, counting down.
GGACGATCAGCCTCGGCCCGGGCTCGAGGGAGGTGAAGCCGTGGATGCGAAGGAGGTCGGGTGCGGGTGGCTGCTGCTCGCTCATCTCGCCGCTGATCCTACAGGGCGGCGCATGGGGGTCCTACCGGGCTTTCCGCGATGGCGTGCCACAAGGCGGAATGACTAAGGAGAGCAAAGCCATGGCCAGCAAGAAGGCGCCCGCGAGGACCGATCCGCTCAAGGACGCGGGCGGCGGCAAGACCAAGACCGAGCAGGGCGGCGAGTCGGCTCCGCGCCTGCCACACGAGCGAGACGAGTCTTCCGACAGCCAGCAGAACCAGGACGGCTCCGAGATCGGCCGCAAGGCGATGGAAGACGTGGAACGCGGCGTGGTCGATACCGATCGCGGTCCCGAGGCCGACCGCGTCTACAACGAAAAGGTGAGGCGCTAGGAGCTGGATTCGAGGCGTGTGCGCATCTCGGCGATCACGCCCGCGTAATCCTTGGCATTGAAGATCGCGCTGCCGGCGACGAAAGTGTCGGCGCCGGCATTGGCCACGCGGGCGATGTTGTCGGTCTTGATGCCGCCATCGACCTCCAGGCGGATGTCGCGCCCGCTGGCCTCGATGCGCTTGCGCGCCAGTTCGATCTTGCGCAGCGCCGAGTCGATGAAGCTCTGGCCGCCGAAGCCCGGGTTCACGCTCATGATCAGGATCAGGTCGATGTCGTCGATGGCCCAGTCCAGCGGCTCCAGCCCCGCGCCCGGATTGAACACCAGCCCCGCCTTGCAGCCTGCCGCCTTGATGGCCTGGATGCTGCGGTGCGTGTGGGGTGATGCATCGGGATGAAAGCTGATGTAGTCGGCTCCGGCCTGGGCAAAGGCAGCGGCCAGCGCATCTACCGGCTCGATCATCAGGTGCACGTCGATCGGCACCGGCGTGCCGCCGGCCGTCTTCGCATGGGGCTTGAGCGCCTGGCAGACCATGGGGCCGAAGGTGAGGTTCGGCACGTAGTGGTTGTCCATGACGTCGAAATGGATCCAGTCGGCGCCGGCGGCGATCACATCGCTCACTTCGGCGCCGAGGCGCGCGAAGTCGGCCGAAAGGATGGAAGGGGCGATCCGGAAGGTGCGGCTGCTGCTCATGGGCGTGGATTGTCGCAGGCTGTCTTTCATCCGTTGTTAACATCGCCCCGATGTCCAGCCAACCGATCAACGTCCAGGTCGACCCGCGCTACCTGCCGGACCAGTCTTCGCCCGAAGACCGGGTCTACACCTTTGCCTACACGATCACCGTGACCAACACGGGTCGCGTGGCGGCGCAGCTGATCTCCCGGCACTGGCTCATCAACGACGCGACAGGAAAGACGCAGGAGGTCAAGGGCCTCGGCGTGATCGGCCAGCAGCCGCTCCTGGCGCCGGGGCAGTCCTTCCGCTATACCAGCGGATGCCGGCTGCAGGCGCCCAGCGGTACCATGCATGGGAGCTATTTCTTCGTGACCGAGCACGGCGAGCGCTTCGACGTCGCGATTCCCGTGTTCGTGCTGGAAGCCGACACGGGCGGCCCGCCCGTCTCGCGCGTGCTGCACTGAACGCAACCTTCTTCCTCGAGCATGAACGCCCCGTGCGCTCTGCTCGATGCGCGGCCCCTGCCCGGCGCCCGCGCCCTTGTTTGAACAGATTGGCCTGATGAGTTCTTTCATTCCCCACGACCTGCTGGGTTTCTGGTCCGAGTGGGTGCGGCCCTCGGCGGGCCTGCCCACGGTGCTGTGGTCGCTGCTGCTGGCCGCGGCCGCCGCGGCCGGCCACCTGGTGCAGCGCTATACGGGCATGCCCAAGGTGGTCGGCTACTCGGTGGTCGGCACGGTGGTCGGCCTGGCGGGCTTCGAGGGCGCGATGTGGCCGCTGCAGGGCATCAGCCTGTTCCTGCTCGAACTCGGCGTGGCGATCGTGCTGTTCGAGGCCGGTGGCCGGCTGCCGTTGCGCTGGTTCCGCCACAACCCGATGGTGCTGGTGCAGAGCCTGCTCGAAGCCACGCTGACCTACTTCGGCGTGTTCTGGGTGCTCCACTGGATGGACGTGCCCGACCCGGTGGCCAACCCGATCGCGCTGATGGCGATCGTGGCGTCGCCGGCGGTGCTGAGCCGGGTGGTGATGGACACCCGCGGCTCCGGCCCGGTGACCGAGCGCGCGCTGACGCTGGCGACGCTCAACACCTTCTACGCGCTGGCGCTGGGCTATGCGCAGGCCGGGCTGATCGAGCACGCGCCGCTGGGCCTGTTCCAGAAGCTCTACCCCGTGGCGGTGGTGCTGGGCCTGTCCTTCGTGGTGGGCGCGCTGATGGCGTTGTCGCTGCGCTCCGCGCTGCGCGTGATGAGCCCGGCCAGCGAGAACACCTCGATCCTGCTGCTTGCGATCATCGCGGCCGGCGCCGCGCTGGCCGCGCATTTCGGTGGCTCGGCCCCGCTGGCGGCGCTGATCGGCGGCGTGCTGCTCAAGGCGCTGCATCCCAAGCCCTGGGTCTGGCCGCGCCAACTTGGCACCGCGGCCTCGCTGCTCACCATGCTGATGTTCGTGCTGGTGTCGGTGGTGGCGGCGCAGGCCGACTGGAGCCTGCCCGTCGCCAGCGTGGTGCTGGCGGTGATCAGCGTGCGCACGATCGCCAAGGTCGCGGGCGTGGCCATCGCCAACCCCGGCAGCGGCGCGAGCTGGCGCCAGGCCCTGTGGGTGGGCTGCGCAATGTCGCCGCTGTCGTCCATCGCACTCCTGATCACCTCGGCCTTCGTCACCGCCTCGCCGCTGCTGGGTGCGATGATCACGCAGATCGCGCTGCCTGCCATCCTGCTGATGGAGGTGCTCGGCGCGGTGCTTGCCACCGTCGCCATCCACGGCGCAGGCGAAAGCTCCAGGCCCTGGTTGCCCGAGGCCTTCAGCGTCACGGAGGACACGCAGCGATGAGTGCAGCGCCCAAGCAAGCTCGCGGCCTCTCCGGGGGCAGCCATGACACCAAGTGCAAAGCGTGGGGGTCGACATGAGCGTCTTCGAAACCGCCCGGCCGGCCGATGGAACGCCGCCGATCCCCGGCTCTCCGGAGAGCCGCGTGGTGCCGCTGGAGCCCTTCAACAAGTCGGTGGCGCTGTCGCTGGGCGTCGAGCTCGAGCTGCAGCTGGTCAACACCCACGACTACGACCTCGCGCCCTATGCCGAGGACATGCTGCGCCTGATGGCGCAGACCCCGCTGCCCGGCAGCGTGGTGCCCGAGATGACCTCGAGCATGATCGAGATCTCGACCGATATCTGCCACTCGGCCAAGGACGTGGCGGCGCAGCTCACGCCCATCCGCGACGCGCTGGTGAAGAATGCCGACAAGCTCAACATCGCGGTGGTGGGCGGCGGCACCCACGCCTTCCAGCAGTGGCACGAGCGGCGCATCTACGACAAGCCGCGCTTTCGCGAGCTGTCGGAGCTCTACGGCTACCTCTCGAAGCAGTTCACCATCTTCGGCCAGCACGTGCACATCGGCTGCCCCGATGCCGACGGCGCCCTGCTGATGCTGCACCGCATGTCGCGCTACATCCCGCACTTCATCGCGCTGTCGGCGTCCTCGCCCTTCGTGCAGGGGCAGGACACCCAGTTCGACTCGGCGCGGCTCAACTCGGTCTTTGCCTTCCCCCTGTCGGGCCGCGCGCCCTTCACCCTCAGCTGGCGCGAGTTCGGCAACTACTTCGAGCGCATGACCCGCACCGGCGTCGTGCGCAGCATGAAGGACTTCTACTGGGACATCCGGCCCAAGCCCGAGTTCGGCACCATCGAGATCCGCGTCTTCGACACCCCGCTCACGGTCGAGCGCGCCGCGGCGCTGGCCGGCTACGTGCAGTCGCTGGCCGCGTGGTTCCTGCAGGAGCAGCCCTTCACGCCGACCGAGGACGACTACCTGGTCTACACCTACAACCGCTTCCAGGCCTGCCGCTTCGGGCTCGACGCGGTTTACGTCGACCCGGCCACCGGCAGCCACATGCCGCTGCGCGACCACATTCTCATGACCATGACCCAGCTCGAATGGCACAGCGAGGCGCTGGATGCCACCGAGGCCCTGGGCCAGCTGCGCACCAGCGTGGAGGCCAACCGCAACGACGCGCGCTGGCTGCGCGAGCGCCAGGCCAAGGAGCGGCTGCTGGCGGAGGTCGTGCGGCAGGCGGCGAAGCGCTTCCGGCACGGATGAGGGCGATGACGGTGGGCGAGTTCGACCTCATCGACCGGTACTTCAAGCGTTCGGCCGCGCGTTCTCCTCTGGGTATAGGGGACGACTGCGCGCTGCTCGCGCCGGCACCCGGCATGCAGCTCGCGGTGTCCACCGACATGCTGGTCGAGGGCCGCCATTTCCTCTCGACCGTGGACCCCGTGCACCTGGGTCACAAGGCGCTGGCGGTCAACCTGAGCGACCTGGCGGCCTGCGGCGCGAAGCCGCTGGCCTTCACCCTCGCGCTGGCGCTGCCCGCGGTGGACGAGGCCTGGCTCGAGGCCTTCTCGCGCGGCCTGTTCGCGCTGGCCGACGCGCACGGCTGCGAGCTGGTCGGCGGCGACACCACGCGGGGGCCGCTGAATCTCTGCATCACCGTCTTCGGCGAGGTGCCGGCCGGCGCAGCGCTGCTGCGTTCAGGCGCCAAGCCGGGGGACGAGCTCTGGGCCAGCGGCACGCTGGGCGACGCACGGCTCGCGCTGGAGGTCTTTCGCGGCACGCTGGCGCTGCCGGCCGAGGCCTTCGAACAGGCGCGCAGGCGCATGGAGGAGCCCGAGCCGCGCGTCGCGCTGGGCCAGGCGCTGCGCGGCATCGCCAGTGCCGCCATTGATCTGAGCGATGGGCTTGTTGGCGATCTCGGCCATATCCTTGCCGCCAGCGGCGTGGGCGCCACGGTGGATGCGGATGTCGCCTGCGGGCTCATCGGCATCCCTGCCGCGGCCACGCTGGACCCGGCGCTGCGCCGCAGTTGCGCGCTCGCAGGCGGCGACGACTACGAGCTGCTTTTCGCCGCGCCGGCCTCTGCTGCCGCCGCCGTGCTCGAGGCCGCACGGCAGAGCGCCACCCCGGTCGCGCGCGTCGGCCGCATCGAGGCGGCGCCCGGCTTGCGCATCGTCGATGCACAGGGCACGCCGCTCTCGCAGAAGTTTGCGGCGTTCGATCATTTCCGGGCTTAGCTCGAACTGGTTGGCGTGGGTCCAGCGCCGACCGGATCGGATTTGAGCAAACTGGCCAGCGCACCCAAAGCCGGAGAGACAAAGCTGTTGGCGAAGCGAGAGGTCAATCCGCCAGGGGATTTCACCAGATTCGCGCGACAAAAAGCGAGTATGTTTTTGCGAGAGGCTCGACTAGAGTCCGCGGCACCAAAAATAATCGAGCTTCCCCAATGAACAAGAAGACCGCTGCATTGCCAGCGCATGCATCGAGATCGCTCGCATCGATGCCATGCGATCGCCATGTGCTGGCGCGTACGTGGGGAACAATCCCGCGAACCGGACGGATCCATCCGGGCTGAAAGCCAGCGAGGCAGCAGCGCTCGCTGCTGGCGTTGGCGGTGCGTCCGCGTTTCCTGTTGCTCCGCAGTCGAACGTGCAAGGCACGCCCCTTGGAAACTGGATCGACAATTCGCCAATCCACGATCCGCCGCTTGAGGGCGTCTATCGCGAGCAGTTTCTCATCGGTGGCGGACTGGGAGTACTAAGAGGGGCAGCACAGGCGGCTGCGAAGGGAATGGGTAGTGCTGCGGCAAAGGGGAGCAAGAATTACATCGACGCGTATCGCGCAGTTTCGAAGGCAGAGGCTGACGACATCGCGACGCATGGCTTCCGACCCCACCCAGAAGGGCGTTCAATGGGAGACAAGTGGTTCTCGGAAACTCGGCAGGGTGCCGAGCAGTTCCGCCAGACTTATCCTGAGTTGCAGGACGTTGTCACAACGAGAGTTCCGCGGAATGTCTACGACTGAAGTTTTAGGCATCCCAACATCGACAACACTGGTCCCGGATTCTGCGTTCAATGCGCGGACCTCGGACTTCTTCCGAAGCCTTGAATGACAGGTGCGATGAAAACCGATCTAATTGTTGACTTTATATGGGTTCCGCCAGATCTGGGCGGACATAGCGCAGACCCGTACTCGGGAATGCGCCTGTCCATCCGCTGGCAACGGTATATCGACGCATACCTTCAGTGCATCCGAGATGTCGAGTGTCAAATGATCGCTTTTGACTCAATTACCTCAAGGGGCAAAGCCGTATGTTCTTTATCTTCCGAAGCGGAAGTACAGGCAGAGTGGCTCCAAGAAGGGCAATTGGTCGAGTTGCTCAATGGATTCCGAGTCTTGGCAGTGGGAAAAATTACATCAAGATAGCCCACAACGCCGGGCGGCGCTTGGGCATCCTTGATGCGTGGTCTTTCTCAAGCAATGACTTCAAAATTCCTCAGTAAAGGGCTGGCGAGCCCTATCAATCGGTTGTGCTGCGGCTTCACCCTGCTCGAACTCCTGGTCGTCCTCGTCATC
>NZ_LMTS01000331.1 GCF_001541225.1 Variovorax sp. WDL1 | reverse complement strand
ACTTCGGCGCGGTAGGTGGGCACCTGGATGGGGGCAGCCGATGGAGCCGGTGGCGGCGAAGGCGGGCCGGCTGTTGCTGGGGGTTCCGCAGGTGCCGGCGGCGCTGGGGATGCCGGTAGCACCGCTGGCACGGGTGGTGCAGCTGGGGCCGGTAGCGCAGGCGGGGCCGGTGGCGCGGGAGGAGCCGGCGGAGGAGGCGGAGGCGGAGGCGGAGGCGGCGGCGGAGGCGGCGGCGGCGGCGGCGG
>NZ_LMTS01000037.1 GCF_001541225.1 Variovorax sp. WDL1 | reverse complement strand
GCCGCCGAGGGGCGACCGGGCATCGTCGGCCTGAACGGCTACATCGCCGTCATGAACAAGATGAAGCGCGGCTCGGAGCAGGACGACCCGTACAGCGACTGGTGGATGCTGCGCATCGAGGACAAGCTCGACCAGACCAAGACCACGCTGCAGACGCTGCGCGAACAAGTGGACCAGGCCCTGGCCGGCGTGCCCGCCGCTTTGACCCTGGGCGAGAACCTCAACGTGCAGCCCGTCAAGCTGCCGCTGTTCGTCAATGCGCAGTTGGGCTTTGCCGC
>NZ_LMTS01000234.1 GCF_001541225.1 Variovorax sp. WDL1 | reverse complement strand
GGCTGGCGTTGATGAAGGTGGCGCCATCGACCGCGATGCCAGCCGGGTTGGCCACGATGACTTCGGCGCGCTGGCCGCCGACCTCGATGGCCCCGCGCAATTGCGTCGGATTGCCGCTGACCACCTCGTTGAGGATGATGCGCGCCGGCCCGGTTGCCAGGAAGGGATTGGCCTGCACCCAGCCGCCCAGTTGGGTCTGCACATCGGTGCGGCTGTTGTTGAGGATGACGCCTTGCGGCTGGACGTCGAACTGGTTGTAGAGGTTGCGCGAGACGCCTGCGGGCGAAGGGGTCTGGATGTTGAC
>NZ_LMTS01000049.1:90074-127016 GCF_001541225.1 Variovorax sp. WDL1 | reverse complement strand
GTGCCTGCGCTGAGGGTCGTCGTCCCAGCGTAGGTGTTGGTGCCGGCGAGGGTCAAGGTGCCGGCACCGGTCTTGGTCACGCTGCCCGTGCCCGAGATCGACCCGGTGGCGGTCAGATCGGCGTCGGTCTGGAAGCCGCCACCGCCACTGCCGATGGTGATGGCACGCGCTGTCGTGACTGTGGCGGTGTTCTGCAGCGTGCCGCCATCGAGGGTCAGCGGGCCCGCCGCCGTGCCGAGGTTCGGGTCGGAGGAGATCGACAGCGTGCCGCCGGTGACGGTGGTGCCGCCGCTGTAGGTGTTGGTGCCGGAGAGTACCAGCCGTCCAACGCCCCTCTTGACCAGGCCGATGCTGCCGGCCCCGCTGAACACGGTGCCGCCGGAGCCGGTCTGGTCGGCGATCGCGTCGGCCACGGTCTGCAGGTCGCCGGCGTCCGGCGCGAAGGCCAGCGTGCCGCTCGTGCCCTGCATGAAGATGCCGCTGCCGAAGGCCGAGCCGTTCTGTGTAGCACTGCCGCCTGCCCCGCCGGTGACGCTGTTGCCGCTCACCTCGGTGCTGCCCGCCAAGGTGAGCGAGCCACCTTGCATGACGAAGATGGCGCCACCCATGCCTGCGCCGCCGCCGCCCGCCAAATCTCCGCCTCGCCCCCCGCCGAAGCCGCCGTAGCCGCCGCTCACGCCCGCACCGCCGCCGCCCCCGAAACCGCCCCAGCCTCCGAAGAAGTTGCCGCCGCCGCCCCCTCCCCCAAACCCTCCGTCCCCACCATTCGAGCTCAGCACGGAGCCAAAGCCGCCGCTGCCACCGCCACCGCCACCTAAGCCACCTTTTCCGCCACTGCCGGTCAACAGACTGTCCGTCAGGTCAACACCGCCACCCCCGCCGCCCGTGTAGTCGCCGCCGTTGCTGCCATCGCCCAAGTTACCTGCACCGCCGCTTGGCCCGCCGCCGTCGCCCCCTAGAAAGGGTAGGCCAAGAAGATCCTCCTGACTGTTGCCGCCCTGCTCGAACAAGCCGCCGCCACCGCCGCCCGAACTAGCGCCGGACTGGGCGGACCCGCCCCCAACGCCACCCATCCCTCCGCCACCGCCTCCGCCACCGCCTCCGCCTCCGCTTTCGTCGCCCGACACCGAGATGCCGCCACTGCCTCCTACCGCCCGGCCGTTGAAGATGAACACATCCTCCAACCTGGCAGCCGCGGCCGTGGCCACGAACACCGCAGCCCCGGCGCCCATGCCACCGCCGCCTGCGCCGGAGCCCGCGCTCCCATCTCCGCCCTGCGCCCGCAGGTTCTGCATCGTCAAGTCGCTGACAGTGGTAGTGCCTGCGCGGATGAAGAAGCCCCGGAACTGCCCAGCCCCGTCGAGCGTGAAGCCATGGCCGTTGATGGTGATGCTGCGTTCGATCACCGGCAGATGCGCACCCAGCGTGATGGCTCCGGTCAGATCGATGACCGCATCGGTACCCGCGATGCAAGCGGCCAGCTCGACGGAACTGCCTGCGGTGCACGCATGGGCGGCAGGGATGCCAGCGCACAAGATGATGGCCGTCAGCACCGAAACCCGCGCGATGCCACTGCGCCTGCCTCGCGCACGCACGTTCTCGGGAGCGGCAACCCAGGCGCCTAGCGCGGAGTTCCAAAGGCTGCGATGCGTTCTGTTCATGGGGATGCTTTCGGGTCGTCCGGGGACCCACGCGCGCGGCGCACACGTGGCGGGCAATGCCGCCTGAACGATTGCCGTGCTCTCGCGAAACACGCCGAGCGCTCAGGCCGCACTTTGTGAAACCGAGGGAATCGGCGACCGTGGGGATGCTAGGAATTCCCGGCAGCCCAGCCAGATAAAAGCAACAAAAAGCGAGAATTCATTTGCCCCGGACACGCCGCCCCGAGCACCGGCGCCTGCAGAAAAGGAAAAGGGCACGCAATGCGTGCCCTTTCGGATTCGGCGGCGTGCGCGACGCCAAGTGCAGGACTACTGTTCGGCCAGCTCGTCGGCCCGCGCCTGCGCAGCGGCGAAGTCCAGGTCGCCCGAATAGATTGCACGGCCGCAGATCACCCCTTCGATGCCATCGGCCTCGATGGCGCAGAGCTTGTCGATGTCGGCCATGTTCGACAGTCCACCCGAGGCGATCACGGGGATGGTGAGCGCCTGGGCCAGCTTCAGCGTCGCCTCGATGTTGATGCCGGAGAGCATGCCGTCGCGGCCGATGTCGGTGTAGATGATCGACTCGACGCCGTAGTCCTCGAACTTCTTGCCCAGGTCGGCAACTTCGTGGCCGGTGAGCTTGCTCCAGCCGTCGGTGGCGACTTTGCCGTCCTTGGCGTCGAGGCCGACGATGATGTGGCCGCCGAAGGCGCTGCAGGCGTCCTTCAGGAAGCCGGGGTTCTTGACCGCGGCGGTGCCGATGATCACGTAGCGCAGGCCGTCGTCGATGTAGCGCTCGATGGTGTCCAGGTCGCGGATGCCCCCGCCGAGCTGCACCGGGATGTCGTCGCCCACCTCCCGCAGGATCGCCTTGATCGCGGCGTGATTCTGCGGCTTGCCCGCGAAGGCACCGTTGAGGTCGACCAGGTGCAGCCGCCGCGCGCCGGCCTCTATCCATTGGCGCGCCATGGCGGCTGGGTCCTCGCTGAAGGTGGTGGACTGGTCCATGTCGCCTTGCTTGAGGCGAACGCAGTGGCCATCCTTGAGATCGATCGCAGGAATAAGGAGCATGGTGCGGGATTGCGCAGAGCGCGAGCGATGAAGCGCAGCGAAAAACTGCTTCAGGGATTCCAGTGGAGAAAGTTTCTGTACAGCTGCAACCCATGGTCCGCACTCTTCTCGGGGTGGAACTGGGTCGCAAAAATATTATCGCGTGCGATGGCAGCGGTAAAGCGTTCCCCGTATTCGGCCTCGCCCACGCTATGAAGGGGATCGGCTGGCCGTGCGTAGAAACTGTGCACGAAGTAGAAGTAGCTGCCGTCCGGCACCCCCGCCCAGACCGGGTGCGGGCGGGTCTGCAACACCTGGTTCCAGCCCATCTGCGGTACTTTGTAGCGGCTGCCGTCGGGCTGGGTGCGGCCGGCCAGCTCGAACTTGAGCACCCGGCCCGGGATGAGGCCCAGGCCCTGGGTCGGCCCCTCGTCGCTCGCCGACAACAGCATCTGCATGCCCACGCAGACGCCGAACAGGGGCTTGGAGGCCGCCGCCTCCAGCACCGACTCCTGCAAGCCGGAGTCGCGCAGCTCCCGCATGCAGTCGGGCATGGCGCCCTGCCCCGGCAGCACCACGCGGGTGGCGCGGCGCACCACATCGGGGTCGGCCGTCACGAAGACCTCGACCCCGACCTGATCGGCCGCATGCTGGACCGCCTGCGAGACGGAGCGCAGGTTGCCCATGCCGTAGTCGACGACGGCAACGGTGTTCTTGCTGCTGTTCAGAGGGAACCCTTCGTCGAAGGAATCACCCCGGCCGAGCGGGGGTCGAGCTCCAGGGCGGCCCGCAGGGCGCGCGCGAAGGCCTTGAAGACGGTCTCGCACTGGTGGTGCGCGTTGACGCCCTTGAGGTTGTCGATGTGCAGGGTGACAAAGGCGTGGTTGGCGAAGCCCTGGAAGAATTCGTAGGTGAGTTGGCTGTCGAAGCCGCCGATCATGCCGCTGGTGAAGGGCACGTGCATCACCAGGCCGGGGCGGCCGGAGAAGTCGATCACTACCCGGCTGAGGGCCTCGTCCAGCGGCACGTAGGCGTGGCCGTAGCGGCGGATGCCCTTCTTGTCGCCGACCGCCTTGGCCACCGCCTGGCCCAGGGTGATGCCCACATCTTCCACCGTGTGGTGGCCGTCGATGTGCAGGTCGCCCTGGCAATCGATCTCGAGGTCGATCAGGCCGTGGCGCGCGATCTGGTCCAGCATGTGGTCGAAAAAGCCGATGCCGGTCGAGAGCTTCGAGCGACCGGTCCCGTCCAGGTTGAGCTCGACTGAGATCTTCGTCTCGGCCGTGTTGCGCGTGATGGAGGCCGTCCGCGCGGCGACGGCAACGACTGCTTCAGGGGCCTTGGGGGTGTTCATAGCGAGGCTTCGAGGGCTGCGAGCATCTGCGCATTTTCTTCGGCGGTTCCGACCGTCAGGCGCAGGCAGTTCGCGAGCAATGGGTGCATTCTAGAAACGTTCTTGATCAGCACCCCGCGGGACTTCATCCCTTCGAAGGTCCTGGCGGCATCCGGCACGCGCACCAGGATCATGTTGGCCTCGCTGGGCCAGCTCCTGACGCCTGGGAGGCCCGCGAGGGCCTCGAAGATGCGGGTACGCCCGGCGCGGATCCGGGCCGCCTGCTCCGCGAAAACCTCGGCGTGCTCCAGCGCGAAGAGCGCGCACTCGCAGTTGAGCACGCTGATGTTGTAGGGCGGGCGGACCTTGTCCACCTCGGCGATCAGCGCCTGCGGCCCGACGAGGTAGCCCAGCCGGACGCCCGCCAGGCCGAACTTGCTGAGGGTGCGCATCAGCAGCACATGGCCGTGGCGCTCCATCCGGTCGATGTAGCTGCGGGCCGCGAAGGGCTGGTAGGCCTCGTCGATCACGACCAGGCCGCCTTGCGCGCCCTGGGCCTGGACGATCTTCTCGATCACGGCGTCGTCCCACAGGTTGGCGGTCGGGTTGTTGGGATAGGCCAGGTAGACGATGGCCGGCTTCTCGCGTGCGATAGCCGCGAGCATGGCGGCCTCGTCGAGCTCGAAATCGGCGGTGAGCGGCACGCCGACGAAGCGCAGGCCCTGCAGCCGGGCGCTCATCGCGTACATCACGAAACCGGGCTCCGGCGCCAGGATGGCCGCCCCGGGCAGGTCGCAGGCCATGGCCAACAGCGAGATCAGCTCGTCCGAACCGTTGCCGAGCATCAGCCCAAAACCTTCGGGCAGCCCCGCGTAGGCAGCCAGGGCGCGCTGGAGGTCGCCGCTGCGCGGGCCCGGGTAGCGGTTGAGCGCCAGCGCGCCCAGGCGCTGGCCCAGCGCGGCCTGCAGCGCGGGCGGCAGGCCGAAGGGGTTCTCCATCGCGTCGAGCTTGAGCAGGCCGCGGGCGTCCTGCACGGCATAGGCATGCATTGACTGGACGTCGGCGCGGATGCGGCTCAAGGCGCGGGTGGTGTCGTCGGAAGCGGAAGTCATTCGATTCAGGGGCAACGGTAGCTGTTGCGCAGCGCGGCGGAGATCACCAGCTGCACCGGCATGTCGGCCTCGTAGCTGTCGGCGTTGCGTGTGAGTTCGGTCTGGTAGAGCGTGCGCGCCATCGCGGGCTCGAGGCGGCGTCCGTTGACGCAGAACAGCGGCTTCTGCCCCGCGCGCTGCTCGGCCTCGCTGGCCTCGCGCAGGCCTTCGACCACCCCGACGAGGTAGTAGTTGGCGTAGATCTTGCCGTCCTTCTCGTTCGCTTCGAGCAAGCGCAGTTCGCGGATGCTCATGGCCTGGCAGGCGGTGCCAGCGGCCACCAGGCCCAGGAGGGCCAGGCGGCGAGCGGACCGAAGCGCCGGGATCGCCATGCCAGCCCCCTCAACGCAGGCGCATGCGGGCGGCCTCGGCGTGCGCCGCCAGGCCTTCCCCTTCGGCCAAGGTCACGGCGATGCGGCCCAGCGGCTGCGCGCCCGCCTCGCTGACTTCGATCAGGCTGGAGCGCTTCTGGAAGTCGTAGACCCCCAGCGGCGAGCTGAAGCGCGCCGTGCCGCTGGTGGGCAGCACGTGGTTGGGGCCAGCGCAGTAGTCGCCCAGGCTTTCGCTGGTGTAGGCGCCGAGGAAGATCGCGCCGGCGTGCCTGAGCAGCGGCTCCCAGCGATGCGGCTCTCGGCTGCTGACCTCCAGGTGCTCGGGCGCTATGCGGTTGCTGATCGCGCAGGACTCTTCCATGCTCTTCGTGTGGATCAGTGCGCCGCGGCCGTTGAGCGAGGCGGCGATGATCGCAGCGCGTGGCATCGAGGGCAGCAACCGGTCGATCTCCCGTTGCACCTGGTCGATGTAGTCGACGTCGGGGCACAGCAGGATGCTCTGCGCGAGCTCGTCGTGCTCGGCCTGGCTGAACAGGTCCATCGCCACCCAGTCGGGCGGCGTGCTGCCGTCGGCCAGCACCAGGATCTCGCTCGGCCCGGCGATCATGTCGATGCCCACGGTGCCGAACACCCGCCGCTTGGCGGCAGCCACGTAGGCGTTGCCGGGGCCGGTGATCTTGTCGACTGCCGGGACGGTGGCGGTGCCGTAGGCCAGTGCGCCCACGGCCTGGGCGCCGCCGATGGTGAAGGCACGCGTGACGCCGGCCACGTGGGCGGCGGCAAGCACGAGGAGGTTTTTCTCGCCGCCCGGCGTCGGAACGACCATGATGATCTCGCCGACGCCGGCCACGTGCGCGGGAATCGCGTTCATGAGCACGCTCGACGGATAGGCGGCCTTGCCGCCCGGCACGTAGATGCCGACGCGGTCCAGCGGCGTGACCTTCTGGCCCAGCAGGCTGCCATCGGCATCGCGGTAGCTCCAGCTCTCGCCGCTGGCCTTCTTCTGAGCCTCGTGATAGCTCCTCACGCGGCTTGCGGCAGCCTCCAGGGCTTCGCGCTGGGCCACCGGCAGCGCCTCGAAGGCCGCGCGCAGCTCGGGCGCCTTCAATTCCAGTGCTTCCAGGCTGTCGACGTCGAGCCGGTCGAAACGCCGCGTGCAGTCGAGCACGGCCGCGTCGCCGCGCCGGCGCACATCGGCCAGGATGTCGGCCACGACCTGCTCGATCGCGGCATCGGTGTCGGCCGACCAGTGCAACCGCGCCTGGAAATCGGCTTCGAAGCCGGCGGAGGCAGTCGACAGGCGGGCGGGGGCGGCTTTCACGTTCATGTCAGCGCCCGCCCGGCCGCCCGAAGGGCGCTGAGCGCCCCCTCGGGGGGCAGCGATACACGACGTGATGAGCGTGGGGGCATTTCATGTCAGGCGGAAGGGATGGCGGAGGCGAAGGCGTCGATGATGTGCCGGATCGGCGCCTGCTTGAGCTTGAGCGCGGCCTGGTTGACCACCAGGCGCGCGCTGATGTCCATGATGCGCTCGACTTCGACCAGGTGGTTGGCCTTGAGCGTATTGCCGGTCGACACCAGGTCGACGATGGCATCCGCCAGGCCGGTGAGCGGCGCCAGCTCCATGCTGCCGTAGAGCTTGATCAGGTCCACGTGCACGCCCTTGCTGGCGAAGAACTCGCGTGCGAGGCCGACGTACTTGGTCGCGACCTTGATGCGCGAGCCCTGGCGCACGGCCGAGGCGTAGTCGTAGTCGGCGCGCACCGCCACGCTCAGGCGGCAGGCGGCGATGCGCAGGTCGAGCGGCTGGTAGAGGCCCTGGTTGCCGTGCTCGAGCAGCACGTCCAGGCCGGTTACACCCAGGTCCGCGCCGCCGTACTGCACATAGGTAGGCACGTCCGATGCCCGCACCAGCACCACGCGCACCTCGGGGCGGGTGGTGGCGAGGATCAGCTTGCGCGATTTTTCCGGATCCTCGCTGACCTCGATGCCGGCGGCGGCCAGCAGCGGCAGGGTCTCGTCGAAGATGCGCCCCTTGGACAACGCGAGCGTGATCACGGCTGGTGCTCCGCCCGCCCGGCCACGCGCTCGATGTCGGCACCCAGCCCGCGCAGCTTGCTTTCCATGCGGTCGTAGCCGCGGTCCAGGTGGTAGATGCGGTCGACCAAAGTTTCGCCCTCGGCCACCAGCCCGGCGATCACCAGGCTGGCGGAAGCACGCAGGTCGGTCGCCATCACGGTGGCGCCGGACAGCTGGCGCACACCCTCGATCACCGCCACCTTGCCGTCGGTCTGGATCCTGGCGCCCAGGCGCAGCATCTCGTCGACATGCATGAATCGGTTCTCGAAGATCGTCTCGGTCACGGTCGAGGTGCCTTCGGCGATCACGTTGAGCGCCATGAACTGGGCCTGCATGTCGGTCGGGAAGCCGGGGTACTCGGTGGTGCGGAAGCTCTGCGCCTTCAGGCGGCCCTGGCTGCGCACGCGAATGCCCTCTTCCACCGCCTCCACCTGCGCACCGGCTTCGCGCAGCTTCTCGATCACCGCGTCGAGGTGGTCGGCACGGCCGTGGCGCAGGAGCACCTCGCCCCCGGTGGCGGCCACGGCGCACAGGAATGTGCCGGCCTCGATGCGGTCGGCCACCACGCCGTGGGTGCAGCCGCCCAGCTTCTCCACCCCCTGGATGCGGATGCGGCGGGTACCGTGGCCTTCGATCTTCGCGCCCATCTCGATCAGCATCTCGGCCAGGTCGGTGATCTCGGGTTCCTGCGCGGCGTTCTCCAGCACGGTCTCGCCGTCGGCGAGCGCCGCGGCCATCAGAAAGTTCTCGGTGCCGGTGACGGTCACCATGTCGGTGGTGATGCGCGCGCCGTGCAGGCGACGGCGGCCGCCTGCGAGGCCCGCCACCATGTAGCCGTGCTCGACCACGATCTCGGCGCCCATCGCCTGCAGGCCCTTGATGTGCTGGTCGACCGGACGCGAGCCGATGGCGCAGCCGCCCGGCAGCGAGACCCGCGCCTTGCCGAAGCGGGCCAGCAGCGGGCCCAGCGCGAGAACCGAGGCCCGCATCGTCTTCACCAGTTCGTACGGCGCCTCGGGCGTGTGCAGCGCACCGGCGTCGAGATGCACCGTGCCGTTGTCGTTGCGCTCGGCCGCCACGCCCATGTTGCGCAGCAGCTTGAGCATGGTCGTGACGTCGTTGAGGCGCGGCACGTTGTGCAGGGTGACGGGACGATCGCTCAGGAGCGCCGCGCAGAGCTCCGGCAGGGCCGCGTTCTTCGCGCCGGAAATGAGCACCTCGCCGCGGAGCTGGCGCCCGCCGCGAATCAGGAGTTTGTCCATGAAAGATCCAGCGAGCGAATTAGGAGTTTTGAGCCGCCCATTCGGCGGGCGTGAAGGTCTTCATCGAGAGCGCATGCACTTCGTCGGTGTGCATTTTGGCACCGAGGGTGGCATAGACGCGCTGGTGTCGCTGGATCGCGCGCTTGCCCTCGAACTCGGTGGAAACGATGGTCGCGTACCAGTGGCGGCCGTCGCCTTCGAGCGTGATGTGCTCGCAGGGCAGGCCGGCTTGGATGATGGATTGGAGCTCTTCGGCAGTCATAGTGGGAAGGGGGCCGCCGCCGGGCCGCCCCAAGGCGGCCCAGCCCCCTCGGGGGGTGGCGTTGCACGAGCGCAGCGAGTGAAAAGCCTGGGGGCCAACATTCTCAGCCCCGGATCTTGTAGCCGATGCGCAGCAGGTGGACCGCGATCGCGCTCACCACCAGCCAGGCGCCGCCGACGATGGCCAGGCTCACCCAGGGCGAGATGTCGCTGACGCCGAAGAAGCCGTAGCGGAAGCCGTCGATCATGTAGAAAAAGGGGTTCAGGTGGCTCACCGTCTGCCAGAAGGCGGGCAGCGAATGGATGGAATAGAACACGCCCGAGAGGAAGGTCATCGGCATGATCAGGAAGTTCTGGAACACGGCCATCTGGTCGAACTTCTCGGCCCAGAGCCCGGCGATCAGCCCCAGCGTGCCGAGGATGGCGGCGCCCAGGAAGGCAAAGACCGCGATCCACAACGGCGCGACGAAGCCCGGCACGGCGAAGAAGGCCGTCACCGCGAACACGCCCAGCCCCACCACCAGCCCGCGCACGATGGAAGAACCCACATAGGCCAGGAACCACCCCCAGTGGGACAGCGGCGTGAGCAGGATGAAGACCAGGTTGCCCATGATCTTGCTCTGGATGATGGACGACGAACTGTTCGCGAAGGCGTTCTGCAGCACGCTCATCATCACCAGGCCCGGCACCAGGAAGGCCGTGTAGCTGACGGAGCCGTAGACCGTGACGCGGCCTTCGAGCACATGGCCGAAGACCATCAGGTAGAGCAACGCGGTGAGCACCGGCGCGCCGACGGTCTGGAAGCCGACCTTCCAGAAGCGCAGCGTTTCCTTGTAGAGCAGGGCGCGCCAGCCCAATGCGTGAACCATCATGGGCGCCCCCACGCTCGGCACATCGTGTCCTCGCTGCCCTTGGGGCGGCCCGGCCCGGCGTTCATCGGGCGACCTCCAAGGGCGTCTGTTCGCCCGCCATCAGGTCGATGAACACATCTTCGAGGTCAGCTTTGCGCATCTCGACATCTTCCACGTCCAGCCCGGCCTCGCGGATCGCGGCCAGCAATTGCTCGACCTCGCGCGCGTTCTGCGCCGGCAGCTGCACGATCCGGCCCGTGATGCGCGCGTGCTGGGCCAGTTCCCAGGGCAGCATGCCGTCGGTCTTGAAGCGCAGCACGTTGCTGGCGGCCGAACGCAGCAGCTCGCTGGTGCGGTCCAGCGCGATCACCCGGCCCTGCTTGAGCATCGCGATGCGGTGGCACAGCGCCTCCGCTTCCTCGAGATAGTGGGTTGTCAGCAGCACCGTGCTGCCCTGCTTGTTGAGCTTGGCGACGAACTGCCACAGCGTCTGCCGCAGCTCCACATCGACGCCGGCCGTGGGCTCGTCCAGCACGATCACCGGCGGCTTGTGCACCAGCGCCTGGGCGACCAGCACGCGCCGCTTCATGCCGCCGGAGAGCTGGCGCATGTTGGCGCCGGCCTTGTCGGCCAGGCCGAGGCTGCTCAGCAGCTCGTCGATCCAGTCGTCGTTGTCCTTGATGCCGAAGTAGCCCGACTGGATGCGCAGGGACTCGCGCACATTGAAGAAGGGGTCGAAGACCAGCTCCTGCGGCACCACCCCGAGCTTGCGGCGTGCCTGGCGATAGTCGCGCTGCACATCGAAGCCATGGACGCTGATGGAGCCCGCGCTCGGCCTGGACAGGCCGGCCAGCATGCTGATCAGCGTGGTCTTGCCGGCGCCGTTGGGCCCCAGCAGACCGAAGAACTCGCCCTCCTCGATCTGGAACGTGACCTCATCGACGGCACGCAGGCCGGGTTTTCCCTCGGCACGCTGCTGGCGCGAGGCAGGATAGGTCTTGGAGACCGATTGGAAGGAGATCGCAGGCATGGGAGCCCGCGATTTTAGGGCCCTGCCGCTTTTCCGCTTTCGGGCGGGACAAAGGCCTGCCGGCCCACCTCGGCCGCTGGATCATGGCGCGGCGGGCAGAAGGCCCGCCACGCCGTACAGCGACGCGAGTTCGCGCAGACGCGGCGGCAAGCCCTTCACTGCGAAGCCGCGGCCCAGCGCATTGGATTCGCGGCGGCATTCGAGCAGGACCGCGAGCGCCGAGGAATCGAACTGCGCGAGCGCACTTGCGTCGACCACAGTCGACGATGCGGCCTGCCCCGCGAGCCCTTGCCGCAGCATGAGCACGCAGGCGGGCGCCTCGTCGTGCGTGAGCTTGGGCGGCAGGACCAGCATCGGGCGGCTCAACCCTTGCCGTTGCGCTTGTTGCGCTCCGTCAGTGCGACGATCAGGCCGTCGATGCCCTTGGCGTTGATCTCCTGCGCGAACTGGCTGCGGTAGGTATCGACCAGCCACACGCCGAGCACGTTGAGGTTGTAGATCTTCCAACCGCCCGCCTCGCCAGGCGTCTTCTCGAGACGGTAGTCGAGCTGCACCGGGTCGCCGCCGCCGCGAACTTCCGTGCGCACCAGCACTTCCTTGTCGTCGGGCGAGCCGCGGAAGGGACGCACAGCCACGCTCTGGTCGCTGACCTGGTCGAGCGCCCCGGCATAGGTGCGCACCAGCAGCTTCTTGAACTCTTCCTGCAGGCGCTGCTGCTGCTCGGGCGTGGCCTGGCGCCAGGCCGGCCCGACGGCGGATGCGGTCATGCGCTGGAAGTTGACGTTCGGCATGATCTTGGTGTCGACCAGGACCATGATCTTGTTGACGTCGCCGGCCTTGATCGATTTGTCGGCCTTGATGGTATCGAGCACGTCCGTCGACAGGCGCTTGACCAGCGCGTCCGGCGCCTCGTCGGCGGCGTGGACAGGCCGCACGAAGACGGCGGCGCCTGCGAGCAGCAGGCCGGCCAGCATCAGGCGCCCAATGGAGCGTCGTTGCAGGATCTGATTCATCGATGGTTCCCTTGTTGAAAGTCTCGAGCCCATGTGGCCCGTGAAGAATTGGAGCAGAGGGTTGTCAATGGGGTTCCGGCCCCCGTGCAAAGCGCGCAACGGGATGCAAGCGCCGGATACATGGTCAATTGCCCTCGTTCGGCAAGTCCCCGTCATGCACGTCGTTCTTTCGGCGCTGCAGATGGGCATCGCGCGTGAACGTGTACTTGTCGAGCGCCGCATCGTCGAGCAGCTGGCTCGCACGCAGATAGTTGGAGCGCGCGTCGATCACGCGAACAAAGTAGAGCGAGTTGCGCCACCGCACGTCGTGCATCTGGTTGAGCAGGTCGCCCTGCCGATCGATCGTCAACGCCGCGGTGTCGCGCAGCGTCGAAGAGCCCAGCAACGGCAGCACGACGTACGGGCCGCTCGGCACGCCCCATCGGCCGAGGGTCTGGCCGAAGTCTTCCGAATGGCGGTCGATGCCGGCCTCGGTGGCAATATCCAGCAGCCCGCCGAGCCCGAAGATGGTGTTGACGTTCACGCGCATGAAGGTCTGGGCACTGTGCTCCAGCTTGAGCTGCAACACGCTGTTGGCAAAGCTCCACACATCGGACAGGTTGCCGAAGAAATTGTTGACCCCACGGCGCACGACGGAAGGCAGCGCACGGCGATAGGCCGTCGCCGCCGGCACCAGCACGGCGTCGTCCACGACGTCGTTGAAGCGCATGACGCCGCGGTTGAAGGGTTCGAACGGGTCGGCCGGATTGGCCTTGGGCCCGGAGGCGCAGCCGGTGGCCAGTGCCAGCGCTGCAATGGCGCCCAGGTAGCGCAGGGCCGGGGCGGTGCCGCGCAGCACGCACGGCAGATCGAGGGGGGATCGTGGTTTCATTTCTTGTTGCCGTTGCCCGATGGCGTGCTGCCCTCAGCCGCCTTGCTGTAGAGAAACTGTCCAATCAGGTTCTCCAGCACCACCGCCGACTGCGTCGAGGTGATGGTGTCGCCGGCTTGGAGGGTCTTCTCCTCGGCCCCCGCCTCGATCCCGATGTACTGCTCGCCGAGCAGGCCACTGGTCAGGATCTTGAGGGAGCTGTCCTTGGGAAAACTGTAACGGCTCTGCAACGCCAGCGTGACGCTGGCCTGGAAATTCTTGTCATCGAACGTGATCGATTCGACGCGGCCGACGACCACGCCCGCGCTCTTGACCGCGGTCTGCGGCTTCAACCCGCCGATGTTGTCGAAACGAGCGCTGACGGAATAGGTCTTCTGGAAGTTCAGGCTCAGCAGGTTCGCGGACTGGAGCGCGAGGAACAGCAGCGCTGCCGCGCCGATAAGCACGAACAGGCCGACCCAGACGTCATTCTTGGAATGTTGCATGGCGTGCCCTTGTTTTCTAGATACTGAACATCATCGCGGTCAGCAGGAAGTCGAGTCCCAGGACCGCGAGCGAGGCCACCACCACGGTGCGGGTGGTGGCGCGCGACACGCCCTCGGGCGTCGGCTGCGCGCCGAACCCCTGCAGCAGCGCGATGAAGGTAACGGTGAAGCCGAAGACGATGCTCTTGACCACGCCGTTGCCCACGTCCTTCCAGATATCGACGCCGCCCTGCATCTGGCCCCAGAACGCGCCTGAATCCAGGCCGATCATCAGCACGCCGACCACCCAGCCGCCGATCACGCCGACCGCGCTGAACACGGCCGCCAGCAGGGGCATGGTGATGACGCCGGCCCAGAAGCGCGGCGCCAGGATGCGCTGCACCGGGTCGACCGCCATCATTTCCATGGCGCTGAGCTGCTCGCCAGCCTTCATGAGCCCGATCTCCGCGGTCAGGGAGGTGCCTGCGCGGCCGGCGAACAGCAGCGCCGAGACCACCGGGCCGAGTTCGCGCACCAGGCTCAGTGCCACGAGCAGTCCCAGCGCCTCCGAGGAGCCGTAGCGCTGCAATGTGTAGTAGCCCTGCAGGCCCAGCACGAAGCCGACGAAGAGGCCCGAGACGGCGATGATGGCGAGCGAATAGTTGCCGAGAAAATGGATCTGGTCGCGTACCAGTCCGAAGCGGCGCAGGCTGGCCGCACCGCGCAGCGTGAGGCGCAGGAACAGGCGCGCGCCCATGCCGAGATCGCCCAGCTTGGAACGCGCGGCGAATCCCACGTCGGCCGGCCGGTACCAGCTCATGCGTGCCCTCCCCCGGCGTTGTTGCCGAAGTCCTGCTCCACCGGAACGCCCGGGTAATGGAAATGGACCGGCCCCTCGGGCAGCGCATTGACGAACTGGTGGACCAGCGGATCGCTGCTCTGGCGCACCTCTTGCGGCCGGCCCTGCGCTGCAATGCCCCCATTGGCCAGGATGATCACGTGATCCGCGATGCGAAAGGTCTCTTCCAGGTCGTGCGAAACCACGACGCTGGTCAGCCCCAGCGTGTCGTTGAGCTGGCGGATCAGGCGGGCGGCGGTGCCCAGCGAGATCGGGTCGAGGCCAGCGAAGGGCTCGTCGTACATGACCAGGTCGGGGTCGAGCGCGATCGCCCGGGCCAGCGCCACGCGTCGCGCCATGCCGCCGGAGATCTCGCTGGGCATCAGGTGGCGCGCGCCGCGCAGCCCGACGGCGTCGAGCTTCATGAGCACGATGTCGCGCACCAGCGCCTCGGGCAGCCGCGTGTGCTCGCGCAAGGGGAAGGCGACGTTGTCGAGCACGCTCATGTCGGTGAACAGGGCACCGAACTGGAACAGCATGCCCATGCGGCGACGCGCAGCATAGAGCGCATTGCTGTCCATCTTGCCGATGTCCTGGCCGTCGAACAGCACCTCGCCGCGCTGCGCGCGCGCCTGGCCGCCAACCAGGCGCAGCACGGTGGTCTTGCCGCCGCCGGAAGCCCCCATGAGCGCCGTCACCTTGCCGCGGGGCACGGTGAAGGAGACGCCGTCGAGGATCGCGCGTTCGCCGTAGCCGAAACGGACATCGCGGAATTCAACCAGTGAGGGCTCGGGTGGGTTCATGGACAACAGAAAAGCCGGGGCGCCTGAGGCATCCCCGGCTCGCGGTGGTCAACCATGATAAATGAAGCACAGGCCGTGCCCATCCACCGAAGTAAGGGGCTAATCCCCACCTAATTCAGCATTTCAGCGCGGCAGGTCGCTGTAGCCCATCAGGAACTCGTCGACCGCGCGGGCTGCCTGGCGCCCTTCGCGGATCGCCCACACCACCAGCGACTGCCCGCGGCGGATATCGCCGGCGGCGAACACCTTGGGGACGTTGGTCGCATAGCCACCGGCGAAGTCGACGCTGGCCTTGGCGTTGCCGCGGGCGTCCTTCTCGACGCCGAAGGCATCCAGCACGCCGGCGACGGGGCTCACGAAGCCCATGGCCAGCAGTACCAGGTCGGCCTTGAGCACCGTTTCCGTGCCGGGAACCTCGATCATCTTGCCGTCCTTCCACTCGACGCGCACGGTCTTGAGGCCGGTGACCTTGCCCTTGTCGCCGATGAACTCCTTGGTGGAGATCGCGAACTCGCGCTCGCAGCCCTCCTCGTGGCTGGAGCTGGTGCGCAGCTTGTAGGGCCAGTACGGCCAGGTCAGCGGCCGGTTCTCTTCTTCCGGCGGCTGCGGCATCAGCTCGAACTGGGTGACGCTGGCGGCACCGTGGCGGTTGCTGGTGCCCACGCAGTCGGAGCCGGTGTCGCCGCCGCCGATCACGATCACGTGCTTGCCGTCCGCGCGGATCTGGCCCTTGACCTTGTCCCCGGCATTGATCTTGTTTTGCTGGGGCAGGAACTCCATCGCGAAATGAATGCCGTCGAGATCGCGTCCGGGTACCGGCAGGTCGCGCGACTGCTCTGCGCCGCCCGTCAGGACAACGGCGTCGAATTCCTTGTCGAGCTGCTCGGGCGTCACCGTCTCCTTGGCCCAGTTGGTGACCTTGGAGCCCTTGCCCAGCGGGTCCTTGGCAGCGCCCACCACCACGCCGGTGCGGAACACGACGCCTTCGGCCTTCATCTGCTCGATGCGGCGATCGATGTGCACCTTCTCCATCTTGAAGTCGGGGATGCCGTAGCGCAGCAGGCCGCCGATGCGGTCATTCTTCTCGAACAAGGTGACGTCGTGGCCGACGCGGGCGAGCTGCTGCGCGGCCGCCATGCCGGCCGGGCCGGAGCCCACTACCGCGACCTTCTTGCCGGTCTTGTGCTTGGCGGGGCGCGGTGCAACCCACTCCTCCTCCCACGCGCGATCGATGATCGCGTGCTCGATCGACTTGATGCCGACCGGATCGTCGTTCACGTTGAGTACGCAGGCCGCCTCGCAGGGCGCGGGGCAGATGCGGCCGGTGAACTCGGGGAAATTGTTGGTCGAGTCCAGCACCGCGAAGGCACTCTGCCAGTCGTTGCGGTAGACCAGGTCGTTGAAGTCCGGAATGATGTTGTTGACCGGGCAGCCGCTGTTGCAGAAGGGCGTGCCGCAGTCCATGCAGCGCGCGCCCTGCACCTCGGCCTGCTGCGCATCGAGGCCGATGACGAATTCCTTGTAGTGCTTGACGCGTTCCTCGACGGGCTTGTAGCCCTCCTCGATGCGCTCGTGCTCCATGAAGCCCGTGATTTTTCCCATCGTGATTTCCTGGTTCTGTTCTACGTCTGTCGCGGTGCTCAGGCAGCGATGGCCGGCTTCGTCATCGCGTGCGGCTCGAGCCCTACGTGCGCGTTGTTGCCGCTGCTCGTGAGCTCGACCTTGCGGTCGTGGATCTCGGCCAATGCGCGCTTGTACTCGTTCGGGAACACCTTGACGAAGCGCGTGCGCGCCACGGCCCAGGTGTCGAGCAGTTCGCGCGCGCGCTTGCTGCCGGTCCAGCGGTGATGATCCTCCAGCAGCTTCTTGAGCCTGGCCTCGTCGGTCTCGCCCTCGTGCCAGATCTTGCGGTGCACGCTCGCCGTCTGCTCGGCCGAGGTCAGCACCTTGTCGAGCGAGACCATCGCCAGGTTGCAGCGGGTGGCGAACTGGCCGTCCTCGTCGTAGACGAAGGCGACGCCGCCGCTCATGCCGGCCGCGAAGTTGCGTCCGGTCTTGCCGAGTACCACCACCGTGCCGCCGGTCATGTACTCGCAGCCGTGGTCGCCCGTGCCTTCGACCACCGCGGTGGCACCGGACAGGCGCACCGCGAAGCGCTCGCCCGCGACACCGCTGAGGAAGGCCTCGCCGGTGGTCGCGCCATAGAGGGCGGTGTTGCCGACGATGGTGTTGCGCGTGGCCTCGCCGCGGAAGTCCAGGCTGGGGCGCACCACCACGCGGCCGCCCGACAGGCCCTTGCCGGTGTAGTCGTTGGCGTCGCCGATCAGGTAGAGCGTGATGCCCCGCGCCAGGAAGGCACCGAAGGACTGGCCGCCCGTGCCCTCGAGCTGGATGCGGATCGAGTCGTCGGGCAGGCCTTGCGGATGCACCTTGGTCAGCGCCCCCGAGAGCATGGCGCCGACCGAGCGGTTGACGTTGCGCGCCACCTCGATGAACTGCACCTTCTCGCCCTTCTCGATGGCGGGGCGCGACTTCTCGATGAGCTTGTTGTCCAGGCTCTTCGCAAGGCCGTGGTCCTGCGCCTCGACGTGGTAGCGCGGCACGTCGGCCGGCACGTTCGGCTGCGCGAAGAGGCGGCTGAAGTCCAGGCCGCGGGCTTTCCAGTGCTCGATCCCCTTCTTGGTGTCGAGGAGATCGGCGCGGCCGATCAGGTCGTCGAACTTGCGGATGCCCAGCTGCGCCATGATCTGGCGCACTTCCTCGGCGACGAAGAAGAAGAAGTTCACGACATGCTCGGGCTTGCCCGAGAACTTCTTGCGCAGCACCGGGTCCTGCGTGGCCACGCCGACCGGGCAGGTGTTGAGGTGGCACTTGCGCATCATGATGCAGCCCTCGACCACCAGCGGTGCCGTCGCGAAGCCGAACTCGTCGGCGCCCAGCAGCGCGCCGATGGCCACATCGCGGCCGGTCTTCATCTGGCCGTCGGCCTGCACGCGGATGCGGCCGCGCAGGCGGTTGAGCACCAGGGTCTGCTGGGTCTCGGCCAGGCCGATTTCCCAGGGGCTGCCCGCGTGCTTGATCGACGACCAGGGCGAGGCGCCGGTGCCGCCGTCATGACCGGCGATCACGACGTGGTCGCTCTTGCACTTGGCGACGCCGGCCGCGATGGTGCCTACGCCGACCTCGCTGACCAGCTTGACGCTCACGCTGGCATGCGGAGCGACGTTCTTCAGGTCATGGATGAGCTGCGCCAGGTCCTCGATCGAGTAGATGTCGTGGTGCGGCGGCGGCGAGATCAGGCCCACGCCGGGCACCGAGTAGCGCAGCTGGCCGATGTAGTTGGAGACCTTGCCGCCGGGCAGCTGGCCGCCCTCGCCAGGCTTGGCGCCCTGCGCCATCTTGATCTGCAACTGGTCGGCCGAGGCCAGGTACTCCGCGGTGACGCCGAAGCGGCCGGAGGCGACCTGCTTGATCTTCGAGCGCAGCGAGTCGCCGTCCGTCAGCGGCAGGTCGACTTCGACGTTGGCCTCGCCGATCACGCTCTTGAGGGTGTCGCCCACCTTGATGGGGATGCCCTTGAGCTCGTTGCGATAGCGCGCCGGGTCTTCGCCGCCCTCGCCGGTGTTGCTCTTGCCGCCGATGCGGTTCATCGCCACGGCCAGCGTCGCGTGCGCCTCGGTGCTGATGGAGCCCAGCGACATCGCGCCGGTGGCGAAGCGCTTGACGATCTCGCTCGCGGGCTCGACCTCGTCCACGGGAATCGCCCTCGCCGGATCGATCCTGAACTCGAAAAGGCCTCGCAGCGTGAGGTGGCGCCGGTTCTGGTCGTTGATGAGCTGCGCGTATTCCTTGTAGGTGTTGAAGTTGTTGGCGCGCGTGCTGTGCTGCAGCTTGGCGATCGCGTCGGGCGTCCACATGTGCTCTTCGCCGCGCGTGCGCCAGGCGTACTCGCCGCCGGCGTCGAGCATGTGGGCGAGCACCGGGTCGTCGCCGAAGGCTGCCTTGTGCATGCGGATGGCTTCCTGCGCGATCTCGAAGACGCCGATCCCTTCGACCCGGCTGGCGGTGCCGGTGAAGTACTTGGCCACCGTGTCGCTGTTGAGGCCGATGGCTTCGAAAAGCTGGGCGCC
Source organism: Variovorax sp. WDL1 (assembly GCF_001541225.1). Classification (GTDB taxonomy): domain Bacteria; phylum Pseudomonadota; class Gammaproteobacteria; order Burkholderiales; family Burkholderiaceae_C; genus Variovorax. Next base: position 107,905 of record NZ_LMTS01000049.1, on the reverse strand, counting down.
GCAGTAGCTCATGTAGGTACTGACGCCCATCTTCGACATGATCTTGGACAGGCCCTTGCCGATCGCCTTGACGTAGTTGTAGATCGCCTTCTCGGCGCTCAGGTCGCCGGACAGGTCCTCGTGCATCGCGGAGAGCGTTTCCATCGCGAGGTACGGGTGCACCGCCTCGGCTCCGTAGCCGGCCAGCACGCCGAAGTGATGGACCTCGCGCGCCGAGCCGGTCTCGACCACCAGGCCGGCGGTGGTGCGCAAGCCTTCGCGCACCAGGTACTGGTGGATGGCCGACAGCGCCAGCAGCGCGGGAATGGCGATCTGCGTGGCACTGACCGCACGGTCGCTCACGATCAGGATGTTGTGGCCGCCCTTGATTGCATCGACCGCCTCGGCACACAGCGATGCCAGCTTGGCCTCCACGCCCTCCTCGCCCCACGCGAGCGGGTAGGTGATGTCGAGCGTGTAGCTCTTGAACTTGCCCTGCGTGTAGGCGCCGATGTCGCGCAGCTTCGCCATGTCGGCAAAGTCGAGGATCGGCTGGCTCCCCTCGAGCCGCATCGGCGGGTTGACCTGGTTGATGTCCAGCAGGTTCGGCTTCGGGCCGATGAAGGACACCAGCGACATCACGATGGCCTCGCGGATCGGGTCGATGGGCGGGTTCGTGACCTGCGCGAACAGCTGCTTGAAGTAGTTGTAGAGCGGCTTGTTCTTGTTGGACAGCACGGCCAGCGGGCTGTCGTTGCCCATGGAACCGATGCCTTCCTCGCCGGCGGCGGCCATTGGGCTCATCAGGAACTTGATGTCCTCCTGCGTGTAGCCGAAGGCCTGCTGGCGGTCCAGCAGGCTGACCTGGCTCACCGGCGCCGAGATGGCATGCGCCTCGACGCTGTCGAGCTTGATGCGCAGGTTCTCGATCCACTGCTTGTAGGGCTTGCTGTTGGCGAGGGTCGCCTTGACCTCCTCGTCGTCGATCATGCGGCCCTGCTCCAGGTCGATCAGGAACATCTTGCCGGGCTGCAGGCGCCACTTGCGCACGATCTTCTGCTCGGGCACCGGCAGCACGCCGGATTCGGAAGCCATGATCACCAGATCGTCGTCGGTCACGCAGTAGCGCGAGGGCCGCAGGCCGTTGCGGTCGAGCGTGGCTCCGATCTGGCGCCCGTCGGTGAAGACGATCGAGGCCGGGCCGTCCCACGGCTCCAGCATGGCCGCGTGGTATTCATAGAACGCCCGGCGGCGCGGGTCCATGGTCGCGTGCTGCTCCCAGGGCTCGGGGATCATCATCATCACGGCCTGGCTGATGGGGTAGCCGGCCATGGTGAGCAGCTCGAGGCAGTTGTCGAAGGTGGCGGTGTCGGACTGGTCGGCGAAGCTGATGGGGTAGAGCTTCTGCAAGTCGGCGCCCAGAACCGGGGAGGACATCACGCCCTCGCGTGCCTTCATCCAGTTGTAGTTGCCCTTGACGGTGTTGATCTCGCCGTTGTGGGCGACGTAGCGGTAGGGATGCGCCAGCGGCCACTCGGGGAAGGTGTTCGTCGAGAAGCGCTGGTGCACCAGGCCCAGGGCCGAGATGCAGCGCTTGTCCTGCAGGTCGAGGTAGTAGGTGCCGACCTGGTCGGCCAGCAGCAGCCCCTTGTAGACCACCGTGCGACTCGACATGCTCGGAACGTAGTATTCCTTGCTGTGCTTGAGCTTCAGGCGCTGGATGGCGGCACTGGCGGTCTTGCGGATCACGTAGAGCTTGCGCTCCAGGGCGTCCTGCACGATCACGTCGTTGCCGCGGCCGATGAAGACCTGGCGCAGCAGCGGCTCCTTCTTGCGCACGGCGGGCGACATCGGCATCTCGCGATTGACCGGGACATCGCGCCAGCCCAGCAGCACCTGGCCTTCGGCCTTGATGGCACGCTCCAGCTCCTGTTCGCAAGCCTCGCGCGAGGCGTGCTCCTTCGGCAGAAAGACCATGCCGACTCCGTATTCGCCGGGAGGAGGCAGCGTCACGCCCTGCTTCGCCATCTCGTCGCGGTAGAGGACATCGGGCAGCTGGATCAGGATGCCGGCGCCGTCGCCCATCAGCTTGTCAGCGCCCACTGCGCCGCGATGGTCGAGATTCTCGAGAATCTTGAGGCCCTGCAGGACGATCGAATGGCTTTTCTCGCCCTTGATGTGGGCCACGAAGCCGACGCCGCAGGCGTCGTGCTCGTCAGCGGCGGAATAGAGACCGTTTTGTTGGAGATACTCGATCTCGGCAGCCGTGGTCATGGGCGCACTCCTTCAGTTTTTCGCGGGGAAGGGAAGGATATTGCGTTGCACAAACAATGCCAAGTGCTTTATTTGGGGTCAGATACCAATTAATTGCCGACTTCAGAACTCGGAATAAAAATAGGGACACATTACTGCGAATGCGCCGACTGGACGGCTTCTGAATCAGGGTCGAGGAGCCGGGGGCCGCCCGGGCCGGGACTTGAGGACCCGCCGCAAGGTATTTTTTTGAAGCGCCTCGAGGAAGTCGCGATCGCCCGCGGCCCACCCATGGAGCGTGGCCTCGGTCAGCACGTTCTGGTCAGCCGCCGCAACGCCGCCGCGCACCAGATCGACGTAGGCGGCTTCACGGGCGAACGGTGTGTTGCCCAGCGACCAGTAAAGCGGATGCGGCGTCACCAGCTTGTCGTGCCGCAGCCCGGCGTAGTGCGCATGGCTGGACCACGGATAGTCGCGGGCATCGGCCACGAGCCCGGCGCGCACCGGATTCAGGTCGATGTAGGCCATGCAGGTCAGCAGGTACCGATCGGTCTGGATGAGCGTGGACTTGTAGCGCCCCTCCCACAGGGTGCCGGTGCGCCCATGCCGGTCGTTGAAGTAGCGCACGTAGGACCGGCCCACTGCTTGCATCCACAGCGGCAGCCCGTCGACGCTGGCCGGCGTGGCCAGCAGGTGGTAGTGGTTGTCCATCAGCACGTAGGCGTGCAGCGCGATGCCGAAGCGCACCGCGTTCTCGCCGAGCAGGCCCAGCAGCATTTCGCGGTCCGCGTTGTCGACGAAGATGGCCTGGCCGTTGTTGCCGCGCTGAATCACATGGTGCGGCTGCTCGGCCAGGGTGAGGCGGGGAAGGCGGGCCATGGCGACATCAGCCCGGACGGAAGCGCGTCTCCAGCAGCGACTCCAGCCCGAACTCGGCCAGCAGCTGCTCGAGCCGGGCCGCGGCGCTGGCTTTGCGCTGGCCGGTGCGGCGGGCGATGATCAGCTCGTTCTTGAGGCTGTGCTCCCACCCCACCAGTTCGGTGACCGTGACCTGGTAGCCGTTGGCCTCCAGGTAGAGGCAGCGCAGGACATTGGTGAGCTGGCTGCCGATCTCGCGCGTGTGCAGGGGATGGCGCCAGAGTTCGGCAAGGGGCGTGCGCGACAGTGACAGCGCCTTGGTCTGGCGCAGGCAGGCGGCGACCTCCGCCTGGCAGCAGGGCACGAGCACCATGAAGCGCGCCTGCTTGGCGAGTCCGAAGGCGATGGCATCGTCGGTGGCAGTGTCGCAGGCATGCAGCGCGGTTACCACGTCGATCTGCGCCGGGAGCTCGGCCGCCTCGGCCGATTCGGCGGCGCTGATGTTGAGGAAGGCCATGCGATCGAAACCCAGCCGCTTTGCCAGGGCGCGCGACCTGTCGACCAGCTCGGCCCTCGTCTCGATGCCGTACACCTGACCGCCGCCGCGCGGGCCGAAGAACAGGTCATAGAGGATGAAGCCGAGATAGGACTTGCCGGCGCCGTGGTCGGCCAGGGTCGCGAGCGCGCCCTCCTCCGGCAATTCGACGAGCAGCTTCTCGATGAACTGGAACAGGTGGTAGACCTGCTTGAGCTTGCGGCGCGAGTCCTGGTTGAGCCGCCCCTCGCGGGTGAGGATGTGCAGCTCCTTCAGCAGTTCGATCGATTGGCCGGGACGCAGGACTTCCTGCAGCTCGGCTTCGGCCCTCGAGGCCTTGGCAACGGCCTTGTCTTTCATCGCTGCGCTCCGCCAGGGCCGACATCCAGGGCTGCCCAGCCTTCGGGGCCGAGCTGCTCCAGGATCTGCATGTTGCGCCTGAAGATCGCCTGCGCATCGGGGAAGGCCTCCACGGCGCGGCTCACGCTGTCCTCGCGCAGCAGATGCAGCGTCGGGTACGGTGCGCGATTGGTCGAATTGGTGATGTCTTCGGGCTCCGCGCCGGCGAACTGGAAGTGTGGATGGAAACTGGCGAGCTGCAACTGGCCCTCGAAGCCGGCGCGTGCCAGGTGACGCTCGGCGCGGGCCGCCAGATCGTTGAAGTCGAGGAAGTCGGCCAGGGTGTTCGGCGCGATCAGGAGGGTGGTGTCGCGGTCGGAAGCACGGCAGGCCGCCAGCGCCCGCGCTTCGTCGAGCAGCGCGTCGATCAAGCCGCCTTCCTCCTTGTGCAGGTACAGCGCGTAGTGGATCTGACCGCGCGCATGCACAGCCTTTGCGAAGGGGCAGAGGTTGAGTCCGATGACCGCGCGCTCGAGCCAGCGCTGCGTGTCCGCCTGTGCCTGCGCCGCGGTGATGATGGCATTGCCGTTCATATTGCAGTCCCCGTCCGGGATCTCGCGGGTACCAGGTGCGCCGCCAGCGCCAGGCCCGCCAGCGAACATGCGAGTGTCACGCACCAGGTCCACTGCCAGCCGCCGGCCCGATGGGCGATCCAGGCGACCGCCGGCGGCGCGATGAACTGGCCGAGCGAAGAGGCCTGCTGCATCATCCCCACGGTCGTGGAGACCGTCGACGCACTGGGCGCGAGCCGGGTGGAGAGCATGAAGAGCGTTGCCGGGATCATCCCGCCGGCCAGAGAGAAAAGGCAGACGGCGGCGTAGCGCAACGAGGGCGGCAGGCTCGCGGTGCTGCCGGACATGCCGATCTGCGCGAAGGCCGCCACGCCGCCCAGCGCCATGACGACGAAGCCCCAACGCAGCAGGCGCTCCGGCGCAACGCCATGCTGCAGGAAGCGGCCGCCGCCGACATTGCCGACGATGTTCATCGCGGCGGCGAGCGCGGTCAGCGCCGCGTTCCAGGCGGCCGGCACGCCGGCGTCGGCATAGATCGCGGGAAGGAAGCCGATCACGGCCATCCATTGCGCGGAGTACACGCCGAAGGCCAGGGCCAGCGTCCGAGGGCCGCTCGCGCGCGCCGTGTCGAGCAGGGGCGCAGTCCAGCGCGAGAACGAAGAGGCGGTTGGTGGCGACGTGGCTGGCCGCTGGTCGGCCGGCACCGCGAGCAGGACCCACAGCGCCGCGACAGCCGAGATTGCCGAGAGTACCCACCACCAGCCCGGCCACCCGCCCCAGGCGATCAGGGCAGGCCCGAGCAGGAGCGCCAGCGCCACGCCCAGCGGCATGTAGGCGCCCCAGAGCCCGAGCGCCTTCTTCTCCGCGCTCGGCGGCGAGAGGGCGCGGATCAGCCCCGGGCCGGGCATCACCGCCAGCAAGAAGCCCACGCCTTCGAGTGCGCGCAAGGCGAGCAGACAGTGGATGGCGCCTGGGCCGGGATCGACCGTGCGCCCGACCCAGCCGCCGAGCACGCTCGCACCGGTTACCAGGGCCAGTCCCGCCAGCATGCTGCGACGCAGTCCGATGGCATCGGCCACCAGTCCGAACACCATGCCGAGGCACATGCCGGCGACCTGCACCAGCGACAGCAGGAAGCCTGCTTCAACCAGATCGACGCCCAGCGTCGCCTGCAGCGCCGGCACGGCGGGCGGCAGCTTGCCCAGGTGCAGCGCCGCAGCCACGCCGGCAAACACCACGGCCAAGGCGGTGCGGGGGACGCGGGCGTGCGACGTCGTGCGGCCCACTGGAGCACCTTCGCCTCGGGGTACGCTGCTGTCGGCCTTCGTGACGGCCGGGCGGCTCATTGGTCCCACCGCCTTCCCGTGAGGCGCTCGTACTCGCGGATCGCGAAGCGGTCGGTCATGCCGGCGATGTAGTCGGCCACTGCGCGATGCCGGTCGTCGCGCTGCGCGTAGGAAGCCGGCATCTGCCGCGCATCGTCGATGTAGGCCATGAACAGATCGCGGACGACCTCCTTCGCCCGGCTCGTGGTCTGCACGACGCGCGGATGCCGGTAGAGGTTGCGGAAGAGGAACTGCTTGAGCTCGGTGGACTGGGCGCGCATGGTCTCGCTGAAGAGCACCAGCGGCGCTGCGCGGCGCACGTCATCCGCATCGCCAGGCGCAGCCGCCTCGAGCGCACTGCGCGAGGCGTCGATCACGTCGTAGACCTGCGCGCTCAGCATCCGCCGAATGGCTTCGTAGAGCACGCGCCGGCCCTGCAGCTGCGGATGCTCGTCCAGCGTCTCGCGCAGGTAGCGGCTGAAAAGCGCCACCTCGCCCAGCCTCTCGAGGCCGATGAGCCCGGAACGCACGCCGTCGTCGATGTCGTGCGCGTTGTAGGCGATCTCGTCGGCGAGGTTGCACAACTGCGCCTCGAGACTCGGCTGCGTGCGATCGAGGAAGCGGCGCCCCAACCCGCCAGGCTCCGCGGCCTCCAGGCGCTCGGCGTTGGCGCGCGAGCAATGCTTGAGGATGCCCTCGCGGGTCTCGAAGCTCAGGTTGAGTCCGTCGTACTGCGGATAGCGGTGCTCGAGCGCATCCACCACCCGCAGGCTCTGCAGGTTGTGCTCGAAGCCGCCGTGCGCCTCCATGCAGGCATCGAGCGCATCCTGCCCCGCATGGCCGAAGGGGGTGTGGCCCAGGTCGTGCGCCAGGGCGATGGCCTCCACCAGGTCCTCGTTGAGCCGCAGCGAGCGCGCTATCGAGCGGCCCAGTTGCGCAACCTCGAGCGAATGGGTAAGGCGGGTGCGGAAAAGATCGCCTTCGTGATTGAGGAAGACCTGGGTCTTGTAGACCAGCCGCCGGAAAGCGGTGGAATGCACGATCCGGTCGCGGTCGCGCTGGAAGACATCGCGCGTGGGAGCCGGGGCCTCGGCATGGCGCCGGCCGCGGGACTGCGCCGGATGGCTGGCGTGGGGGGCCAGGCTCATCGTCGCCCCGATGCTCGATTCAGGCAGCACAGCACTGCGCCAGCACCTCGCGCACGAGGGCGTCGGCAGCGCTGCGCACGACGGCTGAGCCGGGCTTGTCGATCACCACGAAGCGGATCTCTCCCGCTTCGGACTTCTTGTCGACGCGCATCAGCTCGAGGTAGCGCTCGGCGCCGAGCGCGGGGGCGACCACGGGCAGTCCCGCCTGCTCGATCAGCGCCGACAGTCGCCCGACGAAGGCTGCATCGACGCCGCCGAGCCGCCGCGACAGCTCAGCGGCCAGGACCATGCCGCAGCCGACCGCTTCGCCGTGCAGCCAGCGACCATAGCCCATGCCCGCCTCGATGGCATGACCGAAAGTGTGGCCAAAGTTCAGGATCGCTCGCAGGCCGGTCTCGCGCTCGTCCTGCCCCACGACCGCGGCCTTGATCTCGCAGCTGCGCCGGACCGCGTAGGCCAGCGCGGCCGGCTCCCGCGCCACCAGCGCTTCGATGTTCTCTTCGATCCAGTCGAAAAAGCGCATGTCGTAGATCGGACCGTACTTGATGATCTCGGCCAGCCCCGCGCTGAGCTCGCGCGGCGGCAGCGTGGCGAGCGTGGAGAGATCGCACAGGACAAGGCGCGGCTGGTAGAAGGCGCCGATCATGTTCTTGCCGAGTGGATGGTTGATCGCCGTCTTGCCGCCTACCGACGAATCGACCTGTGCGAGCAAGGTGGTGGGCACCTGCACGAAGGGAACGCCTCGCATGTAGCTGGCGGCGGCGAATCCGGTCATGTCGCCCACCACCCCGCCGCCGAGCGCGAAGAGCACGGTCTTGCGGTCACAGCCGTGGCGCAGCAAGGCATCGAAGATCAGGTTGAGCGTGGGCCAGTCCTTGTGGGTCTCGCCGTCAGGCAGTTCCAGCATGTGCACGGCCCGGAAGCGGCCGCCCAACGCCGTGCGCAGCCGCTCGCCATAAAGCGGCGCCACCGTGGTGTTCGTGACGATCAGCGCCGCGGCGGCGGCAGGCACGGCATCGAAGCTCCCGGGCTCGCGGAGCAGTTCGCTGCCGATCAGGATCGGATAGCTGCGCTCGCCGAGCGGGATCTCGACGCATTCGGGGGAGGCGGACACTCGCATGGCTCCGAGTTTAGGCGCATGGCGTCCGGCCCCGGCTCAGCCCGCAGGATCGCTCCGGGAGCCCGGGGATATCACGCCGGCGAGCTCCAACTGCATCACGATGATGTTCACAAGCGTCGCGACCGAAGGCCGGCCGGTCTCGACCACATCATGGGCGGCCTCGCGGTAAAGCGGGTCGCGCGCACTGTAGAGCTCATGCAGCCGACCCAGCGGGTCCGCCACCTGCAGCAGCGGCCGCTTGACGTCGTGGCGCAGGCGCCTGAAGAGGTCCTCGGGCGAAGAGCGCAGGTAAATGACGTGGAAATGGGAGCGCAGCTGAATCCGATTCGCCTCGCGCAGCACGCAGCCGCCTCCGGTCGAGACGATGCCGCGGGCTGAGGTGGCCAGCTCGGCAATCACGCTCTCCTCGAGGTCACGAAAACTCTGCTCGCCCTCGCGCTCGAAGTAATCCCGGATGGAACAGCCGATGCGGCGCTCGATCACCTCATCGCTGTCGATGAAGGGCAGATGGAGGCGCTGCGCGAGACGCCGGCCCACCGCGGATTTTCCGGCGCCGGGCAAGCCGACGAGTGCGACCGCCACGCGGTGCTGCGAACGGCCCGCGCGCTTAGCGCGCGGCGTTCCGGTCAGTAATCATCTTCGGGGTGATAAAGACGAGCATTTCGGTCTTGTTGGCAACGCGTTCGCGCTTGCGGAACAGCGCCCCGACATAGGGCACTTCACCGAGCACCGGCACGCGCGATTCATCGTTGGTTTCGGTGAGTTCGAAGATACCACCGATGACCACCGTGCCGCCGTTCTCGACCAGCACCTCGGTCTGCACGTGCTTGGTGTTGATCGCGAAGCCGGCGGTCGTCGCCTGGCCGACCGTGTCCTTGTTGACGTCCAGCGTCAGGATGATGTTGCCCTCGGGCGTGATCTGCGGCGTGACTTCGAGCTTGAGATTGGCCTTGCGGAAGGCGATCGAAGTGGCGCCGCTGGAGGTCGCGACCTGGTAGGGAAGTTCGGTGCCCTGCTCGATCAGTGCCTTGGTCTGGTCGGCCGTCACCACGCGGGGGCTCGACACCACCTTGCCCTTGCCGTCGGCCTCGAGTGCCGAGATTTCCAGGTTCAGCATGCGCGAGAAGCTGGAATTGAACAGCGAGATCGCGAAGGTGCCAGGCGCATTGCCGTTGCCGGCCACGCCGGTGGAGGGCAGGTTGACGAAGTTGGAGTTGGTGAAGGTGGTCAGCGCACTGCCCTGCGCGGTCGCGGTGGCGGGCGTGACGACCGGGAATGCGCCGATGTTGCCGAAGACCGGCCGCCCATTGTTGGAACCCACCGTGCCGCCAGAGATGCCGCCGCCGAGCCGCACGCCCAGCGACTTGCCGAAGGTGTCGGAGGCCTCGACGATACGTGCCTCGATCAGCACTTGGCGCACCGGAATATCCAGCTTCTGGATGAGTTCGGCGACCTGCTGCAGGCGCGAAGGAATGTCCGACACGAAGAGCTGGTTGGTTCGCGATTCGGCGATCACGCTGCCGCGCGGACTCAGGATGCGAGTCGTGGTGCCGGAACCGCCGCCGGCGGAAGCGCCCGTGCCGGTCAGGCCCTGCGCGATCGCTACGGCCTTGGTGTAGTTCAACTGGAAGGACTGGGTGCGCAGGGGCTCCAGGTTCTGGATGGCAGCCTGGGCCTCGAACTCGAGCTTTTCCTTGGCGTTGATTTCGTCCTTGGGCGCGATCCACAGCACACTGCCGTTCTTGCGCATGCCGAGGTTCTTCGCCTGCATGATGATGTCCAGGGCCTGATCCCAAGGCACGTCCTTCAGGCGAAGGGTCAGCGCACCGGTCACCGAGTCCGAGGTCACGATGTTGAAGTTGGTGAAGTCGGCAATCACCTGAAGCAGCGAGCGAATCTCGATGTTCTGGAAGTTCAACGACAGCTTCTCGCCGGTGTAGCCCACGCCCTGGGTCAGCTTGGTCGGATCCACCTTGCGCGGGCGCACCTCCACGACGAACTGGTTCTCGCTCTGGTAGGCACTGTGCTCCCAATCACCCTTGGGCTCGATGGTCATGCGCACGCGGTCCCCGGCCTGCTGGGTGGTCACGGTCTGCACCGGCGTGCCGAAGTCCGATACATCGAGGCGCCGGCGCAGGCCCTCGGGTAACGTCGATTTGGTGAATTCCACCACCAGGCTGCGGCCCTGCTGGCGGATGTCGACGCCGACCTGGTTGTTGGCCAGGTCAACTACCACGCGGCCGGTGTTGTCCGAGCCCAGGCGGAAATCGACGTCGCGCAGCGGCAGCGTGTCGCGGTTGCGGTTCTCGGCGAAGGCTTGAGGCGTCGAGGCCACGAGTGCGGCTCCCGGGACGGGCTCCAGCGAAACCAGGATCGACTTGCCCTGGATCTCGGCCTTGTACGCGGTAGCCTGCTTGAGGTTCAGCACCAGACGGGTACGCTCACCCGCCTGCACCACGTTGATGGAACGCAGATTGCCCTGGTTGACATCGATGGCCGAGCGACCTATGGCGTTCGTCACGCCGGGGAAGTCGAGAGCGATGCGCGCCGGCGTCTGGATCGCAAAGCCCGTGGGAACGGCGGCCAGCGGTTGCGTCAGGTCGACGCGGATGACCTCGCCACCAGACTGCATGGAACTGGTAACCGACTCGATGGCGTTCTGCGCATGCGCCGCCACCGATGCGCCCAGCGCGAGCAGGCTGACGCCGACCACGCGCGACCACCGCGCGAACCTTGAATTCTTGGGTTTCATTTCGACCTCTCTTGCAACTGCAGCGTCGCCACGCGTTCGATCCATTCACCGGCGGCGTCCTGCACGATTTCACGCAAGGCGAGTTCGGTTTCGCTGATACGGGTGATGCGCCCGTAGTTGAGTCCCAGATAGTTTCCGACCCGAACCTGGTACAGCAGCTTGTCGACGGTGACGAGGGCCACCGGCTGACCATTTCGGTTCATGCTGCCCACCATTGCCATCGAATCGAGCGGGAAAGCCTCGAGGGCTTCCTTGCGGCGCGCCAGCTCTGGCGCGATGAGACCCGAGGTGCTCGGCTGGGCCGAGTCGCGGCGCAAGGCCTGCGTGAGCTTCTGCATGTTGAAGGGCTCGAACGCAGTGGCCTCGGTATAGGCCTGGGGCGTGAATTTCTTGGGTTCCGTGATGGGCGGCACCGTGGGTCGCACATTCGCGCGCTGCTCGGCCATCCATTGCTGGAGCTCTTCCTGGTCCGAGCCCATGCAGCCGCTCAAGCCGACGAACGCAATGCCGACACACAGGGCAAAAGCAAGCCTGCTCATTTCTTCTTCGCTCCCGCCACAGCGCGCTTCTGCGCCGCCTGCTCTTCGTCGTCCAGGTACCGGAAGGTCCTCGCCGTGGCGTCCATCGTCAGCATCCCATCTTTTCCGGGGACGACGGCCAGGTTGTTCAAGGTCACGATGCGCGAAAGATTGGCAATGTCAGCCGCGAAGGAACCCACGTCGTGATAACGGCCCGTCACGCGCACGGCAATCGGCAACTCGGCGTAGTAATCCTTCACGACCACCTGGCCCGGACGGAACAGCTCGAATTGCAGGCTGCGGCCGAGACCAGCCTGGTTGATGTCGGAGAGCAAGGCGTCCATCTCGGCCTTGCTCGGGAGCTGCTTTTCGAGCAGCGTCACGTACTGCTGCACCTGCTCGCGCTGCTTTTTCAGCAGTTCGAGGTTGGCGGCTTGGCCCACCTTCTTCTGGTAGTCGGCCCTGAGCGCGACTTCCTTGGCTCGCTCGGCCTCGAGCTCATCATTCGAATTGGTGAGCCAGACGAACCACAGGGCCACCAGGACCAGCGCCGTGACCAGCACGCACAGCGCATAGCGTGGCACCGGAGGCCAGACCGAGGGATCGTTCGGATTCAGTCCGCGGAACTGGTCGCCGAAGCGCTGCAGACCGCCGGCGAAATCGATGTTGGAGGATGCGCGTTGGGTTGCCATGATGACGCTCAGCCCTTGCCTGCAGCCGACGCCGGCGCACCGCCCGCTCCGGGAGCGGCCTTCTGCGCATCCGTGGGCCGCTTGAGCCCGATGCGCATCGTGAAGTTCGCCACGCGCCGCTGGTCGCGGGGGCTCAGATTGACATTGCCGGAGGTGATTTCCACCAACTCCGGCTTGACCAGCCAGGGGCTGTTGTTACCCAGGTTGCGCAACAGCTCCGACACCCGCTCGTTGGACTGCGCCTGACCCAGGAGAGTGACGGTCTGGTTGTCCTGCTTCATGCTCGTCAGGTAGACGCCGTCGGGCAGTTGCCGCACGAGTTCATTGAGCAGGTGCACCGGCATGTTGCGGTCGCCCTGGAGATCCTCGACGGCCTGCTGGCGAGCGCGCAGGGCAGCAATTTCAGCCTGGAGTGTGGAGATCTCCTTGATCTCGGCTTCCAGTTTCTTGATCTCGGCCTGGAGGAAACTGTTCTTGTCCTGCTGGCTGGAGATCTGGGCCTGGTACCAGAGATAGGCGCCGCCCGCGATCAGGAAGCCCGCAACAGCGGAAGCACCGAGCGCCGCATAGAACGTTTCTCGACGGCGTTTGCGCGCAGCCTCCCGGTGCGGGAGCAGGTTGATCAAGATCACTGCAGAAACCTCCGCATTGCGAGTCCGCATGAGGTCAGGTACGAAGGCGCCTCGCGCCGGACCTTCTTCTCGCGGATGCCGCTTCCGATTTCCATCCCGTCGAAGGGATTGACCAGCGAGCAGGCAAAGGAGGTCTGCCGCGTCACGGCACTGGTAAGGCCCGGCAACGCCGCTGACCCGCCTGCCAGCAGCACATAGTCGACGCGGTTGTGCGGCGTGCTGGTAAAGAAGAACTGCAGCGCCCTCGCGATCTCCTGGGCAATGCTCGCAACGAAGGGCTTGAGCACCCCAGAGCCGTAGTCGTCGGGCAAGTCGCCGCTTCGCTTCTTGGTCTCCGCCTCTTCCGCGGAAAAGCCGTACTGCCGAACGATCAGCTGTGTCAGCTGGGCGCCGCCGAAGGCCTGGTCCCGGTCGTAGAGCACTTCCTGGTTGCGAAGCACTTGCATGCTGGTGGTGAAGGCACCCACCTCGAACAGCGCCACCACGGCGTCGCGCCCCTGGCCGGGCAACTGCTCGATCAGCCGCGCCGTCGCCAGTCGCGAGGCATAGGACTCGACATCGAGGATCACGGCCTTGAGGCCTGCCGCTTCCGCGAGTCCCTGCCGGTCCTGGACCTTCTCCTTGCGCGAAGCGGCGATCAGGACTTCGACGTCGCCGGTGGAATTGGCGCTCTGCCCAATGACGCAGAAGTCAAGGCTCACCTCGTCGAGGGAAAAGGGGATGTATTGGTTGGCTTCGGACTCGACCTGAATCTCGAGCTCCTGCTCGCTCATGCCGCCGGGCAGGACGATCTTCTTCGTGATGACGGCCGAGGGCGGCAGGGCGAGCGCGGCATTCTTGGTACGGCTTCCGCTCTTGCGCACGGCACGCCGAACCGCCTCGGCCACCTCGTCGAACTTCTCGACATTGCCATCGGTGATCCAGCCTCGCTCAAGGGGCTCGATCGCGCAACGTTCCAGAATCAACTTGCCGCTGGCGTCGCGGCCGAGCTCGACCAGCTTGACACTGGATGAGCTGACGTCCAGCCCGAGCAGGGGCGCGGGTTGACGGCTGAACAGCGATCCCAAAGCAGCCAAGTTAAATCCCGTTGTGTTTGTAACGAATAGAAATATTTGCGTGTGGTTGCATGCTAGCAGGAGGCGTACGGCCAACCAAGCGCCGCGGCCCCGGTTGTTGCGTGAAGCGTTGTCAAAAGGGGACGTAACAGCCTCGATTCACAACTTACGTCACAAATGCGAGTACTTGGGTTTTATGTCGCTCAAGAGGACCGTTCGAGACCCCCGCTTTTTATAATTGACGCTGACTCCAACTTCCCTTCATGCCCGAAAAAATTCGCCCCACCGGGCCTGCCAAGACCTCCACTCCTGCTCAGCGCCCTGTCTGGCTGACTTGGCTTCTGCGCTTCGTGGTGTGGGGACTGGGCCTCGCCGCCGCTGGCGCAGTGTCCCTGGTCTGCGTGGTCGCGGTAGCCCTGGCCGTGGCCTACCCGAACCTGCCGGACATCTCGGATCTGGCGGACTACCGGCCCAAGCTGCCGCTGCGGGTGTTCTCCTCCGAAGGCATCCTGATCGGCGAATTCGGGGAGGAACGCCGCAACCTCACGCCCATCGCGACCATTCCGAAAGTAATGAAAGACGCCGTGCTGGCCGCCGAGGACGCCCGCTTCTACGACCACGGCGGGGTCGACTACAAGGGCCTGGTGCGCGCCGGGATCGCCAACATGAACCGGGTGAAGAGCCAGGGCGCCTCGACCATCACCATGCAGGTGGCTCGCAATGTGTACCTGAGCTCCGAGAAGACGCTCACCCGCAAGATCTACGAAGTGCTGCTGACCTTCAAGCTCGAGCACCTGCTCAGCAAGGACCAGATCTTCGAGATATACCTGAACCAGATCTATCTGGGCAATCGGGCTTACGGCTTCGCGGCCGCCTCGGAAGCCTACTTCGGCAAGCCGCTCAAGGACATCTCCATTGCTCAGGCCGCCATGCTCGCGGGCCTGCCGAAGGCGCCGGGCGCGAACAATCCGGTGAACAATCCCACGCGCGCTCGCGGGCGACAGCTTTACGTGATTGACCGGATGCAGGAGGCCGGCTTCATCAACGCCGAACAGGCTGCCGAGGCCAAGAAGGAAGAGTTGCACCTGCGTGACGGAGCCGACCCCACCCGCCTGCATGCCGAATACGTGGCGGAGACGGTGCGGCAATTGATGTACGCGCAATACGGCGACAGCACCTACACGCGCGGGCTGAAGGTCTACACAACGTTGGTCGCGGCCGATCAGGCCGCAGCCTACAAGGCGCTGCGCAAGGGCATCATGGACTACGAGCGCCGCCAGATCTACCGCGGGCCCGAGAAGTTCGTCGATCTGCCCAACGAGCCCAAGGAACTGGACGAAGCGGTGGACGATGCGCTGGCCGAGCATCCCGACAACGGCGACGTGATGTCGGCGGTCGTGCTCAAGGCCAACGCCAAGGAGATCAGCGCTGTGCGTGCCAATGGCGATGCCGTGCAGATCACTGGCGAGGGGCTGCGGCCCGCTCAGTCGGGGCTATCGGACAAGGCACCGCCCAACATCAAGATCCGCCGGGGTGCGGTGATCCGCGTCGTGAAGACACCGAAGAACACCTGGGAAATCACCCAGTTGCCCGAAGTCGAAGGCGCCTTCATTGCGCTCGACCCGCGCGACGGCGCCGTCAAGGCGATGATCGGCGGCTTCGACTTCGACAAGAACAAGTTCAACCACGTAACGCAGGCCTGGCGCCAGCCGGGCTCCAGCTTCAAGCCCTTCATCTACTCGGCGGCCCTGGAGAAAGGGTTTACGCCCGGAACCGTCGTCAATGACGGGCCGCTCTTCTTCGACGCCGGCACCACTGGCGGGCAGCCCTGGGAACCCAAGAACTACGACGGCAATTTCGAGGGCCCGATGTCCTTGCGCCGCGCGCTCGCCAAGTCCAAGAACATGGTCTCGATCCGCGTACTGCAGTCGATCGGCACGCGCTACGCGCAGGACTGGATCGGCAACTTCGGCTTCGAGCGCGAGAAGCATCCGGCCTACCTGCCGATGGCCCTCGGCGCCGGCGCGGTTACGCCGATGCAGATGGCGACGGCCTATTCGGTCTTCGCCAACGGCGGCTATCGCGTGAACCCCTACCTCGTGACGCGCATCACCGATCACAAGGACAAGGTGCTGGTGGAAACCCAGCCGCCCCTGCTCAACGAGACCATGCGCGCGATCCCGCAGCGCAATGCCTTCATCATGGACAGCCTGCTGCAGGAGGTGGCACGCAGCGGCACGGCGGCCAAGGCGCAGGCCGCGCTGAAGCGGCCCGACATCTACGGCAAGACGGGCACCACCAACGACTCGCTGGATGCCTGGTTCGCCGGCTTCCAGCCAACGATGGCGGCGGTGGCCTGGATGGGCTACGACACACCGCGCAAGCTGGGCGATCGCGAGACCGGCGGCGGACTCAGCCTGCCAATATGGATCAGCTACATGGAAACCGCCATCAAGGGAGTGCCGGTGACCGAACTGACCGCCAAGCCACCCGCTGGCGTGGTCAACGTGGGCGGCGAGTGGTACTACGACGACTATGCACCGGGCCGTGGTGTCGCGACCCTGGGCATCGAGGCGGGACCGACGCAGCCCGCCGAGGCGCTCTCGGGCGCGCCCATCGGTCCGGCGCCGCAGCCGGAAGAGCGCAGCCGAATCCTCGATCTGTTCCGCAACTGATTACCTCGGCCGTTCACCTCATCCGGCGCTGAACTGCAGGGGCACGCCGGCCTGCGCGCTCGCCTCGCGCGACAGCTGGGCGAAGAACTCCTCGCTGGTCTTGGTGTCGATCCATGCGCGGCCGTCGTGCCGGTAGTGGTAGCCGCCAGAGCGCGCCGCCAGCCAGATCTCCTGCAAGGGCTTCTGAAGGTTGATGATCAACTGGCTGCCGTTGCGGAAGGTAATGGTGACCATGCCCCCCACGCGCAGGTTGTCGATGTCGGCATCGGTCGTATCGTTGATGTGATCGCAGCTGCGTTCGATGGCGGCCAGCGCGGCCTCCGCGCGGTCCATGTACTCGGGGTCGGTCATTACAATTTCGTCATGCTGAATGTTCGCCAAATTCTAGTGAGCGCGATTGGCCTCGCGATCGTCGGGGTCGCGCTCGCCGGTTGCGGCCAGAAAGGTGCGCTCTACCTGCCCACCGATCCGGCCGCGACCAATCGCGCCACGCTCCCAGGGCTGCTCGTCCCAGGTTCTGGCCGTTCCGATCGTGCAGCAAGCCCCGGAGCCGGCGCTGCGCCCGTTCCCGCAGCTCCCGACAGCGCACCCGCGCCCAGCGAAGGAACGAAGTGACGAGCGCCGAACGCCTTCCTGGCCATCCCTACATCGCCTACAAGAACGGCACGCTGCACGTCGAGGCAGTGGCGCTGCCCGAGCTGGCGCGCGAGCACGGCACGCCGCTTTTCGTCTACTCGACGCACTGGATGCTCGACGCGCTTGCCGCATACCAGCGCGGCTTCGAAGGGCGCGACGCACTCGTCTGCTACGCCATCAAGGCCAACTCCTCGCTGGGCGTGCTGCGCATCTTTGCCGACGCGGGCTGCGGCTTCGACATTGTCTCCGGCGGCGAGCTCGCGCGGGTGCTCGCGGCGGGCGCCGACCCGGCCAAGGTGATCTTCTCCGGCGTCGGCAAGACGAAGCAGGAGATGCGGCAAGCGTTGGCGGCAGGCATCGGCTGCTTCAACGTGGAGGGCGAAGCCGAGATCGACGTGCTCAACGCTGTCGCGCTCGAGGAAGGTCGCCGCGCGGCGATCAGCGTACGCATCAATCCCAACGTCGACCCGAAGACGCACCCCTACATCTCCACCGGTCTCAAGGGCAACAAATTCGGCATCGCGCACGACCGGGCGCTCGCCATCTATCAGCACGCCGCCTCGCTGAAGGGCCTTCAAGTGGTCGGTATCGATTGCCATATCGGCTCGCAGATCACCGAGGCCGCGCCCTACCTCGAGGCGCTTGAGCGGGTGCTCGACCTGGTCGAGGCCATCGAGAAGGCCGGCATCGCACTGCATCACCTCGACTTTGGCGGCGGACTGGGCATCGACTACAACGGCGA
>NZ_LMTS01000049.1:46410-90036 GCF_001541225.1 Variovorax sp. WDL1 | reverse complement strand
CCAGCCGATGCGCTGTGGCGGCAATTGCTTGAGCGCCTCGACGCGCGCGGCTTCGGAAAGCGCAGGCTGATCGTCGAGCCTGGGCGCTCGCTGGTCGGCAATGCCGGCGTGTGCGTGACGGAAGTGCTCTATACCAAGCCCGGCGAGGCCAGGAACTTCTGCATCGTCGATGCGGCGATGAACGACTTGCCACGCCCCGCGATGTACCAGGCCTTCCACCGGATCGTCCCGGTGACGCCGCGCCAGGGCGGGACTGTCAGCTACGACGTCGTCGGCCCGGTCTGCGAGAGCGGCGACTGGCTCGGGCGCGACCGCGCGCTCGACGTGCGGGCCGGCGACCTGCTGGCGGTGCTGTCGGCCGGTGCCTATTCGATGGCGATGGCGAGCAACTACAACACCCGCGGCCGCGCAGCCGAGCTGCTGGTCAACGGCGACCGCGCCACGCTGATCCGCCGCCGCGAAAGCATCGAGGACCAACTGCGCAACGAGCAGATCGATAGCTGAGCGCCCTCACTTGCTCAGCTGCACGCGCCCGGCCGGAGCAGGCGCCGCGGCCCTCTTGTTCCGCGCGAAGTTCCAGACCCTCCACCCCAGCAGCACCGCGATGATGGCGGCATAGACAAAGACCTCGGCGAAGTCGTTCTTCCCTGCCCGCATCCAGAAGAAATGCAGCAGGCCCAGGCCAGCGATCACATAGACCAGCTTGTGCAGCGTCTGCCAGCGCTTCGCGCCCATCGCCTTGATCGCGCGGTTGAACGAGGTGGCCGCGAGCGGCGTGAGGAGCACGAAGGCGCTGAAGCCCACCAGGATGAAGGGCCGCTTGGCGATGTCCTTCACGATCTCCGGGATGTCGAAGCCCATGTCGAACAGGCTGTAGCTCAGTAGATGGACCACCACGTAGAAGTACGCGAACAGGCCCAGCATGCGGCGAAAGCGCGCCAAAGCATTGATCCGGGTCATCACGCGCAGCGGCGTCACCGCGAGCACGATGCAGATGAAGCGCAGTGTCCAGTCGCCCGTCGAGCGGATCAGGTACTCCGCCGGATTGGCGCCCAGCCCGTCGGTGAAAGCGCCCCAGGCCAGCCAGGCGAAAGGCAGCAGGCACAGCACGAACAGCACCGGCTTTGCGGCCGGGTGCAGCAACAGCTTGTTCATGACAGGCTCAGTAGAACTTCTTCAGGTCCATGCCCCCGTAGAGCTGGCCCACCTGTGCCTCGTACCCATTGAAGATCAGCGTCTTGTGGCGCTTGGCGAACAGCCCGCTGCCATCGCCGATGCGCCGCTCGGTCGCCTGGCTCCAGCGCGGGTGGTCGACGTTGGGATTGACGTTCGAATAGAAGCCGTACTCCTGCGCCGCCGCCTTGTTCCAGGCGGTGCCCGGCTCCTTCTCGACGAAGCGGATCTTGACGATCGACTTGGCGCTCTTGAAACCGTACTTCCACGGCACCACGATGCGCACGGGCGCGCCGTTCTGGTTGGGCAGCACCTCGCCGTACATGCCGAAGGTGAGGAGCGTCAGCGGATGCATCGCCTCGTCCATGCGCAGGCCCTCGGCGTAGGGCCAGTCGAGGACGCGCGAGCCGACGAAGGGCATGGTCTTGGGATCGGCCAGTGTGAGGAACTCCACGTACTTGGCATTGCCCTGCGGCTCGACCCGCTTGATGAGCTCGGCCAGCGAGTAGCCGACCCATGGGATCACCATCGACCAACCCTCGACGCAGCGCAACCGATAGATGCGCTCTTCCTGTGCGCTGAGCTTCAGCAGATCCTCGATGGCGTACTTGCCGGGCTTCTTGACCAGCCCTTCGACCTCGACGGTCCAGGGCCGAGTCTTGAGTGTGCCGGCGTTCTTCACCGGGTCGCCCTTGTCGGTGCCGAACTCGTAAAAGTTGTTGTAGCTGGTGGCGTCCTTGTAGTCGGTGAGCTTTTCCATGGTCTGCGCACCGGCGACGGCCGACTTCTCGCCCTTCAGCGCAGCCAGCTTGCCCGGCGCGGCGGCCTGGGCCAGTGCCTCGCGCCCGGCCCACGATGCCATGGCCGCGCCGGCGACGCCGGTCGCCAGCAGCTTGAGCAGGTCGCGCCGCCCTTCGTAGGCCGCACGCGGCGTGATCTCGCTTGGAAAAGGATGGAGGAAGCCCTGGTCCTTGGATCGAATCAACATGGATCGCCTTTCGCCTGTTTTTGCCGTACTGGGATCTATTCGTTCCCAATGCTGATTCGGTTACGCGCCGGACGTTCCGCCGGTTTCAGCTTGCCCACGCCTGCAGGCGGCGCCTGCTACAGGGTCCCGTAGCTGTGCAAGCCGCTCAGGAACATGTTGACACCCAGGAAAGCGAAGGTGGTCACCGCCAGTCCGCCCAGCGCCCACCAGGCCGCCACGGTACCTCGCAAGCCCTTGACCAGCCGCATGTGCAGCCACGCCGCATAGTTGAGCCAGACGATGAGCGCCCAGGTTTCCTTCGGGTCCCAGCTCCAGTACCCGCCCCAGGCATCGGCCGCCCACAGGGCGCCGAGCACGGTGGCGATGGTGAAGAAGGCGAAGCCGACCGTGATGGACTTGTACATCACGTCGTCCAGCACTTCGTTGGCCGGCAGCCGTGCCGCGATGCGCTTGCGGCCCAGCAGGATGCCCGCCGCGATCAGCGCCGAAATGGCCGCGTAGACGAACCAGTAGCTGCCGCCCGCCTCTTGCACACGCTGGCGGAATGCCACCGGCACGAAGCACAGCGCCACGCCCAGGAGCCACATCGGCGTGAGCTTGTACCACCGCGTCTCCTGCGCCTGCTCCTTGATGAGGTAGGCGAAGGCGACCATCGCCGCCAGCGCGAAGGTGCCGTAGCCGATGAAGTTGGCCGGCACGTGCAGCTTCATCCACCAGCTCTGCAGGGCCGGAACCAGGGGCTGGATCTCGTGGGCCTCGCGCACCAGGGTGTACCAGAGCAGGAAACCGACCGCTGCGCTCACCACCAGCATCACGAAGGCGCCAAGCGCCCGCGTGCCGTAGCTCGACTCGAAGTACAGGTAGAACGTCGCCGTGAGCCAGCAGAACAGCACGAAGACTTCATAGAGGTTGCTCACCGGGATATGGCCGATGTCCGGGCCCAGCTGATGGCTTTCGTACCAGCGCACCATCGTGCCGATCAACGCCATCGTGACCGCCGCCCAGGCCAGTCGCGAGCCGATCAGGTCCATGGTGTCGGCCTGCCGGCCGCCGAAGAAGCCGATCCAGTAGAACAGCGTGCTCATGAAGAAGAGGACGCTCATCCACAGGATGGCCGACTGGCTGGACAGGAAGTACTTGAGCCAGAACACGGTGTCGGCGCGGGCCAGGTCGCCCTGGTAGGAAACGATGCCCAGCAGCGCTGCCGCGGCCACCACGAGCGCCAGCACCCGCAACGGCCGCCAGAACCAGCCCAGCCAGACGGCGAAGGGAATGGTGGCCAGCAGGATCACCTTTTCGTAGACGTCCATCGCGCCCGCATAGCGCGCAAAAGCGAAGAGTCCGCCGGCCACGACCAGCGCGGCGAACACCCAGTCGAATGCGTTGCGGCGCGACATGAAGCCGTCGTTCAGTGTGAGAGTGGTGGTGGTCATTGCTTAAGCCTCTGCGCCGGGCGATGCGCTGCGGTAGTCACCCTGGGAGCGACCCCGCTGCTCATGAAGCGCCGTCCTTCCCGATGGCGAGCAGCCTGGCCTTCAGGCGCTCGAACTCGCGGTCGCTGTCGATGGTCTTGCGGTTCACCGAGTAGGCCATGGTGGCCGTCGTGCCGCCGGCGCCCGCGTCCTTCGCGAGCCACACCCAGAGCCTGCGCTCGCGAACGTACAGCATGGCAAAAATGCCCACGATCAGCAACAGGCATCCCAGATAGACGACGTTCTTGCCAGGGGCACGGGCAACCTGGAACACGCTGGCCTGCACCTGCTTGAAGTCGGTCATCATCATCGCCACGGGCGCGGGGTAGAAATAGGCGTCGCTGACGGCCAGCACCGCCTGCGTCAGGAAGGCCTGGGATTTCTCGTCTGCCGGCAGCGGCGCCAGGCCCGCCTTCTCGCGGCTCAGGTTCAGCACCTCGAACAGCGCATCGTTGAGGATGCGCACCAGCACCGCGCCGGCCCGCTCGCGCTCGGCCTCGGGCACGTTCGCCTCCATGAACTCGGCGATCGCCTGCCAGCCGCCGCCGCTCACCGCGTCGGACTTCGCGCGCTCGGCACCGGCGAACAGCGCGAGCGCGCGGCCGGCCGAGATGCGCAGCTGACCGGCCAGCTCGGGCCGCTGGGGGTCGGCGGCACGCGCGATGTAGCGCTCGAGGGCGCGCGTGCGGGTATCCGCGTCGGCCAGGGCTGCGCGCATGCGCACGAAGCCGTCCATCGACCCCTGTTCGTCGGCCGGCACCCGCAGGTAGCGGAAGGGCTCCTCCGGCCGTTCGCGCATGCCGAGCAGGAACACGGGTTGGCCGTCGCCGGTGTCGACCGGCAACATGTAGTTCTGGTACTCGCGCGCCTGGCCCGCGGCATCGCGCAGCTTGTAGCCGATGCTGGGGCCGATGTTGCGCAGCACCTTGGGCTTGTTGGTCTTGTTGGCCGCGCCCAGGCGCGACTCGATGTCGTTGCGCAGGTCGACCTTGCGCACGTCGACACCGCTCGTCAGGGCCCCGGCGTCGCCGAAGTTCTCGACATTGATCACGCGCAGCGCCGTGTACTCCAGCGTCAGCCGCTCGCTGCCGTTGGTGATCTCGGAACTGTTGCCGATGATGCCCTCGACCTCGAAGGGCTTGGCCGCAGCCGCCATCGGCACCGCCTTGAGCTTCACGGTGGAGCCCCCGTCGTCGAAGCTGGACTGGTAGATCTCGATGCCCTTGTAGCTGGCCGGATGGTTCACCTCGATCCGCGCGGGCACCTGCTCCCCGGTGGCGCGATCGTGCAGCACCACCTCGCTGGCGAACAGCTTGGGCATGCCGGTCGAGTAGTAGTCGACGATGAACTTCTTCAGTTCGATGGAAAAGGGCAAGTCCTGCAGCAGCACGCCATCGGCCTGGTTCAGGATGGCGACGCTGGACTGCCCGCCTTCGGGCACGAGAATGTTGCCGCGGAATGTGGGGTTGTTCGGCGAGAGCCGATGCTGCGGAGCCACATCGGCGATCAGCCCGCCGCCGGTGTAGACGCTCTTGCCGTTGAACCAGGTCTGGGCGCGCACCACCAGGTCGCCATCGAGCAGCCCGCCCAGGCACACCAGCACGATCGCGCTGTGCGCCGCGATGTAGCCGAGCTTGTGGGCGCCGCCCGCGCGTGCCGCCACCATCCAGCCTTCGGCCTCGCGGTGCTGCAGCTTGACCTTCCAGCCGCCGCCTGCGAGCAGCTGGCCGATGCGGTTGGCCGCGGCGTCCGGCGTTTCGTCGAGCGCGGTCTCGGCACGCTGGCCGAAGGCACGCAGGCTCTGGACGCGGATGCTCTCCTTGAAGTTCTTCAGGTCGATGAAGATGCGGGGCGTGCTGCGGGCGATGCACAGCGAGGTGCTGACCACCAGGAAGGTCAGGATCAGCAGGAACCACCAGGCGCTGTAGATCGAATCGAGCCGCGCCGCACGGAACACCTCGGCCCAGAAGGGGCCGAACTGGTTGATGTAGTTGTTGATCGGCTCGTGCTGCTTGAGCACGGTGCCGATGATGGATGCGATGCAGATGACGGTCAGCAGCGCGATGGCGAAACGCATCGACGACAGCAATTCCACCGCCGCGCGGACCGCGTGGGGACCGCGGCGAACGCGGAGGCCGTGGGTGGAGACTGCTGACATGGATGCGGGCGGTAGAAAGCAAAAAGGCGGGCCATCCTTGCTGGACCGGCCCGCCCTGTTGGGGTTTGTTATCGGCGGTTAGTTCACGCTGATGCCGTGGCCGTCAACGCAGGCCGGCGATGTAGTCGGCCACGGCCTTGATCTCGCGGTCGTTGAGCTTGGCGGCCACGCCCGTCATCTGGGGGCTGTTCTGGCGGGTGCCGTCGCGGAACTGGTTGAGCTGCACGCTGGTGTAGTCGGCATGCTGGCCGCCCAGGCGCGGGTATTGGGCCGGGATGCCGGCGCCGTTCGGGCTGTGGCAGCCGGCGCAGGCCGGGATCTGACGCTCGCCGATACCGCCGCGGTAGATTTTCTCGCCCAGGGCGACCAGGTCTTTTTCTTTCGCGAAGCCGGGCTTGACCTTCTTGGAGCCGACGAACCAGGCGACGTTGCGCATGTCCTCCTCCGAAAGGGCCGAGGCCAGGGGCTTCATGATCGCGCTCTTGCGCTTGCCGGACTTGAAGTCCTGCAGCTGCTTGAGGATGTATTCGGGATGCTGTTGCGCCAGTTTGGGGTTGGCCGCGATGGCCGAGTTGCCGTCGGCGTTGTGGCAGGAGGCGCAGCTCTGGCTGTTGGCCGGGGTGTTGTTGAAGATGGTGTCGCCCTTGGCCGGATCTGGCTTGGCTACCTTGGCGGGCGCGGCGGCGGCAG
The DNA here is from genome assembly GCF_001541225.1 of Variovorax sp. WDL1. Classification (GTDB taxonomy): domain Bacteria; phylum Pseudomonadota; class Gammaproteobacteria; order Burkholderiales; family Burkholderiaceae_C; genus Variovorax. The sequence goes on along the minus strand of NZ_LMTS01000049.1, from coordinate 83,555 downwards.
CCGGCTTGGCCTCCGGATCGTCGGCCGCGAAGCTGATGCTGGCGGCGGCGCCCATGAGGGCTGCAAGCAGGAAACGGGCAAACAACTTCATATCGGGGGCTCTGGATTTATGGCGCAAAACCGCGCGATTCTACAATGGCGCCCCGTTACCGAGGCTCCACCCATGACCACCCCGAGCCGCAAGCCGGCCGCCCCCTTCCCCCGCACGGCCGCTGTCGTGGATGCCGCAGCGGCCGAACGCATCCGGATCGCGCGCGGTTGGCTGCATACCGCCCACTTCCTCACCAGCGCGCCGCAGCTGGAGCATCTGCCGCCTGTCGGGCTGCCGGAGATCGCCTTCGTCGGGCGTTCGAACGCCGGCAAGTCGACCGCCATCAACACCCTCACCCAGCAGACCCGCCTGGCCTTTGCCTCCAAGACGCCCGGCCGCACCCAGCACATCAACCTCTTCGGCGTCGGCAAGCAGAAGGTGGACGACGCCGTGCTGGCCGACCTGCCGGGCTACGGCTACGCGGCCGTACCGCGCGAGGCGAAGCTGCGCTGGCAACGGGTCATGGGCAACTACCTGATGACGCGAGAGAGCCTGCGCGGCGTGGTACTGATGTGCGACCCGCGCCACGGTCTCACCGAGCTCGACGAGATCCTGCTCGAGGTGATCCGCCCGCGGGTCGAGGAGGGGCTGAAGTTCCTCGTGCTGCTGACAAAGGCCGACAAGCTCACACGCTCGGACGGCGCCAAGGCGCTGTCGATCGTGAGACTGCAGGCCGGCGGCGGCGAGGTCAAACTGTTCTCGGCCTTGAAGCAGCAGGGAGTGGACGAGGCGGCCGAACTGCTGTGGCGCTGGGCCCATCCGCAGGACGAGCTGCCCGCAGAAGCGACACAAGGAGACAGTCCCCCATGATCCAGACCTTTGCCCGTGCGCTGCCCAACGGCACCACGCTCAGCTGCCGCGCCGCCGGCGAACCCGGCCGCCCCTTGATGGTGTTCCTGCACGGCTTTCCCGAAGCCGCCTTCATCTGGGACGAGTTGCTGGAGCATTTCAGCCGGCCCGAGCACGGCGGCTGGCGCTGCGTGGCGCCGAACCTGCGCGGCTTCGAGAAGTCGAGTTCCCCGACGGAGGTGTCGGCCTATCGTGCGCACTTGCTGATCCAGGACATCGAGCAGCTCGCACAGAGCGAGCGCGAGGACGGCCGCATCGAGGTGCTGGTCGCGCACGACTGGGGCGGGGCCTTCGGCTGGGGTTATGGCAACCAGCATGCGGACAAACTGGGCCGGCTCGTCATCATCAATTCGCCGCATCCGGGCACCTTCGTGCGCGAGCTGCGCAACAACCCGGCGCAGCAGGCCGCCAGCGCCTACATGAATTTCCTCGCGCGGCCCGATGCCGAAGCACTGCTCTCAGCCGACGACTACAAGCGGATGTGGCTCTCGTTCACCCAGATGAAGGCCGGGCCCGAGGGCTACGGCTGGCTGACCGAGGAGGTCAAGGCCAGGTACCGCGAGGTGTGGGACCACGGCCTCACGGGCGCCTGCAACCTCTACCGCGTGACGCCGATGAAGCCCGCAGTGCCCGGCCAGCCAGCCGCAGAGCTCCCCGAGCTGCCGCGCGAACGCCTGGTGGTGGAGGTGCCCACCTTCGTCTTCTGGGCGTTGGACGACAAGGCCCTGCTGCCGGGGCTGCTCGAGGGCCTCGAAGACTACGTGCCGAAGCTCGATCTCAAGAAGGTGCCCGACGCCACGCACTGGATCGTGCACGAGCAGCCGGGATTCGTGGCCCGCGAGATCGAGGCCTTCCTGCAGCGAACTCAGTAGACCGGCGCCGCGCCCTCGGGGCGCGTCTTGAAGCGCCGGTGCACCCAGTAGTACTGCGAGGGCATGGTGTCGATGTAGCCCTGCAGGCGCTGGTTCATCAGCGCGGTGTCGGCCACCACATCCTCCGTCGGGAAGTCCTGCCATGCCGGCAGCACCTCGATCTCGTAGCCGGTGGGCGTGAGCTTCGAGACGATCGGCACCACCTTGGCCCGCCCCAGCCGCGCGAAGCGCGACAGCGAGGGCACGGTGGCAGCCGGCACGCCGTAGAAGGGCACGAAGACGGTCTGGTCGCGGCCGAAATCCATGTCGGGCAACAGGTACAGCAGGCCGCCCTTGCGCAGCCCCGCGATGATCGGCTTGATGCCATCGACCCGGTTGAGCGTGATCACGTTGCCGAAGCGCTTGCGCCCCTCGCGGATCCACTCGTCCACCATCGGATCGCGCTGGGTGGTGTAGATGGTGGTGGAAGGCCGCGCCGTGTGCATGGTCAGCGCGGTGGCCGCCGCATCTAGGCCGTAGAAATGGGGCGCGAAGAGGATCATCGGCTCCTTCCCGTTGGCGATCTCGTCGATCTCCTTCGGCGAGCCCGTCACCTGCAGCCGCGCGGCTACGGTCTCTTCGGGCGCATGCCAGAGCCAGCTGCGGTCCAGCCAGGACTGGGCCACGTAGACGAAGGTCTCGCGCGCAATGCGCCGCCGCTCGGCGGGCGATTTGTCGGGGAAGCACAGCGCCAGATTGGCGTCGACCACGCGCCGGCGCGGCGCGGCGACGGCGTGCAGCACGTGGCCCAGCACGGTGCCAAAGCCGCGGACCAGCGGCAGCGGGACATGGGCCAGGGTACGCATGAAGACGATGCCCAGACGCGAGAACACGCTCATCGCGCGGCCTCCGCTTCGGCCACCGCTGTTGCCTCGCCGCGCGGCTGCTTGTAGCGTGCGTAGTCCCAGACGTACTGTCCCGGCAGCGCACGAATCAGCGCCTCGATGCCTTCGTTCATTGCGGCGGCGGCGGCCTCCGGCGTGGCCTTCGGGTCGCCCAAAGCGGTGCCGTCGAAGGGCGCCAGGCGAATGACATAGCCTGCCCCGCGCGGCAGCCGCTCGCATACGCCAAAGAAGACACGCGCCCCGGTCTGCTGCGCCAGGCGCGGCAGCAGGCTCATCGTGTAGGCAGGCCGGCCGAAAAAGGGCGCCCAGACGCCCTGCCCCAGCGGCGGCACCTGGTCCGGCAGGATGCCGGTGTAGCCGCCGGCCCGCAGTGCGCGGATCAGCCCGCGCACGCCGGCCACGCTGGTGGGAAGCATCTGCAGGCCACGCCGCTCGCGCGAGCCGGCATCGATCAGCTCGGCCATCCATTTCTTGCGCGCCGGGCGGAACAGGGCCGTGATCGGGCCATAGGCGTCGACGAAGCGCTCGCCGAGCGCCTGCCCCAGGATCTCCCAGCAGCCGACGTGCGGCGAGGCGACGATCACGCCCTTGCGCGCCGCCAGCGCCGCCTCCAGTTCGGCCACGCCCTCCCAGCGCACGATGCGCGGCAGCACGCTCTCACCCTGAGGCCGGGCCCACAGCCAGGGCAGCTCTGCGGCCATGGCCCCGGCGGCGCCGATGGCGGGGCGGTATTGCGCGGGCGTGAAGCCGGCGTGCTCGGCGTTGTCCTTGAAGCGCTGGCGATAAGTGGGCGAACCCCACCACACCAGCCAGCCCAGGCAACGGCCGGCGGCATGCATCCAGCGCAGCGGCACATGGGCGAGCAATCGAAACAGAAGGATCATCCGGTCGGAGGGGGTGAAACCAGGAGGCGCACGCGGGCTATCGCGCGGCTCGAATACAATCGAAATTGTCGCTGAGTTATGGAACTACTTGCAGGGCGACGTTAAACATCACTGCTAAAGCGTTCGCCACACTCCAAATGGATTGGCAACGCGCCAATTCAACTGCTTGGAGTTTCATCGATATGGCGAACGACTTTCTCTTCACTTCCGAATCGGTCTCCGAAGGCCATCCCGACAAGGTCGCGGACCAGATCTCGGATGCCATCCTCGACGCGATCTTCGCCCAGGACCCGCGCAGCCGCGTGGCCGCCGAGACGCTGACCAACACCGGCCTGGTGGTGCTCGCCGGCGAGATCACGACCAATGCCCACGTCGACTACATCCAGGTCGCGCGGGACACCATCAAGCGCATCGGCTACGACAACACCGAATACGGCATCGACTACAAGGGCTGCGCGGTCATGGTCTGCTACGACAAGCAGTCCAACGACATCGCGCAGGGCGTGGACCACGCGAGCGACGATCACCTCAACACCGGCGCCGGCGACCAGGGCCTGATGTTCGGCTACGCCTGCGACGAGACGCCCGAGCTGATGCCCGCGCCGATCTACTACGCCCATCGCCTCGTGGAGCGCCAGGCACAGCTGCGCAAGGACGGCCGCCTGCCCTTCCTTCGCCCGGACGCCAAGAGCCAGGTCACGATGCGCTACGTCGACGGCAAGCCGCACAGCATCGACACCGTCGTGCTATCCACCCAGCACCATCCGGACCAGAGCGAGACGCCGACCAGGATGAAGGCCTCGTTCAACGAAGCGATCATCGAGGAGATCATCAAGCCGGTGCTGCCCAAGGAGTGGCTCAAGGAAACCAAGTACCTGATCAACCCGACCGGCCGCTTCGTCATCGGCGGCCCCCAGGGCGACTGCGGCCTGACGGGCCGCAAGATCATCGTCGACACCTATGGCGGTGCATGCCCGCACGGCGGCGGCGCCTTCTCGGGCAAGGACCCGAGCAAGGTGGACCGCTCGGCCGCCTACGCGGCGCGCTACGTGGCCAAGAACATCGTGGCCGCCGGCCTGGCGCGCCAATGCCAGATCCAGGTGGCTTACGCGATCGGCGTGGCGCGCCCGATGAACGTGACGGTCTACACCGAAGGCACCGGCGTGATCCCGGACGAGAAGCTCGCGGAGCTGGTGCAGGAGCATTTCGACCTGCGCCCCAAGGGCATCATCCAGATGCTGGACCTGCTGCGCCCGATCTACGGCAAGACCGCGGCCTACGGCCACTTCGGCCGTGAAGAGCCCGAGTTCACCTGGGAAGACACGAGCAAGGCAGCGGCGCTGCGAGCCGCCGCCGGGCGCTAAGGGCCCCGGCCCTTCAGCGGGCTAGGCACCATCGCCCTGCAGCAGGCCGCGCACCTCCTCGTCGCTGGTCTGCCCGAAGTTCTCGTACCAGATGCCCACGGCGCGGAACGGCTCCGGCGCGTGGACGCAGACCACCTCGTCGGCCACCGTTTCGAGCAGTTGGACGGCCTCCCTCGACCCCACGGGGACCGCCACCACGATGCGCTGCGCGTGCATCGCGCGCACCGCAAGCACGGCCGCATGCATGCTGGCGCCGGTGGCGAGGCCATCGTCGACCAGGAGGACGACGCGCCCGGCCAGTGCCAGCGGCGCACGCTCGCCACGGTAGAGCCGCTCGCGGCGCGCCAGTTCGGCCTGCTCGCGTGCGATCACCTGCTCGACCTCGGCATCGGACACCGGCCACATCCGCGCGACATCGGACATTACGCGCACGCCCCCGGGCCCGATCGCGCCCATCGCGAGCTCCTCCTGCCCCGGCAAGCCGAGCTTGCGCACTACCAGCACGTCGAGCGGTGCCTGCAGCGCCCGGGCGACTTCCCAGGCCACCGGCACACCGCCGCGCGGCAGCGCCAGCACCACCAGATCAGGCTGGCCGCGCCACTTGCCCAGTGCGCTCGCGAGCACCCGGCCCGCATCGTGTCGATCCTTGAATTCCATCTGCGCTCCTCAGCTTTGGCAGCGGGAAATCAGAAACGATACGCCGCTCCGATGCCAACCGTCCAGTTGCGCCCCAGGGCGGGCTCGAAGTAGCGGGCATTGCCTTCGTTGACGATCACCGACCCGACATAGCGCCGATCGAAGAGGTTGTCGACCCGCGCGAAGGCGTTGAGATCCCAGCGCTCCCAGCGCTTCACGTACCCTGCGTAGAGAGAGGCCACCGCATAGCCCGGCGCGCGGGCGTTGTTGCGGTCGTTGGCGGCGATGCGGCTGAGTGCGCGCAGCTCGGCGCCGGCGCGCCAGCCCTCGGGCGGCACCCAGCCGAAGGAGGCAAAGAGCGCGTGCTCGGCGATGCCCGGGATGCGGTTGCCGGCGGGCACCGTGCTGCCCGCACTGCAGGGCGAAGGCGAGCAGAACCCATCGCGGTAGCGCGCGTCGAGCCAGGTGTAGGCCAGCTGCGTGCGCCAGTGGTTCAGGGTCTCGTGCTGCCACGAGAGTTCGAAGCCATCGCGCTTCGTGCGCCCGGCGTTCTGGAAGGTGGCGCGGCCACCGACGTTGGTGCTGGTCACGATCTCGTCGCGCGTGCGGGTCTGGAACAGGGCCGCGGTCAGCAGCCCACCTGCGAGGCGCGCCTTGGCGCCCACCTCCACGCTGGTGTTGACCGAAGGCTGCAGCCCGAAACTGAGCCCGCCGATGCCATCGGCGCGGTAGGACAGTTCGTTGAGCGTCGGCGTCTCGAAGCCACGGCCGGCCGAGGCGTAGAGCGCCAGGTCAGGCGTGACCTGGTAGCGCAGCGAGGCCACAGGCAGGGTCTTGCCGTAGCGCGCGCTGCCGCTGTCGTCGCGGTTGGGGCCGAGGATGTAGAGGTCGTGCGAAGAAAAGCGGACGTTGCTGCGGCGCACGCCGGCTTCCAGCGTCCAGCGGTCGCTCAAGCGCCAGTTGACCTGCACATAGGGATCGAGATTGCGCACCTCGTTGCGCTCGTCACGTCGCAGCCGGCCCTGCACGCCGAGCGCCAGCGGGGCCGCCGCGCGCCCGAAGAAGTTCTCGAAGCCGCGGCGCTTCTCTCGCAGGTTGTCGTACGCCAGGCCGGCGACCAGGTCGAAGGGTCGGTCGGCCAGCTGCAGGTTGGCACTCCAGCGCAGGTCGACGCCGCCGTAATCGCGCGCCAGGTCGATCACGCCGCCGGCATGCAACGGGTTCAGTTGCGCGGAAGGGGGGATCGACTGGAACTGCACGGTGCTGCGCTGCCCGCCGTAGACCATCAAGCGCAGCGCGTTGCGCGCATCGATGCGGCGCTCGTACGTGAGGCCCAGCTGCTGCTGGTCCACCGTCTTGCGCGTGTCGAAGAGAGTCGCCAGCCCGGCGCCGCGCGGGTTGAGCGCGTATTGCTCGGCCGACAGGCCCAACGGGTCCTGGGCATGGACATGCACGCTGTTGAAGACCACGGTGAGCTTGCTGCCGTCGTCCAGGCGAAAGCCCAGCTTGCCGTTCTGGATCTCGCGGTCTGCCGCGCTGTGCTCGCGCCAGCCGTCGGTGTGGAAGCGGCTCGCACTCAGGGTGTAGTCGACGGCGCCGGCCGAACCGCTCAGCTTGCTGCCGGCGCGCCAGGTGCCGAAGCTGCCGCCGGCCACCGAGAAGCCCAGTGTGGGCGGCCCCTCCCCTTCCTCGGTGAAGGCCTGCACCACGCCGCCGGACGAATTGCCGTAGAGCGCCGAGAAGGGCCCGCGCAGGATTTCGACGCGGCCGGCGGAGCCGATGTCGATGTTGGAGGTCTGGCCCTGGCCGTCGGGGAGCGTGGCCGGGACGCCGTCCACGTAGAGGCGCACGCCGCGCACGCCGAAGGTGGAGCGCGCGCCGAAGCCGCGGATGGACAACTGCAAGTCCTGCGCGTAGTTCTGTCGGTTCTGGACCTGCAGCCCCGGCACCGGGCCCAGGCTCTCGGAAAGGTTCACCCCCAGCCGCGCATCGCGCATCTCGCTGCCCTCGACTCGGTCGACGGAGCCGGGCACGTCGAAAGGCCGTACTTCGCCGCGCGGAGTGGACACGGTGATCTCGGGCAGCGTGGGCGAAGGCGTAGCCTCCTGCGCCTGGACGGCACAGGAGGCGGCGGCGAGCAGGCCGGCCATGGCGAGGCGTGATGTCATCGCGGCGATTCTGCGGCCAGCCGCCGTGCCGCCGTGGCGGGCAAGACCCTATGGCGCCGGGTGCGCCCTTGAAATTAGAAGCCTCCGCGCGGGCGCCGCCAGCCGTACCAGAAGCCCACCCCCGTCGGAATGCCGAGTGCGACCCAGGCGACCGCATCGCCCAGTCCGCCGTCGCTGAAAAGCGCCGACACCAGGCCGACGGAAGTGAGCACGCCCAGCACGACCGGCCAGCCCCACAGGTGCCAGAAACCTTGGCGTGGCCTCGTCATGAGCCCGCCTTGGCCGTGACAGTCGGCCGCGACATGGGGGCCGGCGGGGCGCTCTGGCCCGAGCTCTCGGACTTTGTGGTGGGCACCGCCTTGCCGCGCTTGAGCCACAGGTAGAGGCCACTGCCCAGTACGACGATGGTGGCGATGTCCAGCAGCGCCCAGAGAATCTGCATCGGCATGCCGCCGTAGTCACCGAAGTGCAGCGGCTGCGAGACCAGCAGGGCCGTGAGATACCAGGGGAGCTTCGGGCTCGCGGTCATTTCGTTGCTCCGGGCATCCACCAGCACCGGCTGCAGCAGGCGCGAGGTGAAGGGCTCGTTGCCGCGCAGGAAGACCGTGTTGTGGTGCGGGCTCGAGAACGCCGTGCCCGGAAAGGCGATGAACGAGACCTTCATCCCCGGCGCACGCTCGAGCGCGACCTCCAGCGAACGCTGCACCGAGCCGCGCTCGGCCTTGGGCGTCTCGGGCTGGCCCTTGTAGGGCGCGAGCAGCGCGCTGAGCTGGTCGTACTGCCAGTACTTGATCACCAGGTCGGCCCAGGTGTTGATCATGCCGGTGGCGCCCACGGTGAAGGCCCACACCAGCGTGACGATGCCCAGAAGGTTGTGCAGGTCCAGCCACTTGAGGCGCGGCCGGCGCTCGCGCCGCACGGTGCCGAAGTCGAGCTTGCGCATGAACGGCGCATACAACACCACGCCGCTGACGATGGCCACCAGCAGCAGCAGGCCCATGAAGCCCAGGAACAGCTTGCCGGGCAGCCCGGCGAAGAGGTCCACGTGGAGCTTGAACATCACCCACATGAAGCCTTCGTCGAACTTGGGCTGCGCCAGCACCTGGGCGGTGCGCGCGTCGATCGCGACCGACTTGAAGTCGTCGGTAGGCGCGGGCGTGGGCGTGAGCGTGACGAACCAGAGGCCGTCGTCGTCCTCGGGCTGCGAGACGAACTGCACCACGCGATCGGGATGCAGCGCATGCGCCGTCGCGATCACGCGGTCCAGGCTGGCGCGCGGCGTGCCGGGTGCCATCTTCGGCGCCTCGACCTCGGTGCCCAGCAGGTGGCCGATCTCGTGGTGGAAGATCAGCGGCAGCCCGGTGATGCACAGGAGCAGCATGAAGACGGTGCAGACCAGGCTGCTCCACTTGTGCACCCAGGCCCAGGTCTTGATTCGTCTGGTGTTCATCGCGGAGGTATTCCTCGGGACTAGAAGCGGTACGTGGCGCTGGCCACGATGTTGCGGCGCGTGCCCCACCAGCAATCGCCGCGCGACAGGCAGGTGCTGAAGTACTCCTTGTCCGTAGCGTTGTTGATGTTCAGCGCATAGCGCCAGCTGGCAGTCTCGTAGGCGAACACCAGGTCCAGCAGCGTGACGCTGGGGATGCGCGGGCCGTAGCCGCCGAAGGACACGTCGCGGAACGCGCCCATGTGCCGTACGCCGGCGCCGGCGGAGAAGCCGGGCACGCCTGCGATGGCGAAGCGGTACTTGGCCCACACGGCGGCCTGGTGCCGCGGCACGCCCTCGAGCTGCTCGTCGAGGTCGGTGTAGTTGTAGTGCGCCGTGACGTCGAGGTTGGGCGTGATGGAGCCCTTGGCCTCGAGCTCGACGCCACGGGTCTTGGTCTGCCCCAACTGCCGATAGACGTTCGGCAGCGGCTGCGAGATCTGGTTCTTCTCGCGCAGGTCATAAGCGGCAGCGCTGAAGGCGAGGCTGCGGCCGGCGGGCTCGTACTTGACCCCGACCTCCCACTGCTCGCCGCGCAGCGGCGTGAACACGTGGCCCATCCGTGGCGATTGCGGCGTAAAGGATTCGGCGTAGCTCACGTACGGCGACCAGCCCGCGGGAAAGGCGTAGAGCACACCTAGGCGCTTGGTGGTCGCGCTGTCCCGCGCATCCTCGCTGCCCTCGGCGCCCGAGACGACGCGGTCGTGCCGCAGGCCGGCGATGAAGTTCCAGTTGCCCAGCTTGATCTGGTCCTGCAGGTAGACGCCGGTTGCGCGCTGCTTCGTACGCGGCATCGCGACGCGCTCGGGCTCCTGGCGGAAACCGTAGAGCGGCGCATAGGCGTCGATGTCGCTGTACGTGCTGGCGCCCCTGACGTTCTCGCGCTGGCGCGAGTAGTCGGCGCCGACCAGCAGCGTGTGCTTGAGCGCGCCGGTCTCGAAGTGGCTCTCGAGATGGTTGTCGAGCGTGTCGATGCGGTTTCGCGTGAGGTAGCTGTCGAGGACGCGGCCCAGGCGGCGCTTGGAGACCGGGTCCAGGCCCCACCCCCCCGTGATCGAAAAAAAGTCGCCGTAGTGGTAGCTGTTGTCGTTCTCGTTTTGCGCGTGGCGGAAGTTCTGGCGGAAGGTGAAGCGGTCGTTGAACCTGTGCTCGAAGAGCCAGCCGAAGGTCTTGCGCTCGCTGTCGTAGTAGTCGCCGGGTTCGCCGATGAAGCGGCTGAGGGGCAGGCGGCCGTTCGGATTCGGCAGGATCGTGCCCTCCCACGGCAAGAACTGCGAGGTCGTGCCGCTCTTGTCCTTTTGGTAGAGCCCCTGCAGCGTGAGCGAGGTGGCCGCGCTCGGACGCCAGGTCAGCGAGGGCGCGATCAACCGGCGGTCGTCCGGCACGAAATCGACTTGCGTATCGGCTTCGCGCGCGACCGCGATCAGGCGGTACGACCACTGGCCGTCGGCGGTCAACGGACCGGTCAGGTCGGCCTGGAGCTGGCGGCGGTTCCAGCTGCCGAGTTGCACGCCGATCTCGCGCTGCGTCTCCTGCAGCGGCCGCTTGCTCACCATGTTGACGATGCCGGCCGCCGTGCCCGACCCGAACAGCATCCCCGATGGCCCGCGCAGCACCTCGAGGCGCTCCAGCGTGTAGGGCTCGGTGCGGGTGGTGCTGGTGTAGTACCCGTAGGCCTGTCGCAGGCCGTCGAGGAAGACATCCGGGTAGGCGCCGCGCACGCGGACCGAGTCGGTGCGCGCATCCAGGCCATAGGCGTCCGAGCGCACGCCGGCCGCGTAGGTGAGCGCGTCCTGCAGGTTGGTAGCGCCCTGGTCGACGATCTGGTCACGCGTGATCACCGTCACCGCCTGCGGCGTCTCGGCCAGCGGTGTGTCGGTCTTGGTCGCGGTGACGGCGTTCTTCGCACGGTAGCCGATTACAGGCGTGGTGGCGGTTTCTACCTCGGCGTGCGCATCGACGCGCACCTCGGGCAGGGCGCCGCCGCTGGTCGTTTGCGCAAACACCGGCGATGAAGCTGAAATGGCCATGTACCCCGCCAGAAGCGATGCGGCCCTCGGCCGCTTGAAAAAGCTGGAAATCAAGTCCTCGTCCCGCGAATAGTGTTGAGAGTGATTCGCATTCTATTGTCGATTGTTCTACTTGGAAACCATTTGCCCCCGGCGCGCTGCGGCTTTGCGGTGCTGCCAATGGACAGGAAACGTTCCTGAGCTTGGCGCTCAATCGCACATCGGACCATCGATTGCCTCGGCATCAACTCGCAGAAGAGCACGTGGGCGGCGACATTCCAGGGCTCGAGCTGGGCACATCGCAATGCGAACGGCAGCGCCTTGGCAGCATCGCGTGACGGTTGCGGCCGTTCAGGGTCAGGTGAAACCGATGCACCGACTACCCTTGAAAGCGTCAGAATTGCGCTTATCATTAGCACTCGCTAAAGAGGAGTGCTAACAACACCCCGCTTCCAGCGGCCAGGCAGGCAGCTATCCAGCCGCCGCCCAGAACGAACCCCGTTTCTTATCCAGGAGATGCAATGAAACTTCGTCCTTTGCACGATCGCGTGATCGTCAAGCGCATTGAAAGCGAAACCAAGACCGCCTCGGGCATCGTGATTCCCGACAACGCCGCCGAGAAGCCCGACCAGGGCGAAGTCCTGGCCGTCGGACCTGGCAAGAAGAACGACAAGGGCGACCTGATCGCCCTGAACATCAAGGTCGGCGACCGCGTGCTGTTCGGCAAGTACAGCGGCCAGACCGTCAAGGTCGACGGCGACGAGCTGCTGGTCATGAAGGAAGACGACCTGTTTGCGGTCGTCGAGAAGTAATCACCCCTTTTTCCTGAATTCGGAGATATCTCATGGCAGCAAAAGACGTAGTCTTCGGCGGCGAAGCCCGCGCACGCATGGTCGAAGGCGTGAACATCCTGGCCAACGCGGTCAAGGTGACCCTGGGCCCCAAGGGCCGCAACGTGGTGCTCGAGCGCTCCTTCGGCGCCCCCACCGTGACCAAGGACGGAGTGTCGGTCGCCAAGGAAATCGAGCTCAAGGACAAGCTCCAGAACATGGGCGCCCAGCTCGTGAAGGAAGTGGCCTCCAAGACCTCGGACAACGCCGGTGACGGTACCACCACCGCAACGGTCCTGGCCCAGGCCATCGTGCGCGAAGGCTTCAAGTACGTGGCCGCGGGCATGAACCCGATGGACCTGAAGCGCGGCATCGACAAGGCGGTCACCGCGCTGGTCGAAGAGCTGAAGAAGGCTTCGAAGGCCACCACCACCTCGAAGGAAATCGCCCAGGTCGGCTCGATCTCGGCCAACAGCGACGAGACCATCGGCAAGATCATCGCGGACGCGATGGACAAGGTCGGCAAGGAAGGCGTGATCACCGTCGAGGACGGCAAGTCGCTGGACAGCGAGCTGGAAGTCGTCGAAGGCATGCAGTTCGACCGCGGCTACCTGTCGCCCTACTTCATCAACAACCCCGACAAGCAAAGCGCGATCCTCGAGAACCCGTTCGTGCTGCTGTTCGACAAGAAGATCAGCAACATCCGCGATCTGCTGCCGACGCTGGAGCAAGTCGCCAAGGCCGGCCGTCCGCTGCTGATCATCGCGGAAGAAGTCGAAGGCGAAGCCCTCGCGACCCTGGTGGTCAACACCATCCGCGGCATCCTGAAGGTCGTTGCCGTCAAGGCGCCTGGCTTCGGCGACCGCCGCAAGGCCATGCTGGAAGACATCGCCATCCTGACGGGCGGCAAGGTCATCGCCGAAGAAGTGGGCCTGACGCTCGAGAAGGTGACGCTGGCTGACCTCGGCCAGGCCAAGCGCATCGAGGTGGGCAAGGAAAACACCATCATCATCGACGGCTCTGGCGCCGGTGCCGACATCGAAGCGCGCGTCAAGCAGATCCGCGTGCAGATCGAGGAAGCCACCAGCGACTACGACCGCGAGAAGCTGCAGGAGCGCGTGGCCAAGCTCGCCGGCGGCGTGGCGGTGATCAAGGTTGGCGCTGCCACCGAAGTCGAGATGAAGGAAAAGAAGGCCCGCGTCGAAGACGCCCTGCACGCGACCCGCGCTGCAGTGGAAGAAGGCGTGGTGGCCGGCGGCGGCGTGGCGCTGTTGCGCGCCAAGCAGGCCGTGGGCGACAAGCTCAAGGGCGACAATGCTGACCAAGACGCCGGCATCCGCCTGGTGCTCAAGGCCATCGAAGCGCCGCTGCGCGAGATCGTGTTCAACGCCGGTGGCGAAGCCAGCGTGGTGGTGAACGCGGTGCTGGCCGGCAAGGGCAACTACGGCTTCAATGCGCAGAACGACACCTACGGCGACATGCTCGAGCTGGGCATCCTGGACCCGACCAAGGTGACCCGCACCGCGCTGCAGAACGCCGCCTCGGTGGCCTCGCTGCTGCTGACCACCGAAGCCATGATCGCCGAAGCGCCGAAGGACGAAGCGCCTGCCGGCGGCGGCATGCCCGACATGGGCGGCATGGGTGGCATGGGCGGCATGGGCATGTAAGACGGCCCGGCGCTTCAGCCAACAAAAACCCCGCGGCGCGAGCCGCGGGGTTTTTTCATGGGCTTGGCGAAGCCGCTTCAGGCAGCAGTCGCAAGCGGCGGTACGCCGTATTCGTTGCTCTCGGGCTGGCTCGGCTGGACCATGAAGTACAGCAGGACCAGGCCCACCAGCGGGATCAGCCCCAGCAACAGCCACCAGCCGCTCTTGCCGATGTCGTGCAGGCGGCGCGCGCCGACCGCCAGCAGCGGCAGCAGGAAGGCGAGGATGGCAAGGCCATAAACGACCTCGTGGATAAGGCCGGCGACGATCGCGACGATCACGTAGGCCAGCACGAACCACCAGTACTCGGACCGCGAGGCGCGGCCGCCGAAGTCCACGTATTTGCTGAAGCAAGTCTTGACGGCTTCTTGAAAATTCATCGAACAGCTCCTCTTGATAGTTCCCACGGGAAAGCTCCCGCGGCAATCATAAGGGTCGGCTCTCCCTGAGCTCACTGCTTCAGGCGTGCCGCTCGCGGTCGTCCAGGTCGCGACCTTGCGCTTCATGACGTCGACCCGGCATTCACTCCCTGATCGACTGTTGCATGGCGCTAAAGCTGCGAGCCCAGCAATGCCGCCAGGTGTTCCTGCGCCTTCTCGGACCAGGGTCGATTGCGCCAGGCTTCGAGCGTGACGCGCTTGGCTTGCTTCAGGTCCGCTTCGAATTGCGCCGTCTGCTCGGCGGCGAACGCCGCGTCGTAGATGTTGAGGTTGGCCTCGTCGTTCAGGCGGAAGGAGCGGTTGTCGAAATTGGTCGAGCCGACCGAGACTAGCAGTCCGTCTGCCAGGAAGACCTTGCAATGGAACATGGTGGGCTGGTACTCGCTGATTTCGGCACCGGCCTCCAGCAGTGGGCCCCAGCCCGCGCGAGAGGCGGCGCGCACGGTCTGCGAATCGATGATGGGCCCTGGCGTGATGACGCGTAGACGCACGCCGCGCCGCATGGCTTCGACCAGCGCGCGCACCGTGAGCTCGTCGGGCACGAAATACGCGCTGGACAGGTCGATCGACCTGGTGGCCGCGGCAATCGACAACAGGTACATCAGCTGCATGCTCTCGCTGCCGCCCGACGGCGAACTGCTGAACACCTGGGCGCGCTGCCGGCCCACCTCGGCCAGCGCCGGAAAGTAGATCTCGCCATGCAGCACGTCGCCGGTCGCCTTGACCCAGTTGTCCATGAATACGGCTTGCATCTGGGCCACAACGGGGCCCTCGGCCTTGAAGTGCGAATCGCGCCAGTGCGCCGCATCCTGAGCGTCGCCGGTCCACTCCGGCGCGATGCCCACTCCGCCGGTGAAGCCAATGCGGCCATCGACCACCAGCAGCTTGCGGTGCGTCCTGTTGTTCATCTTTGTCAGGTCGTACCAGCTCGGCTTGTGAAATTTGCGGATCTGGACGCCTGCCGCCTGCATTTCCGTCAGGAACGCCTCGTCGACCTTGGAGCTGCCGACCCAGTCGAGCAGCACGTGAACCTTGACACCTGCGCGCGAGCGTTCGGCCAGGGCGTCGGCGAAGGCCTTGCCGATGTCGCCGGACCAATAGATGTAGGTCTCGAAGGTAATGCTGTGCCGGGCGCCGCGGATGGCCGCCAACATCGACGGAAAGATCCGGTCACCGTTGTGGAGCGCCTCGAAGCGGTTGCCGTCGGTGATGGCAGGGCCCAGCAGGACGCCGAGGGCGCGCTGGTATTGCTCGTCGTGAAGCGCATATTCATGCCGGACCTGCTCCTCGAGCTTCTTCTCGCCGCCAGTGAAGTTGAGCACGATCACGGCGGCCGCGACTGTCAGCACGAAGGTCCACGCAATGAGCTTGATGCGCCGCTTCATGATCGCAGGCGACGTTTCATGTGGAAGTACTTGCGGTTCGCCCTAGCGCAACCGGGCCAGCAGTCCGGCCGTCGAAGCGTCGAGCCCCGCCATGTCGCCGGAGGCGAGGCGCGGCTCGATGTCCTTGGCGAGCACCTTGCCGAGCTCCACGCCCCACTGGTCGAAGCTGTTGATGCCCCACAGCGCGCCGCTGGTGAACACCCGGTGCTCGTACATCGCGAGGAAGGCGCCCAGCGTCTCCGGGTTCAGCTGGTCGAGGACGAAGAAGGTGCTCGGCCGGTTGCCGGGGAAATTGCGGTGCCCGCCGGCGTCCTGCTGGCCCACCATCAGCGCCTGAGCTTGCGCGAGCGCATTGGCCAGCAGCTTGCGATGGTGGCCTTCCAGGTCGTGCGCCGGGTCACGCACGGCGACGAACTCCAGCGGAATCGCGTCCGTGCCCTGGTGCAGCATCTGGAAATACGCGTGCTGCCCGTTGGTGCCGGGCTCGCCCCATAGCACCGGCGAGGTGCCGAAGGGCAACGCGGCGCCGCTCGCATCGACCTGCTTGCCATTGCTCTCCATCTCGAGCTGCTGCAGGTAGGCGGGCAGGCGCTGCAGCGCGCTGTGGTAGGGCGCGATGCTTCGGCTCGTGAAGTGGTGGAAGTTGCGATACCAGACATCGATCAGGCCGAGGCGCACCGGCAGGTTCTGCGCCAGCGGGGCGCTGCGGAAATGCTCGTCCATCGCGTGCGCGCCGGCGAGGAGCCGGCGGAAGCCCTCGGCTCCGATGGCCAGCGCGATCGGCAGTCCGATGGAGGACCACAGCGAATAGCGCCCGCCCACCCAGTCCCAGAAGCCGAAGGTGGTGTCGATGCCGAAGGCACGGGCGGCCTCGACGTTGGTGGTGAGCGCGGCGAAGTGGTGGGCGATGTCGACATTGCCCGACTGCTCGAACCAGCGTTTGGCCGAGTGCGCGTTGGCCATGGTTTCGGCCGTGGTGAAGGTCTTGGAGGCGACCAGGAACAGCGTGTGCTCGGGCGCCAGGCCGCGCAGCACCCCGGCGAGCTCGTGGCCGTCGACGTTCGAGACGAAGTGGAAGCGCTTGCCCGGCGCCACGTAGGCATCGAGGGCGCGCACGACCATCTGGGGCCCGAGGTCCGAGCCGCCGATGCCGATGTTTACCACGTCGGTGATGGTGTGGTCGGTGCGCACCTGCTCGGCGTAGGCCAGCATGGCGTCGAGCGTGGTGTGCACCTGGGCCAGCTCGCTCGCCAGTTCGGGCGGCACGGCTGTCGAGGCCGGCGCGCGCAGCAGCGTGTGGAGCACGGCGCGGTCTTCGGTCGCATTGATGTGCTCGCCGGCGAACATGGCCTCGCGATGTGCCTCGATGCCGGCTTCGCGGGCCAGCGCCAGCAGCAGCGATTCGGTCTTCCCGTCGATCAGGTTCTTGGACAGGTCGGCGAAGATGTGCGGTGCCGGCTGGCTGAAGGCGCCGAAGCGCTGCGGATCGGCGGCAAAAGCCTGGCGCAGGTCGAAATAGCGGCCGGCCGAGTCGTAGTGCGCCTGCAAGCGGCCCCACGCCGAGGTGCGATCGCAACGCGTCCGGACGGCGCTCATTCGATTTCCTCCATCAACTTTTCCAGCTTCACCGCGTCCGCCGCGAAGGCCCGGATGCCCTCCGCCAGCTTCTCGGTGGCCATCGCGTCCTCGTTGAGGGCGAAGCGGAAGGCCGGCTCGTCCAGGACCAGCTTCGGGATGTCGAGTGCTTGCGCGGCATCCGCGTCCAACGCATGCGCCAGCGGCGCCTCGCTGGCGGCGAGCTCGGCCAGCAGCTCGGGGCTGATGGTCAGCAGGTCGCAGCCCGCGAGCGCTGCGATCTGGCCCACGTTTCGGAAGCTGGCGCCCATCACCTCGGTCCGGATGCCGTGCTTCTTGTAGTACTCGAAGATCTGGCGCACCGACCTGACGCCCGGATCGTTGGCGCCCGCGCGGGCCGCTTCGTCCCAGGCGCTGCCGGCCGCCTTCTTGTGCCAGTCGTAGATGCGCCCGACGAAGGGCGAGATCAGCCGCACGCCCGCGGCGCCGCAGGCCACTGCCTGGGCGAAGGAGAACAGCAGCGTGAGGTTGGTGTGGATGCCCTTCTGCTCCAGCTGGCGCGCCGCCTCGATGCCTTCCCAGGTGGCGGCAATCTTGATCAGCAAGCGCTTCCCGGTGTCGATGTCCTCGGCACGGTAGAGCGCCACGATGCGCTCTGCCCGCGCCACGGTGGCGGCAGTGTCGAAGCTCAGCCGGGCATCCACCTCGGTCGAGACCCGGCCGGGAATGAGCGAGAGGATCTCGGTCCCGAAACGCACCAGCAGGCGGTCGATGACCTCGTCGGTGGCGAGGTGACCGTGCTTCTTCACCGCCTCGTCGAGCAGGGGCCGGTACTCGGCCTTCTGCACCGCCTTGAGGATGAGCGAAGGATTGGTGGTCGCATCCTGGGGCTTGAACTGGGCCAGTTGGCGGAAATCGCCGGTATCGGCCACCACGGTGGTCCACTGTCGGAGGGCATCGAGTTGGTTCATGCGGGCATTATCCCGCCGCAAAACTACAGTTCGTGTGGTCCCCGGCTGACGGGCCCCTTCCGGTCCCGGCGCTACGGTTGGACCCTGTCCGATCTGGAGGAATGCTCATGCTCACTCGCCGCTCCCCGCCCACGCCGCCGCAACGCGTGGTTTTCGACGACCGGGTTCACAGTGCGTCCATCGGCACCCTGGCCACGGCCTTCTGCATCGGCGGCGCGCTGACCCTCCTGGCATTCACGACCGCCCGCGCCGCAAGCAACGGGCGCATGGCGGGACCCGCCGATGGGGCGCCGCTGATGCGCGCCCCGTTGCAAGTGGTCGCCCCCGTCGACCTGCAGCGCTATGTCGGCGTGTGGCACGAACAGGCGCGGCTGCCCAATCGCTTCCAGAAAAAGTGCACTGGTGCCGTGACAGCCGAGTACACGCTCCTCGGGGATGGCACCATGCAGGTAATCAACCGTTGCATGCTGGCGGATGGGCGCGTCGACGAGTCGGCCGGCATTGCCCGCCCGGCTCCGGTCGCGGGGCAGCCCGGCGCCGGGCGGCTCGAGGTGAGTTTTGCGCCGGACTGGATGCGATGGCTTCCCCTGACCTGGGGCGACTATTGGATCCTCAAGCTCGATCGTGACTACCAGGTGGCGCTGGTCGGCACCCCCGACCGGCAGTACCTCTGGGTGCTGTCGCGCACACCGCAATTGGACGAGGCGACGCTTCAGGCCGAGCTCGACTACGCACGCTCGCTGGGCTTCGACGTCGACAAGATGGAACGAACCGGCAGGTAGGTCGCCAGCTGCGCTGGGAGCTCGCTCGGTGCCTCGCAGTGGATGGCCTCCCAGCCGAGCGCACGCGCCGCCGCCACGTTGGCAGCCGAGTCGTCGATGAACAGCGTTTGGGACGCCTCGAGGGCATATCGCGAGGCGAGCAACTGAAAGATCTCGCGCTGCGGCTTGATCATGCGAACGTCGCCCGAGAAGATGCCCCCGTCGAACCACCGAAAGAACTCGTGGCGCTGCTCGAGCACGCGCGCATAGGGCGCCGGCATGTTGGACAGGTAATAGAGCCGCAGCGCCTCGCCGGCATCGCGTCTGGCCCGCAGCGCACCCAGCAGTTCGATGGTGACGTCGATAGGTTCGAGGCGCTCGCCCACGGGCGCCAGCGTCGTGTTGAGGCGCTCGACGGGCAGTGACAGGCGCAGCGCCATGCGCCCGATGGCATCTTCCAGGCTGTGCGTGCCGCGGTCGAAGCCCAGCCAGTCCTCGTGATGAAACATCTCGCAGGCCAGCGCATGGGCTGCCTGGGCCGTCGGCGTGTGCGGCGCGACGACCGCGTGCACCAATGACACCGGCTCCCAGCTCAGCAGCACTGCACCAACATCGAACACAACGTTCTTCATGCCTGCTCGTTCAAAGGAAAAATGGCCCTGAGGGACCAGCCCGAAGCTTAAGCGAAGTCGCCGGCGCGACAGCCTCCGCTACCATTCGCCGACGGGCTTCGAGCGCTGAGCGCATCACCACGACAACACGGATTCATTCATGAGTTTTGACCTCGTCCTCTTCGGCGGTACCGGCGACCTCACCTGGCGCAAGCTGATGCCGGCGTTGTTCCAGGCCTTTCGCCACGGCAGCCTTCCCGGGGGCGGGCGCATCATCGGGGTGGCGCGCGACGAGCTGTCCGACGACGGCTACCGCGAGCTGATCCAGTCGCGCTTCGAGGCTGTGGAAGGCGCCAAGCGGCCAACTCCCGAGGAGTTCAAGAAGTTCGCCGCCCTGCTCTACTACCAGCGGATGGACCTGTCCCGGACGGAGGACTACGCGAAGCTCGCAGAGCTGCTCACGCAGCGCGACGCGAGCACGGTCGTGATGTACCTCGCCACCGCCCCGGCCCTGTTCACACAGGTGGTCGAACAGATCGCAGCGGCCGGGCTCAACGGCCCGAAAACCCGCGTGGTGCTGGAGAAGCCGCTGGGGCACGACCTGGCCTCCAACCGCGCCATCAACAAGGCGGTGTGCAAGGTGCTGGCGGAGCACCAGGTGTTCCGCATCGACCACTACCTGGGCAAGCCCTCGGTGCAGAACCTGTTCGCGATGCGCTTCGGCAACGCGCTGTTCGAGCCCATCTGGCGCCGCGAGCACATCGCGAACATCGAGATCACGATCGGCGAAGACCTGGGCGTCGAGAAGCGCGGCGCCTTCTACGACCAGACCGGCGCGCTGCGCGACATGGTGCAGAACCACGCGCTGCAGCTGGTCTGCGCCATCGGCATGGAGCCGCCGATCAACGCGCATGCCGATGCCATCCGCGACGAGAAGCTCAAGGTGCTGCGCGCGCTGAAACCCTGGACGCCGGAAGCCATCGGGCTGCATGCGATCCGCGGACAGTACACCGCCGGCACGGCCTACGGCGAGCGCGTGCAGGGCTACCGCGACGAGCCGGGCGTGGACCCGGAGAGCCGCACCGAGACCTTCGTCGCGCTGCGCACCGAGATCGCGAACTGGCGCTGGGCGGGCGTGCCGCTCTACATCCGCACCGGCAAGCGGCTGGCCTCGCGCGATGCGCATATCGCGGTCAACTTCAAGCCGACGCCCCATGCGATCTTCCGGGCGCCCACCAACGCCTTCAACAAGCTGGTGATCAACCTGCAGCCCAAGGACGGCCTGGAACTGCATATGCTCGCCCAGGCGCAGGACGGTCGCCACCGAAGCAACAACGGCCACCGCTATGCCGGGCCGCAGCTCGCGCCGGTGCAGCTGGATCTCGACTTCGACAAGCGCTTCGGCTCCGAGCGCGTGGGCGCCTACGAGCGCCTGCTGCTCGACGTGATCGACGGCCGGCTCAACCTCTTCGTGCGCAGCGACGAGCAGGAGGAAGCCTGGCGCTGGGTCGAGCCGCTGATCGACAGCTGGGCATCGGACGGCCCCCCGCGCCCCTACGCAGCGGGCACCTGGGGCCCGAGCGCATCGAGCGCGATGATCGCGCGCGATGGGTTCGCCTGGAGCGAAGAGCTGTAAAGGAAGGTCACGCGAAGGACTGCGCGCTCTTCTCGTAGCGGCAGTCCGTCTTCAGATTCGCCCTTCCTCCACGGCGTGGCAAGCCACCTGCACGCCGCGAAGCATCTGCAGCGGCGGCCGCTCGGCCCGGCAGCGAGCGTTGGCATGCGGGCAGCGCGGGTTGAAGGTGCAGCCTGCGGGTGGGTCGAGCGGGTTGGGGACCTCGCCCTGCACCGGCGTGCGCGCCTCGCCGGCGTGCTTCATCTTCGGGATGGCCTCCAGCAGCATGCGGGTGTAGGGGTGCTGCGGCGCCCCGAAGAGCTTCGCCTTGTCGGCCACCTCCACCAGCCGCCCGAGGTACATCACGCCGACCTGGTCGGCGACATGGCGCACCACGGCGAGATTGTGGGAGATGAACAGATAGGTCAGGCCGCGCTCGCGCTGCAGGTCCTTCATGATGTTCAGCACCTGGGCCTGCACGCTGACGTCCAGCGCGGATGTGGGCTCGTCGCACACCAGGAACTCGGGCTGGGTGGCCAGGGCACGCGCGATGGAAATGCGCTGCCGCTGGCCGCCGGAGAACTGGTGGGGATACTTGACCATGTCCAGCGGACTCAGGCCAACGGACTGCAGCAGCTCGCCAACCCGGGCCTTGAGCGCGGGGCCTTCCTTGAGGATCTCGTGCTCGCGCAAGGGTTCGCCCACGATGTCCTCCACCAGCCATCGCGGGTTGAGGCTGGCGTACGGGTCCTGGAAGATCATCTGGATGCGCCGGCGCAGCTTGCGGCCCTCGGCGCTCTTGAACGCGGCATGGGCGTCCACGCCGTCGAAGTGCAAGCCGCCGCGGGTGGGTTCGTACAGGCCCACGAGCAAGCGCGCGACGGTGCTCTTGCCGCAGCCGGATTCGCCGACCAGTGCAAGGGTCTTGCCGCGCTCGATGGAGAAGCTCACGCCATCGACCGCGTGCAGCAGCAGGCGCGGCTTGCGCTCGAGCACGCGGTTGAGCCACGGCGGGGAGACGTCGAAGACCTTGGCGAGGTCCTGGGCGACGACCAGTGGTGAACTCATCGCGAGATCCCGTCGATCGAGGACGTGCTGTGCGCGTCGTGCAGCCAGCAGGCGGCACGTGTCGCGCCGGCGTTGAGCAGATCGGGCCGCTCGACCACGCAGCGGTCGAAAACGCGCGGGCAGCGCGGGTTGTAGGCGCAGCCGCGTGGGATGGCGTTCAGTCGCGGCATGGCGCCGTCGATCTGGTTGAGGCGTTCGCGGTCCATCGTCATGTCCGGGATGGCGGCCATCAGGCCGGAGGTGTAGGGGTGCGCGGGCTGGTGGATCACCTCCTGCACCGGTCCGATCTCGGCGATGCGGCCGGCATACATCACGGCCACGCGGTCGCAGGTCTCGGCAATCACGCCCATGTCGTGGGTGATCAGCATCACCGCCGCGCCGCGCTCCTTGCAGATGCGCTTGAGCAGCGTGATGATCTGCGCCTGGATCGAGACGTCCAGCGCGGTGGTCGGCTCATCCGCGACGATCAGCTTGGGCTCGGCAGCCAGGGCCAAGGCGATGACGACGCGCTGGCGCATACCGCCGGAGAACTGGTGCGGATAGTGGTCGATGCGCTGCGCGGCGCCGGGGATTCCGGTGTCCTGCAGGAGCCCGATGGCGCGCCGGCGCGCCTCCTCCTCGGTCACGGGCAAATGCGTCCGGATGGTCTCGGTCAACTGCCGCCCAATGGTGTAGAGCGGATTCAGCGACGTCAGCGGGTCCTGGAAGATGGCGCCGATCTTGCGCCCGCGGATATGGCGCATGGCCTCGTGGCGCAGGTTGTCGATACGCTGGCCTTCCAGCACGATCTGGCCCGCAGCCACGCGCCCGGGCGGCTCCAGCAGGCCGATGATGGCCGCGCCCGTCAGGGACTTGCCCGCGCCCGACTCACCCACCACGCCCAGGATCTCGCCCGGCGCGATCTCGAAACTGATGTCGTCCAGCGCGCGCAGCGTGCCGCGGCGGTGCGGGAATTCGACGACGAGGTTGCGGACTTGCAGAAGACTCATTCGATATGCTCCGGTCTTCAGCGCAGTCGCGGGTTGAGCGCGTCGCGCAACCAGTCGCCCAGGAGGTTTACGCTCAGCGCGATCAGGATCAGCATCAGGCCGGGGAAGACGGTGATCCACCATTCACCCGAGAACAGGTAGTCGTTGCCGACGCGGATCAGGGTGCCCAGAGAGGGGGAGGTAGGGGGCACGCCGACGCCCAGGAAGGATAGCGTCGCCTCGGTGATGATCGCCGTCGCAACCTGGATGGTGGCCAGCACCAGCACCGGACCCAGCACGTTCGGCAGCACGTGCCTGCGCATGATGCGAAGCGGCGCGACGCCTGTCACGCGCGCCGCCTGCACGTACTCCTTGTTGCGCTCGACCATGGTCGAGCCGCGCACCGTGCGCGCGTACTGCACCCAGCCGGTGAGAGAGATCGAGATGATCAGCACGCCGAAGGCGACGGTGTCGTGCGCGTTGGGAAACAGCGCGCGCCCGACGCCGGCGATCAGCAGCGCGACCAGGATGGGCGGGAAGGACAGCATCACGTCGCACACGCGCATCAGGAAGGCATCGAGCCATCCGCCCCAGAAGCCGGCCAGCAGGCCGAGCAGCACACCGACCACGACGGACAGCACCACCGAGACCAGGCCGACGACCAGCGAGATGCGTGCACCGTAGATCAACGCAGAAAGGATGTCGCGGCCCTGGTCGTCGGTGCCCAGCAAATACTTGGTACTGCCCTCGTCCTCCCAGGCGGGCGGCAAGCGCGCATCGCCGAGCTCCAGCGCGGCAAGGTCGAAGGGGTTGTGCGGCGACACCCACCCGGCGAAGACCGAACAGAAGACGCAGACGAAGGCGATCGCCGCCGCGAGCATCGCAACCGGCGAGGTTCGGAAGCTGTGGCCGACGTCACTGTCGAGCCAGCGAGCCAGTGTCTTTTTCATCGAGAGGCCCAAAAAGCGGGCCTGCGTCGCAGGCCCTCGGAGTCGTTGTGCTGTCCAGGTTCAAGGCTTGGCGGGCGCCTGGATGCTCATCCACTTGAACGGCATGAAGTTGTCGGCCCGCTGCGTCAGCGCGACCTTCTTGCTCACGCCCCAGGCCAACGACTGCTGGTGCAACGGCAGGTGCCCGATATCGTCCGCGTGGATCTTGAAGGCTTCCTGGATCATCGCCATGCGCTCTGTCTTGTCAGTGCTCGACTTGATCTTTCCGATCAGTTCGTCGAGCTTGGGGTTGCAGTACGAGCCGAGGTTGAACTGGCCGTCGCCCGTCTTGTCGTCGGGGCAGCGCATCAGCGCGTCGAGCGCGTTGTGCGAGTCGTAGGTGGTCGGCGTCCAGCCGAGCAGATAGAAGCTGGTGTCGCGACGCAGGATCTTGGGGAAATACGTGCCCTTGGTCTCGGCCGCGAGATTGATCTTGACGCCGATCCGCGCGAGATTCGCGGCCACCGATTGGCAGATCTGCCCATCGTTGACATAGCGGTCGTTCGGGCAGTTCATCGTCACTTCGAAGCCGTTCGGGTAGCCGGCATCCGCCAGCAGCTTCTTGGCACCCTCGACGTCCTGCGGCAGGCGCTTGTCCTGGGCCTCGGTCCAGCCATTGACGCCGGGACCGACCATCAGTCCCGTCGGCCGCGACGCGCCACGCATGACCGTGCGCTGGATTCCGTTGATGTCGATGGCCTGGTAGAAGGCCTGGCGCACGCGCTTGTCCTTGAAGGGGTTCTTGCCCTTGACGCTCGAATACAGCAGCTCGTCGCGCTTCTGGTCCATGCCCAGGAAGATGGTGCGCAGCTCGGGGCCGACGACCACCTGGGTGTTCGGGCTGGCATTGATGCGGGCGATGTCCTGCACCGGCACCGGCTCCATCACGTCGATCTCGCCCGACATCAGGGCCGCCACACGCGTTGCCGAATTGGCAATGGGGGTGAAGATCACCTCCTGCACGTTGCCGTCGATCTTGCCCCAGTAGGTGCCGTTGCGCACGAACACCGTACGCACATTGGGCTGGCGCTCGCGCACGCGGAACGGCCCGGTACCATTGGCCTTGAAAGAGGCGGTGTTCTCGATGCCCTTGCGGCGGTCGACGGGCTTCTCGGCCTTGTTCTCCTCGCACCACTTCTTGCTCATGATCGCAAGGTCGGACAAGACGTCGGGCAGGATGGGGAACGGCCCCTTGGTCTCGATGTCGACCGCGTGGTCGTTGACCTTGCGCACTTCCTTGATGTCGTTCACCTTGGCCTTCACATCCGAGCCTTCACCGGCCGCACGCGTGATGCTGAAGAGGACGTCATCGGCGGTGAAAGGCGTGCCGTCGTGGAACTTGACGTTCTTGCGCAGTTCGAAGCGCCACACCGTGGGCGACGTCTGCCGCCAGGAGGTGGCCAGCGAGGGCGCGAGGCTCAGGTCCTTGTTGCGATCGGTCAGCGCGTCGTACACATTGAGGTCGACCGAGAGCTGCAGCGACTCGTTGAGCGAATGCGGATCGAGCGAAAGCGCGTCCCCCTGATTCGCGACACGGATAGTCTGCGCGCCTACCGGCAGGCAAAGCGTGCCCAGCGCGGACATGACGGCCATCGCGGCCAGCTTGTTTCTCAGGTTCATGGAAGCACTCCTCGGGTTGGAAAACTCAGGACACCGCCGACGCGGCCACGCTGGTGATGGCGGGCCGGTCCACGGCATTCAGGGGCATGCCCTGCTCGATCAGGCCGGCATGCAAAGCGGCGCCGAGCGGCAGGATCTCGTCGTTGAAGTCGTACCGGCTGTTGTGCAGGAACGCACCCCCACGCGCATCCTGGCCGATGCGCAGATAGGCGCCGGCCTTCTTCTGCAGCATGAAGGAGAAGTCCTCGGCGCCCATGCTGGGCTCCATGTTGCGCTCGACGTTGTGCGCGCCCACCAGGGATTGGGCGACATCGCCGGCGAACATCGCCTCGGGCGCGGTGTTGATGGTCGCTGGGTAGATGCGCTCGAACTTCACCTGCGCCGTCGCGCCGAAACCGGCCGCGACGGCGGAGCACAGCTCCACCAGCCGCTGCTCGATCTGCGCCTGCACCCGGACGCTGAACGTGCGCACCGTGCCCACCAGCGTCGCCTTGCCGGGCACCACACTCATGGCGCCGAGGTCCCCGGCCTGCACTGCGCAGATGCTGATCACGGCCGCATCGATGGGCCGCACATTGCGCGAGACGATGGTCTGTACCGCAGTGATGATGTGTGCCGAGACCAGCACAGGGTCGACGGTGAGGTAGGCATGCGCGCCGTGGCCGCCCTTGCCCTCCACCTCGATGGTGATGCGGTCGGCCGCCGCCATCATGGCGCCGCGGTTGATGCCCACCGTGCCGGCGGGCAAGCCGGGCCAGTTGTGCATCGCGTAGACCGCGCTGACGGGAAACCGGTCGAACAGGCCGTCGTCGATCATTGCGCGTGCGCCGGCGAAGCCCTCCTCGCCCGGCTGGAAGATCAGGACGGCCGTGCCGTCGAAGTCACGGGTCTCGGCCAGATAGCGCGCCGCGCCGACCAGCATGGCGGTATGACCGTCGTGGCCGCAGCCGTGCATGAGGCCCTTCTTCGCGGAGCGCCACTTGAAGTCGTTGTCCTCGCACATCGGAAGAGCATCCATGTCGGCACGCAGGCCGATCATGCGGCCGCTGGCCGTGGAGCGCCCGCGGATCACGCCGACCACGCCAGTCTTGCCGATGCCCGGATGGATCTCGTCAACGCCGCAGGCTCGCAGCGACTCCTGCACGCGCCCGGAGGTGTAGATCTCCTCGAAGCCGAGCTCGGGGTGCGCATGCAGGTCGCGCCGGAAAGCGGTGATCTCGGGATGGAAGCGCGCGATGTGCGCAAAGGCCCGTCCCGAGGCTTGGTAGCGGGGGGCGTCCATCGTCAATGCCCCCCCGCCCTGCCGACGCGCAGTCGCGGATCGACCACGAAGTACAGCAGGTCCACGATGAGATTGATGACGACGAAGATCAGCGCAATGAGGCACAGGTAGGCGGCCATCACCGGAATGTCGGCGAAAGTGACGGCCTGGATGAACAGCAGGCCCATGCCCGGCCACTGGAAGACCGACTCGGTGATGATTGCGAAGGCGATCAGGCCGCCGAGTTGCAGGCCGGTGATGGTCATCACCGGCACCAGCGTGTTCTTGAGCGCGTGCCCGAAA
Source organism: Variovorax sp. WDL1 (assembly GCF_001541225.1). Lineage (GTDB taxonomy): Bacteria > Pseudomonadota > Gammaproteobacteria > Burkholderiales > Burkholderiaceae_C > Variovorax. The sequence goes on along the minus strand of NZ_LMTS01000049.1, from coordinate 56,206 downwards.
TGGATGGCGCGGTCCGACAGGCCGCGGGCGCGCGCGAACTTGATGTAGTCGGTGCGCAGGACCTCCAGCATCTCGGCGCGCACCAGCCGCATGATCAGGGTGAGCTGGAAGATGGCGAGCGTCACCGCCGGCAGCACGATATGCATCCAGCCGTCGGCGCGCAGCAGACCGGTGCTCCACCAGCCCAACTGCACCGTCTCGCCGCGCCCGAAGCTGGGAAACCAGCCGAGCAGCACGGCGAAGACCAGGATCAGCAGGATGCCGATCAGGAAGGTGGGCAACGAGACGCCCAGCAGCGAGACCGTCATGAACACCTGGCTCATGAAGGTGCCCCGCCGCAGCGCCGTATAGACGCCCATGGGAACGCCGATCGCCAAGGCCAGGAAGGCGGCGACCAGCGCAAGCTCCAGGGTCGCCGGGAAGCGCTCGCCGATCAGGCGCGAAACCTTGCTGCCCTGGCGCAGGCTGAGGCCGAACTCGCCCTGCGAGGCGTTGACCAGAAAATGCCAGAACTGGACGAAGAAGGGCTTGTCCAGGCCAAGGCCGGCGCGCAGCTCGCGGATCTGCTCGGGCGTCGCATCCTGACCGAGCAGGAACACCACAGGATCGCCCACGTACTGGAACAGGAGGAAGGCGATGAAGGCGACCGCGACCATGACGATCACGGCCTGGATCAGGCGGCGCAATATGAAGGCAATCATTCAGCAGAGCACGTGTTCAACGATGCTAGCAGAGCAAGCCGCATGCCCAAGAGGTGGTTCCCCGGGTTGCGGCCCGCTCGAGCTCGCCAGGAAGGCAGGCGAGCTTGCCGGGATCAGTTCACGTTGATGAGACGCCAGTCGAGCCGGTTGTCCGCGCGGTGGACCACCTCGATGTTCTTCTTCATCGCCCAGGGGATGATCTGGTTGTGCAGCGGGATGTGCGCGACGTCGTCGTTCTGCAACTGCAGCGCCTCGGTCAGCAGACGGTCGCGCACCGGGATGTCGGTTTCAGTCTTCACGCGGTCGACGATCTGGTCCATCTTCGGATTGCTGTAGCGCCCGACGTTGTAGTTGCCATCTCCGCCGCTGCCCACTGAACGGGTGAGCGACTGCAGGCTGTAGAGCGCGTCGAAGGTCGGCACGCCCCATCCGAGCATGTAGATGCTGGCCTCGTAGCGTTGGATCATCGGGAAGTAGGTCACCAGCGGCAGCGTCCGCAGCTTGGCCTTGACGCCGACGCGCGCCCACATGGCGGTCACCGCCTGGCAGATCTCCTCGTCGTTGATGTAGCGGTTGTTGGGACAGGCGAAATCCACTTCGAAGCCGCCGGGGTAGCCCGCATCGGCGAGCAGCTTCTTCGCGGCTTCGGGGTCGTAGGGGTGGCGCTTATGCACCCCTTCGGTCCAGCCGTTGACCTGCGGCGCTACCAGCGCGCCGGTGGGCTGGCTCAGGCCGCGCATGGTGACGCGGGTCAGGCTCGCGATGTCGATCGCCTGGTAGAGGGCCTTGCGCACCCGCTGGTCCTTCAGGGGGTTCTTGCCCTTGACGTTGGAGCCGGGCAACTCGTCACGGAACTGGTCCATGCCGAAGAAGATGGTGCGGTTCTCGATTCCGTCGATGACCTTCAGGTTGCCGCTCTGCCGCAGACGGCCCAGATCCTGCGGGCTGGGATCGAGCACGAAGTCGACTTCGCCAGAAAGCAGCGCGGCGGCACGCGTGGCCTCCTGCTTGATCGGGGCATAGACCACCTCGGTCACGTTCGAATCGTTCTTGCCCCAGTAGTGCGGATTCTTCACCAGCACCAGGCGTTGATCCGGCTGCCATTCCTTCACCATGAAGGGCCCGGTGCCCATCGCGTTGCGATGCGCGTAACTCTCCTCGGGTGTCTTGATGTCCTTGGGCTCCAAGGACTTGTTCTTCTCTGCCCAAGCCTTGCTCATGATGCGCAGCTCGGTCAGTTGGTTAAGCAGCACCGGATTGGGGCCCTTGAGCAGGATGTCGACCGTGTTGTCGTCGACCTTGGCCACCTTGTCGATGCCCTGTGTGTAGACAGCGTAATTGGAGGTCTTGGCCATGGCACGCGTGAGCGAATACACCACATCTTCTGCAGTGAGCGCGGAACCGTCGCTGAACTTGACGCCGCTGCGCAACGTGAAGCGCACCTGGGTGGGTGAGACGTTCTTCCAACTGCTCGCCAACTGCGCCTCAGGCTTGAAGGTCTTGCTGTTGTAGTAGACCAACGAGTCATAGACCGCCGCGTGCACGCCATTGCCGAGGGCGTTGTTCTGCGAGTGGATGTCGAGCGTGGGAATGTCGCTTGCACTCGACCACTTGAAGGTCTTCGCGTGCAGCGTCGGCGCAACCAGCATGGCAGCCGCAAGGGCGACGGGAAACAAGACGAGCTTTGAACCCATGGGTAACCTTCCGTCACGGAGTGAAAACGCGGACTATGCAACAGCCACGCCAGCTTTCCAGACGGGAGAACGCCGACCCGAGGGATATCCCTGTACGCGGAAGCCCGGAAACGAAAAAAGCCGCCCGACTTTCGTCGGACGGCTTTCAAGAACTTCCCGTTCGAAACTGGCTTGCGCCAGCCTCGGATCAGAAAGCGTGACGGATGCCGAAGTCGTAACCCGTCGAGGTCTTCGGCTGGAAGGCCGAGCCGCCGAAGGAGGTCACGAAGGACGGGCCGCCCACGGTCAGGCCAGCGCCGTTCTTGTTGCGAATGCGAGCCACCGTTGCGTACAGAGCCGTGCGCTTCGACAGGTTGTGCACGTAGCCGATGGCGAACTTGTTGGCCTTCGGATCGTCGAACGTGCCGAACAGGGTGGCAGGCACGTTCAGGTCGTACTTGACAGCCGAGTAGGACGCGCGGATCAGGCCAGGGCCGACTGGCACGGTCACGCCAAGCAGGTAACCCTTCAGGTCGATGTCGGCCGTCGGGGTAAAGAAGATCGCTTCGTTGTCGATCTCGTTCTTGGCCTTCGAGTACTCACCGAAGAGCTTCACGACGCCGAAGTCGTAGGAAGCGCCGACGTTGAAGGTCTTGACCGAGCTCGTAAGTCCTTCGAAGAAGTCGTCACCGATGGTGCTCTGGCCGTAGGAAGCAGCAACGTCCAGAGGACCGTTGGCATAGCCGAAGCGGCCGCCGACATAACGACCGGTGCGCTGGCTGTTCAACACGTCCGGCGTGGCAGCGCCCGGATCGTACTTGGTGCGCTCGTGGAAGCCGTACATCACCTGGCCATAGAAGCCACCGAGGTTCGGGGGCAGGAAGTAGCCGACGGTGTTGCTGGCGCGAACGTAGTTGCTGCCAGTCACGTTCGTGAAGCCAGGGACGCTGGTCGTGCCGCCGCCGAGCCATGCACCAAAGCCGCTGTTGGCAGTGCTGATCAGGTTGGTGCCGACGCCGTTGGTGCCGAACGGATCGAACACGGTGTCGTTCCAGAACGTCGGGGTGTAGTCACGGCCGAGACGGATTTCACCGAAACCACCAGACAGGCTCACGGTCGAGCGACGAGCAAAGGTCGCAATGCCTTCTTGGCCGTTGTCATTGGAGATCGGAGCTTCGAGCCAGAAGCTGGCAGCCAGGCCACCACCGAGGTCTTCCGTGCCACGGAAGCCCAGACGGCTGGAGTTGTAGCCCGAGTTACGCAGTTCGGTGCGGCTGGTCTTGACGCTATCCACGTAGAAGGGATTGGCCAGCGTCGGGAAGCTGATGTTGTCCGACTTGTTCGAAGTGCCGCTGATCGCAGCATCAACCACGCCGAACAGCGTCACGGACGACTGCGCCGAGGCAACACCGGCAACAGCCAGGGCAGCCAGGGCAACTAGAGATTTTTTCATTGCAAGTTTCTCCAAGGTTAAACATAGGGCTCCGGTGCGAAGGGCTCACCGTGACTGGCACTTCTGTGCTCCCACCGGACCCCGGGCCAACCTCCTTTTGGGAAGTTGTCGCTATTGCACCAGAGCCGCTTCGTCTGGGCAAAAGAATTCTCCCGAAAACGCGGCACGCTTCGCCGTTTCGTTGCACTCGTGCAACAAAGGACCACAACCCTGAAACTCCACGATATGAAACAAGACCCACCATGCAGGTAGCTTTTGCACATGCGTTCCAATCGCCCCATGACCTCCTCGCTCGACGCTCTCCTGGGCACTGCGGACGCGGCCCTGCGTACCTTGTTTGCCAAGCCCCATGCGACCCGCGCCTTCCCGCAGCCCGCCAGCCCGGGTATCGAGCTCGGTCAAGCCGAGCGTCGTGAAGCCGGCGCATTGATGCGGGTGAATCACGTCGGGGAGGTCTGTGCCCAGGCCTTGTACACGGCACAGGCGGCGGTCACGAGGGACCCGAAGCTGCGAGCGCACTTCGAACAAGCCGCGCGCGAGGAGACGGATCATCTCGCCTGGACGCAGCAACGACTCGAGGAACTGGGCACGCACGCCTCGGCGCTGAACCCGCTCTGGTACCTGGGTGCCTTTGGGCTCGGGCTCATAGCCGGCCGCCTCGGCGATCCCTTGAGCCTGGGATTCGTTGCGGAGACCGAGCGGCAGGTCGAAGCCCACCTGGACGGCCACCTCAACCGCCTGCCTGCGGGCGATACAGCCTCGCGGGCGGTGGTCACCCAGATGAAGCTGGACGAGGCGCGCCATGCGGCACAGGCCTGGAGCGCAGGCGCAAAGGAACTACCGGCGCCAGCCAAGGCTCTCATGCGGTTGGCGGCCCGAGTGATGACCAAGGTCGCTCATCGCATATGACCGCAGTCCGTGCTCAGGTCTCGATGAGATCGAAGCTGGTCGTGATCTCGGCAGTCTTGGCCAGCATGACGCTCGCCGAGCAGTAGGTATCGTGGCTCAGCGCGATTGCGCGCTCGACGGCGACGGCCGGGATGCCCTTGCCAGCCACGGTGAAGTGCATGTGGATCTTGGTGAAGACCTTCGGATCCTTCTCTGCTCGCTCGCTGCTCAGCTTGACGCTGACGCGCTCGACCTGATGTCGGCCTCGCTTCAGGATCAGCACCACGTCATATGCAGTGCAGCCGCCGGTGCCGGCCAGCACCGTTTCCATCGGCCGCGCAGCCAGGTTCTGGCCGCCGTTCCCGGGCTTCGCCGCATCCGGCGCGCCATCCATCATCAGGACATGACCGCTGCCGGTCTCGGCGACGAAACCCATGGCCGATACCGTCCCGGCGCTGCCCGTCCAGCTCACTGTGCATTCCATCTTGCAGGCTCCAGTCACGACGCGCAGCAAGAAAAATCACGCCGACGTCGACTTGTGTTGGGAAAGAGTCACTCTCTTGTTGCAATGCAACAAAGAGTCGATATACTTTATTTCATCGCCCACGGAAACGTGTGCACCAGTTGTCTCCTCCACCCTCCCAATTGGTGGATTTAGCCCCGAGCCGCAAGGCCCGGGGCTTTTTTCTTGACGCCGCGGCAGGGGAAGGCAGGCCTATGATCCCGACCCTATGTCCACGCCGCCTGCCCCGCTTTCGCCTGCCGACTACCTGAAGAAAATCCTCACGGCCCGTGTCTACGACGTGGCGGTGGAATCCGCGCTCGAGCCGGCGCGGGCCCTGAGCGCGCGCCTGGGAAACACGGTACTGCTCAAGCGCGAGGATCAGCAGGCGGTCTTCAGCTTCAAGCTGCGCGGTGCCTACAACAAGATGGCCCACCTGAGTCCTGAGCAGCTCGCCAGGGGCGTGATCTGCGCGTCGGCAGGCAACCATGCCCAGGGAGTCGCGCTCAGTGCCCGCAAGCTCGGCGCGCGCGCCGTGGTCGTGATGCCGGTGACCACGCCGCAGCTCAAGATCGACGCCGTGCGCGCGCTCGGCGGAGAAGTGCAGTTGCACGGCGACAGCTACTCCGACGCCTACGGCTACGCGCTGGAACAACAGAGGCTCCACGGCCTCGTCTTCGTCCACCCTTTCGACGACCCCGACGTCATTGCCGGCCAGGGCACGATCGCGATGGAGATCCTGCGCCAGCATCAGGGTCCGCTCGATGCGGTCTTCGTCGCCATCGGCGGCGGCGGATTGATCTCGGGCGTGGCCAACTACATCAAGGCCGTGCGACCCGAGATCAAGGTGATCGGCGTCCAGATGAACGATTCGGACGCGATGTTGCGCTCCGTCGCTGCCCGCGAACGGATAACGCTGCCCGACGTCGGCCTGTTTTCCGACGGGACGGCGGTCAAGCTGGTGGGCGAGGAGACCTTTCGGATCTCCCGCGAGCTGGTGGACGAGTTCATCACCGTCGACACGGACGCGGTGTGCGCCGGCATCAAGGACGTGTTCATCGACACCCGCAGCATCGTCGAGCCCGCGGGTGCGTTGGCGGTGGCTGCGATCAAGCAGTACGTCGAGGCACACGGCACGCAGGGGCAGACGTACGTGGCCATTCTCTGCGGCGCCAACATGAATTTCGACCGGCTGCGCTTCGTGGCCGAGCGCGCGGAGGTCGGCGAGGAGCGCGAGGCTCTCTTCGCCGTCACCATTCCCGAGGAGCGCGGCAGCTTCCGGCGCTTTTGCGAGCTGGTGGGACAGTTGCCCGGCGCCTCGCGCAGCGTGACCGAATTCAACTACCGGATCAGCGACGCCAAGGAGGCGCATGTGTTCGTGGGCTTGACCACTCAGACGCGCGGCGAGTCGAAGACGATCACCGAGACCTTCCTGGCTCACGGCTACGGCGCCATCGACCTCACGCACAACGAGCTCGCCAAGGAGCACATCCGCCACCTGGTGGGCGGCCGCAGCGGCTTGGCGCACGATGAGCGGCTGCTGCGCTTCGTGTTCCCCGAGCGGCCAGGCGCGCTGCTCAAGTTCCTGAGCCTCATGCGGCCGACCTGGAACATCAGCCTCTTCCACTACCGCAACCAGGGCGCCGACTACGGTCGCATCCTGGTCGGGCTGCAGGTCCCGGCGGCCGACCATGCGGCCTTCGACGAATTCCTGCGGACGCTGGACTACCCGTTCGTGGAGGAAACCGGCAACCCGGTCTACCGACTGTTCCTGCAGGCCTAGCGCCGGACGCCGCCACGCTCAGGCGGTGCGACCACAGGCTGCGGCGCATCGGACACGGACGGCGGCGGGCCGTTGACGGCGAGCGGCCGCGCCGGCAGCTGCAGCGTGAAGGCCGGCGCGGCGTCGACGCTCGCGCCCAGCGATGCGCTCCGTGCGCTGACCGAATGCAGCACATAGCCATCGGCCAACGTGGCGCCCACGCGGAAAGGCCGCGGGGGCTTGCCGTCAACGGCGATCAACGCCGCGCCCTGCTGGTCGGCGTCGGCCACCACGCCGAGCAGTTGGAAACGGCTGGCCGCATCGGGCGCCGCCACGATCGCGGCCTGGCTCGGCACCACACCGAGCATCTGCGCGACTGCCGCCGTATCCACCGTGACCGCGGCGTTGCTGCTCAGCGCGGGCGGCGCGACTGCATCGGACGGAGACATCAGCCGCAGCCCCCAGAACACGACGGCCGCCGCGGCCAGGGCCCACAGGACGGTCGTCGCGGTGGCCGAGGGCCAGCGGGCGGGAGCGTAGGAAGCTGACATGGGGCCGGATTATCATGCAGCGCAGGCACCAACGCGCATTCCTCACCTTCCCCCTCCCACTTTCATGTCCCTTATCCACCGCCCTCTCGCGCGCGCCCTGCAGCGCGGCTTCACGCTCATCGAGCTGATGGTCGTGCTGGTCATCATCGGCGTGCTCGCGGCGCTGATCGTGCCGAACGTGATCGAACGCGCCGACGACGCGCGCGTGACCGCCGCCCGCACAGACGTCAACAACCTGATGCAGGCGCTCAAGCTCTACCGGCTTGACAACCAGCGTTATCCGACCGCCGAGCAGGGCCTGCCGGCATTGCTCGCCCGCCCCACCACCGGTCCCGCCGCGCCCAACTGGAAGCAGTACGTCGAAAAGCTGCCCAACGACCCCTGGGGCCGCCCCTACCAGTACATGAACCCAGGCCTGAAGGGCGAGATCGACGTGTTCTCGCTCGGCCCTGACGGCCAACCCGGCGGCGAAGGCAAGAATGCCGATATCGGCAGCTGGCAATAGGCGCGTCGCTTTCCGCTTCGACGGCGCCAGGCGCCGGGGACCCGGCGGCTTCACCCTGATCGAGCTGCTCGTGGTGATGGCGATCATCGCGATCGCGACGGCCGGCGTCGGTCTCGCGCTGCGCAACACGGGCCAGGAAAGCCTGGATCGCGAAGCCGAGCGTCTTTCGGCCCTGCTCGAAGCGGCGCGCGCCCAGTCGCGTGCCAGCGGGATGGCGGTGCGCTGGCGCACAACGCCCGAAGGCCCCACCAACTTCAGCTTCGATGGACTGCCGCCCGGCACCCTGCCGACGGCATGGCTTTCCGCCGGCATCGTGGCGCAGCCGCTGGCAGGGGATGGCTCGGCGATCGCGGCGCTGCAGCTCGGGCCCGAGCCGATCATCGCGGCGCAGCAGGTGCTGCTCACGGCGGAGGGCCCGCCGGTGCGCACCCTGCGCATCGCGACCGATGGCCTGCGGCCGTTCGCGGTGACCACGCCATGAAGTCGAATGGCATCGCACCGCGTAGCGCCGGTTGCGCAATGCAGCGCAGGCCGGGCCGCGGCTTCACCCTGGTCGAGGTGCTGGTGGCGCTGGGCATCATCGCGATTGCGCTGGCGGCGGGCGCGCAGGCCACGAACGCGATCACGCGCAATGCGCAGCGCCAGTCGGACCTGCTGCTGGCACAGCTTTGCGCCGAAAACGAGCTCATCAAGGCCCGCCTCGCGCGCCAGATGCCGGCCATCGGCGATGCCGGCCTGGTCTGCACCCAGGTCAACACCAGTTTCGCCGTCACCATCTCGACCACGCCCACGCTGAACCCGAACTTCCGGCGCGTCGACGTGCAGGTGCGCGATGCGGCCGAGGCGCCGATACTGCGGCTTTCCACCGTCGTGGGGCGCTTCTGATGACGGCGAGGCGCGCCACACGCGGCTTCACGCTGATCGAACTGCTGGTGGCGATCACCGTCATGGCGCTGCTCGCGCTGGTCAGCTGGCAAGGCCTCGAAGGCATGGCGCGCGCCCAGTCCATCAACCGTGAGCGCAGCGACGCCGTGCTGACGCTGCAGACCGCGCTGTCGCAATGGACGGCCGACCTCGACGCAACGGTCGCCCTGTCGCAGACCCGAGCGATGGATTGGGACGGCCGCACGCTGCGCCTCACCCGGCGCAGCACCGACAGCGCCCTGCCGGTGGTCTATGTCGTGGCGTGGACCCTGCGGGCCGATGCCGCCGGCGTCGCGCGCTGGTACCGCTGGCAGTCGCCCGGCCTCACCGGCCGCCCCGAATGGCAGCAGGCCTGGGATCGCGCCGCGGCGTGGGGCCAGGACAGCAGCAGCAACGAGGTGCGCGGCACCGAGCTTGGCCTGGTGCCGCTGGAAGCCTGGCAGCTCTTCTACTTCCGCAACGACGTCTGGGGCCCTGCAGTCGGTGCAGCAGCGCTCGGCGCCGGCACGCCCCTGCCCGACGGCGTCCGCCTCGTGCTGAGCCTTCCGCCCGGTCCGGCGCTCGCCGGCGTGCTCACGCGCGACTGGGTGCGGCCCACCGCCTCGGCGCCCAAGTCCTCATGAAGCGGCCTGATCACCTCGCCTCACGACCGCAGCGCGGCGCGGCCTTGCTGACCGCCATGCTCACGGTCACGCTGGTTGCCACCTTCGCCGCGGCGTCGCTCTGGCAGCAATGGCGCGCCGTCGAGGTCGAGGCGGCCGAGCGCGCGCGAGTGCAATCGGCCTGGGTGCTGGTCGGCGCGCTCGACTGGTCGCGTTTGATCCTGCGTGAAGACGC
>NZ_LMTS01000049.1:27612-46375 GCF_001541225.1 Variovorax sp. WDL1 | reverse complement strand
CCCCTGCCGCTGCCGGCGGCGGCGGCGGCGGCGGCGCGGATCATCTGGCCGAGCCCTGGGCCGTGCCGCTGGAGGAAGCCAAGCTGTCGAGCTTTCTCGCGGCGGACAAGAACATCGCCAGCGATGCGCTCGAGGGCTTGCCCGAGGCCTTTCTCCAGGGCCGCATCGTCGACGCGCAATCCAAGCTCAACGTGATGAACCTGGTGCTGAACGGCGCGCCGGTGCCGGCAGAGATCGCCGTGTTCACAAAGCTGTTCGAGATGCTGGGCCTTCCCGTGCAGGAGGTGGCGGTACTCGCGGCGCAGCTCAGGCGTGCCGTTCCGCCGGCGGCCGCCGCGGGCACAGGCACAGGCACAGGCACAGGCACAGGCAGCGGCGCGGGAACTGGAACTGGAACTGGAACTGGAACTGGAACTGGAGCGGGCGGGGGAACTGGAACTGGAGCGGTCGCGCAGCCCACCGCGGACACCTCGGCCTCCGGCCCGCTGCTGCCGCAGCGCACTGCCCAGTTGGTCTGGCTGGGGCTGTCGCCCTCGACGGTCACTGCACTGGAGCCCTATGTCACGATCTTGCCCGGGCGCACCAAGCTCAACATCAATACCGCCAGCGCCGAAGCACTGGCCGCCAGCGTGCCCTCTCTCGACCTGGCGAGCGCCAAGCGCGTCGTCGCGCAGCGCGCGACGCGCTACTTTCGTACCGAGGCAGACGCCAACAAGGTGCTCGCCCCAGGCTCCGGCCAATTCAACGGCCAGCAGCACAGCGTGGGGACCAGCTACTTCGAAGTCCAAGGCCGGCTGCGGCTGAACGACGCCTGGGTCGAGGAGCATTCGCTGCTCCAGCGCGACGGCCTCAACCTGCGAATCATCTGGCGCGAACGTGGTGCGGGCGCCACGTCCATCGCGCCGAAGTCCTGAGCGGAAACCTTTGGTCACGCTTATGGGATTAAATGCATCGCAGCGCCCATGCCCCGGGCAGAAAGCGCTATCAATTTTGTAGCATCGGATGTGAACCATCCTCCTACAATGGCGACCCCCTATCGATCATGGCCTTCCTGCTCGTCACCGCTCCTCTCCCTCCTGCGCCTGCCGGCGGCGACTACGGCTGGGCGGTCTGGTCCAGCGATGGCCGCAAGCTGCGCTCCCAAGGCAGCGCGCCACCGGCCCTGTTGCCGAGCGGCGACGAACTGATCCTGTGTGTGCCTGCTGCCACGCTGTCCTGGCACCAGGTCACCCTGCCGCAGGGCAGCATGAGCAGCGGCGTGCGCCTGCGCTCGGTGCTCAACGGCCTGCTCGAAGACCGGCTGCTCGATGACCCCGAGCAATTGCACTTCGCCCTGCAGCCGGACCCGCGCCCCGGCGTGCCCGTATGGGTCGCAGCCTGCAACCGGCTCTGGCTGCGCGGCGTGGTGCAGGCCCTCGAGAGCGCAGGCCGCCGCGTCACGCGCATCGTTCCCGAATTCACGCCGCAACCGGCCGGCGCTGCGCCGATGATCTTCGCCATCGGCGAGCCCGGCACCGCCCAGCTGGTGGTCTGCGACACCGAAGGAGTCACCCCGCTGCCGCTCGATCCCGCAGGTGCCGCGCTGGTCGGCACGGTGCCCGAAGGTACGGCCGTGCTGGCCGAGCCGGCCGTGGCCGAGCTCGCGGAAAGCCTGCTGGGACGGCGCGTGCCGATCGTCAAGCCGCCCGCGCGCTGGCTGCAGGCCAGCCGCTCGCCCTGGGATCTCGCGCAGTTCGACCTTGCCTCCACCGGCCGCGCGCGCGCCAGCAAGAAGCTGGTGGCGATCTGGCGCGCGCTGTGGCACGGGCCCGAATGGCGGCTCGCGCGCTGGGGCGCACTGGTGCTGGTGCTGACGCAGCTCATCGGCCTCAACGCCTGGGCCTGGAAGGAGCGCAACGCGCTCGACCACAAGCGGGCACAGGTGAACAACATCCTCAGGCAGACCTTCCCCTCGGTGCAGTTGGTGGTCGACGCACCGGTACAAATGGTGCGCGAGGTCGCGACGCTGCAGCAGGCCACGGGCGGCGTATCGGCGATCGACCTCGAGCCCATGCTCGGCGCGGTCGCCACCAGCCTGCCGTCGGGGCGGGTTCCCAGCGCCATCGATTACACCGCGGGTCAGCTGCGCCTGCGCGGGCTGGGCCTGCAACCCTCGGAGGCCAACCAGGTCGCAGCGACGCTTTCCGCGCGTGGCTACAACGCCCGCAGCGAAGGCGACCTGCTGCTGGTCCAGGCGGAGGCCCCGCGATGAACTGGCTCGAATCCATGGAAGCGCGCTGGCAGGCCTGGTGGCCCGAGCTGGAGCCGCGCGAACAGCGCCTGATCGGTGCGGCGGCTGCGCTTGTGCTGCTGGCCCTGCTGTGGTGGGTGGCGCTGGCGCCGGCACTGCGCACACTGTCCGCGGCGCCCGCCGAGCACGCCAGGCTCGACGCCCAGCTGCAGCAGATGACCACGCTGCAAACCCAGGCCAAGGCTCTCCAGGCCCAGCCGCGCGCGAGCCGCGACGATGCGGTGCGCGCCCTCGAAAGCTCGGTGCGCCAGAGCCTCGGGCCCAACGCGCAGCTGCAGCCTGCCGCGTCGGGCGACGGCATCACGGTCGCGGTGCGCACCGTCCCGGCGGACACCCTGGCCCAGTGGCTGGCCCAGGCCCGCAGCAATGCGCGCGCGGTCCCTCGCGAAGCACACCTTGCGCGCGGTGCGCAGAGCGGGCCAGCAGCCGCCGGCGCTGCCCCGGCGGCGGGCGCCAGGAATAACGAGCGTCCCGCCGTGCGCTGGGACGGCACGCTGGTCATGGGCCTGCCGCCCCGTTGATTTCGATGGCCACCCGACGCGACCTCTCCGCCCCCAGCGCCGCCACCGGCCGCGGCTGGGCCCTGCTCGGCGTGCTGCTCGGTGCGCTGCTGGCCCTCTCGCTCTACGCGCCGGCGCGCTGGCTCGCCGCCGGCCTGGCGCGCTGGAGTGACGGCCACCTGCAGCTGGTCAACGCGCGTGGCACGGTGTGGAACGGCACCGGCGGCGTGGTGTTCGCCAGCGGCGCCGGCGGCGTCGAAGCGATCTCCCTGCCCGGCACCGTCGCCTGGACCCTGCGGCCGCGCTGGGACGGCGTGGCGGCAACGCTTCAGATCCCCTGCTGCGCGCCGCAGCCGCTGCAGTTCAGGGCCCAGCCACGTCCCAGCGGCCTGCAACTGGCCTGGGCGGACGGCCGCTCCCGGTGGCCCGCCGCGCTGCTCAGCGGCTTCGGCGCGCCCTGGAACACGCTCAAGCCCGAAGGAGTGCTCGACCTGTCGATGCAAGCCTTCATGATGCAGTGGAGCGGCCAGCAGCTCCGGCTGGCCGGACGCGCCACGCTCGACGCCATGGACATCTCCTCCAGCCTGTCGACCCTGAAGCCGATGGGCAGCTACCGCATCACGCTTGAAGGCGGCCCCTCGCCCACCCTGCTGCTGACCACGCGAGAGGGCAGTCTGCAGCTCAATGGCAGCGGCCGCTGGAACGGCCGCGCCCTGCGCTTCGACGGCGAGGCCAGCGCGGCGCCGGGGCGCGAGGACGCGCTGTCGAACTTGTTGAACATCATCGGGCGACGCGAGGGCGCGCGCTCGATCATCACCCTGGGCTGACCCATGAAATCACCATCCCACTGCGCCATGCGCCTGTGCACCGTCGCCCTCGCGGTGCATCTGCTGGCTGCCGCCTGCATGCCGGCCGCCTTCGCGCAGGAAAGCGCCCCGCCGCCGCGCCGCGGCGAGCCGATCACGCTGAACTTCACCAACGCCGAGATCGAGTCGGTGGCGCGCACCATGGCCGTCGTGACCGGGCGCGACGTGGTCGTCGACCCGCGCGTCAAGGGCACGATCAACCTGCAGACCGATCGGCCGATCTCGCCCGCCGCCGCCTTCAACCAGTTCGCCGCCGCGCTGCGCCTGCAGGGCTTCGCGGTCGTTCAGTCCGAGGGGCTCTACAAGGTGGTGCCCGAGGCCGACGCCAAGCTGCAGAGCAATGCGGTCACCACATCGACGTCCGCCACCGCCAGCCTCTCCGGCAACCAGATTGTCACCCAGGTCTTCAGGCTCAACTACGAGGCGGCCAACAATCTGCTGCCGGTGCTGCGTCCGCTGATCGCGCCCAACAACACGATCAACGTGAACCCGGGCAACAACTCGCTGGTGATCACCGACTATGCGGAGAACATGCGCCGGCTGGCCCGCATCATCGCGGCGCTGGATGTGCCCAACGCCTCCGACGTCGAGGTCATCCCGCTCAAGCATTCCGTGGCGACCGACCTGGTGCCGGTTCTCACGCGCCTGGCCGAGGGCGGCACTGCCACCGCGCCGGGGCAACCCGCGGCCGCGCCCGGCACCACAGATGCATCCTTCCGCACCACCCTTCTGGCCGAGCCTCGCAGCAACGCGATCATCATGCGCGCCGCGAACCCTGCACGCTCGCAGCTCATCCGCACGCTGATCGCCAGGCTCGACCGCGCGCCCATCGACTCCGGCAACGGCGCGGCCGGCAACATCTACGTGGTCTACCTCAAGAACGCCGACGCCGTGCGGATCGCCACCACGCTGCGAGCCGCGCTGACGAGCGCGCAGGCCGGTACGCCGGGTGCCCAGGGCACGGCCGGCGCCAGCCCGATCACCGGGGGGGCTCAGCAGCAACCACAGCAGCAGCTCAACCAGATGGCCAGCACCGGAGGCGGCCTGAGCGCCGCCACCACGCCGGTCAGTACCACCGCGCCGCCCTCCACAGGCGGGCAGATCCAGGCCGATCCGGCCACCAACTCGCTGATCATCAGCGCGCCCGAGCCGCTCTACCGGCAGTTGCGCGCGGTGATCGACCGGCTCGACAGCCGCCGCGCGCAGGTGCTGATCGAAAGCCTGATCGTCGAGGTCAACGCCGACAAGGCCGCCGAGTTCGGCGTCCAGTGGCAAGCCGGCCTCGGCAACACCGGTGACCGCAACGTCGGCGTGATCGGCACCAACTCCAGCCTGGGCGGCGCCAACATCATCGACTTGGCAGTCGGCCTGGCGACCGGCAATACAGCAACCCGGCCCTCCAGCGGCTTCAACTTCGGCATCGGCCATCGCTACGGCGACAACGGCCAGTACGTGCTGGGCTTCCTGGCCCGCTTCCTGTCCAGCAACGGCGAGGGCAACGTGCTGTCCACGCCGAACCTGCTGACGCTGGACAACGAAGAGGCCAAGATCGTGGTCGGCCAGAACGTGCCCTTCGTCACCGGCCAGTACACCAACACCGGCAGCAGCACCAACACCGTCAACCCCTTCCAGACCATCGAGCGCAAGGACGTGGGCCTGACGCTGCGCGTGCGCCCGCAGATCAGCGAGACCGGCACGGTCAAGATGCAGATCTTCCAGGAGGTCTCCAGCGTGGTCGCGTCCACCGTCAACAACATCAACGGCCCCACCACCACCAAGCGCTCGATCGAGTCGAACGTGCTGGTCGACGACGGCAACATCATCGTGCTGGGCGGCCTACTGTCCGACGAGTACTCGAACTCCCAGGAGAAAGTCCCCGGGCTGGGCGACGTGCCGGTCCTCGGCAACCTGTTCAAGAGCGAGGTGCGCAGCCGCAGGAAGACCAACCTGATGGTGTTCCTGCGGCCCACCGTCGTGCGCGACCAGCTCTCCGGCGACGCCATCACCGCCGACCGCTACGACGCGCTGCGCGCACTGCAGCAGACGCAACAGCCGTCGACCGACAACCCCATGCTCAACGCGGTGCGCGATTCGGTGATCCTGCCGCCGCTGCCGGCGGTCAGGCAGGGCGATCCCTCGCGCCGCATCGAAGGAACGCAGCTGATTCCGCCGCCGCTGCCGCCCCAGCATGCGCCGCTGCCTCCGGGGGGCCCGCTCAGGGGCGCGCTGCCACCCACCGCCGACCCCTCCACCGCGCGCGAACTGCCCTGAGGTTCGAGCCATGCGCTATCCCCTTCCCTATGCCTTCGCGCGCACCCAGCAACTGCTGCTGGAAGAGTCGGACGACGGCGCCCTCACGCTCTGGATGCCGCAGACGCCGCCCAAGAGCGCACTCAGCGAAGTGGTGCGCAAGTACCCCGTCAAGGCCTTCGAGCCGCTGACACCCGTCGAGCTGGCCCAGCGCATCTCGGCCGCGTATGCCAAAGGCGAGTCGAACGCCGCCGCGGTCGTCAGCGAGGTACAGAGCGACGCCGACCTGTCGCGCATGATGCAGGAGCTGCCCGCGGTTGAAGACCTGCTGGAAAGCGCCGGCGACGCGCCCATCATCCGCATGCTCAACGCCCTGCTCACGCAGGCGGCGCGCGACGGTGCCAGCGACATCCACATCGAGCCCTACGAGCGCACATCCTCCGTGCGCTTTCGCATCGACGGCACGCTGCGCGAAGTGGTGCAGCCCAACCGGGCGCTGCACGCTGCGCTGATCTCGCGCCTGAAGATCATGGCCGACCTCGACATCGCCGAGAAGCGGCTGCCGCAGGACGGGCGCATCAGCCTGCGCATCGGCACCCGTGCGGTGGACGTGCGAGTCTCGACGCTGCCCTCGGCGCACGGCGAGCGCGCCGTGCTGCGCCTCTTGGACAAGTCCGAGAGCAAGCTCACGCTGGAGTCGGTGGGCATGCAGGGCGACACGCTGGCGCGCTTCCTGCACCTGATCAACCAGCCGCACGGCATCATCCTGGTCACCGGGCCGACCGGCTCGGGCAAGACCACCACCCTCTACTCCGCGCTCGGCCGTCTCGACTCGGCCCACAGCAACATCATGACGGTGGAGGATCCGATCGAGTACGAGCTGCCCGGCGTCGGCCAGACGCAGGTCAACGCCAAGATCGACCTCACCTTCGCCAAGGCCCTGCGGGCCATCCTGCGGCAGGACCCGGACGTCATCATGATCGGCGAGATCCGCGACTTCGAGACTGCGCAGATCGCGATCCAGGCCTCGCTCACCGGCCACCTGGTGCTGGCCACACTGCACACCAACGATTCGGTCAGCGCAGTGACGCGGCTGACCGACATGGGGGTCGAGCCTTTCCTGCTGAGCTCGTCGCTGCTCGGCGTGCTGGCGCAGCGGCTGGTGCGCCGCCTCTGCCCGGTGTGCGCCGTGCCGAGCGCCGCCGGCGACGAAGCCGAGCCCGTGGGCTGCGAGGCCTGCGGCCAGACCGGCTACCAGGGCCGCACCGGCATCTTCGAGCTGCTGGTGGCGGACGACACGATACGCTCCCTGGTGCACAACCGTGCGCCGGAAAGCCAGCTCTTCGTCGCGGCCGAGCGCGGCGGGCTGCGTTCGATGCGCGAGGACGGGGAGCGGCTGGTCAAGACCGGCGTGACATCGCGGGCCGAGCTGCTGCGGGTGACGCGGGACTGACCCGCGTCCCCGCCCTCACTCCAGCACGACCAGATTGCGCGTCTGCGGATCGGTCTCCACGGCCCGCACGCGGCCGGCGTTGTCGAACAGCACCTGGAACTCGCTGAAGCTGCCCAGCCACATGCGCCAGATGGGGGCGTCGAGGTTCGGGTTCTCGCTGCTGATCGGATAGCCCACGGCCATGGCGACCTGTTCGCGCGTCATTCCCTTGGTCACGCGCGCCGACTTGATGGCCTCGCGGATCCTGGGCGGAAAGCCCGCGATGCGGGCCGCCGGGTCCTCGGTGACCACATAGCGCTTGGCGAAGGTACCCAGGTCCAGGTCGCGGCTGTAGTCGTTGCCGATGTCCTGCTTCTTGCCGTCGATCAGCACGTTGACGCGCTGGCGGCCATAGCCGGTCACCTGGGCCGGCGTGCCGACGGGGATGACGCGCTTGCCGCTCTCGGCGTAGTTGCTGTCGCTGATCCAGCTTCCGTCGGTACGCAGGTTGCAGCAGAGAAAGCCGTTGTAGGTCGGACGGTCCTGCGCGGCGGCGGGCAACGACAGCGCGCCCAGCAGTGCGGCAACGGCAAGGGCGGAAGTACGAAATGGCATGGCTACTCCTCGGTTTGATGTTGTGAAGGCCGTGTGACGAAAAGGCAGCGCCAAACGTCGACAATGCGGACTCGCGCATTTTGCCGCCAGTCCCCATGCCCGCCTATTCATTCGAAGCCATAGACCAACAGGGGCAGCCCCGCAAGGGCGTGCTCGAAGCCGACACCGCGCGCAGCGCGCGCGGCGTGCTGCGCGCGCAGGCCCTGATCCCGCTGTCGGTGACGGCGGTCGGCAGCACCGAGGGCGGCGCACCCGCCTCGGGCGGCTGGCGCCGCCTGCTCGGCGGCAGGCGCATCTTCAATTCCACCACCCTCGCGGTCTGGACGCGGCAGCTGGCCGGGCTGGTGTCTTCGGGCCTGCCGCTCGAACGCGCGCTGACCGCGCTGACCGACGAGGCCGAGACCGAGGAGCAGCGCAACCTGGTCGCCTCGCTGCGGGCCGACGTCAACGCGGGCTCGCCCTTCGGCCGCACGCTGTCGCAGCACCCGCGCGAGTTCTCGCCCATCTACACCGCGGTGATCAGTGCCGGCGAGCAGACCGGCAACCTGGGGCTGGTGCTCGAGCGCCTGGCCGACGACCTGGAGCAGCGCCAGGCCCTGCAGCAGAAGCTGGTCGGCGCTGCGCTCTACCCTGCCATCGTCACGCTGGTCGCCATCGTGATCGTGGTCTTCCTGGTCAGCTACGTGGTCCCGCAGGTGGCCAACGTGTTCGCGGGCACCAAGCGCGCCCTGCCGATCCTGACCGTGATCATGCTGGCGCTCAGCGACTTCGTGCGCAACTACGGCTGGCTGATGCTGGGCGCGATCGTCGTGATGGTCATCGTCGCGCGCATGGCGCTGGCGCGCGCGGCCTTCCGCGAGCGCTTCGACGCCGCCTGGCTCGAGCTGCCGCTGGTGGGCCGCCTCTCGCGCGGCTACAACGCGGCGCGCTTCGCCAGCACCCTGGCCATGCTGGCCACCGCCGGCGTGCCCATCCTGCGCGCGCTGCAGGCCGCCTCCGAGACCCTGGGCAACCGCGCGATGCGCGCCGATGCGCTCGATGCGCTGGTGCTGGTGCGCGAAGGTGCGCCGCTGGCCTCGGCGCTGGCGCAGAAGAAGCGCTTCCCCGGCATCGTCTCCATGTTCGCGCGGCTCGGCGAGCAGACCGGCACCCTGCCCCTGATGCTGCAGCGCGCAGCCACGCAACTGGGCGCCGAGGTGCAGCGCCGGGCCATGCACCTGGCCACCATCCTCGAGCCGCTCCTGATCGTCGCGATGGGCGCGGTGGTGATGCTGATCGTGCTGGCGGTGCTGATGCCGATCATCCAGCTCAACCAGTTCGTCAAGTAGCCACCCATGCCGGTCTCCCTGGACGACAAGCTGGTGGTCGCGATCTCGTCTCGCGCCCTGTTCAACCTGGAAGAAGAAAACCGCCTGTTCGATGCCGGTGACCCCGACGCCTACATGCGGCTGCAGCTCGAGCGGCTCGACGTGCCGGCGGCGCCCGGCATCGCCTACTCGATGATCCGCAAGCTGCTGCGCTTCAACGACGACGGCATCCAGCGCGTCGAGGTCGTGATCCTCTCGCGCAACGACCCGGTCTCCGGCATGCGCATCTTCAACTCCGGCGCAGCGGCCGAACTGCGCGTGCAGCGAGGCGTGTTCACGCAGGGGCGGCCTCCCTACCGCTACCTCCGGCCGCTCAATGCCGACATCTTCCTGTCGGCCAACGCATCGGACGTGCGCGAGGCGCTCGCCGCCGGCTTCCCGGCAGCGCATGTCCGGGTCGACGGCGTGCTGGCCAGCGCCCTGCACCCCGACGAAGTGCGCATCGCCTTCGACGGCGACGCGGTCCTCTTCTCCGACGAGGCCGAAAGGGTGTTCCAGCTCGAAGGCCTGGATGCCTTCCAGGCGCACGAGACCAGCAAGGCCGGGGTGCCGCTCGGGGCCGGCCCCTTCAAGCCTTTCCTCGTGGCCCTGCACCGGCTGCAGCAGGCCTCGAGCACCGGCATGCGGATCCGCACCGCGCTGGTGACGGCGCGCGGCGCCCCTGCCCACCGCCGCGCCATACAGACGCTGATGGACTGGAACATCCGTGTCGACGAAGCCATGTTCCTCGGCGGCCTGTCCAAGGGCGAGTTCCTGCGCGAATTCGAGCCCGACTTCTTTTTCGACGACCAGACCGGCCATGTCGATGCGGCCGCGCGCCATGTCCCGGCGGGGCATGTGTCCAGCGGGATCAGCAACCCACGCTGACCTCGGCTGGCTCTAGCGGCGTTTCAGAACCGCTTAAGGGAGCGGCCGGCACTGGCGCTACGATGGCCTGGAAGGCGCTGCTTCCAGCCGCCAACCCGAGCCCCACGCCCATGAACGATCCCGTCCGCTCCACGAGCATGCTCGCCACGCTGCGCCGCATCGGGGCGCTTGCTGCGCCCTACTTCCGTTCAGAGGACCGATGGAAGGCCCGGGGCCTGCTCCTCGTCATCATCGTGCTCAACCTCGGCACGGTCTACATGGCGGTGCTCAACAACCAGTGGTTCGGCCGCTTCTACAACGCGCTCGAGAACCGCGACCAGGCGGTGTTCTGGCGCGAGCTGGGCTTCTTCTGCTGGATCGCCTTCGGTGCCATCACGATCGGCATCCTCAAGTTCTACCTGACTCAATTGCTGCAGATCCGCTGGCGCGCATGGATGACGCGCAGCTATCTCACGCGCTGGATCGCCGACCGCACCTTCTACCGGCTCGAGCTCGCGCGCTACGCGGGCGGCGGCGACACCCAGTCGCCCGACAACCCCGACCAGCGCATCCAGGAAGACCTGCAGCTGTTCACCGACTACACGGTCACTCTGTCGATGGGGCTGCTCAACGCGGTGGTCACGCTGGTGAGCTTCATCGGCATCCTGTGGGGCCTGAGCGGCGTGGTCGACTTCAAGCTCGGCGGCAGCACCTACGAAGTCGCGGGCTCGATGGTCTGGCTCGCCATCGCCTACTGCGTGGTGGGCACCGTCATCACCCACTACATCGGCCGGCCGCTGATCGGCACCAACTTCAGGCAGCAGCGCTTCGAAGCCGACTTCCGCCACCACCTGGTTCGGGTGCGCGAGTACAGCGAGGCGATCGCGCTGGACCGCGGCGAAGGCGTCGAGCACGCCCAGCTGGAGAAGCGCTTCGGCGCCGTGCTGCGCAACTACCTGACGCTGATCCGCCAGCAGAAGAACCTGGTGTCCTTCACGCTCTCCTTCGGGCAGGCGGCCGCGGTGTTCCCCTTCATCATCGCCGCGCCGCGATTCTTCGGCGGCGCCTTCCCGCTGGGGCAGCTGATGCAGATCGTGACGGCCTTCGACAAGGTGCAGACGCAGCTGAGCTGGTTCATCGACAACTACGACCGCGTCGCCGTCTGGCGCGCCACGGCCGACCGTCTCACCAGTTTCGACGATGCCATGCGCGTCCATGCGAAGCCCGATAGCGCGATGGTGCGCGAAAGCGGGAGCTCGCTGAACGCCCATGACCTCGACATCGCACTGCCCAACGGCATCCCGCTGCTCGCCAAGACCGCCCTCAGCGTCAAGCCGGGCGAACACGTGCTGCTGCAGGGCCCCTCGGGCAGCGGCAAGTCGACGCTGTTCCGTTCGTTCGCCGGGATCTGGCCCTTCGCGCGCGGCAGGGTCTCGATGCCCGAGAACGCGATGTTCATTCCGCAGCGGCCGTATGTGCCCGACGGCAAGCTCCGCGACGCCCTCGCCTATCCGCAGCCGGCGGGCGACTACAGCGACGCGCAGCTGAAACAGGCTCTCGAGGATGCGTTGCTGCCCGGGCTTGCCCACCGGCTCGACGATGTCGACACGTGGAGTCACAAGCTCTCCGGCGGCGAGCAGCAGCGGCTGGCGATCGCGCGCGTGCTGCTCAAGAAGCCCGCCTGGCTGTTTGCCGACGAGGCGACCAGCGCGCTCGATGCGCAGGCCGAGGAGACGCTCTACAAGCGCCTGGCGGAAGGCGTGCGCGCGGCCGGCGGAGCGATGGTGTCGATCGCGCACCGGGCCTCGGCCGCGGCTTTCCACGACAAGCGCTGGACCCTGGTGCCGCAACCCGAAGGCACGGGACCGCGTTACCGGCTCGACGCGGCGTAGCGCTCCCAACCGCGAGCGCGCAGCTCGCAGGCCGGGCAATTGCCGCAGCCATAGCCCCATGCGTGGCGCTGGTCGCGCTCGCCCAGGTAGCAGGTGTGGGTGTCCTCGATGACCAGGTCGACGAGCGGCTGCCCGCCCAGCCGGTGCGCCATGGCCCAGGTCGCGGCCTTGTCGATCCACATCAGCGGCGTCTCGACCACGAAGCGCCGGTCCATGCCTAGCGAGAGCGCGAGCTGCATCGCCTTCATGGTGTCGTCGCGGCAGTCGGGGTAGCCCGAGAAGTCGGTCTCGCAGACGCCGGTGACGATCACCTCCAGCCCGCGCCGGTAGGCCAGTGCGCCGGCCAGCGTGAGGAACAGAAGATTGCGCCCCGGCACGAAGGTGTTGGGCAGGCCGTTGGCCTGCATCTCGAACGCGATGTCCTGCGTCAGGGACGACTCGCTGATCTGTCCCAGCACGTCGACCTTGACCAGGTGGTCCTCGCCCAGCCGTGGCGCCCACTGCGGGAAGCGCTCGCGCAGATGCGCCAGCACGGTGCGGCGCGCTTCGAGCTCCACGCTGTGGCGCTGGCCGTAGTCGAAGCCAATGGTCTCGACGCGCTGGTACTTGTCGAGCGCCTCGGCCAGGCAGGTGGTGGAGTCCTGGCCGCCGGAAAAGAGGACGAGTGCGGTGGTGTGCATCGGGTGTCGACTCTCGGCTCAGAGAAACCGTTCCAGCAGCTTGCGCGACCCACGGTCCAGCGCCTTCACATCCGGAATGCGGAACTGCACGCCATGGGCGCTCGCGATCAGCAGTGCGCCGCCTTCGAGCCGGCGGATGTCCTCCTCGGCCTTGAGCACGAACCGGGCGTCGCCGCGGTCGGTGCTGACGGTCCAGGTGCTCGGCACGCCGAAGCTCGAGACCCTGTGCAGCTTCAGCAGCATGGGCGCGAAGTCGCGCGCGGCCAAGTCCTCGGCGAGCAGGGCGCGCGCCGGCTCGGGCAGGTCGGCCAGCCGATCGATCCACAGCAGCTCGCGGCCTTCGCTGCCGACCAGCGACAGGCCCTCGTCCGGCGCACTCAGCGGAAAGGCGCGCACCGGCACCACGCCGACGTGACGGACCCCTTCGGCCTCGATCAGCACCAGGTGGCCGAAGGCATCGCGTTCCAGCTTGAAACTGGCGCTCATCATGCGTCTCCCGCCGGATGGGCCGCATGCCCGCCGAACCCCAGCGCAGCCCCGGCCCGCTCGGCCGCCGAGCCGGGGCTCTCGTCGTCGGCCTGCCGCAACTGCGCCTGGTAGAGCCGCCAATAGGCGCCCTGCTTCTCCATCAGCGCGTCGTGCGGACCGACCTCCACGATCTCGCCGCGGTCCATCACCACCAGCCGGTCGGCCTTGCGCAGGGTCGAGAGCCGGTGCGCGATGGCAATGGTGGTGCGGCCCTGCACCAGGTTGTCCAGCGCCTTCTGGATTTCCTTCTCGGTCTCGGTGTCCACCGCCGAGGTGGCTTCGTCGAGGATCAGGATGCGCGGATCGATCAACAACGCCCGCGCAATGCTGATGCGCTGCCGCTCCCCGCCCGAAAGCCCTTGCCCGCGCTCGCCCACCAGCGAGTCGTAACCGTGCGGCAGGCGCAGGATGAAGTCGTGCGCATGCGCCGCGCGCGCAGCGGCCACGATCTCCTCGCGCGTTGCCTCGGGCTTGCCATACGCGATGTTCTGGGCGATGGTGCCGAAGAACAGGAAGGGCTCCTGCAGCACCAGCCCGACGTGGCGGCGGTAGTCGGCCACCGCGAAGCGGCGGATGTCGGTGCCATCGACCAGGATGGCACCGTCGGTCACGTCATAGAAGCGGCAGATCAGGTTGACCAGCGTGCTCTTGCCGGAGCCGCTGTGCCCCACCAGGCCGATCATCTCGCCCGGCTCGATCACCAGGTCGAGGTCGCGGATCACGGCGCGGCTGCCGTAGCGGAAGCCCACGTCGCGCATCTGGATGCGGCCCTGCACGCGCTCGATCTTCACCGGGTCCGCGGGCTCGGGCACGTTGCTCACATGGTCGAGGATGTCGAAGATGCGCTTGGCGCCCGCCGCCGCCTTCTGCGTGACGGAGACGATGCGGCTCATCGAATCGAGCCGCGTGTAGAAGCGCCCGATGTAGGCGATGAAGGCGGTCAGCACGCCTACCGTGATGTTGTGGCGCGCGACCTGCCAGATGCCGAAGCCCCAGACCACCAGCAGGCCGATCTCGGTCAGCAGCGACACGCTGGGCGTGAACAGCGACCAGGTCTTGTTGAGCTTGTCGTTGACCTGCAGGTTGTAGAGGTTTGCGGCCCGGAAGCGGTCCGCCTCGCGCTTCTCCTGCGCGAAGGCCTTGACCACGCGGATGCCGGGGATGGTGTCGGCCAGCACGTTGGTCACCTCGCTCCAGACGCGGTCGATCTTCTCGAAGCCGGTGCGCAGGCGGTCGCGCACCACGTGGATCATCCAGGCGATGAAGGGCAGCGGCACCAGCGTGACGACCGCCAGCAGGGGGTTGATCGACACCAGGATGACCGCGGTCATCGCGATCATCAGCACGTCGGTCAGGAAATCGAGCGCGTGCAGCGACAGGAACACGTTGATGCGGTCGGTCTCGGAGCCGATGCGCGCCATCAGGTCCCCGGTGCGCTTGCCGCCGAAGTAGTCGAGCGGCAAGGTCAGAAGGTGTTCGTAGGTGGTGGTGCGCAGGTCGGCGCCGATGCGCTCCGAGACCAGCGCCAGCAGGTAGGTACGGGCCCAGCCCAGCGCCCAGCCGGTGAGTGCCGCGAGCAGCAGGAGGCCCAGGAAGAGCGCGACCTTCTCGACGGCGATCTGCTGGCCGTTCTGGAAGGGGATCAGGATGTCGTCCATCAGCGGGATGGTCAGGTAGGGCGGCACCAGCGTGGCTGCGGTCGAGGCCAGCGTCAGCAGGAAGCCGGCGATCAGCTGCCTGCGGTAGGGCCTGGCGAAGCGGCCCAGGCGCAGCAGCACCCAGGTGGAGGGCGGGGTCTGCAACTCGGGCTCGGGCAGGGGGCTCTCGTCGGCCTCCGCCTCTGTCGCCGGCGCGACACCGGCGGCGCGCTGGCCGAGGAGCTTCTGCAGCCGCAGCGCCGCCGCCTGGTGTGCCAGGGTGTAACGCCACCGTGCGAGCCGGCCCCGGCCGTCCAGCAGGTCCAGGGTGCCGATGCCGGCATGGTCGGCCAGCCGCAGCTCGAGCCCCGGGTGGGCTAGCGGCCACTCGGCCCAGGCCCCCTGTGCGTCACGGGCGAGCAGGCGCCGATCGGTCAGGGCGAGCAGGCCGGAAGCAAACCGAAGTTCGCCATCAAGGTCAACCGGGATCGTCGCCAGCACGTTCTCCGCAGCTCTGAGCCGGCTTTTCAGCGCGTCTGAAGCCCCCTCCTCTTCGCCCCTCGGGGTGCCGACTGGATCGTGATGTTGCATTGTGTTTCTATGTGTCTGGCCCGCCGGGGGCCGCTTCATGGCGCTCGCCGGGCGCCGATTCTGACCGATGCCCATGGGCGTGCTTGAAGTCGCCGCCGTGCTCGGCCAAAGCACAACGAACGTTTGCATGACCCGTTTCGACGACATCCGCCTCCTGCGCGTCAATTACCTGCGCGGCCCGAACCTCTGGACCTACCGGCCCGTGCTGGAAGTCTGGCTCGACCTGGGCACGCTGGAAGACCACCCGTCCAACAGGATCGACGGCTTCACCGAGCGCCTGACCGCCCTGCTGCCGGCCCTGGTAGAGCACCACTGCGGCGTCGGCGAGCGCGGCGGCTTCATCCAGCGCCTCACCGAAGGCACCTGGGCCGGCCATGTGCTGGAGCACGTGGTGATCGAGCTGCTCAACCTGGCCGGCATGCCCACCGGCTTCGGGCAGACCCGCAGCACCTCGCAGCACGGCGTCTACCGGATGGTGTTCCGGGCGCGCGACGAACAGGTCGCCCGCGTCGCATTGGCCGAGGGCCACCGCCTGCTGATGGCCACCATCAACAACGCCCCCTTCGACGCCGCCGACGTTCAGCGCGCGGTCGATGCCGTCAAGGCCAAGGTCGAGGACTGCTACCTCGGCCCGAGCACGGCCTGCATCGTCAGCGCCGCGACCGATCGCGGCATCCCGCACATGCGCCTGAACAGCGGCAACCTCGTGCAGCTGGGCTATGGCGCCCATCAGCAGCGCATCTGGACCGCGGAGACCGACTACACCAGCGCGATCGGCGAATCCATCGCCAGCGACAAGGAGCTCACCAAGACGCTGCTGGC
This sequence comes from Variovorax sp. WDL1, assembly GCF_001541225.1. Classification (GTDB taxonomy): domain Bacteria; phylum Pseudomonadota; class Gammaproteobacteria; order Burkholderiales; family Burkholderiaceae_C; genus Variovorax. The sequence goes on along the minus strand of NZ_LMTS01000049.1, from coordinate 30,059 downwards.
CGCCTGTGGCGTGCCGGTGCCCGAAGGCCAGGTAGTCGCCAGCGCCCAGGAGGCCTGGGACGCCGCCGAGGACATCGGCCTGCCCGTGGTGGTCAAGCCCTCCGACGCCAACCACGGCCGCGGCGTCTCGCTCGAGCTGAACACCCGCGAGGAGGTGGAAGCTGCCTTCGCCGTCGCCGAACCCGAGGGCAGCGACGTGATGGTCGAGCGCTTCGTCCTCGGCCACGAGCATCGCCTGCTGGTGGTGGGCGGCCAGGTGGTGGCGGCCGCGCGCGGCGAGATCATCACCGTGACGGCCGACGGCCGCTCCACCGTGGCCCAGTTGATCGACAGCCAGCTCAACAGCGACCCGCGGCGCGGCGCCGAGGAGGAATTCCCGCTCGACGTGCTGGACATCGGGACCGACGCCAAGCTGCAGCTCGAGCTCAAGCGCCAGGGCCTGGACGCCGAGGCCGTGCCGGTGGCGGGCCGGGTGGTCACCATCCAGCGCAACGGCAACATGGCCTTCGACTGCACCGACCAGGTCCATCCGGAGGTCGCCCATGCTGCCGTGCTGGCCGCTCGGGTGGTGGGCCTGGACATCGCCGGCATCGATCTCGTGGCGCAGGACATCGCCCGCCCGCTGGCATCGCAGGGCGGCGCCATCGTCGAGGTCAACGCGGGCCCTGGCCTGCTGATGCACCTGAAGCCCGCCGTGGGCTCGCCCCGGCCGGTGGGCCGCGCGATCTGCGACCACCTGTTCCCCGCTGAAACGTCCGGCCGCATTCCCGTGGTGGGCGTGGCCGGCTCGCGCGGCACCGCCGTGCTGGCGCGCCTGGTCGCCTGGCTGGTGGGCCTGGGCGGCCGCCACACCGGCCTGGCCTGCCGCGACGGCCTGTTCCTGGAGCGCCGCCGCGTCGATGCGCGCGACAGCGCCAACTTCGACGCCGGCCGCCGCCTGCTGATGAACCGCGCCGTGCAGGCCGTGGTCATCGAGAACGGCGCCGGCACCATCCTGCGCGACGGCCTGGCCTACGACCGCTGCGCGGTCGGCATCGTGACCGACCTGGAAGGTGCCGAAGCGCTGGCCGAGTTCGACATCACCGGGAGCGACCAGATGGTCAAGGTGCTGCGCACCCAGGTCGACGTGGTGCTGCCCGAAGGCACCGCCGTGCTCAACGCGGCGGACATGCGCGTCGCCGGCCTGGCGCCGTTGTGCGACGGCGAGGTGATCATGTACTCGGCCGATCCGCAGGCCGAGGCGCTGTTCAAGCACCAGCAGGCAGGTGGCAAGGCCGTGCTGGTGCGGCAGGACCGCGTGGTGCTGGCCAACGGCAGCAGCGAATCCTTCCTGCCCGGGCTGGGACGGCTGACCATCTGGCGCGCCACCCATGCGGGCGTCGACCTCGAGAGCCTGCTGGCCGCCGTCGCCGCTGCCTGGGCCCTGGGCATTCCGCTGAGCCTGATCGGCGCCGGCATCGAAGCCTTCGAAGCCGACCTGCAGGCCGCCCTCGCCTCGCTGCAGCTGTCCCAGACCCTTCTTTCGCCCGAGCAACAAATGGCTTGACCGGCAGCGTCCGGTCCCCGAATCGCCCCTCCGCCTCATCGTTATGGACGTCAAACGCATTCGCGCGCTGCGCGGGCCCAATCTCTGGAGCCGCCACACCTGCATCGAGGCCATCGTCACCTGCAGCGGCGACGAGAACGCCGTCGGGCGGCTGCCCGGCTTCGAGAGCCGCCTGCGCGCCCTCTTCCCCACCATCGGCGAACTGCACCCGATCGTCCTGGGCCAGCCGCTGGCGCTGGCCCACGTGCTGGAGAACGCGGCCGTCGCGCTGCAGGCCCAGGCAGGCTGCGCCGTCAACTTCGGCCATACCGCGCGCACCGTCGAGGAGGGCGTCTATCAAGTCGCCTTCCAGTACAGCGAAGAGCACGTCGGCCGGCGCGCCCTGGAGCTCGCCGAGCAGCTGATCGCCGCCGCCCAGGCCGGCGCAGCCTTCGACGCCCACGCCGCCATCACAGAGCTGCGCGACCTCGACGAGTCGGAGCGCCTGGGCCCGAGCACCGGTTCGATCGTCGATGCCGCGGTGGCGCGCGGCATTCCCTATCGCCGCCTCACCAGCGGCAGCCTGGTGCAGTTCGGCTGGGGCTCGAAGCAGCGCCGCATCCAGGCCGCGGAAGTCGACTGCACCAGTGGCGTGGCCGAGTCCATCGCGCAGGACAAGGAGCTCACCAAGCAACTGCTCAACGCCGCCGGCGTGCCGGTGCCGCTGGGCCGCCCCGTCACGAGCGTGGAAGACGGCTGGGCCGCCGCGCAGGAGATCGGCCTGCCGGTGGTGGTGAAGCCGCAGGACGGCAACCAGGGCAAGGGCGTCACCGTCAACATCGGCACGCGCGAGCAGTTGGCCGCCGCCTATGACTCGGCCGCGGCCTACGGCGAGGTGATGGTCGAGAAGTTCCTGCCCGGC
>NZ_LMTS01000049.1:7073-27562 GCF_001541225.1 Variovorax sp. WDL1 | reverse complement strand
GCTGGTCGCCGCTGCGCGCCGCGACCCGCCGCAGGTCATCGGCGACGGCAGGCAGACCGTGCGCCAGCTGGTCGACCTGGTCAACCAGGATCCGCGCCGCGGCGAAGGGCATGCGACCTCGCTGACCAAGATCCGGCTCGACGACATCGCCATCGGCCGCCTCGAGGCCCAGGGCCTCGTGCCCGACAGCGTGCCGGCGCTGGGCCAGCGCGTGGTGCTGCGCAACAACGCCAACCTGTCGACCGGCGGCACCGCCACCGACGTGACCGATACGGTGCACCCCGAAGTCGCGGCGCGCGCCGTCGATGCGGCCCAGATGGTCGGCCTGCACATCTGCGGCGTCGACATGGTCTGCGAGAACGTGCTGCGCCCGCTCGAGGAGCAGCACGGCGGCGTGGTCGAGGTCAACGCCGCGCCCGGCCTGCGCATGCACATCTCGCCCTCCTTCGGACGCGGCCGCGCGGTCGGCGAGGCGGTGATGGACACCCTGTTCGCCCCCGGCGACGACGGCCGCATCCCGGTGGTGGCGGTGACGGGCACCAACGGCAAGACCACCACCGCACGCTTGATCAACCACCTGCTCGCCGGCAGCGGCATGCGCACCGGCATGACCAACACCGACGGCGTGTACGTGGACGGCCGCCAGGCCGACAGCGGCGACTGCAGCGGCCCCAAGAGCGCTCGCAACGTCCTGCTGCACCCTGACGTCGATGCCGCCGTGTTCGAGGTGGCGCGCGGCGGCGTGCTGCGCGAAGGCCTCGGCTTCGACCGCTGCCAGGTGGCGGTTGTGACCAACATCGGCAGCGGCGACCACCTGGGCCTGAACTACATCACCACCGTCGAGGACCTGGCGGTGCTCAAGCGCGTGGTCGTGCGCAACGTGGCGCCGCACGGCTGCGCGGTGCTCAACGCGGCCGATCCCAACGTGGCGGCCATGGCAGCGAGTTGCCCGGGCAGCGTGATCTTCTTTGCCCGCGACCGGCAGCACCCCGTGATGGCCACGCATCGCGCGCAGGGCAAGCGCACCGTCTACGTCGACCAGGACATGCTGGTCGCCGCGGAGGGATCGTGGCGCGAGCGAATTCCGTTGCGCGACGTGCAGATCACGCGCAACGGCAGCATCGGCTTCCAGGTCGACAACGTGATGGCCGCCGTCGCTGCCGCCTGGGCCGTGGGCCTCGACTGGGACAGCATCCGCGGCGGCCTCGCGAGCTTCAAGAACGACGCGGCCGGCGTGCCGGGCCGCTTCAACGTGATGGACTACCGAGGCGCGACCGTGATCGCCGACTACGGCCACAACACCGATGCCATGCGCGCGCTGGTCGCCGCGGTCGACACCATGCCCGCCAGGAAGCGCTCGGTGGTCATCAGCGGCGCCGGCGACCGCCGCGACTGCGACATCCGCGACCAGACTGCCATCCTCGGCCAGGCCTTCGACGACGTGATCCTCTACCAGGATGCCGCGCAGCGCGGCCGGGCCGACGGCGAAGTCATGGCGCTGCTGCGGCAGGGCCTCGAGGGCGCCACCCGCACCCGCGCCATCGACGAGATCCGGGGCGAGTTCATCGCCATCGACACCGCGCTGGAGCGGCTGCGGCCGGGCGACCTGTCGCTGATCCTGGTCGACCAGGTCGAGGAAGCGCTCGCTCACCTGGCAAAGCGCATCGCCGAAGCCTGAAGGGCCGAACGCCAGCGCGCTTCCGGCCGGCGTGCGGGACCTGTCCCACATGAAGCCGCGGCACGGCCGCCGGGCGGAGGGCCGCACCAGTCCCACAGGCTTCGCCTCACGGGTGGCCCACACTGCCCGTCCGGCCGGCGTCATCTCGCGCCGCCCTGCCCTGAAAGGAGCAACCTTCATGAACAAGACCATTCGTTCGAACTTCGCCCTCGTGCTTGCCGCGGCCAGCCTCGCGCTGCCGTCCCTCGGCGCAGCGCAGGGCACCGACTCCAGCTACTTGCAAGAGCGCGCCGCCTGCGACGGCGTTCTGCAGGATCGCAGTGCCTGCCTGCGCGAAGCGGGCGCCGCCCGTTACGAAGGCCGGCGCGGCGGCCTGACCAGCGCGCCTCCCACCAGCTACGAACACAACGCCCTGGCCCGCTGCGCCCTGCAGCCGCCTGCCGATCGCGCCGCCTGCGAGGCTCGAATGCGCGGAACGGGCACAACCTCGATCGAGGGTAGCGTGCTGGGTGGCGGCCTGATTCGCGAGACCGTGACGCCCATTCCGGTGCCGGTTCAGTGAGCCCGTCGAGCGACAACCTAAGACCTACACTGTCACGAGACTGTCACAAAAGGGTAAGTAGGGATGGCTATAGTTCTGGGACCATTAGGAGGAACCCAGCCCATGAACGCCATCAAGGTCGCCCGCCGCTTCATCGAGACGGACCCGGCCAACGAATCGGCCCAGATCCTCGCCCGCCTGGTCCTGGCGCTCGAATCCGAGCGCAGTTTCGAGTTGGTCACCCTCTATGACCTTGACTACAAGAGCTTTCAGCTGGCGATGGACATCCTGAAGGAATGGCGGCTCGACCGGTATTACGCGAGCAAATCCAAGCTGTTCGACCTGTCCCTGCAAGTCAGCGAGCTCCCGGGCTGAGCACGCTGCCGGCGGGTTGCCGTCTGAACAAGACGTGACCGAATTCGAGCTCAAGTTCCAGGTCGATCCCCACGACCGGGCAGCCGTCGAAGGCGCGGTTGCGCGCGGCCGCTCGACGCGGGAACGCCTGCAAGCCCTCTACTACGACACCGCCGATGGCGCGCTGGCGGCCCAGCGCATCGTCCTGCGCATCCGCAAGGAAGGACCGCGCTGGGTGCAGACCGCCAAGGCGCCGGGCGCCAACACGCTGGAGCGCCATGAGCACAACGTCGCGATCGAGACCGCCAAGGCCAGCGACGTGCCGCTGCCGCGCCTGGAGCGCCACGCCGGCACGCCCGTCGGCGCGCTGATCGACAAGGCGCTGCGCGCCGCCGGCCAGGAGCCGGCCGAGGCACGGCTGATGCCGCTGCACGCCACCGACATCCGCCGCACCATGCGCCAGATGCGCACCGGCGATGCCCGGGTCGAACTCGCCTTCGACCGTGGCGAGGTGCGCGCGGGCGACCGCATGCATCCCCTGTGCGAGCTCGAGATCGAGCTCAAGAGCGGCAGCCCGCAATCCCTGCTCGAGCTCGCGCGCCGCTGGCGCCTGCGCTACCGGATCTCGCTGGACACGGTCTCGAAGGCCGCGCGCGGCGAGCGGCTCGCCAAGGGCATCGAGTACGGGGAGGCGGTCAAGGCCGAAGCGCCCGCCGTGGACGTGCACATGGACGGCCCGCAGGTGTTCCGCGCCGTGATCAGCGCCTGCCTGGCGCAGATCCTGCCCAACGCCAGCGAAGTGGCCGCCGGCAGCCCCGAACCCGAGCATGTGCATCAACTGCGCGTCGGCATCCGCCGCCTGCGCACGGCCCTGCGCGAGTTGTCCGACTTCGCGCCGGCCATCGACCCCGCCTGGGAGCCCGCCCTGGTCGACGCTTTCCGCGCGCTGGGCCGGCAGCGCGATCGCGAGCAGCTGGAGACGACGATGCTGCCGCAGATCGAAGCCGCCGGCGGCCCGCCGGTGGCCTTGCCCAAGCCCGCCGAGCCGGAGCCCGACCCGGCCGCCGTGGTGCGTGGCCAGGACTTCCAGCTGGCGCTGATCAGCCTGATCGCCGCATCGCTGCCGCCGGAGGAACACCCCCCCGGCGCTCCCCAGGCCGAGCAGCAAGGGGAATCGGCCCGCAAGCCCCTGCGCGCGCGACTGTCGAAGCTGCACCGCCAGGTGGTGCGCGACGGCCGGCGCTTCGACGCGCTGGAACCCGAGGCCCAGCACCGGGTCCGCAAGCGGCTCAAGCGCCTGCGGTACCTGGCCGAGTTCGTCGCGCCGATCTTCGGGGAGGGCCGCGCCGCGCGGTACCTGAAGGAACTGCGCCCCGCCCAGGATGCCCTGGGCGAGCACAACGACGCGGCCGTGGCGATCAGCGCCTACCGCGAGGCGGCCAGCCACGATGGCCGGGCCTGGTTCGCGGTCGGCTGGCTGTCGGCGCGGCAGCCCCAGGGTGCGCTCGAATGCCGGGCGGCACTGGACAAGATCGCCCAGGCGCGCCGCTTTTGGAAGCCCTAGCCGGCCGGGGCCTCGGCCCGCCGGCGATGTAACACTGCTTTACACCGCGGATTGCTCCACCTATGAAGATCCCAGGAGCCGTCATTCCGGATGACTCCACACTGGAGGAGACATCCCGATGTGCAAACTGTGCGATCAAGGCAGGCCGCAAGACCATTCCCGCTCAACGCGCGATCCTGCGAGCTATTCACGGCGCAATTTCCTGAAGGCCGGGACGACGGGGACCGCTGCTGCGGCCGCCGGGATGGGCCTGTTCACCGGGCGGGTTGCTGCAGCGCAGGACGACGACGACACCCCCAAAGACAGCGGCCGGCACGGCCGGCGCTATGTCATTCGGGGCGGCCACGTCATGTCGATGGACCCGAAAGTCGGAGATTTCGTCCAGGCCGATGTGCTGGTCGAAGGCAAGAGGATCCTCGCCGTCGGGCCGAACCTGGCAGCGTTCGGCGCCGTGATCGACGCCCGCGGCAAGATCGTGATGCCGGGCTTCATCGATACGCACCACCACCAGTTCGAGACCGCGCTGCGCAGCTTCCTGGCCGACGGCCTGCTGTTCAACGACGGCAAGCCACACGGCGCCATCAACTACTTCGAGCACATCCTCGGCAAGTTCGCTCCGGTGTACCGGCCGCAGGACGTCTACATCAGCGAGCTCTTCGGCGCGCTCAGCCAGCTCGACGCGGGTGTCACGACGGTGCACGACATCTCCCAGATCCATCACTCGCCGCAGCACTCCGACGCCGCGATCAAGGGCCTGGCCGATTCGGGGCGGCGCAGCGTGTTCGGCTACTTCGAGAGCGCGGGCAACGTTCCCGGCAACCAGTACCCGGCGGATGCTGCCCGCATCAAGGGGCAGTACTTCAGCTCCGACGATCAGCTCCTGTCCATGACCATGGGCGGCGAGATCTACCTGCCGGGCTTCGCGGTGGCCTGGACCCTCGGGCGCCAGCTCGGGCTGCAGGTGGTGGCCCACATCGTCGGCAGCTTCGGCATGGGCCCGATCTTCGATGCGCTCGCAGCGTCCAACCAGTTCGGCCCTGACAACCTGTTCATTCACATGACCGGGATGTCCGACATGAGCTGGCAAAAGGTGAAGGATGCCGGCGCGGGCGTCTCGCTCGCCGTCCCGATCGAGATGAACATGCGCCATGGCATGCCACCCATTCTCAAGACGCTGTCCCTGGACATCCAGCCATCGCTGAGCGTGGACGTGGAATGCACCCTGACGGCCGACATGTTCACCCAGATGCGCAGCGCCATGGCGTTGCAGCGGGCCTTTGTCAACCAGATGGCGCTGGAGCAGAACAACCCACCCACCCTGCCGGAACTGCTGACCACGCGCGATGTGCTGCGCTTCGCCACGATGGAAGGCGCGCGCGACCTGCGGCTCGATCGCAAGACCGGCTCGCTCACGCCGGGCAAGGAGGCCGACATCATCATCCTCGACGCCGAGGCGATCAACGTGGCACCGCTCAACGTCGTGCCGGGTGCGGTGGTATCGCTGATGGAGCGCTCCAACGTCGAGACCGTCATCGTCGCCGGCAAGGTGCGCAAGTGGAAGGGCAAGCTGCTCGATGTCGACCTGCGCCGGCTGCGCCGGGACCTGGAAGCCTCGCGCGACTACCTCTTCAACGCGGCAGGCGTTCCGCAGAACCTCTTCCGTCCCAATTGACGCTGCGACGCACGAAGACGGCGCCGCTCCGATGCCCTGGCCTGCTGAGGCCGCATCAGTGGATCGTCGCCGGTGGACGGCGAGCTTGCTTCTGAATCGTGAACGTGACGGTGTAGTCCGGATCGACCACGACCTCCCCGGTGGCGTGCAGCCGGTACTGGCCGGGCCTGACCTTGCGGAATGCGCGCGTGTCCGGCGGAAGCGAGTAGCGCTCTCCCGTGCGGCGCCCCTCCAGCCGGAGAGAGATGCCGTCGCGCGGCGTGGCAGACATGATGCGGCCGAAGATCTGCTGCTTGTCGATCAATTTGCCATCAGCATCGAGGTAGGTCAGGCCCACGAGCAGCAGCTTTCCGGGAAGCCTGGCCGCGAAGGAGGCATCCCAGGGAGCGCGCGCATCGAATTTGTCGCTCATCGGGAGTCCTTGCGGTCAATTCCGTTGGCTTCGCAACCGAGAGGTGGGTACTTCTTGGCAGTAGTTAACTACCCCACACCCGATCTCTTCTCCGCGCGAATCTGATAGCACGCAGTGTTGTCGCACACTGTGAAGTCTGCAAACCCGCTGGCCTTTCCTTCTTGAAAACTTGAAACTCCTGAAGGGTCGAAGCGATAGTTGATGTTAGCGCCGCCTTCCGACCGTCCATTAGCACCGATTTGCAGCCGCGGTCCCCGACATAGATAGTTTTCAAAATTCCTTGATATCCATATTTATTTACCTTATTGGCCAGTGAGCATCAGGACTGTTCCAGGGGGCAACATTTTCTGTGGGATCTAGCGAAGGCCCTTGCCCACGCATGCGAGGCCCCGTGCCCTCCTGCAATCCGCCCATACGGGGCGCCCTTGGTGGCGCCGTATCAGAACGTGCGCGACGAGGCCACACGGAGCCCCGTCTCAAACGACAAGTGCGACCACTGCAAATTGACGAGGCTCGATCAGAGCGGCGTTCAAAGTCTTCAAGCTCGCCGCAGACTAGGGGAAACTGCTCGCTGAAGGAATGGAAGCTCATTTCCATTAAGCCGAAGTCGCCAGCACCTATGCAGCCGACTTCATTCATTCTGATATTTGAATAAAGACCAAGTCACCTTTGAATTCGTTGAAGTTTGAATACTCTCGCAAGTAAAAATGCAAGCCGACACCCTCTACAGCTGGCGTGTTCGCTATTTCGTCCGCACATCGAAGCACAAATCTCGCGATTTCCTGATGCTGCGCCGCCACTATATGTCGGACCACCGCTTCCGCCCACAGCTCCGTTGCCGCCACCGCCGCCGCACTACTCCCAAAAGTTTAGCTCTTTCCTATACGCCAAATAACAATTGGATCGCCCACCACGTTTAACTGCATCGCCTCTGGACCAGAGTACGCCTCATCCGATAGATCAATTGCCCAAACAATGCCATTGTCAAACTCAATACAAGCAATATCATTGTCTTCCCGCACGCTTAATACAGATGTCTCCGCAACCGAGAGATCACCTCTGTTTCTAGTATCTTGAACTGACATTTGGTTGTAGATGGCCAATGCGGAGCCATTTTCAAACAAGGCTCCCATGCGTTCTGGTTCGTAGCTAAATTCCACGACCCTATGCCCGATCAATTTACACAAGGGAGAAATTTTGGTCATTTTATTCAATCATCAATCTATTGGATAAATGCTGCTCCGAACGAGCAAGCACACGTCCCGTGTACGGATCAACGCCCTGGGGTCGCGGGGTCGCATTGTTTTCGTATTTTATGTATCCGTTGGGGTATCCGGGATTCCCACCTCCTGCTCGTGTGGGATCCATTATTCGCATAGTGGACACTTGGCCGTTGGAACCCCCTGAGCCGACGGTGAAGGCGATTTCATTTGGAATTCCTGCTCCATTCGTAGTTGGCGTAGGCCCCACAGCGCCGCGCGGCACAGGAAAGACGGTTCCGCCGGGTGTAACGATGTAATTGGTTCCTGCCGGGCTGGGTCGAGCACACAGCGTAACCGGGAGGCGCGGTGCCCCCCGCACCCGGCCACGATGCATAGAAGTACGGCGCCATCCTGAACATGAAGCCTCCGAACAACGCCCGACAGTTGCTCTCGTCCGCATTCTGCCTGTGGGCCAATGGATCAAACTAAAGCTGACGAGACTCGCAGCGACTACCTTTCAGAACCCACGCGGCACGCCAACCTGCCCGCGCCGCACCGCACCCGGCGAGACCCCGATGAAGCGCTTGAACGACCGGCTGAACGCCGCCTCCGACTGATACCCCAGCTGGCTCGCCAGCTCCACCGGCCGCGCATTCTTCTCCTGCAGCAGCGTGAGCGCGAGGTGCATGCGCCAGCGCGCCACGTAGTGCATAGCCGGTTCACCGACCATGGCGGTGAACCGGGCGGCGAAGGCGGAGCGGGACATCGCGACCTCGGACGCCAGCGATGCCACCGTCCACGGCCGCGCCGGCTCGCGGTGGATGAGGGAAATGGCGCGGCCCATCTGCCGGTCCTGTAGCGCGCCGAGCCAGCCGGTGCGCGCGGCCGGGTCGCGCGCCATCCACGAGCGGATGGCCTGGATGACGAGGATGTCGGCCAGGCGCGTGATGATGGTCTCGCCGCCCGGCCGCAGCGCGCTGGCCTCCGCGGCCATGAAGCGCAGCGTGCTGCCCAGCCATTCGGCCTCGGGCGAGCGCTCGGCGTCCATGCGGATCACCGCGGGCAGCAGTTGCACCAGGCGCTGCGCGGCCGGGTGATCGAAGCGCACCGCGCCGCAGACAAGGTGGGTGGCCGCGCCGCCTCCGCCATGGCGCAGCACCTCGTAGCGCTCGCTGAGCTGCTCGCGCGGCAGGTCGAAGAGCCCCGCCGCCTCGGCGCCCGGCTCGCTTGCCAACCTGTGGCCGGCGCCGTGCGGCACCAGCGCGAAGTCGCCAGGCGCCAGCCGCTGCGGCTCCAGCCCGTCGACCTCGAGCCAGCAGGGACCGGATGTCACGACATGGAACATCAGGCATTGCGCCATGGGCGGCAGCGCCAGGCCCCAGGGCGCGCTGAATTCGGATCGGCAGTAGAAGACGCCGTTCATGCGCAGAAAATGCAGGGCTTCGCCCAGCGGGTCCACGGGGGTAAAGGCATCGGCGATCGGCATGCTGCGAGTATGGGCGCCGCTCTACCTGGCGTCCAGCCGGCTTGGACGAATGAGCAACGATCAGCGACCTCGAGTCATTGATAAGCCCGGATCGGCCCACCATAGTGGACGCCATGTTCAACCGACTCCTGGAGCCCCGATCATGACCACCACCCCGTTCTTCGCCATCATGGGCGCCACCGGCAACACCGGCGGCAAGATCGCCCGGCGCCTGCTGGCCTCAGGGGCCAGGGTCCGCGCCATCGGCCGCAACCCGCAAAAGCTGGACGTGCTGGCGAGGGCCGGCGCCGAGGTGCTTGCAGGCGACAGCCGAGACCCGGCTTTCCTGGCGCAAGCCTTCCGCGGCGCAAATGGGGTCTACACCCTGCTGGCCACCGACCGCCAGGCCCCCGACTACGCGGCGCGGCAGGACGAGGAAGGCGAGGCCATCGCGCAGGCCGTGCAGGCCAGCGGCGCGGGCCGAGTGGTCGCGCTCAGCAGCCTGGGTGCCGATGTGCACGAGGGCACCGGCCTGATCGCCGGCCTGCACCGGCAGGAGGAGCGCCTGCGCAGGATCGCCGGCATCGACCTGCTGCTGCTGCGCCCGGTCTCCTTCTTCGAGAACTTCTACGACGCGCTCGGCACCATCAAGGAAGCGGGCATGCTGGCCGACACCGTCGCGCCCGATCTCCCCGTGCCCATGATCGCGGCCGACGACATCGCCGCGGCTGCGGCCCAGGCACTGCTGGCGCGCGACTGGACCGGCGTGGCGGTGCGCGAGCTTTTGGGCCAGCGCGACATCAGCCACCGAGACATCGCCCGCCTGGTCGGCACGGCCATCGGCCGACCCGAGCTGCCCTATGTCCAGCTGTCCGAGGCCGAGATGGGCGAAGCGCTGGTCGGCGCCGGCCTGTCGCCCAGCTTCGTGGCGCTCTATCTGGAAATGACGCGCGCCTTCAATGAAGAGCGGGTCGCCCCTCGGGCAGGCCGCACGCCCGGGAACACGACGCCCACGCGCTTCGAGGACTTCGTCCCCGAGCTCGCTGCTGCCTATCGGCGGAGCTGAGCCGGATCGGAATAGTAAGGCGAAGGTCCTCCAACGTCTCAAGACGCGCCGCTGTCCGACAAGCTGAAGCGCGAGCGGCCATTGCCGGCGCGCCGCGGCGCACCTACAAAGGTCCGTTCAACGCCGAACCGGCTGCGTTCACGCACGGCCGCGGCCCTCGAATGCCAAGGACCCCGCAGTGCCCATCACCCCCGCCTTCAGTGCCCAGGACCGCTACTTCTTCAGCGAGGGCACGCACTCCCGTCTCTACGATCAACTGGGTTGCCACCTCCGCAACGAGGGCGGCGCCCGCTTCGCGGTCTGGGCGCCGAATGCGGCCTCCGTGTCGGTAGTCGGCGACTGGAACGGCTGGAACGGCGATGCCCATCCGCTGCAGGCGCACGAGGACAGCGGCATCTGGACGGGCACCGCCTGCGAGGTCGCGCCCGGCCAGGCGTACAAGTACCGCATCCGCTCGCGCCACAGCGGCTACCAGGTCGACAAGGCCGACCCTTTCGCCTTCTTCTGCGAGACGCCGCCGGCCACCGCCTCGCGGGCCTGGTCGCTCAACTACGAGTGGGGCGACGGCGACTGGATGGCCACGCGCGCCGCGCGCAATGCACTGGATGCGCCCATGTCCACCTACGAGGTCCATCTCGGCTCCTGGCGGCGCCGCGACGGCAAGTTCCTCAACTACCGCGAGCTCGCCCCCCTGCTGGCCGACTACGTGCGCGAGATGGGCTTCACGCATGTGGAGCTGATGCCCGTCACCGAGCATCCCTTCTACGGCTCCTGGGGCTACCAGACCACCGCCTACTTCGCGCCGACCTCGCGCTACGGCACGCCGCAGGACTTCATGTACTTCGTCGACCACCTGCACCAGCGCGGCATCGGCGTGCTGCTGGACTGGGTGCCCTCGCACTTCCCCACCGACGAGCACGGCCTCGGCTACTTCGACGGCACTCATCTCTACGAGCATGCCGACCCGATGCAGGGCTTCCATCCCGAGTGGAAGTCGAGCATCTTCAACTACGGGCGGCACGAGGTGCGCAGCTTCCTGGTCTCCTCGGGCCTGTTCTGGCTGGACAAGTACCACATCGACGGGCTTCGCGTCGATGCGGTTGCCTCCATGCTCTACCTCGACTACGGGCGCGCGCACGGCGAATGGATCCCCAACCGCCACGGCGGGCGCGAGAACCTGGAGGCCATCGAGTTCCTCCAGACCCTCAACCGCGCCGTGTACCGCGAGCACCCCGACACCGTCACCATCGCCGAGGAATCCACTGCCTGGCCGCGCGTCTCCCGCCCGACCGACATGGACGGCCTGGGCTTCGGCATGAAGTGGAACATGGGCTGGATGCACGACAGCCTGGCCTACATGCACGAGGACCCGGTGCATCGCCGGTATCACCATCACCAGATGACCTTCTCGCTGGTCTACGCCTTCAGCGAGAACTTCGTGCTGCCGCTCTCGCACGACGAGGTGGTCTACGGCAAGGGCTCGCTGCTGCGCAAGATGCCGGGCGACAACTGGCAACAGTTCGCCAACCTGCGCGCGCTGTTCGGCCTGATGTGGGGGCATCCGGGCAAGAAGCTGCTCTTCATGGGCGGCGAGTTCGGCCAGCGCCGCGAATGGACCCACGACGGCGAGCTCGAATGGTGGGTCGCCGCGCTCGACGGGCACGCGGGGCTGCAGCGCTTCGTGGCGCAGCTCAATCACTTCTACCGCGCCACGCCGGCGCTGCACGAGCTCGACTTCTCGGGCGCCGGCTTCGAGTGGGTCGTGGCCGACGATGCCGAGCACAGCGTCTTCGCCTTCCTGCGCAAGCCACGCGAAGGTGCACCCGTGCTGGTCGTCAGCAACATGACGCCGGTGCCGCGCACCAACTACCTGCTCGGCGTGCCCAACGGCGGCTTCTGGCGCGAGCGCCTCAACAGCGACGCCAGCGAATTCGGCGGCGCGGGCTGGGGCAACTTCGGCGGCGTCGAGGCTTCGCCCGTTCGTTCGCACGGCCGCATGCACTCGCTCTGTCTCACGCTCCCGCCACTTTCCACCTTGATCCTGGAGCACGACCCCCATGCCTAAGGCCGCCCCATTGCCCGTCCCGACAATCCAACGCGCGGACGGCGATGACGGCCGCGTGCGTGCCGTCATCGATGCCGTGCTGCCGAACGTCGACGGCGGCCGCTTCGCGGTGAAGCGCGTGGCCGGCGAGGCCTTGCGCGTGCAGGCCCACTGCTTCGCCGACGGCCACGATGTGCTGCGGGTGATGTTGCGCTGGCGCCCCGAAGCCGATGCCGACTGGACCGAGCTGCCGATGCAGGCATTGGGCAACGATGTCTGGGAGGCCGAATTCGCGCCGCCCGCGATCGGCCGCTACCGCTACACCGTCACCGCGTGGGTCGACGCCTTCGAGTCCTGGCGCCACGACATGGCGCGCCGCGTCGATCCGGAGGACATCCGCATCGCCTCGCAGGTGGGGGCGCATGAAATCGCCGCCGCGGCCGAGCGCGCAAAAGGCGCCGATGCCCAGGCGCTGGCGCGCTGGAGCCGCGAGCTGGAGGCCGCGGCACTCGGGAGCAGCATGGACGCGCCCGCCCTCAAGGCCTTCGCGCTGGACGAGGCGCTGTGTGTCCTGACCGAGCGCTATCCGGACCGCCGCCTGGCTACGCACTACCCCGTGGAGCTGCCGCTCGTGGCCGACCGCGAGCGCGCGCGCTTCAGCACCTGGTACGAGCTCTTCCCGCGCTCGACCGCGCCCGAAGGCGACCGGCACGGCACCTTCAAGGACGTGGAGGCGCGCCTGCCGGCCATCGCCGCCATGGGCTTCGACGTGCTCTACTTTCCGCCCGTCCATCCGATCGGGCGCATCCAGCGCAAGGGGAAGAACAACGCGCTCGCGGCGCAACCCGGCGATGTCGGCAGCCCCTGGGCCATCGGTGCCGAGGAAGGCGGCCACAAGTCCATCCTGCCCGAGCTGGGCACCCGCGAGGACTTCCAGCACCTGCGGGCCGAGGCGCAACGCCACGGCCTGGAGATCGCACTCGACATCGCCTTTCAATGTGCGCCCGACCACCCGTACGTGAAGGCGCATCCGGCCTGGTTCCGCTGGCGCCCCGACGGCACCGTGCAGTACGCCGAGAACCCGCCGAAGAAGTACCAGGACATCTATCCTTTCAATTTCGAGACCGAAGACTGGCAGGGGCTCTGGACCGAGCTCAAGAGCGTGTTCGAGCACTGGATCGCCGAGGGCGTGAAGATCTTCCGGGTCGACAACCCGCACACCAAGGCCTTTCCCTTCTGGGAATGGGCGATCACCGAGCTCAAGCGCGCCCACCCCGACGTGCTGTTCCTGGCCGAGGCCTTCACCCGGCCCAAGGTGATGCACCGGCTCGCCAAGCTGGGCTTCTCGCAGTCCTACACCTACTTCACCTGGCGCAACACCAAGCAGGAGCTCACCGAATACTTCACCGAGCTCTCGCAGGGCCTCGGCAGCGAGTACTTCCGCCCCAATGTGTGGCCCAACACGCCCGACATCCTGCACGAGCGGCTGCAGGGCGGAGAAACCCCCGTCTTCATGGCCCGCCTGGTGCTGGCCGCCACGCTGTCGGCGAGCTACGGCATCTACGGCCCGGCCTTCGAGCTGCGCGAGCACCTGCCGCGCGAGCAGGGCAGCGAGGAATACCTCAACTCCGAGAAGTACCAGCTGCGCCGCTGGAACCACGACGACCCGCAAAGCCTCGCGCCCTTCATCGCCCGCGTCAACCACATCCGGCGCGAGAACCCGGCCCTGCATGCGGACCGCAGCCTGCGCTTCTTCCACATCGACAACGGCGAGCTGCTCGCCTATGCCAAGCGCTCGGCCGACGGCAGCAACGTGATCGTGACGGTGGTCAACCTCGACCCGCACAACGTACAGTCGGGCTGGCTCGAGCTGGACCTGGACTTCGTCGACTGCGAGCCCGCGCATCCCTTCCAGATGCACGACCTTCTGAGCAACCAGCGCTACCTCTGGCAAGGCAGCCGCCATTTCATCCGGCTCGATCCGCACAGCGTGCCGGCCCATGTCTTCCTGGTGCGGCGGCGCGTACGGGATGAACGCGACTTCGACTACTTCCTCTAGGGGCCTGTTGACATGAATGCACCCGTATCGCACCTGCTCCTGGAGACCGTCGAGATCGACAGCACCGACGATCCGCAGTGGTACCGCGATGCGGTCATCTACCAGCTCAACGTCAAGGCCTTCTTCGACTCGAACGACGACGGCTATGGCGACTTCAAGGGTGTCACCGCCAAGCTCGACTACGTGAAGGACCTGGGCGTCAACACCATCTGGCTGATGCCCTTCTATCCCTCGCCGCTGCGCGACGACGGCTACGACATCGCCGAATATGAAGACGTGCACCCGCACTACGGGACGCTGGCCGACTTCAAGATCATGCTGGAGGAGGCCCACAAGCGCGGCCTGCGCGTCATCACCGAGCTGGTCATCAACCACACCTCCAGCGACCATCCTTGGTTCCAGGCCGCGCGGCGCGCGCCGCCGGGCTCGCCCGAGCGCGAGTTCTACGTGTGGAGCGACACCGACCAGCTCTACCAGGGCACGCGCATCATCTTCACGGACACCGAGACCTCCAACTGGGCCTGGGACCCGGTGGCCAAGGCCTACTACTGGCACCGCTTCTTCAGCCACCAGCCCGATCTCAACTTCAGCAACCCCAAGGTGCTGGAGGCGGTGTTCAAGACCATGCGCTTCTGGCTCGACCTGGGGGTGGACGGCTTCCGGCTCGACGCCATTCCCTATCTCTGCGAGCGCGACGGCACCAGCAACGAGAACCTGCCCGAGACCCACGTGGTGATCAAGCAGCTGCGCGCCGCCATCGACGCGCAGTACAAGAACCGCTTCCTGCTGGCCGAGGCCAACATGTGGCCCGAGGACGTGCGCGAGTACTTCGGCGATGCCGACGAATGCCACATGGCCTACCACTTCCCCCTGATGCCGCGCATGTACATGGCGATCGCACAGGAGGACCGCCACCCGATCGTAGAGATCGTGCAGCAGACGCCCGAGATCCCCGAGGGCTGCCAGTGGGCCATCTTCCTGCGCAACCACGACGAGCTCACGCTCGAGATGGTGACCAGCAAGGAGCGCGACTACATGTATCTCATGTACGCCGCCGACCTGCGCGCCCGCATCAACGTCGGGATCCGGCGCCGACTCGCGCCGCTGATGGAAAACGACATGGACCGCGTCAAGCTGATGAACGCGATGCTGCTGTCGATGCCGGGCTCGCCCATCATCTACTACGGCGACGAGATCGGCATGGGCGACAACGTCTTCGTCGGCGACCGCAACGGCGTGCGCACCCCGATGCAATGGAGTCCCGACCGCAACGCGGGCTTCTCGCGCGCCGACCCGCAGCGCCTTTACCTGCAGCCGATCATGGACCCGATGTACGGCTACGAGGCCCTGAACGTGGAGGCGCAGGCGCGCGACGCCAGCTCGCTGCTGAACTGGACCCGGCGCATGCTCGCGGTGCGCAAGACCAGCAGGGCCTTCGGCCGCGGCCGGCGCGTGTTCCTGCGGCCGGGCAACCGCAAGATCCTCGCCTACCTCAGCGAATACGAGGGCGACACCATCCTCACTGTCTTCAATCTCTCGCGCGCGGCTCAGCCGGTGGAACTGGACCTCTCGGCCTACAAGGGCAGCATCCCTGTCGAGATGCTGGGGCGCACCTCCTTTCCCCCCATCGGCGAGCTGCCCTACCTGCTGACCCTGACCTCCTACGGCTTCTACTGGTTCCGGCTCGCGCAGGACGCCGAGATGCCCAGCTGGCACCAGGAAGGCGTGGGCCTGCAGGACCGCCCGACGCTGGTGCTCTTCGACGGCTGGACCAGCTTCTTCCGCGACCGCGTGATGCCCTGGCGCATCGGCATGGCCGAGCGCATGCTCACGCAGTTCGAGACCGACACCCTTCCGCGCTTCATCGAGATCCAGCGCTGGTACGGGGCCAAGGGCTCGGCGGTCGAGCGCGCCCGCCTGGTGGACCATGCGGTGTGGGACGGCGACGGCTTCAGCTGGATGCTGCCGCTGGTCTCGCTCGACGGGCCGCCCGAGGCGTCGGCCTACTTCGTGCCGCTGGCGCTGGCCTGGGAGGAGCAGGACGAAGACCGGCTCAACCGCCTGACGCAGGCAGGCGTCGCCAAGGTGCGGCAGCAGGCCAATGTCGGCGTCATGGCCGATGCCTTCTACGACGAGGTCTTCTGCCGCGCGATGGTGCGCGCCGTGCGCGACGGCATGGAACTGCAGGCATCCCACGGGCGCCTGCGCTTCACGCCCACCGAGGCCTTCGGCCGCATCGAGGCCGACCTCGACGCGCTGGCCGTCGGCCGCCCGGGCGCGCAGAGCAGCAACACGGTCGTGACCTTCGACGAAACCCTTTTCCTCAAGGCCTACCGGCGCGTGCGCGACGGCATCAACCCCGAGGTCGAGATGGGGCGCTTCCTCACCAGCGTCGTGCACTACCCGCACTGCGTGCCGGTGCTGGGCGCGCTCGAATACATCGGCAACGACGGTCGCACCGCGACCCTGGCCATGGTCCAGCGCTACGTGAAGAACCAGGGCGACGGCTGGGTGTACACGCTGGGCTACGTGGAGCGCTTCCTCGAGGAGCTGCGCACCGCGCCCGAGACGCTCGCCGTCGTCGCGCCGGCGCAGGCCCATGGCGGCTTCGCCGCGCTCATGGGTGTGCTCGGCCGCCGCACCGCGGAACTGCACCTGGCACTCGCGCGCCGCACCGGTGATCCGGCCTTCGACCCGGAGCCGCTCGCCCCGGAGGACATCGAGGCGATGCGCGAGCACGCGGTTGCCGATGTCGCCACCACCCTGGCCCTGCTGCGCGAGCGGCTGCCCCAGTTGCCCGCACCCGCTCAGGAAGATGCGCAGGCCCTTCTCGCGCAGGAAAGCCGCCTCGCGGCGCGCGCCTGCGCAGCCATCGGCGACGGCCATGGCCTGAAGACGCGCTACCACGGCGACTATCACCTGGGCCAGGTACTGGTGAGCGACAACGACTTCGTCATCATCGACTTCGAGGGCGAGCCAACGCGCGCCTTCGAGGAGCGCCGCGCCAAGGGCTCGGCGCTGCGCGACGTGGCCGGCATGCTGCGCTCCTTCAACTACGCACGCTGGTCGGCGCTCAAGCGCGTGGCGCAGAACACCGACGAGCTGCACCGCCTGGCGCAGCCGGTGCGCCAGTGGGAGACGACCAGCCGCGAGGCCTTCCTGTCCGCCTACCTCAAGACCATGGAAGACGCAGCGCCGGCGATGGCGGTCGACCTGCAACTGCTGGACCTGTTCGAACTCGAGAAGGCGCTGTACGAGCTGCGCTACGAATTGAACAACCGCACCGACTGGGTCCAGGTCCCGCTGCAGGGCCTGCTGGCGCTGGCGGGTCGCGACGCCGTATCCTGACGAACGCCCGCCGCGCACGCACGGGTCAACGGAGAAAAGCATCATGGAAAGCTTCGGCATTCACCTGGAGCCCTTGCGGGCCATCCTGTTCCAGATCGGCGCCTTCCTGCCACGGCTGCTCATCGCGGTGGTGGTCGTGGTCGCCGGCTGGCTCCTCGCCAAGCTGGCGCGCTTCACCGTGGTGAAGGCCTTGCGCGCCATCAACTTCAACGTGCTCACCGAGCGCGCCGGCCTCGACGGCTTCCTGCGCCAGGGCGGCATGCGCGGCGACACCACCAGCGTGTTCGGCATGCTGGTGTACTGGCTGGTAATCCTCGCCTCGCTGCTCATCGCGTTCAACGGCCTGGGGCTCACCTACATCAGCGACCTGATCGGCAAGGTGATGTGGTTCGTGCCCAATGTCTTCGTCGCGCTGCTGGTGCTGGCCTTCGGCTCGTACTTCGCGCGCTTCGTGGGCGACACCGTGACCGCCTATGGCCGCAACGTCAAGCTGCAGGACGCCGTTTTCCTCGGGAAGCTGGCGCAGTACGCGATCCTGGTCTTCGTGGTGCTCATCGCACTCGACCAGATCAAGGTCGGCGGCGACATCGTGCGCGAGAGCTTCCTGGTCATCCTGGCCGGCGTGGTCTTCGCGCTGGCCCTGGCTTTCGGCCTCGGCGGCAAGGACTGGGCAGCCGAACGCATCGAGCAATGGTGGCCACGCGAGAACAAGGACCCCGCAGAACGCCTCGAAGAGCGCAAATTTCGCCGATGAAAACCAACGATCTGATCACCACTGTCTGGCCCGGCCGCCCTTACCCGCGCGGCGCCCACTGGGATGGCGAAGGCGTCAACTTCGCGCTCTTCTCGCAGCACGCGACCAAGGTGGATCTGTGCATCTTCGACGAGAAGGGACGTCACGAGCGCCACCGCATCACCATGCCCGAGCGCACCGACGACGTCTGGCACTGCTACCTGCCCGAGGCGCGGCCCGGCCTGGCCTACGGCTATCGCGTGCATGGCCCTTACAAGCCCGAGGAGGGACATCGCTTCAATCCCAACAAGCTGCTCATCGACCCCTATGCCAAGGACCTGGTGGGCCAGCTGCGCTGGAGCGATGCGCTGTACGGATACACCGTGGGCAGCAAGCGCCAGGACCTGTCCTTCGACCGGCGCGACAGCGCGCCGCTCATGCCGAAGGGCCGGGTGCTCGAGCCCGCCTTCACCTGGGGCGACGACCGCCCGCCGCAGATCGCGTGGCACGACATGGTGATCTACGAGATGCACGTGCGTGGCTTCACGATGACGCACCCCGACGTGCCGCCGCAGCTGCGCGGCACCTATGCCGGGCTTTGTTCCGCACCGGTGATCGACTACCTCCGGCGCCTCGGCGTCACCACCGTCGAGCTGCTGCCGGTGCATGCCTTCCTCAACGACCGCCACCTTGCGGAGCAGGGCATGCAGAACTACTGGGGCTACAACACGCTGTGCTACTTCGCGCCCGAGATGCGCTACAGCGCTTCGCAGAAGGTCAAGGAATTCAAGACCATGGTGAAGACGCTGCACACCGCCGGCATCGAGGTGATCCTCGACGTGGTCTACAACCACAGCTGCGAAGGCAACCAGATGGGGCCGACGCTCTCGCTGCGCGGCGTCGACAACGCCTCCTACTACATCATCAACGGCGAGAACCGCCGCTTCTACGACGACTTCACCGGCTGCGGCAACACCGTCAACCTCGAGCACCCGCGCGCGCTGCAGCTGGTGATGGACTCGCTGCGCTACTGGGTCGAGGAGATGCACGTCGACGGGTTCCGCTTCGACCTCGCGGCGGCACTGGCGCGCGAGTCGGGCAAGGTGGAGAACCTGGGTGGCTTCTTCGATGCCATCCGCCAGGACCCCACGCTCAACCGGGTGAAGCTGATCGCCGAGCCGTGGGACCTGGGCCACGGCGGCTATCGCGTGGGCAACTTCCCCTATGGCTTCGCGGAATGGAACGATCGCTACCGCGACGGTGTACGTGCCTACTGGAAAGGCGACGGCGGCAAGCTCGGCGAGTTCGCCCAGCGCCTGACCGGCTCGCAGGATCTGTACGGCTGGTCCGGCCGGCATCCGAACTCCAGCATCAACTTCGTCACCGCGCACGACGGCTTCACGCTGCACGACCTGGTCTCCTACAACGAGAAGCACAACGAAGCCAACGGAGAGTACAACCGCGACGGCAACAACCACAACCTGTCGTGGAACTGCGGCGAGGAGGGCCCCACCTCCAACCCTTCCGTGCTCGCGCTGCGCGCGCGCCAGATGCGCAACCTGCTGGCCACGCTGCTGCTGTCGCAAGGGGTGCCGATGCTGCTGGCCGGCGACGAGCGCGGCCACACGCAGAACGGCAACAACAACGCCTATTGCCAGGACAACGAACGGACCTGGCTCGACTGGAGTCCCGATGACCAGCGCGAGGCGCTGACGAACTTTGTCCGGCGCGTCATTGCCCTGCGCCGCATGCATCCATCCTTTCGCCGCCGCGGCTTCTTCACCGGCCAGCCGCCGCCGGGCAGCACCGTCAACGACGTCTGCTGGCTGCGCCCGGATGGGGGCGAGATGACGCCCGAGGACTGGAACGACGGCGAGGCGCGCGCGCTGGCCATGCTGGTGTCGGGCCTTGGGATCACGGACTCCGGGCCGCGGGGCGAGGCCGTGCGCGACGACGATTTCCTGCTGCTCTTCAGCGCCCACCATGAGGACCTCGACTTCGTGCTGCCGACGGCAGGCGAGCCCTGGCACCTGCTGCTCGACACGGCCACAGGGGCCTTGCCGCCCGAGGAAGGCCAGGCGGGCGCCGGCTTGCCGCAGCCTTGGGCCGAGCCCCGCTACCGGCTGCAAAGCCGCTCCTTCGTGCTCATGACCCGCACGGCCCGCTCGAGCGGCCAAGCACCGGCGCAGGCTCCGGCATGAACGGCGCTCACGCGATGCCCTTCGGTGCCAGCCTGCTGGAAGGCGGCGGCGTGCGCTTCGCGCTGTGGGCGCCGGGCGTGGAGCAGGTGGTGCTGGAGCTCGGCACTACGCCCTCCTCGCACCCGATGGTGCGCGACGGCGACGGCTGGC
>NZ_LMTS01000049.1:0-7041 GCF_001541225.1 Variovorax sp. WDL1 | reverse complement strand
ACCGGCTGGAGCTGCCCGGCGCCCGCCCCGGCGACGCCTACCGCTTCCGCCTGCCCGGTGGCCTCGGCGTGCCCGACCCGGCCTCGCGCTTCAACCCCGACGACGTGCATGGCGCGAGCCGCGTGGTCGATCCACGGGCCCATGCCTGGCAGCACGAAGACTGGCGCGGCCGCCCCTGGGAGGAAGCCGTTGTCTACGAGCTGCACGTCGGCACCTTCACCCCCGAGGGCACTTTCGCTGCGGCCGGGGCTCGCCTGCCCGCGCTGGCGCAGCTGGGCATCACCGCGATCGAGCTCATGCCGCTGGCCGACTTCCCCGGACGGCGCAACTGGGGCTACGACGGCGTGCTGCCTTTCGCGCCCGATGCGAGCTACGGCACGCCCGAGGGCCTCAAGGCGCTGGTCGACGCCGCCCACGGCCTCGGGCTGATGGTGCTGATCGACGTGGTCTACAACCACTTCGGCCCGGAGGGCAACTACCTGCACGCCTACTGCCCGGAGTTCTTCAACCCGAAGCACCAGACGCCCTGGGGCGCGGCCATCAACTACGACGGCGAGGGTGCGCGCACGGTGCGCGATTTCTTCATCCACAACGCGCTGTACTGGGTCGAGGAGTTCCGCTTCGACGGCCTGCGCATGGACGCGATCCACGCGATCCGCGACGACTCGCCGCTGCACATCGTCCACGAGATCTGCCAGGCGCTGCGAGCCGGCCCCGGCCAGGAGCGGCATGTGCACGTGGTGCTGGAGAACGATGCCAACCAGGCCTCTTTCCTCGCGCGCGACGCCCTCGGGTTGCCGTCTTGCGGCACCGCGCAGTGGAACGACGACCTGCACCATGCGGCCCACGTGCTGGCGACCAAAGAGACCGACGGCTACTACGCCGACTACGCCGACGATCCGGTGGCGCAGTTCGGCCGCGCACTGGCGCAAGGCTTCGTCTACCAGGGCCAGCCCTCGGCCTTCCGCGGCGGCGAGCGGCGCGGCGAGGACGCCAGCCGGCTGCCGCTGGCCGCCTTCGTCTCCTATCTGCAGACGCACGACCAGGTCGGCAACCGCGCCTTCGGCGAACGCATCCAGGCCATCGGCGACATCGCCCTGGTTCGCGCCGCCTGGACCTGCCTCGTGTTCTCGCCCCACGTGCCGATGCTGTTCATGGGCGAGGAGTTCGAGGCCTCCACGCCGTTCCAGTACTTCTGCGATTTCGGTCCCGAGCTGGCGGCCGCCGTCTCCCAGGGCCGGCGCGAGGAGTTCGGCCGCTTCGCGGCCTTCACCGACGAGGCGGCGCGCGCACGCATTCCCGATCCCAATGCCGAGTCCACCTTCCTCGCTTCCAAGCTGCGCTGGGAGGAGTGGGACGACCCCTTGCACGAAGCCTGGCGCGTCCAGTTGGGCGAGATGCTGGCACTGCGCCGCCAGCGGCTGGTGCCGTTGCTCGCAGGCCAGTGCGGCCCCGGACGCTTCCAGGCCGAGGGGGGCCTGCTGCGCGTTGCGTGGACGCTGGCCGACACGACCCGCGGCGAGGACGGCCCGCGCCTCAACCTCACGGCCCACTTCGGGGACGCGCCGGTCGACGGCATCGCGCCGCAGGCGGGCGAGACGCTCTATGCCAACGCTGTCGAGCGCGACGGCGGCGGCGCGCTGCGCCTGGCGCGTGGCGCCGTGCTGGTGACGCTGCAGGAGCCCGGCCTTGGCTGAAGCGGCGCACGACGGCGCAACGGAGGCGATCGCCCTGCTCTGCGCCCACTTCGGCATCGCACTCGACTACCACGACATCTGGGGCGCGCACCAGCCGGTGCCGCGCGAGACCCTGCTCGCGCTCCTGGCCGAGTTCGGCGTGCGGCTGCACGATGGCGCACAGGCCGATGCGCTGCTGGAAGCGGAGCGTCGCGCGAGCTGGTCGTGCGGCCTGCCGCCGGTGCGGGTGATCCGCGCGTCCAGCACCGATTGGGCGCTGCCCCTGCGCATGCCGGCCTCGATGGGGCGCCTGCGCTGGCAGCTGCGGGAGGAAGACGGAACGCAACAGCACGGCGAGATCGACACCGCCGCACTGCCGGAGACGGCCGCCGTCGAGATCGACGGCACGCGCTGGTGCGAGCGCCAGGTGCCGCTCGCCCGCGGCCTGCCGATGGGCTACCACCGGCTGCGCATCGAAGGTCTGGAGGGCGAGACCCTCCTCATCAGCGCGCCCGAGCGCTGCTGGCGCCCGGCAGCGCTGCGCGACGGCGGTCGGGTCTGGGGCCCGGCGGTGCAGCTCTATGCGCTGCGCTCGCGCCGCAACTGGGGCATCGGCGACTTCACCGACCTCGCGCAGCTCATCACGCAGATGGGGCCGCGCGGCGCCGACATCGTCGGTCTCAATCCGCTGCATGCGCTCTTCCCGCACAACCCGGCGCATGCGAGCCCCTACAGCCCGTCCTCGCGGCGCTGGCTCAACCTGCTCTACATCGATGTCGAGGCAGTGCCCGACTTCGCCGATTGCGAAGCCGCGCGCCGGCTGGTGGCCTCGCTCGAATTCCAGACCCGGCTCGCCTCGCTGCGCGAGCTGCCGCTGGTGGACTATGCCGGCGTCGCGCAGGCGAAGTTCGAGGTGCTCGAGCTGCTGTTCGCGCACTTCCGCGCCTGCCACCTGGCGCAGGATGGCCGCGATGCGCAGGACGACACGGGCTTCGCCTTCCTCGCCTTCGTTGCCGAAGGCGGCGAGCCATTGCGGCGGCATGCGCTGTTCGAGGCGCTGCAGGCGCACTTCCACGCGGCCGATGCGGCAATCTGGGGCTGGCCGCTCTGGCCCGAGGACCATCGCGACCCGGAGAGCCCCGCGGTCGAGGCCTTCGCGCGGCAGCACGCGCAGCGCGTGCAGTTCCACCAGTACCTGCAGTGGCTGGCCGCGGGCCAGCTGGCGCGGGCCAATGCGCACTGCAAGGCGCTTGGGCTGGGCATCGGCCTGTACCTCGACCTCGCAGTGTCCAGCGACCGCGGCGGCTCCGATGTCTGGAGCGAGGGCGCGCTGTTCGCCGCCGAGGCGAGCGTGGGCGCGCCGCCGGACGAGTTCAACCCCTCCGGCCAGGGCTGGGGCCTGCCGCCGCTGCGGCCCGATCGCCTGCGCGCCGAGGGCTACCGCTTCTTCATCGACACCCTGCGCGCGAACATGCGCCACGCCGGCGCCCTGCGCATCGACCATGTGATGGGCCTCATGCGCCTGTTCTGGATCCCCTCGGGCGGCACCGCGCGGGAGGGCGGCTATGTGCGCTACCCGCTGGACGAGATGCTGGCCATCGTTGCGCTCGAAAGCCAGCGCCATCGCTGCCTGGTGATCGGCGAGGACCTCGGCACCGTCCTGCCCGAGATGCGCGAGGCGCTCGCGCGCTTCGACATCCTGTCCTACCGGCTGCTCTTCTTCGAGCGCGAGGCGGATGGCGCCTTCAAGCCGGCCGCCGCCTACCCCGCGCAGGCCCTCGCCGCGGTGGGCACGCACGACCTGCCGACGCTGGCCGGCTGGTGGTGCGGGGAGGACCTGCGCCTGCGCCTGCAGCTCGGCCTGATTCCCGACGAGGCCCAGCTCGGGCAGCAACTGCTCGATCGGGCGCGCCAGCGCGTGCAGCTGCTGCTGGCGGTGCGGCATGCCGGCCTTCTGAGCGCCGAGGAGATCGCGCAGGCCATCAGCGAGTCCCGGCTCGCGCCGCGCACGGTCGAGGCCGTGCACGCCTTCCTGGCCGAGGCCCCCGCCTTGCTCATGATGGTCCAGCTCGAGGACGTGCTCGGCGTGGTCGAGCAGGCCAACATGCCCGGCACGACCCACGAGCAGCCCAATTGGCAGCGCAAGCTGCCGGCCGACCTGCATGCCCTGGCCGCCAGCGACGCAATGGATGCGCTCGGGCGCACGCTGGCCCGGCTGCGCCCGCGCGCCCGCGTGGCCGACGCCTCGCAGCGCGGCTCGATGCAGGCGCGCATCCCGCGCGCCACCTACCGGCTCCAGTTCCACAAGGGATTCCGCTTCGACGACGCGATCCGCGTGCTGCCCTATCTCGCCCGCCTGGGCATCAGCCATGTGTACTGCTCGCCGATCCAGCGCGCCCGCGCCGGCAGCATGCACGGCTACGACGTGGTGGCGCACGACCAGGTCAACCCCGAGCTCGGCGGGCGCGCTGGCTTCGAGCGCTTCTTAGCCGCGCTGCGCGTCCACGGCATGGGCCAGCTGCTGGACCTGGTGCCCAACCACATGGGCGTGATGGGGGCCGACAACGCGTGGTGGATGGACGTGCTGGAGAACGGTCCGGCCTCGCTCTACGCCCAGCACTTCGATATCGACTGGCAGCCGCTCAACCCGGAGCTCGCGGGCAAGGTGCTGGTGCCGGTGCTGGGCGACCACTACGGCGACGTGCTGATGAGCG
The DNA here is from genome assembly GCF_001541225.1 of Variovorax sp. WDL1. GTDB lineage: Bacteria > Pseudomonadota > Gammaproteobacteria > Burkholderiales > Burkholderiaceae_C > Variovorax. The sequence goes on along the minus strand of NZ_LMTS01000049.1, from coordinate 2,651 downwards.
GCGACCTGGTGCTGCGCTTCGAGGAAGGCAGCGGCAGCCTGGCGGTGTATTACTTCGAGCACCGCTTTCCGCTGGCGCCCGAGAGCTATCCGCGGGTGCTCGGCAGCGCGGCGGCGCTGCTCGACGAGGCGGCGCTCGCGGCTCAGCTGGCCGGCATCTCCTCCGCGTTCGGCCGGCTGCTGGGGCACGACGCGAGCGACGACCCGGCGCGTGCCGAGCAGGCGCGCGACAAGGAGCTGCTCAAGACCCAGCTGGCCCAGCTGGCGGCCCGCCAGCCGGCCGTTGTGCGCGCCATCACCGCGCGCGTGGCCGAGCTCAACCTGCCGAGCGCACGCGACGAGCTGCACGCGCTGATCGAGGTCCAGGCCTGGCGGCTCGCCTACTGGCGCGTAGCGGCGGACGACATCAACTACCGGCGCTTCTTCGACATCAACTCGCTGGCCGGGCTGCGCATGGAGCGCGAGGAGGTGTTCGAGGCGACGCAATCCTTCGCACTCGACCTCGCCGCCTCCGGCCAGGTCGACGGGCTGCGCATCGACCATCCGGACGGCCTCTACGATCCCACGCGCTATTTCCGGCAGCTGCAGGAAGGCTATGCCCGCCGCGCCGGCCTGGTGCTGGCCGAGCGCGATGCCGAGGGGCGCCCGGCGCGGCCTCTCTACGTGGTGGCCGAGAAGATCAAGGCCGAGGACGAGGAAGTGCCCGGGGACTGGCACGTGCATGGCACCACCGGCTATCGCTTCGCCAACGTCGCGAACGGCGTGCTCATCGACACGGAGGCTGCCGAGCGGTTCGAGAAGATCTGGCGCAACTTCACCGGCGTGCGCGACAGCTTCCAGGCCCTGGCGCGCGCCGGCAAGCGCGACATCATGCGCAGCGCGCTGGCCTCGGAGCTGACGGTGCTGTCCACCGAGTTGCTGCGCATCGCGCGCGCCGACCGGCGCACGCGCGACTACACCTTCAATGCGCTGCAGCGCGCGCTGGGCGAGATCGCGGCCTGCCTGCCGGTCTACCGCACCTACATCATCGAGGCGCCCTCTCAGCAGGACGAGCGCTTCGTCTCCTGGGCCACGCGCGAGGCGCGGCGCGGCAGCCGGGAGGCGGACGTCTCGATCTACGACTTCGTGCAGCAGACCCTGCTCGGGCGCGCCGTGCCCGATGCCGACGAGGCCTTGCAGCGCCGCGTGCTGCACCTGGCGATCCGCTTCCAGCAGTTCAGCGCGCCGGTCACGGCGAAGGGCGTGGAGGACACGGCCTTCTACCGCTACTTTCCGCTGAGCGCGCTCAACGAGGTGGGGGGCGAGCCGGCGCGCTTCGGCATGACGGTGGACCAGTTCCACGAGGCGAGCGCCGACCGCGCGCGCCACTGGCCGCACACCATGCTGGCCAGCTCCACCCACGACAACAAGCGATCCGAGGACGTGCGCTGCCGCATCGACGTGCTGTCGGAGATGCCGGGGACCTGGCGCCTGGCGCTGCGGCGCTGGCGTGCGCTGACGCGCGGGATCCGCCGGAAGCTGGAAGACGGGGGCGCGCCGCCCGGCGCCCCTTCGTCCACGGACGAATACCTGCTCTATCAGACCTTGCTCGGCACCTTGCCTGCCGGCGGCCTGGACGACAGCACCCGCGAGGTCTACACCGATCGCATCGTGCGCTACATGCAGAAGGCGGCGCGCGAGGCGAAGCTCCACACGCGCTGGACCAATCCCGACGAAGCCTACGAAGAGGCGCTGGAAGGCTTCGTGCGCGCGGTGCTGAGTCGCGAGGCCGACCCGCGCTTCGCCGACGACCTGCAGACGCTGGCCCGCACGCTGGCCTGGTTCGGGGCGCTCAACAGCCTCTCGCTCACGCTGCTGAAGTTCGGCTCGCCCGGCGTGCCGGATGTTTACCAGGGCAACGAGTTGATGGACCTGAGCCTGGTCGATCCGGACAACCGGCGGCCGGTGGACTACGCACTGCGCGTGCGCTGCCTGGACGAGCTCCAGGCGATGGCCCGGGCCGGCGACCTGCCGGCCCGCGTCGCCGCGCTGGTGCCTGCTGCCGCCGGCGATGGACGCGCCAAGCTCTGGGTTGGCTGGCGCATGCTGTCGCTGCGCCGCGAGCAGCCCGCACTGTTCCGCGAAGGCGACTACCGGGGGCTCAAGGTCGACGGCGCGAAGGCCGCGCACGTGGTGGCCTTCATGCGCCGGCATGAGGACCGGTTGCTGGTGCTGATCGCGGCGCGCCTGTTCAGCTCGCTCTGCGCCATGGGCGAGCCGCCGCTCGGCGAAAAATGGGAAGACACGACCGTGCGCCTGCCGGAGGTGCCCGAGGGCACGCGCTTCGAGAACGTGCTGACCGGCGAGACCTTCGTGGTGGATGACGGCGCGATCCGCATCTCTGCCGCCTTCGCCCATTTCCCGGGTGCGGCCTTGTGGGCGAAGCTCTGATGGCATCGGCGCTTCACCAGCTTGCACGCTCCGCGCCTGCACGAAACGACTACCACCGCACCCGCAGGCCGACGGAACCGTTGAGCTGCGACTTCACGCGCGTGTCGCCGCCCGAAGCCCACAGCTTGCCGACTTCGCCATAGACACTGGTCGATTCGCTCAGTGATAGCGTGAAGCCCGCGGCCAGCTCGGTCGAGGTGCCGCCCCTGCTGCTCGCGATGG
>NZ_LMTS01000241.1 GCF_001541225.1 Variovorax sp. WDL1 | reverse complement strand
TCGCATGAGCCCCGTGGTCCAGCCACAGGGGTTCACTCCAGCCAACACCCAGGGGATCGTCCAGCTTGCGCTGCCCATCGTTTCGGATGCGCTGAACGCCGGGCAACTTGCCCTCGTGCTGGACCAATTCCCGTTGGCGCCACGCTGGGTCAAGATCATGGTCCCCTCGGCTCGCCTGGAGTTGGTTCGGGTCAAACTCCTTTTCGACGGAATGGCGGCGCAGATGATGTCCGCGGAACCCGTGTAAGCGCGCACGCTCATTTCCTTCCTTCACTCGACGCGACGCTGCGTCTGGGCCTGGATCGGGCTTTAAAGAATTCCGCTGCCGCTGCTTGCCCAACGGACTCTCGTTCAATGTCATGACGTCGCCGCGACGCAGGAAGACCGGAATCGGCTTGACGCAGAGACAACGCCATCGGGCGTGTAAATGATCACGACGCCCGGACAGCAAGGTCATGAGCTAGCGCAGGCCGTGTCGAACAAAATGCCCTGCTGATCGGGCACCTCGTCCTTCGTCATCGGCCAAAGCACCGATGGCGAGGCGAGGCGAAGGCGAAGGCAAAGGCAAAGGCAAAGGCAAAGGCAAAGGCAAAGGCAAGAGTTTCAATGGCATCGGACTTTAGGCAAGGCGTCATTGTTGTTGCCGTTTGATGGCCCTTACTGTCTCAGTCCCGTCCTGCGAGCCAGGAAGCCATCGCGATGACAAGGCCGCGCTTCTATTGCGGGCAAACTCCGGTGAACCAAAGAGCAGCGCAGCCGCTGCCATGTGGAGCGCGGATGCATAGCAATTTGGCGTCGCTTTGTCCGCCGCGCTGGCGAAGCAGGCAACGACCGTCCGCACGCTGTTCTGCAGCCTTTCGGTGAGGCGGCAGCTGCCAGCAGCCAGCAGCCAGCAGGCCAGGAAGCGCTCGCACATCGTGCAGACTCGCGCCCCCGAAGTACCGCCATTCAAAGAGATTCGCTCGAACGGGTCGGAGAAGGGTTCGATAAGTTGCGCGTTATGGTGCCCAAGTCCGATGGTTGTTCTGGGGGTTCAGCTATGGGGACGCTTCCAAAACCCCCGCATCGCCCGCAACCTCTCATCGCGTTCCGTCGTGAGGTACATCGACGTCGTCCCGATCGACGCATGCCCCAGGTTGTTCTGCACGATCTGGATCGGCACCGGTCGCTGCCCTCCCCTGCCGTGCAATGCGTGCGAGGCGTGGGAATGGCGAAGCCAATGGGAGCTGGCCTTTCGAAGGCGCTCGCCATCCTCCCCGCCTACGCCGTCGGCCACCTGCGCAAGAAAATTCTTCATGGCCTGGTAAAGCCCCGAGGCCGACCAGGCAGAGGGTCGCTCGAGCCCCGCTTCAAACCGTGCCATCACGTGGATGCCTCGATTGCTCGGCGCGGTGACCGCGCGCTCCAGGCCGAATCGGCCCAGCTCATCAGCGAGTTCGTCAACCAGCTCATGCGGCACCGGCACTTGGCGGACCCTCGCGCCCTTGCCCACCACCGTGAGCATCCAGTCGGTCGCGGTCGAGCCATCGACATCGCGGTACGCGACCCGCTCGAGGTCCTCGCACTTCACATGCGTGATTTCGGCGAGTCGCAGCCCGGTGGCATACAGCCACCGCATGCCGCGCCGAAGTCGCCGCGCGGCTTCCGTGTCGACCTGGCGCTCGAGCATGGCGTCGAGGTGGTCCCACTGCGTGAACGTCAAGGTTCGGTTGGAGCCCAGCGGCCGCAGGGGTTGGACCGGCATCGCCAGGGCCGCGAACGGGTTGCCCGTCACATAGCCCTGGCTCACCAGAAAACCGAACAGGCTTCTGAGAATGTTCAGCGCATGCCGCAGCGCAGCCGGTGCCAACGGTCCCTCGAAGGGCCGCCACAGCGGCGACCAGCGTTGGCGATGCCGCGGCCCGCACCAGGACGCCGGCGGGTTCTGCAGGAAGTCCCGGAACGCCGGGGCGTCTTCCACGGCCAATGAAGACAGCGCCTTGTTCCGCTCGAGGACAGCCCACAGCAACAGCCGCTCCGCTTCCCGGCGATACGCGCGCTGCGTGGCGGTGAGCTCGCCGTCTTTCGTCCCTCGCCCTTTCGAAGTCAGCCAGGCACCGATGGCCGCATAGTCGTCGGCGGCCACAAGCAGGCATTTTTCAGGCGGTGCACGGAATCGGCCCGCGGAGCCGTCAAGCTCCGACGGCACCACGAATTTTTCCAAGGGCCGAAGGGCCGTCGCCGCCGGCAGCACTTCGGTCAGCGAATCAAAAGTCAAATCCGATCGCCGCTGCGCCGCATGTGCACCGACGCGCAAGCCCAGCGCCGTCTCGTGGGTCTGCAGCCATTCGAGGATGCGCGAGGCCTTGCGCTCCCCCACGCCGGGCACCTGAACCCACCAGCGAGCGCCGACGCCATTCATGTGCTCCACGAGATCGAACAGCGTGTTCAATTTCGCGCGCTCGAGGCGCCCCGCAAGCCGAGGGTTCAGCCAAGCCCCCACCCGATCGCCCGGTCGGGGGTCTTGAGCGACAAGGTTTTGAAGCCACTGCAGTGCCTCGAGTTGCCGCGCGATGATGCGCCCGCGACGCGTGGGGGACGAAGCGCCCTGCCCTGCCCTGCCCCCGCCAGCTTTGCCAGTGCGCGGGTACGCCTCTTCATAGGCCTGGAGCTGCTCGTCTTCGGAGAACTCTTCCATCCCCTGCGCGAGCGCGAACTCGGCCAAGGTCGGTTGCGCAGGTGCTGCGCTGAAGCGTTCCGGATCGAGCCGCAGCAGCCGGGCGGTGCCCGGCTTGTTTTCGCGTTCGGCGGCCGCCGCGAACGCATCCTGGATCCAGGCGATCGTCCGGCGGACGGTCCGCAAATCCGTGTGTTCACCTTCGACGCGCAGATATCGGTCCCAGCTCGCGCGCTCGTCGACGCCCTGGGACAGCGCCCGCATGAAGGCGAAGTGGCTGCTGTCGAGTTTTCGGGGAGGCGGCGGGGGCTTGCGCATGGCGCGGGGTCAGGTCGTGGCGCGCGGCGTTTTTGAAGCGGCCCAGAATTTCCACCAGGGCCGCGACGGCGTCACGGGGTCTGGCAGCTGCGCGACCTGGCTGGCCCGCAGGCGTTGGCGGTGCGCAACCTCCAAGGCATGCGCGATACCGTGGGCCTTCCGATCGCCGCGCAAGGCCTGGGCACGCCAGGCCACCGCGAGTTGCTCGAGTTGAGCGTCATCGAGACTGTCGAGCTGCGAAGGCGTGGGAAGGTTGCTGTGTGCCATCGGATGGGCGGGACGATTAAAAGCTGGACATCATGCGGTGCAACGCTGCGAGCCCCGGCCCACAAGGGCACGAAATTGCATCTTACTAAATTTACTTATCATCAATGCGATTTTGTGATGCTCCGAGCCGTGCTTTGGGAGAAGCTCTTTTTAAGTCGTTGATTTCAATGGAGTTTTTGCGCTCGCGAAGTTGGAATGAGATATGCCCGTCCAGAGGCGGGCTCCCCATTTCACTGCCGTGGACGCTGCGGGGAGTCCCCCCTTTCCAGCGGCGAATCCCAATTGCTCTCACATTGGTCCCGGATGGCCACCCAAAATCCCCCACCCGTGGCCACCTCAAACTCCTCCACCTGAACTGATCGGGAGAGGGTTGTAGGCCGGTGCCACCGGCCCCCTTTGGACAGGACGTGAACTGACCTCCCGAGCGAGGAGGTCGTGGAGTTGAACGTCTTGAAGCCAAACAAGAAAACCACCATCCAGACGCTGCTGGCGCGAGGAGCCGGCCAGCGGGAGATTGCCCGCATCACGGGGATCGACCGCAAAACGATCCGCAAGTACCAGGCGGCGATGGCCGGCGCAAATTCCTCCGGGGTGGCCACCGGCTCGGCGCCTCTGAAGGAGGGCGAGAAAGCGGCCCAAAATCCCCCACCCCGGCCACCGGCGCACACCTCGGCGTGCGAACCCTGGCGCGAGTTCATCCAGGCGCAGCTGCTGCTCAAGCGAAACGCCATGGCGATCTACCAGGACCTGGTGGACGTCCACGGCTTCGGCCATGGCTACAACAGCGTCAAGCGGTTCGTCGCGCAGCTGCGCTCGCGCGAGCCGGAGCAGTTCGACCGGCTGGAGTTCGCCCCCGGCGAGGAGGCGCAGGTCGATTACGGCGAGGGCGCGATGACGCTGGATCCGGTCAGCGGCCGCTGGAAGCGCCCGCGGCTGTTCGTGATGACGCTGCGCTACTCGCGTCGCAGCTTCCGCCGGGTGGTGTGGAAATCCGGCCAGCAGGAGTGGGCCGAGCTGCACGAGCAGGCGTTTCGCTACTTCGGCGGGGTGGTGCGCTATGTCGTGCTGGACAACCTCAAGGAAGGTGTGCTCAAGCCCGATCTGTACGAGCCGGAGCTCAACCCGGTGTACGCCTCGCTGCTGGCCCATTACGGCTGCGTGGCGGACCCGGCACGGGTGCGCGACCCCAACCGCAAGGGCAGCGTGGAAAACGCGATCCAGCACACGCAGGACACGGCGCTCAAGGGCCGGCGGTTCGACTCACTGCAGGCACAAAATGAGTTCCTCGAGCGCTGGGAGAGCACATGGGCGGCCAAGCGCATTCACGGGCGCGAGAAGCGCCAGGTGCAGGCCATGTTCGAGGAGGAGCGTGCCAGTTTGCTGCCGCTGCCGATCACCCGCTTCGCCTTCTTCCGCGAGATGGTGCGCACGGTGTGCGACGACACCACGGTGCGGGTGGACAGCAGCAATTACGCTGCCCGTCCGGCGGCCATCGGTGCGAAGGTGACGGTGCGCCTGTACGCCCACCTGGTGGAGATCCGGGACCGGCAGACCGGCGCGCTGTTGCGCACGCACGCGCGCAGCGAACGGCGGGGTGCCACCGTGCTGCCCGAGGACGAGCGGCCGTTCAACCCGAGCCGGCAGACCGAGCTGCTGTGGAAGCTGGCGCGCGAGATCGGCCCCCATTGCCTGGCGCTGTGCCAGCAGTGGTTTGCTCGCGAAGGACGCGTCGGGCAGCGGCGCATGTGGGGGCTGGTCGGGCTGGCGCGTCACCATCCGGCGGCGCTGGTGGAGCAGGCCTGCGCGCTGGCGGTGCAGCAGCAGCGCGCCACGCTGAAGGCCATCACGGCCATGGTGGGCGAGCTAGCCGAGGCGGCAGCCGCCGCGTCGCCTGTGGCGCCGCCATTGACGCAGCGCGACGAGCTGATCCGCGATGCAGCCACGTACGCGGACTTCTTCGCCGCCGCGACCGGTGGCGTGCCGGTGGCCGGGGAGTGGCTGCAATGAGCATGTCGATCGCCGAACTTGAACGCACCCTGGCGCAGCTTCGCCTGTCCGGGGCGCGCGACACATTGCAGACGCGCCTGGAGCAGGCGCAGGCCTCGCAGATGACGGCGCAGGAGCTGCTGGCGCTGCTGCTGCAAGACGAACTCGATCGCCGCCAGAGCCGCCTGATCGACAAGCGCTACAAGGACTCGCACCTGGACGAGAAGGTCACGCTGGCCGAGATCGACTGGTCGTTCAACCCGAAGGTGCCGCGCGCGGCCTGCTTCGAGCTGCAGACGCTCAAGTTCGTCAGCGAGGGCGCCAACGCCCTGTTGATCGGCAAGCCCGGCACGGGCAAGAGCCATGTAGCCAAGGCGGTGGCCTACCACGCCGTGCAGCAGGGGCTGAAGGTCGCCTATCTGGAGGCCGACACCGACTTCGGCCGCTACGCCTTGGCCGAACCCCGAGAGCGCGAGCTGATGCTGCAGCGGCTGCTGGCGGCCGACCTCCTGGTGCTGGACGACCTGTTCCTGGCCAAGCGCGTCTCGGAGGTGGCGGCGGAGTTGCTGCAGACCCTGGTCCATCAACGGCATCGCCGCCGCGCCAGCGTGCTGGTGACGTCCAACCGGGTGATCCGGGACTGGGGCACCTACCTGGGCGACATGACGATGGCATCCACCATCCTCGACCGGCTGATGCACCGTTCCCGCCTGCTGGAGTTCGAGGGCAAGAGCTACCGGCTGAAGGAGGCGGCTCAGCGCCTGGCCATCAAGGCGCCGGCGGACTGACCCTCAGGCGCGCCCGCCGTGGACAAGCCACCCGTCCACAGGACAGGCCTGTGGACGGCCCCTGCGGCGATCGTGGCCTGCCCACCGCTCCCCGGCGGCCGCCTCCGGCCTGACGCGCTTCGCTTGCCGAACAGCCGTCAAAGAAGAAAAGACGAGAATCCCCCCGTCCTGGCCTGGAGGAATTTGCCCGGCCATAGGTGGGGGAGTTTGAGGTGGCCATCCGGGCATTGGTCAGTCGCCCCCGCCGCGGTCAAGCCAACTTTCGAAGCTTTCGCAGGCCGTCAACGACGGCGTGCTCAAGAAGCTCAGGCTTGAGTTCAGCATAGGTGTCGGCCTCAATGACGATCGTCAGCTCCCCCCCCTTTCCGCGGGTCGCAGTGCCGAACTTGTGGTCTTGGGACTGCAATTCGATGCGCTCGACTTTCTCGAAGCGAGGACTTACATCGATGAGTCTTGCAACGACCACAGCGGCAGACAGATTCTGCCCGCGAACCTTTTCGGCGCGCTTGAGCACTCCGCGACGATCCTTTTCGAGCGCCGCATGGATCTGCTCCGCATGACGAAAGTTGATCTCTAGCGGGCTTCTGAAGCAGTCGACGATGGCGTCGGGCAGCTGAGCAACCAGGAGGGCTTTTCGCACCCACGTGTGGCTGACGCCTAACGCTTCCGCCAGTTGGCGTTGGGTTGGAAAAAGCTGCTCGTCGAGCGCGCGCTGGTACATCACGCCTTGCTCGAACGAGGACAGGTCGGCGCGCTCCCGGTTCTCCCTATCCATGAGTTCAAAAAGCGCCTTGTCGCCCAGGTCTTCGATCCATACCGATGCAAGCACCGGGATCCCGAGCTCGAGGCAGGCCTGGTGCCTCCGGTGGCCAAAGACCAGTTCGAACTCCCCCGGAAGATCGATCACAGGCCGCACAAGGATTGGCTGGACGTTGCCTCCGGCGTGCTCGATATCAGCCTTCAGGCCGGCAAATTCGCTCGTCGCGAACGAGGCCTTGTGACGGTTAGCGTAGCGGCTGTGGCGGATGGTCTTCGGATCCATCTTGCGCGTGGGTAGCGCGCCTTCGTACTGGCGCAGCTTGTCCCGCAAGGACGCCATCTCACCCTCCACCTGCTGGATCTGCCCTCGAAACGCGAGCATCTGTCCGGGTCCCGTACGCGGAAGAAAGCCGCCCACAGCTGCGGGTGGAAACCTGGTTTCCATGCCTGGGGCTGCGGACGGCGCCTGATCCGGTGCGGGCGGAGAAACCGGCATATTGGGCGCTGACCTTTCCAAGTCGGCCGGGAGAGAGAGCCCTGCCGTCAGTGCTTCGAGTCGCTTGCGTGTGCTTGCCATGGTCATGCTTCCTTGTAGAGGCGCGAGACTGATTCGGAGTGTCCGCGTCGGATTTCGGCACGCAGGACGGGACCACGTTCGGTGCCATAGTGCGGCGTCCATAGGCGACAGAATGCCGACATCTGGTCAGTATGGAATTCTCTCGAAGAGCCACCCACCTGCGACACTTCGCTGGAAACCAGGTTTCCACTGTTCCAAGTAGCCAGGACGGGAGCCCTACCTTTGGTCGAAGTTGGGCACGGGCTGCGGCCCTGCCCTCTGCTGTGTGCTGTAGGCTCGGACGTGGAAACCTGGTTTCCACATCCACCCCCTGCGCAGTTTCTGCGCACGCTTGCCCGCGGATTCGATGTCTCGCCCCGAAGTCTGTTCGACGTTAGATGTGTGATCGTGGCGTTCCGCGCGGCCTCCAGGCCGGATGTGGAGACCTGGTTTCCAGATCCGGCGCTTGCGGCTCGCTGACGTGAGCCCGCCGGCCCTGTGAACGCGGCACCCGCACTTGGCCGGCGCGCCGATCGCCTGCCTTCGATTTCCTCCACGACTGCCGAGCCCTGTATGGCAACCTGGTTTCCACAAAACTCTTCGAGTTTTCGAGCGACGCATGGCTCCGGGATCGATGCGCAACGCATGTTCTGATCCGACGCCAGTCGGAAGAGTTGGGCTCCGGCCGCGCCCACCAAACTCATCGCGGAAACCTGGTTTCCACACGCCCTGAGATTTGCAGCCGACAACTGCGTGGAAACCAGGTTTCCACCGTTGCGCCGGTCGCTGCTGGTCCCTCTCCGCTTCATCGGTGCGCCCTGCCCTGGCCCTGCCAGGCGCCCACCATCGACTGCTCAACCAGTTCTACGAACGAGTCGTACGCCTCCACGGCGCGCTTGTAGGTCTTGGCCGCGCCCTCATACTTCTGCACGTCATAGACGGTGGCGAACTCCGCCGCCTTATTGCTCGTCACACTGGTCTTGGGGATCTCGACCGGCAAGGTGTACTCACCATACGTCGCCTGGATCCACTGCCGCACGGCTGGCATCGCCGGATCGGATGCGTCAACCCGGCTTAGAAGCACGTGTAGGAAATCAAAAGCCTTGCCCTCGCGGTCCTTGCTTTGACCGTCCAGGTTGCCCCCGAGGTCCGCGAGTAGCGACCAGAACTGGGCCGAGGACGCGAAGTCCAACCCGGAGGGCGGCACCGGGACCACGATGCCGTTGGCAGCCCAAAGCGCGTTGATGGTGACGTAGGAGAGGGAAGGGGGGGTGTCAATGACAATAACGTCATAGAGATCGCGCACGCTTTCCAGCCCCATGTTGAGCACGTCCCAGAACTTGGCGCCAGGTTCCTGCATCTGGCGCGCCGGCAAGGCGAACTCGGCCGAGAAGAGGAAAGGGGCCGCGGCGACCAGGTCAATGCCGTCCCAATAGGTCGACCGGATGGCGTACCGAATGTCGCTTTGTGTACCGTCGCACAGCGGGCCGATGGTCATGTCCTCGGTCACCTCGGCCTCCGGGAGCAAACCGTGCAGCGTGGTGAGTGACCCTTGCGGATCGGTGTCGATCGCCAGGACTCGGTGGCCCCGCAGACTCAGCCCCTGCGCGAGGATCATGGCGGTGGTCGTCTTCGCCACCCCGCCCTTGAAGTTACCCACCGCGATCGTGATGGCCTTGCGGTCCGCGGGGCGCATCTTTTCGCCGCGGTAAGTGCGAGTCCAGCGCCGGAGCTCGTCCAAGCCAAAAACGCGCTTGCCGCCGGAAGGCGACAGGCGCCCGGCCGGAAGGTCCTCCTTGGTGATACGGTACGCAATGTGCGCCTTGTCCATCCCGCACAGCGCGGCCAGCTGCGCCGTGGAGTAGGTGGGGGCCGTCTTGCGGGCCTCGGGGGCCAGGAGCATGCCCCGGATCTGCTCGACCATGGAGCCGGCGCGGGCCGCTAGGCCAGCGATGCGCTCCATGTTGATGGTTGGGCGCGGTGGGGCAATGTCAGTGGAAACCTGGTTTCCACCGACTGGCGGTACGAGAGCGGACATATTGAAGAAGCCTCATTCGACAGAATTCGGCGATTCTATGAGAATCTGCCGAATGAACAAGTTTCAGCCATTCTCCCCTGGAACACCCTCCGCGAAGTGTGAGGTTTATTGGGGAACCGGGGCTTTGGCGGGTCACCAACGCGTTCCGCCAAGGGGTTGAGACGGCCTTTCCCACCCGTGGGCACATCCTTATGGCCCTCTGCAGGGCTATGCACGGGGCGCTGAGGGATTGAAGGAGGGCGGTTGCCCATATCCACTCACATCAAACCCCAAGCCACCTCACATCTTGGTTGATAGGAACCCAGATCTGCTCACCTCAAATCCCATCCGTTCTCACATTATTTCCCAAGGAACCTCACACCAAGTGGTGCAAGCCATTGATCCAATTGAGGAAAATGAAACTTCAACTCTTCAATCTCCCAAGTGTTTCACTTCAACAGCTCAAGCGAAAGCACTCTGCCAACTGTGAATTGACGAAATCACATTAGGCCGACATGATGTGAGCTTCAGCACGAACACTACTTTCATGGTCGAGGACGAATCCCCGCGCAGTTCGCCTCGCCCACCCCCCTCGGTCGAGGAGCAAAGCGTTGCCAAGGCCAACGAGGCCATCGCCATCCGCCCGAAGCGCGGACGCCTGACCCTGCTTTCTCGGCGCATCTATAACGCGCTGCTCTACCATTCCCAGCGTCAGGGCGTTGACGAGCCGGTTTACCGATTGGCCCTGAGCGAGTTGATCGGTGACGCACGCTTCAACTCCAACAACACGGAGCTGCTGAAGTCCCATCTGCGCGATATGCAGGCGACGACGATCGAATGGTCGACCAGCAGCAGCTCGCTCAAGCGCTGGGTTTCGTCCCAGCTGCTGGGCACCGTGACCATCGAGGAGCAGGGCAGGGGGCGCCCGTGCATGGTCACTTGGCGCTATCCCGAGGAAATAAAGGAGCGCCTCGTCAAGCCCCACCAGTACACGCGGGTGTTGCTCGAGATGAGCAGCCAGATGCGCAGCTACTCGGCGGCCGTGCTCTACGAGATCGGTGCTCGTTACCTGACTTCGCCCGGTCGGTTGTCCATGCGAGAGGACGTAATGTGGTGGGCTGCGGTCCTGACCGGTCGCAGCGATATCAAGGAAGTGGACTACCGCTTCCTCAAGCGCGACGTCATCAGCAAGGCGATCGCCGAGATCGACGCCTTGTGCGAGGAGTTCGGGTTGGAGCTGATCGAGCACAAGAGAGGCCGCAAGATCGAGGAAATCCAGTTCCGAGTGGTCCCCAAGGTTCAGCAGCGGCTTGAGGACATCAACGCCGCCAACCGCAACGTTTTCGACCTGGAGCTGGTGGGGCGCCTGATTGCGCTGGGGATCAAGCAAGACGAGGCGCAGGACCTCTATGCAACCACGGACGAGGGGCAGATCCGCGCGACCCTGGATCACGTCGACGCGCGACTGCGCAGCGCTACGATGCCGGCTCTGAAATCGCCTGCCGCCTATTTCAAGGACGCACTCAAGAAGGGTTACGCGGGCGTCGGCATCGCGGTGCCCGCTTCGCCGCCGGACGAGCCAGGCGCCGCACCCGCTACGTCCGTTCCCACGCTGTCGGAGGGCGACCGCCTGCGGCGCATCCGCGAACTGTGGGAAAACGATCAGATGGCCAAGGCGCGCGCGATGTATGCGGAAATGCTGGAGCCGATGCAGGCGGAGTGGCGGACACGTTTCCAGGTCGAGCAGCTTGAGAAGGTTGCCTCTCCCATCGCGCGTGCCTGGCGCCGCGATGGGCCGGCCAGTCGCATTGCCGGGACGACGTTCTTCAAATGGCTGGCCGGCACCACCTGGCCCGCGGAGCCGACGGACCGGGTGCTGTTGGACTTCGCCCTGCAGCGGGGCGTGCCAGGCCTCTGACGGCGGTCCCTGGCCAGACTGGTTTCAGGAATCTGCATCGAGCGGCCGCTGCGCATTTGCGCGGCAAGGTGCTTGGACGCACGATCCCTTCGCAGGGTATTTGGTTGGCCGCGCTTGGGGCGGAACGAGTAACCGAGAGGCTTGTCTTTTCCCATCTGGCGTTCGCCCATCGGGTGGGTGCCAGGCTCACGTGCCCACCAAGATCGCTTGAATCTGACGCCGGCACTTAGAGGAACGTTTACGCTGCTACCGCTTAGTTCGCGTCGTAAGTTAGCCATCACATCGATCTCATAACTAGCACCCTTGACACGTCCGGGTGCTGTCGCAAGTGGCCACCGCCCTCGAAAAGTTGGCACGTGGGCGCGCTCCGCTTCACACGCCGGGGACGCCCCGCCTTGTAAATGCATTATATGAACCAACGTGCGATTAGTTCATTTGTTGAGGTACAGTATTACCCATCAAGGCAGGTAATCGAGGCAACTGCATTCCCTTTGCATAAGGAGCATACAAAATGACCACTTCGGAACGTACGCGTCGCCGTCAAGCTGCGGAAATGACACCTGAAGAGTTGGAAATGGCTCGCACGGCACAGCGCTGCATCGGCGAGTCGTTGGATCGCTCGCGAGCGGCGAGCATTCTTTTGACCAGCGACGATGGGGATCTCCCGCCGGTGCAGGTGCCGACAAAGGCGCTGCGGTTGATCGGTGAAGTGCTGGGTGCATTGAGCGAGCGTAGGGCGGTGACTGTTATCTCGGACAAGCAAGAAATGACGACCGTCGAGGCTGCCAACCTTCTGAACGTTTCTCGCCCATTTGTCATTCGCGCGATCGAAGAGGGGCGGCTGGCTCATCGCATGGTCGGCACACATCGCCGCATTCCGTTCGACGGGTTGATGGCTTTTCGTGCGCAGATGCGTGAAAAGCAGATCGCAGCCTTGCAACGGCTGTCTGAAAACGCGCAGGAATTGGGCCTCGAATACTGATGGCGGGGAACGCGAGGTACACAGCCCTCTTGGACGCCTGCGTCCTTTATCCGGTCAGCGTCGCCGACGCTCTGATGAGCGTTGCCGTGACCGGGTTGTTTGCCCCCAAGTGGACGACGGAGATCGAGGCAGAATGGATGGGCAACCTCGAGGCTGAACGCCCCGATCTCGTCGGCAGGCTCAGCTTTCGCCGCGACAACATGCGTGAAGCCATTCCCGATTGGGAGATTTCGGAAGCGGCCTGGCGGCCGCTTGTCGGATCGCTCACGCTGCCTGACCCCGATGACGTCCACGTGCTTGCCGCTGCGATCGTTGGCCATGCTGATTGCATCGTGACCGCGAACCTCAAGGACTTTCCGAATGATGTCCTGGCGGGATACGATTTGACGGCAGTGCACCCAGACGATTTCTTGGTCGCACAGCTTGATCTGGACGAGATTGCTGCATTGACGGCATTCAAAGCCATGCGGGCACGGTCCAAGCGTCCTCCCTTCTCGCCGGAAGAGTTCGCTGATGTCCTCGAGCGGAACGGCCTGGCCGCAACCGCTGAGCGCTTGCGAGAGGCAGCTGCGCTGATCTGAATACGACCTCATCACCTGCGTGAGCGCCGGGATCGCTCCCGAAAGCCAATGCGTCGCGCGCTGATGGCTTGGACCGACTCTCGCGTGCTGACATGTCTTCCCTGCCTCATCGTTCATGCGTTCCCATCGGAACCAGCACTCGCTCGCGAGCCCTTAAATACGGGAGAAGCCCGGTGCTCTTCGGGTCCCTGCATAAAGACTGAAGAACCGAGGCGTCATGCTGACCTGCTGGGCGAACGGCCTGCGGCTGTGGCCGATCGGTCAAACTTTTTGCCAGCGACGTCAAACGAGGGAGGGCAGGTGCCCGACGGTTCGTTGACGTCTGATTCTGACTAGTTCGCGCCACAAGGTCTCTTGTGAACGTCGAGGACATCGATTGCTTCACGAGCCCCGCGGCCTACTACCGACGGCGCTGCACGAACTCGTGTACTAGATGGGGTCTCCTCGTTTTCAGTGCAATAAGTGACGGTACGC
>NZ_LMTS01000196.1:1359-5022 GCF_001541225.1 Variovorax sp. WDL1 | reverse complement strand
GCACGGGCTTGCAGATCCGCTAACACGTCATCGTTGAACAGCGTCCACCATGACGATGGGAAGTTCGCAGCGGATGTTTCCTGAGCCTGCGCGTAATCCGCCCTGGGCGACAGTTGAACGGCTGCAAGCCTGTCGTCGGGTTTCACGAAGTCAGGACCCACCGCACAGCCGACCAGTGAGATCGTGCAGAGCGCCGTGCCTGCTTGTCGCAGCAGTTGTGAGAGCAGCGGTTGTGACGTCATGAAGGTTTATCCAAT
Source organism: Variovorax sp. WDL1 (assembly GCF_001541225.1). Taxonomy (GTDB): domain Bacteria; phylum Pseudomonadota; class Gammaproteobacteria; order Burkholderiales; family Burkholderiaceae_C; genus Variovorax. Next base: position 4,765 of record NZ_LMTS01000196.1, on the reverse strand, counting down.
GCGCGAATAGTACCGAACCGCTCGGTGTGATTTACGATAAAAGTTAAGCCGACGGCTCACAAGAAACCTGCTTAGGTGCAGATGCCTGTGAGACGAATGGTTAGGTTGATGCGTACCGAGCGGTTAGGTACTATATAGAATCCTGGCCACCGTGTCAAAACTTCCGACCCAAGCAGATGCGACGAACCAACCAAGTCATGACCGCCCCGCCGCCGAGCAGCGGCGAGCTGAACGCCAAGGCTCTCACCGTTCTGCGCGCTGCGCGAAACGTCTTCCTGACCCATGGGTTCAGCGCGGCAACAACCGACATGATCCAGCGCGAGGCTGGCGTGTCCAAGTCCACGGTTTACGCGCACTACGCGAACAAGGAAGCACTCTTCACCGCGGTAATCGAAGCCGAATGTGCAGCGTTCACGAACACGGTGCAGGGCATCGAGTTCCGCCCGGGGAAGCTGCGAGAAACGTTGACCCTGTTGGCTCGGGCCTACTTGAACATCGTGCTGTCTCCGGGCGGGCTGGCTGTCTTCCGCGTCGTGATCGCCGAAGGCCCGCGCTTTCCCCAGCTCGCCCGGACGTTCTATCTGGCCGGCCCGCAGGTCATGACGGCGATGGTGGCCGAACAACTGGCCAATGCGGCAGCATCCGGCGAGGTCGATCTTGGCGAGATTGGCCGCGAGACGGCCGCCAGTCTGTTCATCAACCTGGTTCGGGGTGAACCCCAGCTTCAGTGCCTGACTCATCCGGATGCCGCGCCTTCCTCGGCGCAGATTGACCAGTGGGCGAATGCAGCCGTAATGACATTCATGCGTGCCTATGGTTGCGGCGAGGACTCGCCCAATAAGCGTTCCCGGTCATGATGCCGAATGGGTCAATCGGCACGGAGAAATCAGACGACGCCCTTCGGGTGATGGAGCTTTCTACGGCCATCACGCGGCTTTGCACAGCAAGGAATCAAGTGCTGAATCGCGTGGCTGCTCCGTTCGGTTTGACCGCTGTGCAGGTGATGGCGCTACACCATATTTCAGCCACTCCAGCATGTACGCCTAGCACTTTGGCCCGCAGTCTGGCAGTCGACTCAGCCTCTGTGACAAGGCTATTGGACCGTCTTGAAAACAAGGGCATGCTCCAAAGAGCAGCACAAGAGCGCATGGATCGCACGCATGACCGCAGAGTTGTCGAGATTATTCTGACTGAACATGGATGCAACGCGATACGTGAGTTGAAGTCACATTGGCAGTCCGCTCGCTCGGAATTGACCGAGGCTTTCAAACAAAGCGAAATACATGGGTTAGCACTAGCTGATTGACGGCCCACGCTGCCGCCCAATCTCCCACGACACCCCGCCGCCGCGCACCGTGGCGGCAAGTTGCTGCCCCAAGCGTTGTTCGATCACGGGTTTCCACGGCACCAGTGAGAACCCCATGCCGTCATCGAGCATCGCGTAGCGCCCACTGGCGAGCATGACGGAGCGCCGGTAGATGCCAGCCACGCGCTGCCCGTCGGCCACCGGGCGATGCTCTAAGCCGGTGTCGGCCGCAATGTCTTTGGCGACCTGCGCCAGGTCCTGGTTGCGCAGCGTGCCCAGCAGGTTGCGCGCGAGGATCACACGCTGCCCGTGCCGCTCGGCCAGCCCCTGTTCGGCCAGAAAGTCGGCGCGTTGCTGCATCGCCTGTCTGGCCTCGCCACCAAAACCCAGGTCGCCCAAGCCCGAGCCACCAGCGATCAGTTGCTGGTCGAGCCAGGTGGCTCCGATCACGCGGGCCTGCCGCTCGATGGGCAGGTGCGATTTCAGTTCCACGGCCACGCCGCCCAGGCGCTGTGCGTCATAGCGGCGGCCCTGTTCGGCCAGGTCGTCCGGCACCTTCCATAGCCCCTCGGCCACGCGCTCCACGATGCCTGCGCGGCGCAGGGCTTCCAGCCGGCGGACGTGGGCCGCGACGACTTCCTGCGGATCGCGGCCGGGCACGGCTTGACCCTGCGCAACGGCCAGGTGATGGTCGGTGCGGTATAGGCCGCCGCTCGCCAGTGCGGTGATGTTCTTGTCGGCAGCGCGCACGTCAGCCGATCCCTTCACCTCCACCACCGCGCCGGTCGGATAGTTCGCCAGTTCGTCGCGGGCATTGAGCGCGACGTAATGGGCTTTGCCGTCCACGCCGTCGATGACCAGATAGCCCCGGTCGCGCAGCTCGTCGGCCAGCCCCTTCGCGGCCACGCGACCGACGATGGTTCGGCCATCGTCCCCCGGCTCGAACACCGCCAACTCGCGCGGCTCGCCACGCATGGCCCGCTGCATGGTGCGGATGATGTCGCCACGCTCGCCCAGGGCACGCAAGGTCTTCTCGGCGTCGGCATGGAAGGCCAAGGTGCCCGGCCGCAGCTCGTCGGCCAGGCCAAGGCGCTGCAAGCGTTGCAGGCGGCCGATCAGCAGCAGGCGCTGACGTTGCAACCGCGGTTCGTTGAGGCGTTCGACATGCACTCGGCCATCATCGCCGGCCTCACGTTGCAGCGTGCGGTCGAGGCTCGTCCATCGCTCTTGCTCGACCTCGCGCTGCAAAGTCTGCTGGATCTCCAGTTCGGTGCGCGGCCCCAGCCATTCGGTCGCCAGTTCGGCGGCGCGATGGCGGAAGCCATCGGCGATGTAGTCGCCCGCGATGATGAGGTCTTTGCCGGTGTCATCGCGCCCGCGCACGACGATGTGCGTGTGCGGGTTGTCGGTGTTCCAGTGAGTGACGGCCACCCAATCGAGGCCCGTGCCCAGGTCGGCCTCCATGCGGCCCATGAGGTGCCGCGTGTAGGTGCGCAGGTCTTCCAGTTCCGCGCCATCCTCGGGCGAGAGGATGAAGCGGAAATGGTGTCGGTCGTCGGCGCAGTGTTCCTTGAAGGCGTCGAGGTCGGCAGCATCGGTCTGCGGCCCATAGGCTTGGCCCGGCTCGCCATCGCGGCCCACACCGTCGCGCTCGATGTAGCGCAGGTGCTTGGCGAGCGACTGCGGGCTGGCTTGGCGCTGGTTGACCAGCAGCGTCTTGATGGTCACGCGCCGCGACATGGGCGTGAGCTTCGCTCCGGCGAAGCGCGCCGCCGTGTGGCCGCGCCCCAGGCGCGAGCCGGGCCGCTGGCCGGTGCCCCTCCCGGTGCCGCTCGCAGTGCCAAGACGGCGCACAGTGGACTTGCCGCTGCTGGCCTTGCCTGCCTGCTTGAGCACCTTGGAGACGAAGCCCTGGCCCCGGTTCTTTGGGGCGCTGGGGCGGATGCGGAAATCATCGTCGCGGCGGTCGGTCATGGCTGCGCTCCCTGCAAGCTCTGGCGTGTCCGGTCGTGCGAAGCACGCGGACATGCCTGCATTGGCGCGGGCCTCGCGCCCCAAGCGGCACGGTGGCGAAGCCGCTGCGTGCCGCGCCACCCCCAT
>NZ_LMTS01000196.1:0-1298 GCF_001541225.1 Variovorax sp. WDL1 | reverse complement strand
GTCTTGCCTTCCGCCTTTGCCCCTCGCTGGCGCTCCGGGCAGCGGCGGCCCGGCGGCGCTGCTGCGCGAGCGGCCAGCGCGCCGGCGAACGCGGCGACGGCCACAGGCCGGGCGCGTTCGAGGCAAGACGCCTGCACGTTGGACGGCTGCGCCGAAGGCAGCGCGAAGTGCGGTGCGAATGCACCCGCACTGCATGCGCGACGACACGGCGACGAGCAGCAGAACGACACGCCCGATGGCACGATGAGATGCACGGCGACGTGCAGCGAATCGAAGGCCATCATGGGCGAGATTCCAGCCAGACCGGATGCGCGATGCCGATCACGGCGCCCGCATTGATCGGCCCGAAGTACCTGCTATCGAACGACGCCGGGTTGGTCACACTGAGCAGGAACAGTTCGCCGGGTTCAAGGCGACGGCATTGCTGCCAGGATGGCAGCGGCCGGCCCCAGCGGTCGGCAGGCAGCACGGCGGCCGCAGGCACGCCGTCGATGCGGACGATGCGGCCAGTGATGCACACCTCCTGCGGCGCGACTGCGCCCACGCGCTTGAGCAGCGGCACGCGCGCCGGCAGGTAGCCGCGCTGCGCGGCCAGCGCGGCGGCGTCTGGCGGCAGCGTGGTCAGGACGATGCTGCCGACGGAGAAAGAACGCGGCAGCGAGTCGGTGCCGTCGCCCAGCGGATCGACGCGATACCAGCCGACCGCCACGCTGTCGGATGGGTTGTAGATCAGGCGCGGCAGCGGATGCACGAAGGACGCCCAGGCCAGCGCAGCGAGGCCGCAGGCGGACAGACCCGTCAGCACGATACGAGCGCGCAGGCGCGAGCGAGGACGCGGCGCGGTGCCGGCAGTGGAAACGGCGGTCATGGCAGTGCCCTCGCGGTCAGCCAGGCGGCGTGCCGCTCGGCGGTGTATTCGGGCAGCGGCAGGCGGGCAGCGAGCCGGTTGGCGAGCGTGCGCCAGTACGCGGGCGAGACAGCGGCGGGGGCGATGTCCAGCGCCTCGATGGCGTCGATGCGCTCCAGCACGGCGCGCACCTGGTTCTCGCCCTCGGCGTGCAGCAGCAGGCGTGCGCCGGGCTGCACGCCGGGGATGCGCTGTGCCGCATCGAGCGGCGTACAAGCCTGCATCACCATGAGCTGCCAGCGAACGGTGCCGTAGTCGTTGGCCTGCCAGCGGATAAGGCACAACATGGCGCCTGGCAGGAACACCGCGCAGCGACGCCAGCGGTCGAGCTGGTGCGTGCGCGCAGGTTCACCGAAGCGCAGGTAGAGCTTGAAGCGCGGTTCGATGTAGG
>NZ_LMTS01000113.1:19543-20979 GCF_001541225.1 Variovorax sp. WDL1 | reverse complement strand
CCACCGCCAGCGCCACCGCCAGCGCCACCACCGGCACCACCGCCAGCGCCACCACCGGCGCCACCACCGGCGCCGCCAGCGCCACCGCCGCCAGCACCAGCACCAGCTCCAGCACCAGCTCCAGCACCAGCTCCAGCACCAGCTCCAGCACCACCACCGCTTCCACCCGCGCTCCCGTCGCCACCCGCGGAACCCCCGCTGCCACCCGCGGCGAAGGTCCACCGGTCGTTGACACCGACGCTCGGCCCCCTCGGGTTCCCACTACCTGCAGTGCCGGGAGTCCTCTGAGATGACTGCACCACGGCCCCCGATGGCCTGGCATTCAGGCAGACGGCTTCGCCGAACGGGTTGTAGCGGTCGCAGTAGCTCGGAGGCGTTGAGGGCCGGGGGAGGGCTGCCTGGGCCTGCGGTCCAGCGACCCGCGTCCGTGCGTCCGCGATGCCCGGACGCGGCGGGGGGATCGTCGGCGGTGCCGACGCGGATGTCGTGCTGCCGCGCGTGTCGCCCGGGGCGGCCTTGGGCTCGATGACCCGGGCCGGCTCGGCGAGCTTCGTGGGCTCGGCGGCTCGCGTGGGTTCCGCAAGTTTCGCGGGTTCGGTGGCTCGCGCGGGCTCCGCAAGTCTCGCGGGCTCGGCAGCCCTCGCAGGCGCAACCTGCCGGCGAGCTTCATTGGCCCTCGCGGGTGCGGGAGCCCTGGCCGCTTCGACGGGCGCTGGCACCGGCAGGGGCGCCGGCGCCGCCTCCGGCTGCGCCGGCACAGGATCGTCGGGCGGTGTCGCCACCGCCGTCTCGACAGGTGGTGCCACCGCAGCCGTCTCGACGGCTGCAGAAGGCGCGGCATCTTCTTGTGCACGCGCCGGAGCGGGCGCTGCCAGCTCGGCCACGCGCGGCTCCGGCGCCACGGGCCGATCGGCCTCGCCGCGGGTTTCGGTCGCCGGCGCTGCGGGCTGCGCAGGCGGCAACGCTGCCGTCTGGCTGTCCGGCGAGGGCGCCGGTTGCGACACATTGGAAGCCGCAGAGGAGGGCGGCGATGGATCCCGCATCGTCGAGCGGCCGAGGTACCACAGCACGAATGCGCCATGCGACACCGCGAGCACGAGCAGCAACCACACGATGGACGCATCGACACCCGGTGGCACCGGGATCCCCAGCACGCGCCGAGCTTTCGTGCCCCCGCGACGCGCGCGCACCGGAGGCCAGTCATCCATGGCCGACCCGGGGGCGGGATGCACAAGGCGGCCGCCAGGCGGCACCGTCACGGCGGCTTCCCCGACGCCCTGCGGCAACAGCTTGTGGGCGCACCGCCGGCAGTACTGGGCGGTGTCGCGGTTGAGCGTTTGGCAGGCGTCGCACACCCGCGTCAGCTGATGCGGCGGAATGGCGGGCCCCGGCGGCTGCCAGTCCGTCCAGTTGGGCTGCGCCGAGGTCAGCGGCGA
>NZ_LMTS01000113.1:0-19510 GCF_001541225.1 Variovorax sp. WDL1 | reverse complement strand
GGGGGAGCCGTTCTTCGGCAACGGTTCATTGGCGGCCGGGTCGGCCGCACGATCGAACGACGGCGAATGGACCGATGCCTCGCTGGTGCCGGGCATCAGCGGGGTGGCTTTGACTGTTTCTCGCATGGCAGCGGCCTGAGGCGGGGCGCTACCAGATGGTGCCGAGCGCGGTTGCGCTGGCCAGCGAATTGATGACGAGCCAGAAGGCCGCAAGATCCCAGGTCCAACCCTTCCGCCGTGTGGCGCCCCATCCGCCGGGAGGGGCCGTTGGCTCGCCGGCGGGTGCTGCGCCATAGAACGCCGGCAGCTTGTGCGAGCAGCCCTTGCAGAGTCGCGCGGCGCCGAGGTTGATGGTGTTGCAGGCCTCGCAGACTTCCACAGATACCGCGCCCGATCGAAGCATGGCCAGATCGATCAGGTTTCCGAACGCAACGTCAGATGGAGACGACGAATTGGCAACGGCGACTGCGGTCATGGTGCTCTCCTCGCGACAGATGGATTCAAGGCGACTGGCGCAGGCGGCGCGCCAGCCGTTGTTCTGCGATCGCCAGTCTTGCGAAGGTCAGAAGGTCCTCGTCCGTGGGGCCAGGCCCGGACCCGTTGACGTAGGTACCGAAGGCTTCGACGATGCGCGCCTGCATGGCCTTCCTCACGCGCATCGCGGCAATCCAGGCGCCGCGTGCCTTCTTCTCGCGCGGCTCCCGCCAGCTGCGCGACGACGACCTCGCGTAGCGCGCCGCGCCGATCGATCGGCTGCTGCGCCACGCCGCGGAGCTCTTCTTGTGTGTGACAGGCTTTGACATTTCTACCTTTGGCAAATCGGCTGTTTCGGGTGATGTGAAAACTTCACATCAATAGTGCTCTTGTCTTATAGTCGTGCGCACAGTTTTGTAAGACGGTTACGCATGTCACTGTCAACTTGGTAACGGGGCGTTAGTGCCGCCATCTTCTGCATCAAGGAGCATCGTGTCCCGCAAGACGTTGCGCGCCCTGTTCGAGATCCGGCTGCGCTGGTCCGACAAAGTCATCCAGGAGGAACCTCGCCCTTACGGCGGCGGCTTGTGGGTTCCGGACACACCGCGCAATCGGGACCGGCTCGACAAGGCCGTGGCCTTGGGCAACACACTTTATGGCGACCAAACGCATTGGATCGAAAAGCGCCAGGCCTGACCCAGGCGATGGCGCCGCGCCCGTCGAAGCGGGCGCGCCGGGCGGCGACGGTCCGATGGGCTGGGCACTGCAGGCTTGCGCACGCGTCATGCGTCCGATCGTCCGGCTCGCATTGGCCCTGGGGCTGAAGCACGCCCATCTGGAGTTGATGCTGCGCGAACTTCTCATCGACGAGGCTCGGCGGGCTTGGCTCGACAAGGGCGTCGAGCCAAACCTCAGCCAGCTTTCGGTGACCACCGGATTGAACCGCAAGGCGGTGACGGCGAAGGTACGCGAGGCCGAGGAACCGCTGCCGCACACCGAGATGTCGGCGGCGGCCAAGACGCTCACCTTGTGGCTGCAGATGTCCACCGACGACCCGGCCCTGCTGTCTCTGCCCCTTGTGGCCGAGGGAGGCGCACCCTCCTTCGAGGCCGTGGCCCGGCATGCCAGCCGTGGGAACGTGCACCACCGCACCATCCTCGATGAGCTGGTGCGCCTGAACCTGGCGACCGAGGAGGCGGGCCGCGTCGCGCTCAACGCCGCCGGCTTCGTGCCGTCGAAGGACCTCAAGGGCATGCTCGCCTTCCTGGGCGACAACGCGCGGGACCACCTCCTGGCGAGCGTGGGCAACACCTTGGGCGCGGCGCCCCCCATGCTCGAGCGCGCGGTGTTCGCCACCGGCATCGCGGTCGAGGATTGCGAGCGGATCCACCAGCTCGCGCGGCAACGCTGGAACGCACTGCACCACGAACTGACCGGCGAGATGACGCGTGCGTTCGAGGCCGCGGACAGCACGGCCTCGGGCCGCATACGGGTCGGGATCTACACCTACTATGAGGACGCCGCAGATGTGGCACAAAATCGCCCGGTGACTCCCGCGAAACGTTCGAACGGAAAAGACGCATGACGAATGCCTTCCTGCGCGCTGCCCTGGTGGCGCTGTCGACCGCGCTGCTGCTCTCGTGCGGCGGTGGTGGCAGTGGTGGCGGCAGCGCTGCGCTCGTCGGCACTGGAGGCACGGGCTCGGTCACCGGGTCGGGCCTGGGCTACGGGAGCGGCAGCCCGGTCGGCGGCGCGGCTGATGGCCAGGGCGGCAGCGCGTCCGGCGGCGGTTCCGCAGGCACCGGCGGCGATTCGACAGGCGGTGGCGGCACCTCGACGGCATCCTCGGGCGACGACGGCTCGGGCGTGGGCTCCGGCGGCACCGGCGTCAGCACCGCCGATGCGTCGGGCGTCGGCGGGGTCGACGGGGTGGGCAGCATCATCGTCAACGGCGTGCGCTACAACACCGACACAGCCGTCCTGAATGTCGAGGATGCATCCGCCCTGCAATTGGGCATGAGCGCGAAGGTCACGGGGCCTTTCAGCGCCGACTTCACAAGCGGTGTCGCCCGCCGGGTCGATTCCGCAGCGGATCTGCGCGGAACCTTGTCCTCGGTCGATCTTGCACAAGGCAGCTTCGTCATCCTGGGCACGACCGTGACCACGGACGATGCGACCGTATGGGCCGATTCCTCCGGCCTGGCCGCCATCCTGCCCGGCAGCACCCTGCAGGTGTGGGGCTTGCCGGGCGCGCCTGGCGTCCTGCGGGCCACGCGTGTGGAGCAGCGCGGCCCTTCCGCGCCGGTCCTGACGGGCACGGTGCAGAACCTGGATCCTGCCCGCCGTACCTTCACGATCGGCACCTTCACCGTGGACTACGGCACCGCGGTGCTGTCCGGCAGCCTGGACGGCGCCCCGCTGGCCAATGGCACCCTGGTGCGCGTGCGCGGAGCCATTGCGCTGCCGGGCCGGCTGTCCGCCACCCAGGTCCAGTGGTGGTATCCGGTGCCGAGGGCGAATGCCACGCCGGTCCAGCTCGCGGGCATCGTCACCGACTACGCCGGACTCGGTTCGCTGCGCGTGCTCAATATCCCGGTGAACGCGGCGTCGGCGCAGGTCACCGGCGGGCCTGCCGGCGCGGTCGGCAACGGCGTCAAGGTGGAAGTGGGCGGCACCATCGCCAATGGCGTGCTCCAGGCCACCAAGCTCAAGATCCGCCACGTACCTGGCACCGGCGGACCCGCTTCGTTCACCCTCATCGGCACCGTCGGCAACTTCAGCTCGGCCGCGAGTTTCCGCGTGAGAGGCCAGCCCATCGATGCCAGCGGCCCCGGGGTGGTGTTCGTCAACGGCACGGCGGCCAACCTGGGCAATGGGGTCAGCGTCAACATCCAGGGGGAACGGGTGGTGAACGGAGTGCTTCTCGCGACGCGCGTCAGTTTCGAGTGAGCCTGATAACGGACCCTCGACATGAATGAGTCCGACGGTGCAGTACCAGTACCAGCGCTGCCGAACGAGCGCCGTGTCCTGTTGAATCGCCTGTGGGCATTTGCGACGGTCGGCGTCGCAGCGGGGAGTGCGGCGCTCACGTCTTGCGGCGGCGGCGGCGGCGGCGGCGGCGGCGCAGCACTTGCCCTCGCCGCGCCTGCTCCCGGCGCGGCACCCCCTCCCGCACCAGCGCCGCCCGGGCCGACGCCTGCACCTGCACCTCCGCCCGCACCCCCACCTGCACCCGCACCCCCTTCATCGGCTCCGGCCCTCGGTGCCCACGTGCTCAGCTTCAATCGTGACGGCGTGTCGTCCCCATCGCTGTCCACGTCCCCCATCTCCACGCGCGCGAGCGGAAGCACCCTGTTGGTCTGTGTGGGGCGAGGCCTGCTTGCCGCCTCCGTGCCGACGGACAACGCGGGAAATGCCTTCGTGCAGTTCGACGTGCCGCACACCTACACCCTCTGGCCGAGCTCGGGGACGGGCCTTTATGCCTGCGCGCAGGCCCTGGGCAGGGATGGCCACGTGGTCACCGCCGAGAAGCCCAAGGTCACTGACGAAACGACCCTGACTGCTGTTGAGGTCATCAACGGCGGCCTCGTGCGCGATGTGCAATGGCGCGAAGTACTGTCAGGCCAGCCCTTGACCAGCGCCAGCGTCACCACCAGCGGCCCCGCGCTGCTCGTCGCATGGTGGTGGGGCGATGCGGGCGTCGACCTGGACAAGACCGCCGTGCCCGACAGCGGCTTCACCGTGATCGACTCGGTATTGGCTGCCGGCGCCTTGGTCCAGTGCGCCGTGGCCGTCCGGCAGGTCGATGCGGCCGGTACTTACAACGTGACGTGGACGTCGACGCCGCAGCAGGGCGCCCAGCTTTGGCTCGCCGCCGTGCAGGCGGCCTGAAGACCTGCGCCCTGCAGATGACCCGCTGGCTGCCGAAAACGGCCCAACGGGAAGGCGCCGGCCGAGCGCGCGACACGATCGCGCGCCGGCCAGCGTGGCATATCAGTCGGCGTAGACCCCCGCCGCCTTGATGATCGGGCTCCACTTGGCGATCTCGGCGGCGACGAACTTCTTGTGCTCGGCCGGATCGACGCGCTTGTCGCTGGTGACGACGGCGCCCAGGCCTTCCTGCTTCTTGATGAAGTCCGGGTCCTTCAGTGCCACCTTGAGCGCGTCGTTGATCTTCTTCGTGACGGCCGCCGGCGTGCCCTTGGGCGCGTAAAGGCCGTGCCAGATCGTGATCTCGAAGTCCTTGAGCCCCGACTCCTGCAGCGTGGGCAGGTCCTTGAGCAACGGCGTGCTCAGGCGCTTCGAGGTGGTCACGGCATAGGCCTTGACCTTCTTGGCCTCGATCTGCGGCGAGGTGTTGGTGGTCTGGTCGCACAACAGGTCGATCTGCCCGCCGATCAGGTCGGTGATGGCGGGCGCGGTGCCTTTGTAGGGCACCGGCGTCATCTCGGTCTTGGTCGCGCTCTGGAACAGCAGGCCGCACAGGTGCGAGGCCGAGCCCACGCCCGCGTTGCCGAGGTTGATCTTGCCCTTGTTCTCCGCGAGCCAGGCGGTCAGCTCCTTGTAGTTGTTGGCCTTCATCGTGGGCTTGGCGATGAGGGTCATGGGCACGTCGTTGACGATGCCCAGGTATTCGAAGTCGGTCTCGACCTTGAAGGGCACGTTGCGCACCAGGGTCGGGACGGTGGCCATGCCGATGTGGTTCAGCAGCAGCGTGTGGCCGTCAGGCGCGGCGCGCGCGACCTTGGCGGCACCGATCGAGCTGCCTGCGCCCGGCACGTTCTCGACCACGATGCTGGTGCCGCCCATCGGCTTGCGCAGCGCCTCGGCCAAGTCGCGCGCCACCCGGTCGGTCGGTCCACCCGCGGCGAACGGGACCACGATGCTGATGGGCTTGCTGCCCGGGAAATCCTGGGCGTGAACGCCCATGGCAACGGCGGCGATCGCCGTGAGGGCGAGCAGTTTCTTCATGGTCTCTCTCCGTGTTCAAACCAAGTTCAAGGGCCGCGATCTTATCGCCGCCCCGCCGGACGCCCCACCCCGGAATGCCCTTAGGAACGCTGCACGATTTCTTGTGCGCGGCCTGCCTCCGCCTACGGCTCCCTGGTGCGGTTGTAGACCGGCCCGGGGCCGATCGCAATCGGGGGGCCCGGATCATTGGCCGCCCACGTCGGCGTGCGCACCGGACTGAAAACGGGACCCGGACCGGGCACGATCGGCGGACCTCCATCACTGGCCACGACCGGCGAAGAACTCCTGGAGGGCGTGACCACCGGTCCCGGCCCCGGGACGACCGGCGGGCCCCCGTCGCCACGGTTCCACGATGGCGAGCGGGTCGCACTGAACACGGGTCCAGGGCCGGGCGCGATGGGCGGGCCGGGGTCGTCGCGGGACCAGGCCGGCGCGCGCGCGGGACTGGGCGAAACAGTCGCAGGCACGATGGCGAGCGGCACGGTCGGAGGCTCGTCGTCGGCCCAGGCCGGGGCGCGGCTGCGCCGTGGCCAGCTCTGCGCGCTGTCGCGATGGCGATCAGCCGGCGCAACCGATGGCGCTCGATATGCAGCCGCGGCCGCCGGCTCCGACTTTGCGAGCACCGGTTCTGTCTTCGCAGCTGGCGGCTGTGCCTTCGTGGAGGCCTGCGGGGCGGCTTCGGGCTGCGCTGCGCGGGCAGGCGCGGGAGCCTGCGCCTGCCCGGATGCCTTGGGCGGCACGGCGGGTGCTGTCGGGGCGGCCGTCCCCGCCGGCGCAGGCGCCGGGGCCGTGGATGCGCTCGGTGCCGCGAGCGCGACCGATTCGTCCGCTGGTGGCTTCCGGTCTTCTACCGCCAGCGCTGCGGTGATCGGGTCCAGGAAGGCCGGCTGAGTCAATTGGCGGGTGACGTAGAGATACCAGCCGATGAAGCCAATCCCCATCGCCAGGCCCAGCAAGGCGAGGCGCAGCCAGAAGCCCGCCGTTTCCGCAGGCAGCAGCGTCAGCGGATCATCGCGCCGCCAGGCGCGGCGGGGCGTGCGGACAGGCGCACGCGGCGGCTGCGCATTGTTGATGGCCTCCAGGGCCGAGGGTCCCGTGGGTACGAAGCCGGGCAGGCGGCGTGCGCAGCCGATGCAGAACTTTGCGTTCTCCCGGTTATTGCTCCCGCAAGCCGTACAAACGACGGGCATGGACGAATTCCTCCGTGAAACAGAAGTGATCCACTGTCCACGTGAACCCGCGCCTGTCTGTCGGCCATCTCCTACACAATGGTTCAGAGGCCGACGCTAGCCAGGGCCAGCGCCGCGGCTTCATCGGGGTGCCTTCACCTGCGCCTTTCGCTGCGCATCGTGCGGCTTATGCGTGCATCAGGTCGTCCAGCAGTCGGTAATCCGGCAGCGCGGTGTCGATTGCACGACCGGCGCGCAGCACGGTGCGGTCGAACTGCGCCCGCGAGAGCATCTCCGAATAATTGCGCGCCTTGAGCACCAGCAGGTCGGCGGCCATGCCGGGTTTCAGCACGCCGAGGTCCAGCCCCATGATTGCCGCCGGCGTCTGGCTGGCGGCGCGGATCCAGTCGGACAGCGGGTGGTCCAGGTGAAGGATCTTCACGGCCTGGGTAAACGTATCCAGCATGTCATGGTCGCCGTAGGCGTAGAAGGGGTCGCGGCAGTTGTCGCCGGCCACCGCGACCCGCAGGCCGCGCGCCTTCATCTCGTGCAGCACCGTCACGCCGCGCCAGCGCGGCGTGCGCCCTGCGGGGCTGCGGTCCTGCAGGTACATGTTGACGGTGGGCAGGCTCACGATATCGATGCCCGCGTCCTTGCAGGCCGCGATCGTCTCTTCGATGAACTCGTCGGTCTGCAGGGCCAGCGCGGTGCAGTGGCCGCAGAGGATGCGGCCCCTGAAGTCCTGCGCGACCGCGGTGCGGGCGACGCGGATCAGCGCGCGAGCGCGCGGATCGGTCGATTCATCCACATGCAGGTCGAGATCCAGCCCGCGTTCGGCCGCGAGCTGGAACACGCGCGCCAGCGCATCGTCCAGGTCCGGCGGCATCGGGTCGCCGGGATGGCGCGTCGAGCGCGTCACGCAGCCGAGCCGCCCGCCGCTCTCCGCCACGATGTCGGCGAGCTGCCGGCCTTCGTCCGCAAGAAAAATGTCGAGCGGCGCGATCGAGGACGCCTGCAGCGCGATGCGCCCGGCCCAGCGTTCGCGCACTTCGCGGAAGACCGTAAAGGAAATCGTGGCCTGCGGCGCCAGCGAATCGAGATGCGTGCGAATCGCAACCACGCCCTTCGCATACGCAGTCGCCAGGCCGAATTCCATGCGCCGGCGCACGTCCTCCGCATGCCAGCGGGCCTGGCGGTCGCGTTGCGTGGCCATCGAGGCGCCCGCGCCGTCGCCGGTGGGATTGGCCTGGCGCGGCCAGATGTGGCCCTTGTCCAGGTGGGTATGGCAGTCGAGCAGGCCCGGCAGCACCATCGAGGCATCGAGGTCGGGGCCGAGCTCTGCGGGCAGCGTTCCGGCCGGCTCGATGGTGGCGACCCGGCCCTGGTCCACCAGCAGGTCGATGGCCACGAGCTCGGGGTCTGGGCCGCTGCCCGCAAGATCATCGGGCAGCAGGCAGCGCGGCGCGCTCAGCTTGCGCAGTGCGTAGCGGGAGGTTGCGGGAGGCTGGAAGAAGGCGTGGGTCATGGCAGCGAATCGTAGAGGGGTGCGGATCGATGCAAGGTCCATGCCCTGACAGGGCGATTTGTCCGACATGGTGAGCCGATGCACGCCGATCCGGCCGCGCTGGCGGCGGCCTAGCGTGAAAGCTCCATTGAAAGGACTTTCCCATGATCAAACGCCAGCTTGAGGGCATGAAGGTTGCCATCCTCGTGACGGACGGCTTCGAGCAATCCGAGATGACCGAGCCGCGTCGTGTGCTGGATGCCGCAGGTGCGGACACCAGCCTGATATCGCCTGCGAAAGGCGGTGTGCGGGGCTGGAAGCACCACACGCCGGCCGACCGCTTCGATGTCGATGTGCCGCTTCAGCAGGCCGCCGCCCACGAATACGATGCCCTGGTGCTGCCAGGCGGCGTCATGAGCCCCGACGCTTTGCGCATCGAGGAGCAGGCCGTGGCGTTCGTGAGGGACTTCGTCAAGGCCGGCAAGCCGATCGCCGCGATCTGCCATGGCCCGTGGACACTGATCGAGGCGGACGCAGTCAAGGGCCGCACGATGACCTCCTGGCCGTCGCTGCGCACGGACCTGAAGAATGCCGGTGCGAAGTGGGTCGATCTGGAGGTGGTCGCGGACGGCCCGCTGATCACGAGCCGCAAACCCGCCGATCTGCCGGCCTTCAACCGGGTGATGCTCGAGACCTTTGCCGGCGTGCACGCGCACGCGTGAAGACGCCTCGCTACCGGTAGCTGCGCGCGTCCTCGATCACCTTGCCGTCGTTGGGCAGGCTGCCCGGCTCCATCAACTCGACCTCGCCGCGCAGCTTGGTGACGTCGCGAACCGCCTCGGCCACGCGCCCGGCCAGGCCCTCGGGCTCGGAGGCGCATTCGAGCCGCAGCGTCATGCGGTCGTCGCCCATCTCGCCCTCGACCACCAGCCGCGCGCGCCGCACCTCCGGAAAGCGCCGCGCGATTTCCGCCACCTGGCCCGGATGCACGAACATGCCGCGCACCTTGGTGGTCTGGTCGGCCCGGCCGAGCCAGCCCTTGATGCGGGTGTTGGTGCGCCCGGTCGGGCAGGCACCCGGCAGCACGGCCGAGAGGTCGCCGGTGCCGAAGCGGATCAGCGGGTAGTCGGGGTTCAGCGTGGTGACCACGATCTCGCCTACCTCGCCCTCGGGCACCGGGTCGCCGGTGCCGGGGCGCACGATCTCGACAATCACGCCCTCATCGAGCACTAGGCCTTCGCGCGCGGCGGTCTCATAGGCGATCAGGCCCAGGTCGGCCGTCGCGTAGCACTGCGTGCCGGCTACGCCGCGCTCGGCGATCCAGTCGCGCAGGCTGGGCGGGAACGCCTCGCCCGAGACGAGGGCCTTGGTCAGCGAAGGCAGCGCGATGGCGCGCTCCGCCGCCTTCTCCAGCACGATCTTCAGGAAGCTCGGCGTGCCGGCATAGCCCGCAGGCTTGAGCTCGGCGATCGCGTCCACCTGCTGCTCGGTCTGCCCGGTGCCGGCGGCGAACACCGTGCAGCCCAGGGCGCGCGCTCCGCTCTCCATGATCGCGCCGGCGGGCGTCATGTGGTAGCTGAAGGCGTTGTGCACCAGCTCGCCGCCGCGAAAGCCGGCGGCATGCAGCGCGCGGGCCGTGCGCCAGTAGTCGCGCGCCTCGCCTTCCGGCTCGTAGATGGTCCCGGGGCTGGCAAACACGCGCAGCATGCGCGGCCCGAAGCGGATGGCCGAGAAGCCGCCAAAAGGATCGTGCGCGCGCCCGGCCTTCTGCCGCTCCAGCAGCTCGGACTTGCGCGTGACGGGCAGGCGGGCCAGCGCCTCGCGGCTGGCGATGTCGCCGGGCTTCACGCCGTCGAGGATCTTCGCGAAGGCGGGCGCGGCGGTCTGGGCCTGGGCGATCTGCTTCGGCAGTGCCGCGAGGAGGTCCTGCTCGCGCTCCGCCGGGTCGCGCACCTCCAGCTTGTCGTAGAAGTCCGTCATGCCAACCACCTCTTGCGGCGCTTGTAGCTCTTGACGTCGCGGAAGCTCTTGCGGTCCGCGCCGCCGACGCCCAGGTAGAACTCCTTGACGTCCTCGTTTTCGCGCAGGCTCTTCGCCTCGCCGTCCATCACGATGCGGCCGTTCTCCAGGATGTAGCCGTAGTCGGCATAGCGCAGCGCCATGTTGGTGTTCTGCTCGGCCAGCAGGAAGGTCACGTGCTCCTTCTGGTTCAGGTCCTTCACGATGCCGAAGACCTCGTCCACGATCTGCGGCGCCAGGCCCATCGAGGGCTCGTCGAGCAGCACCATGCTCGGGTTGGCCATCAGCGCGCGTCCGATGGCGCACATCTGCTGCTCGCCGCCCGAGGTGTACGCGGCCTGCGAGCCGCGCCGGGTCTTCAGGCGCGGGAAGTAGGCATAGACCTTCTCCAGCGTCTGCGCCACCGCGGCCTTGCCGTCCGTTCGGGTGTAGGCGCCGGTCATCAGGTTGTCCTCGATGGTGAGGTGGGCGAAGCAGTGGCGGCCCTCCATCACCTGGATCAGGCCGCGCTTGACCAGCACCGCCGGCGACAGCGCCTCGATGCGCTCGCCGCGCAGCTCGATCGTGCCCTTGGTCACTGCCCCGCGCTCGCCCGCCAGCAGGTTGGACACGGCGCGCAGCGTAGTGGTCTTGCCCGCGCCGTTGCCGCCGAGCAGCGCCACGATCCCGCCTTCCGGGACCTTCAGCGAGACGCCCTTGAGCACCAGGATCACGTGGTTGTAGATGACCTCGATGCCATTGACGTCGAGGAGGGTGTTGGCTTGACTCATGGAGTGGTCTCGGTCATTCCCAAGCGCAGCACCTGCCGCGCTTGGGAATGGCGGCTCCGGCGGAGCCGCCCGTCCGTCATGCAGCGCAATCGGAAGCTTCGCGCTTCGGCAGCTTCTTCTCCGTGGCGTACTTGTCGCCCGCGGCCTTGACCATCGGCTTGATGATCTGCTCATCCGCCTGGTACCAGTCGCTCATGCCGCCCCACTTGCTGCCGTCCCAGGTATGGACGCGCGCCCAGGTCGAGCCCATGTGGTCCTGGCAGGAGGTGCTGATCGGCCGCAGCACGCCCGAGAAGCCGAGCGCGTCGAGCTTCTTCTGGTCGAGCGCGAGGTTCTCCAGGCCCCAGCGCACCTGCTCGCCGGTCATGACCTTGCCCTTGCCGAAGCGCTCCTGCGCGCGGCGCACCGCTTCCACGCCCAGCATCTGGATGATCAGGCCGCGCGTGTAGAGCACCGAGCCGACCTCGTCGCGCGGGCCTGTTCCCTGGCCCTTGTCATGCACGGTCTTCAGGATGTCCTGGATCACCTTGGGCTGCGTGCCCGAGGTGTTGAGCGCCAGCGCGTTGTAGCCCTTGGCCGAGGCGCCCACGTCCTTCACGTCGGGTTCGGCGCCGGCCCACCACACGCCGTACATCTTCTCGCGCGGGTAGCCGGTGGCCACCGCTTCCTTGAGGGCGGTCGAGTTCATCACGCCCCAGCCCCACAGCAGCACGTAGTCGGGCCGCTGCTGGCGCACCTGCAGCCAGGCCGACTTCTGCTCGATGCCAGGCGCGGCCACGGGGATCAGCGAGAGCTCGAAGCCATTCATCTTCGCGCGTTCCTGCAGCAGCGGAATCGGCTCCTTGCCGAACGGCGAGTCGTGGTAGACCAGCGTGATCTTCTTGCCCTTGAGCTTGTCGGGGCCGCCTTCCTTCTTCGCGATGTGCTGGATCAGGATGTCGGCCGCGGTCCAGTAGCTGCCCATCAGCGGGAAGTTCCACTTGAACACGCTGCCGTCCTGCGACGCCGACAGGCCGTAGCCCAGCGTGATGAGCGGGATCTTGTCGACCGGGGCCTTGTCCGTGAGCGCGAAGGTGATGCCGGTGGCCTGCGGGTCGATCAGCGTGGCGCCCTTGTCCTTGAGGCGCTCATAGCACTCCACGCCTTTGTCGGTGGCGTAGCCGGTTTCACATTCCTCGTAGCTGATCTTCACGCCGTTGATGCCGCCGGTCGCGTTGACGAGCTTGATGTAGTCCTGCTTTCCGTTGGCCCAGGGCGTGCCGTTCGGGGCGTAGGGGCCGGTGCGGTAGACCAGCAGCGGGAAGAACTGCTCCTTGGCTTGCGCGAACGCGGGGGCCGTTCCCGCCAGCGCCGAGATCGCGGCAACAGCGAGTGCGAGTGACTTCAGCTTCATGGTTGTCTCCTTTGGAAAGGCTCGTTGATGGTGGTTGAAATCAATGAGGGAAGGGCCAGAGGCGCAGCTTTTCCTTGGCCGTGGACCACAGCCGCGCGAGCCCGTGCGGCTCCACGATCAGGAAGAACACGATCAGAGCGCCGAAAATCATGAACTCGAGGTGCGAGGCCAGCGCGGTCGACATCGACACGCCGAACCAGCCCGGGATCTGGTTGAGCACGATCGGCAGCAGCACGATGAAGGCCGCGCCGAAGAAGCTGCCCATGATCGAGCCCAGGCCGCCGATGATCACCATGAAGAGCAGCTGGAAGGACCGGTCGATGTTGAAGGCCGCGGGCTCCCAGGTGCTCAGGTGAACGAAGCCCCACAGCGCACCGGCCACGCCGACGATGAAGGAGCTCACCGCGAAGGCCGTCAGCTTGGCGTACACCGGGCGGATGCCGATCACCGCCGCGGCCACGTCCATGTCGCGTATCGCCATCCACTCACGCCCGATGGCGCTGCGCACCAGGTTCTTGGCCAGCACCGCGAACAGCACCAGCAGCGTGAGGCACAGCAGGTACTTCTGCACCGCGGTCTCGACCGGCAGCCCGAACACGTTGAGCCCCGCAACGCTGACCGAGCCCGAGGCCGAGTTGTTGGTCAGCCAGTTGATGCGCAGGAAGGCCCAGTCGAGAAAGAACTGCGCGGCCAGGGTCGCAACCGCCAGGTAGAGCCCCTTGATGCGCAGGCTGGGAACACCGAAGAGCACGCCCACGACGGTGGCGCACAGCCCGCCCAGCAGCAGCGAGGCGATGAGCGGCATGCCATCGATGCGCACATGGAAGTTGTAGGCCGCGTAGGCGCCCACCGCCATGAAGGCGCCTGTGCCCAGCGAGATCTGGCCGCAATAGCCCACCAGGATGTTGAGGCCCAGCGCCGCCAGCGAGAGGATCAGGAATGGGATCAGGATCGCGCGGAAGAAGTACTCCGACGCGACCAGCGGCACCACCGCGAAGGCGACGGCCAGCAGCGCCAGCATGAAGACCCGGTCCTGCAGGATCGGGAAGACCTGCTGGTCGGCGCGGTAGCTGGACTTGAACTGGCCGTTTTCTCTGTAAAGCATGTTCAGACCCGATCGATGATCTTTTCGCCGAAGAGGCCTTGCGGGCGCACCAGCAGAAACACGAGCGCCAGCACATACGCGAACCAGATCTCGATGCCGCCGCCCAGCATCGGCCCCAGGTAGATCTCCGAGAGCTTCTCGCCCACGCCGATGAGCAGCCCGCCGATGATCGCGCCCGGCACGGAGGTCAGGCCACCGAGGATCACCACCGGCAGCGCCTTCAGCGCCACCAGCGAGAGCGAGAACTGCACCCCCAGCTTCGAGCCCCAGATGATCCCGGCCACCAGCGCCGCGAAGCCGGCCACCGACCACACGATGACCCAGATGCGGTTGAGCGGAATGCCGATGGACTGCGCGGCCTGGTGGTCGTCGGCCACCGCGCGCAGGGCGCGGCCGGTGGCGGTCTTCTGGAAGAAGAGCGCCAGCACCGCCACCAGCGCGGCAGCGACGCCTGCGGCGATCAGGTCTTCCTGGCTCAGCAGCAGGCCGCCCTGGAAAGTACCCTCGAGCACCATCAGGGGTTCCTTGGGCATGCCGACATCGATCTTGTAGATGTCGTTGCCGAACAGGGTCTGGCCCAGGCCGTCGAGGAAGTAGGCGATGCCCAGCGTGGCCATCAGCAGCGTGATGCCCTCCTGGTTGACCAGCCTGCTGAGCGCGAGCCGCTCGATCAGCCACGCCACCACGATCATCACCGCCATCGCGGCGACGAAGGCCAGCAGGTTCGCAAGCACCTGGCTCTCGAAGCCCAGCCAGCGTGGGAACCATTCCGCGAAGCGCGCCATCGCCAGCGCGGCGAACAGCACCATCGCGCCCTGCGCGAAGTTGAAGACGCCGGAGGCCTTGTAGATCAGCACGAAGCCGATCGCGATCAGCGAATACAGCATGCCGACCATCAGGCCGCCGAACAGGGTTTCGAGGAAAAAGCCCATCAGTGTTCCGTTCCGAGGTAAGCCCGGATCACGTCCTCGTTGTTGCGCACGTCGTCCGGCGTGCCGTCGCCGATCTTCTTGCCGTAGTCGAGCACCACCACGCGGTCCGAGATGTCCATCACTACGCCCATGTCGTGCTCGATCAGCACGATGGTGGTGCCGAACTCGTCGTTCACGTCGAGGATGAAGCGGCTCATGTCCTGCTTCTCTTCCACGTTCATGCCGGCCATCGGCTCGTCCAGCAGCAGCACCTGCGGCTCCATTGCCAGCGCGCGGCCGAGGTCGACGCGCTTTTGCAGCCCGTAGGGCAGGCGCCCCACCGGTGTCTTGCGGTGCGGCTGGATCTCGAGGAAGTCGATGATGCGCTCGACGAACTCGCGGTGCGCGATCTCCTCGCGCTCGGCCGGGCCCCAGCGCAGCGCCTGCGCCAGCAGGCCGCTCTTCATCTTGAGGTTGCGGCCCGTCATGATGTTGTCGAGCACGCTCATGCCCTTGAACAGCGCCAGGTTCTGGAAGGTGCGCGCCACGCCCATCTCGGCCACTTGGCGAGAGTTCATGTGATGGAAGGTCCGGCCGCGGAAGGTGATGGACCCCTGCTGCGGCTGGTAGACGCCGTTGATGCAGTTGAGCATGGAGCTCTTGCCCGCGCCGTTTGGGCCGATGATGGCGCGCACCTCGTGCTCGCGCACGTCGAAGCTGATGTCGGTCAGCGCCTTCACGCCGCCGAAGGACAGCGAGATGTTCTGCACGTCGAGGATGACCTCGCCGATGCGCCGCCCGCCCTGGGTGGCGCCGGCAAGCACGGCGGCCTCGGCGATGTTCTGCGCGTTCATGCGGCGGCCTTCAACGGTGGGAAGCGTTTGGCCTCGACGATCTTCAGCGTGGCGTTCACCACGCCGGTGCGCCCGTCCTCGAACTTGACCTGCGTCTCGATGTACTGCTCGGTCTTGCCGCCGTAGAGCGCATCGACCAGCACGCGGTACTTGTCGGCGATGAAGCCGCGCCGCACCTTGCGGGTCCGGGTGAGCTCGTCGTCGTCAGGGTCCAGCTCCTTGTGCAGCACCAGGAAGCGAGCGATCTGCGTCTCGCCCATGCCTTCCTCGCTCGCCAGGTCGGCATTCACCTTCTCGACGCATTCGGCGATCAGCTGCAGCACCTCGGCCTTGCCGGCCAGGTCCACGTAGCCGCCGTACGGGAGGCCGCGACGCTCGGCCCAGTTGCCCACTGCCTCGTAGTCGATGTTGATGGCGGCGCAGACCTCCTCGCGCCCGTTGCCGAAGCACACCGCTTCCTTGATCTGCGGGAAGAACTTGAGCTTGTTCTCGATGTAGTTGGGCGCGAAGATCGCGCCGCGCGAGAGTTTGCCTACATCCTTGGCGCGGTCGATGATGCGCAGGTGGCCCTCGGCGTCGATCACGCCTGCGTCGCCGGTGTGGAAATAGCCCTCGGCATCGAGCACCTCGGCCGTGGCGTCGGGCCGCTTGTAGTACTCCTTCAGCACCGAGACGCCGCGCACCAGCACCTCGCCGTCCGGCGCGATGCGCAGCTCGATGCCGGGCGCCGCGCTGCCCACGGTCTGCAGCTTGACCTTGCCGTCCTGCTGCAGGCAGACGTAGGCGCAGGTCTCGGTCTGGCCATAGAACTGCTTGAGGTTGACGCCGATCGAGCGGTAGAAGCGGAACAGGTCGGGCCCGATTGCCGCGCCCGCTGTGTACGCCACGCGGATGCGGCTCATGCCCAGCACATTGCGCAGCGGTCCGTAGACCAGCAGGTCGCCAAGGCCGTAGAGCAGCCGGTCGCCCAGGCCCACCTTCGCGCCGTTCAGGATGTCGGCGCCCACGCGCTGCGCCAGCGCCATGAACTTCGCGTAGAGCCAGCGCTTGGGCGCCGCCGCGTCCTCCATGCGGATCGACACCGCCGTCAGCAGTCCCTCGAAAGTGCGCGGCGGGCCGAAGTAGTAGCTGGGCCCGATCTCGCGCATGTCGTTCATGACCGTGGCCGAGGACTCGGGGCAGTTGAGCGTGAAGCCGCCCACCATCCATTGCGCTACCGAGAACAGGTGGTCGCCGACCCAGGCCATCGGCAGGTAGCTCATGATGTTGTCGCCGGGGCCGAGCCTGTCGGTCTCGACGCCGCCTCGGCCTGCCGCGATGAAGCTGGCATGCGTCTGGCACACGCCCTTGGGCCGGCCGGTGGTGCCGGAGGTGTAGAGGATCACCGCGACATCGCCCGGCTCGACGCCGTTGAGGCTCTGTTCGAAGAAGGCAGGCTGCGCGCTGTCGAAGGCGCGGCCCAGCTCGCGCAAGCGCTCGTAGCCGAGCAGCCCCGGCTGTGCGTAGTGCCGCAGCCCGCGTGGGTCGTCGTAGACGATGTGGCGCAGGCCCTGCTTGCCCTGGGCCGCCATCAGCTCGCGGCATTCCAGCAGCTTGTCGACCTGCTCCTGGTCCTCGGCGATCACGAAATCGATCGCCGCGTCCTCCAGCATGAAGACCATCTCGCCCGCCACCGCGTCCTGGTAGAGCGGCACCGGCACGCCGCGCAGGCTCTGCGCCGCCAGCACCGCCATGTACAGGTGCGGACGGTTGGCCCCGACGATCGCCAGGTTGTCGCCCGGCTTGAAGCCGAGGCTGGCGAGCCCGCAGGCGATCTCGCGCACTTCGCGAGCCACGGTAGACCAGCTCCAGGTCTGCCAGATGCCGAGGTCCTTCTCGCGCACGGCCGGCGCGTCGGGCTGGCGCTGCGCATGGGCCAGCAACAGGCGGGGAAAAGTGTTGGCGGTGGTTTGCACGATGGGCGCACTGTAGAGCGCGCGCTTGTCGCCAGCTTGTCGTTTCAACGACAATCCTAGGGACACTACTCCCCGGAGTTTCCCGATGACCCGCGGCACTTCGAACCGCGCCTCTTCCCTGCGTGAGCGCGTGCGGCCGGCCACGGTCGAAGAGCTGCAGAACATCCCTTGGCTTCATACCCTCACGCCCGCCGAGCGCCGCCGCGCGGAAGCCGCGGTGGTCGTGGGCGATGCCGAGTCCGGGGACCTGGTCTGCCGCATCGGCCGTCCGCCCACCTTCTGGTTCGGCGTCGTCGAAGGGTTGCTCAAGATGAGCAACGACAACGCCGATGGCACATCGATGACCTACAGCGGCCTGCCGCCCGGCGGCTGGTTCGGCGAGGGCACGGCGCTCAAGCGCGAGCCCTATCGCTACAACATCCAGGCGCTGCGCCGCAGCGTGGTGGCGGGCCTGCCGGTGGACGACTTCCACTGGCTGCTGGACCATTCGATCGGCTTCAATCGCTTCGTGATGAACCAGCTCAACGAGCGGCTCGGCCAGTTCATTGCTGCGCGCGAGGCCGACCGGCTCAACAACCCCGATGCGCGCGTCGCGCGCAACCTGGCGGCGCTCTTCAATCCCGTGCTCTTTCCCGGCGTGGGGGAACTGCTGCGCATCACGCAACAGGAGCTGGCCTACCTGATCGGGCTGTCGCGCCAACGTGTCAACGAGGCGCTGCGGACGTTGCAGGCCAAGGGTGCGATCCGCGTCGAGTACGGAGGGGTGCGCGTGCTCGACCTTGCGGCCTTGCGCGCGGGCGGGAGGTGATCAGGAAGCCGCGGGCGCGCGCTCGGGCAGGGGAATGGAGGGATCGTGCACGATCGTGCGGCGCACCAGCTTGTCGAGCGCATAGGGGCGCAGGTAGGCGGCCGTCTCTTCCACGGGGCAATGCAGCCAGTCGTCGAGCCAGGCTTCGCGCAGGAAGACGACGCGCCGCTGGGCCGGCTGCTCCACTGCGGGCAGCGTCAGCAGTGCGAAGCTTTCGACGCACTCGCCATCGGGCGCACGCCAGCCGTTCCACAGGCCGGCCAGCGCCAGCGGCTGGCCGTCGGCGCGCGTGACGCGCACCACCGAGCCTTCGCTGTCGCCGCGGCGGTACAGCGCATCGGCCAGCACCACGCAGCGGTGGCCGCGCTTCCAGGGCTGGTAGAAATTGCGCTCGCTCGCGGCCGTTTCGCCGCGGGCCTCGAAGGTGAAGGGGTACTCGCGCTCCTTGGCGAACAGGGGAATCAGGCCCCAGCGGCCCTCGGCCGCCTCGAAGCGCGCGGTGACGGCGCTGCCTTCGCGGTCGCCCCGCGGGCGGCGTATGAAGGTGCCCTGCCCGCCGGGGCGGATCACCGGCGGCTGTGCGGGGCTTGAAAGTCCGAAGCCCTCGCGGAAATGGCGCGCGTCGCGCGTGGGCTCGTACTGGATGGGCATTGGCTGACTTTAAGAAGGCGCGCCGCGCTTCGTCAATCCACCGATAGGATGGACGCTGCACGGCATATCGCCGTCGATGACGCATTTCACGAGATCATCCATGAATTCACCACAACTCACGATCATTACCGGCGCCTCGCGCGGCCTCGGCCGTGCCATGGCGGAGCAGCTGCTGGCCCGGCCCGGGCAACGCCTGCTGTGCATCTCCCGCCGCGCCGACAATGCACTCGCCGCCCGCGCCCGCAAAGCCGGCGTCGAGCTCGAGCAATGGCAGCAGGACCTGGCCGACCCGGTGCCGGCAGCCACCCGGCTTGCGGCCTGGCTGCAGGGCCTGGACGGGCAGGCCTTCGATGGCGTTGCGCTCATCAACAACGCCGGCACCGTCGGCCGCATCATGCCCCTGTCGCAGGCGGTCGCGGCCGAACTGTCGCAGGCGCTGCGCGTGGGCCTCGAAGCGCCGCTGCTGCTGACCTCGGCCTTCCTTGCCGCCACCCGCGGCTGGCGCGGCGAGCGCAAGGTGCTCAACATCTCCTCCGGCCTCGGCCGCAACGCCATGGCCAGCCAGGCTCCCTACTGTGCGGCCAAGGCCGGCATGGACCATTTCTCGCGCGCCGTGGCGCTGGAGGAAGAGGCCCTGGGCGGCGGCGCGAAGATCGTCTCGCTCGCCCCCGGCGTGATCGACACCGACATGCAGGTGCAGCTGCGCGGGGCGGAGGTAGACATGTTCCCCGACCGCGCGCGCTTCGAGCGTCTGAAGGCGCAGGGCCAGTTGGATACGCCGGAGTCGGCGGCGGCAAAGGTACTCGCTTACCTCGCTCGCCCGGACTTCGGCGACAACCCTGTCGCCGACGTCCGCGACGCGTAGGACGGGGCGAGCCTCATTCCAGAAACACCGCGGAACCGGCTTTGCCGGGCCGCTGGTGTTG
>NZ_LMTS01000228.1:13938-63591 GCF_001541225.1 Variovorax sp. WDL1 | reverse complement strand
GCTGCGGAAAGACATTGCAAATGCAATCTCCGCGATTGCATGTACAAGCTGGAAAACTTCAAACTGTCGCGCTACGCAGCCGGCGCCTGGCCGTGGCGAACTTGCCGTTCAACGTCCGCTCCGCGATGCCCATGGCGCCGCTGTGATGCGCGACCAAAGCGCTCACCACGGATTCCTGGGTCTTGAAGGTGGAGTATGGTGTGCCCGACGGGGATTGGCCGAGCATCAGGTCCAGCATGCCGCCGATGATGTTCAGGTAGGTTGCTTCGGCGCGGTCGCTCATCGGGCACTGCGCACAGACAGGGGTCACAGCGGATTGCTTGAGCAGCGCGTCATGCTTTTCCTGCAGCTCGTGCAGTTGGCGCTTGTACTGGTCCAGAGCGGATTTCAGGGCCAGCCGCTCGACCAACATGGCTTGTCCGGTTTCCAGCGAGATGAAGGGGTGGGCGATGCGCTCGCTGCGGGAGAAGAGAAAGCCGGGACGCTGCTCGGGGTAGTGCTGACGCATCCAGCGCTTCAGATCGACGTGGCGAACCGTCAAATCAGGAGAGTCGATCAGCGCGGTATCGTGTGCCGTGATACCGTTCTGCCCGAAGGGCAGTTCCCCATTGAGGATGCCGTCGTAAATGCGGTCGGTGTACAGCCGCAGTTCGCCCCAGCGTGGGCAGTCCAACGATTCCGGCAGGTTCCTTGGCGACGAAATCGAGGCCAGGATCACTTGCTCATATCGCAGCAACCCGGCCCAGCGAATGGACGCTTCGATCGGACGGTAGAACACCTTTGATGTTGGCGCATCGTTCTTGTTCTCATACATGCTCCGTCTCCTTCCAGGAGAAGAACTACACGGCCGACTCCTTTGCAACCGATCTCATGGTCGGCCTGTTGTCTGTGCAGGGAGCGGGTCCCGAGAGCCGCTTCGTCATGTGGCTTGAGTACTTCTCACCAGTTCGCTCAACTGGTAGTCGTCGTGTGCTCGATGTGCAAAAATTCATCGGCTAAAAGGTCTAGCATCGGCACGTAGGCTCGACAGTGACGCTCACGCTATCAGGGTCGTAAGAAGTTGCGGCTTCTGCAAAACCGTCTAGGTATGGCCTGATATGCCAGCGGTCTCAGGCGGCGCGATGGGATGGCGTTCGTTGCCCGGCCTCCAGGGGGACAGAGCAAACTCGCGGCCGTCATGCCTACCCAGGCATCCTGATATACCAATAAAGAATCGCGCGCAGACGTGGGGTCTGGTTGCGCGCGCTCTTCTGAACAGGCGTCGGTGTTGGTGACGTGGAGCGCGTTGTAGGTGCTGCCGCTCCCAGGCGCCGTCAACCCCATGGCGTCAGCGAAGACGTTCCTCAGCGGGTATCACAGTGGCGGATAGAGAACAGCGGACGGCGTGCTGGGCGCCGAGTTCGAGCCAGTCGCGGACTGCGATGTGCCAAGTGGGGGATGTGGTGTGCCGGAGTGCGGGTCTATGGACGTCGTTGGATTTCTTTGGATGAACTCGTTGCCGAGGACGAAAAACAAGGCTACAATTGAGGTCTTCGCTAGGTATCACGGCGAAGGAAGTGATTGGGAATCAACGACTTACTGTCCTAGTACACGTCTCGTTTCCCGCTCCAGATTTCCCCTCGCACGCGCCAGCGCTGCCCTGTCGGATCAGGGCAGATCGGCCGATGGCATGCGCGCCACGATCGTGGCCGTGCGGCCAGCGAGGTAGGCCGATCCGGACCGCCGCTCGAAGAACTTCGGGCTCGGCAGCATCACCGCCAGCCGCGCGGCCTCCTGCGCGCCGAGCCTCGAGGCCGGCTTCCTGAAGTAGTGCTGCGCGGCCGCCTCGGCACCGAAGATGCCTTCGCCCCACTCCACGCTGTTCAAGTAGATCTCCAGGATGCGTTGCTTGTCCAGCAGCAGCTCCAGCGCGACCGCGAGCAGCAGCTCCTGGCCCTTGCGCAGCAGCGTGCGCTCGCCCGACAGCAGCAGGTTCTTTGCCAATTGCTGGGTGATGGTCGAGCCGCCGCGCAGCTGGATCGGGCGCGGTTCCTTGCCGCGGGCACGCATCTGTGCCGCGCGCCGGGCCGCGATCTGTTCGGCCCTGGCATTGCGCTGGCGCGCGCGCTCGACGGCCTCCCACTCGACGCCGTTGTGGTAGATGAACTCGCTGTCCTCGCTCGCGATCACGGCGCGCTTCAGGGTGTCGGCGATCCGGCCATAGGGCACCCATTCCTGTCTCCATTCCTTGAGGCCCCCACGCTCGGCACTGGCGTGTCCTCGCTGCCCCCCGAGGGGGCGCTCGCTTGCTTGGGGCGGCCCTGCGCGGCGCTCGATGCGATCGCCGTTGCGTCGCCCCTCGGTCGCGAGCTGCCAGGCCTCGGAGCGCTGGAATGCGGTGGATTGCGGATCGATCACCGCCATCGCTGCGATGCGGCCGATGAAGAAGACCTCGAGCGCGACCGCCGCGAACAGCAGGCACAGCACCCAGCGCAGCAGAGCCTTCACTTGCCGTCGACCACCGCGCGCAGTTCGGCCAGCACCTGCGCCGAGGGCGGCCGCACGCCGCGCCAGAAGGCGAAGGATTCCGCCGCCTGTTCGACCAGCATGCCCAGCCCGTCGCGCGGCACGGCGCCGTGTTCGCGCGCCCACGCCATGAAGCCCGCTGCGGCCGGTCCGTACATCATGTCGACGGCCAGTGCGCCGCGCCGCAGCACGCGTGCCGGCACCGGCACCTCGCCCCCGGCGAGACTGGAGGCGGTGCCGTTCACCATGACGTCGAACTCGCCGGGCACGGACTGCAGTTCATGGGCCTCCAGCGTGATGCCGTGCTGCAGCGCGAGTGCTGCGTGGTGCCGCACCAGCGCGATGGCCTTGGCCAGCGTGCGGTTGGCTACCACCACGCGGCGCGGGCCGGCCTCCAGCAGCGGGCCCAGCACGCCGGCCGCGGCGCCGCCGGCGCCCAGCAGCAGCAGCTCGCTGCCCGCCAGCGTGACGCCGGCGTGCTGCGCGATGTCGGCGACGAGGCCGGCGCCGTCGGTGTTGTCGCCATGGATGCCGTCCGCGTCGAAGCGCAGCGTGTTGACCGCGCGTGCCAGCATGGCGCGCAGGCTCAGGTGCTGCGCCAGCGCTGCGGCCTCGAACTTGAAGGGGACGGTGATGTTGCAGCCGCGCGCCGTGCCGGCCGTCTCGGCGCGGAAGGCCGCCACCGCGGCCTCGAAGCCGTCCAGCGGCACCAGGCGGCGGCCGTAGTCCAGCGCCTGGCCTGTCAGCTCGGCGAAGCGCGCGTGAATCCAGGGCGAGCGGCTGTGCTCCACCGGGTTGCCCATCACGCAGTAAAGATCCATGGTGCCTCGCTCGGTCACTGCTTGGACGACGAGGAGACCTGCGCCTCGAGCGTCTCGTCGCGGGTGAACTTGAAGCGCGAGGGCAGCACGATCTGGTCGGTCTGCCGCCGCATCGCGTCGGTGAACTTGCCGAAGTTGCCGATGCTGCGCACGATGGCCTGCGCGCGGCGGTCGAGCGTGGAATTGCCGGAGCCTTCGATGATCTCGGTGCCGAGGATCGCGCCGTCGAAGTTGACGGTCACCATCATCGTGAGCTCGCCATAGAGCTTCTTGCCCGCGAGCTCCGGGAAGTTCTCGGTGCCGCGTGCCTCGATCTTGCGGCGCAGCGCGTCGACATAGACGGCGTAGGTGGCTTCGCGCGTCGCCGGGCTCAGGTAGCGTTTCTTGGGCCGCGCGTTCTCCTCGTTCACCCGGCGCTCGATCTCGGCCAGGATCTTGATCAGCTGACGGCGCTTTTCTTCGCGCGCCGCGGCCTCGCTGGGATTGCCCTGGTGGCGCGGGTCGGGCGCCGGCATCGTGGCGAGCTGCTCCTTGATCTGCGCCAGCAGCAGCATCTGCTGGGCCTGCATGGCCTCCACCTGGCGCTGGGCGTCTTCCATCGAGTCGCCGATGGTGGTGAAGGTCGAGGGCGGCAGCGGACTGGTGGCTCGGCCGCGATCGAGGTCGCCGCCGCCTGCCAGCGAACTCTGGGCAATGGCCATGGCCTTCTCGGGGCGCTCGTTGGTCTTGGCGTTGACCAGGATGACTTCCAGCGGCGTCTCGGTGAAGACCCGGTTGAAGGACTCGGGGTCGGCAAAGCGGAACGCGAGCAGCAGGGCGTGCGCGGCGACCGAGATGCCGAGCGCGAGCTGCAGGCTGCTCAGGTCGCGCAGGTTCATGCCGGGAGCTTCTCCGGGGGGGCGGCCTCGTCGCTGTCGGCCAGATCGACTGCAATGGCAATCGGCCCGGCGACTTCCTCTACGTCGCCTTCTTCTTCGGCAACTGCTTCGGCCGGCGCGGTATCGAGGCGCTCGATAACGGTGCCGTGCACGTCGAGGGCGATCTCGTCGACCTCGCCGAGCTTGACGCGCACGCGGGCCCCGCGCGCGAGCCCCTGGGTGCCGGTGACCTGGAACACCAGCGGCAGCGCGTCGGCACGCGCCAGGGCGCCGTTGGGCAAGTCCTTGATCAGCGTTGCCTCGAGCTCGGCGATGCCCTCCTGCTCCAGGTACTTGAGCGTCCAGAAGCGCTCCATGGCGCCCTGGTGCGCGTTGTAGGCGCTGTAGGCGGCGTCGAAGCCGGAGAGGATGGAGAACAGGTCGGCGTCCTTGGGCTTGAAGGGCGCTGCCAGCGCGGCTGTCTTGCCATGGCGCGCGGCCGCGATGATCTGCCACTGGTTCACCAGGTCGGTGTAGCGGCGCAGCGGGGAGGTGCTCCAGGCGTAACTCTTCACGCCGAGACCGGCATGCGGAAGCGCCTTGGTGCCCATGCGCACCTTGATGCCGGGCGCCAGGCTGGCCTGGCTGCGGTAGAGCGCAGGCACACCGAGCTCGCCGAGCCAGCCGCCCCAGCTGCTGTTGGCCAGGATCATCGCCTCGGACACGATCAGGTCCAGCGGCGCGCCGCGCTGGCGCGTCGTGATCTGCACCCGCTCGCCTCCGGTGGGCTCGCCGTGGGCGTCGGGCAGGCGGAAGTTGTAGTCGGGACGGTTGAAGCTCTCGGGCTTGCCGCGCACCACCTCGCGCTGCGCCTTCAGCTGCTTGGCGAGGCGGAACAGGAAGGACAGCGGCTCGCGCAGCCGCGCGGCCACATCGGGCGTGCCCGCGCTGTCGACCGAGGCGTCTTCGAGCCACGCCTGGGTGATGAAGCCGTCGAGCTGGTCGTGCCGCAGGTTGGCCACGATGGGCACGCGCTCGAGGCGGGTCGCGGTGGCCTTCAGTGCCAGCGTGGCCTCGTCGAAATCGGCATAGAGCGAGACGGCCGGGCAGTCACGGCCCTCCTGCAGCGTGTAGGTGTCCACCACCTCGTCGGGCAGCATCGTGATCTTGTGGCCCGGCATGTAGACGGTGGACATGCGCGCGCGCGCCACCTGGTCGATCGGGCTGCCGGGCGCCAGCGCGAGGCCCGGTGCCGCGATGTGGATGCCGACGCGCACCGTGCCGCTGCCCAGGCCCGTCACCGAGAGCGCATCGTCGATCTCGGTGGTGTGCGAGTCATCGACCGAGAAGGCCTGCACCTCGGCCAGCGGCAGCTCGTCTGCGATGGCCGGGGCCTTGAGCGCCGGGAAACCGGTGCCCTTCGGGAAGTTCTCGAACAGGAAGCGGCGCCAGTGGAATTGGTAGGGCAAGTCGATCGCGCCGGCGCGCTGCAGCAGTTCGAGCGGCGGGCGCTGCGTGGCGCGCGCGGCCTCCACCACGGCCTTGTATTCGGGCGCGTTCTTGTCGGGCTTGAAGAGGATCTTGTAGAGCTGCTCGCGCACCGGCGCCGGGCACTCGCCGGCGCCGAGCTGCGCGGCCCATTCGGCGATCTGGGCCTGCACCTGCTTCTTCTTCTCGATGGCGGCGAGCGCCTGCTGCACGATCTCGGCCGGCGCCTTCTTGAAGCGGCCCTTGCCGGCGCGGCGGAAGTAGTGCGGCGCCTCGAACAGCGCCAGGAGCGAAGCGGCCTGCTGGGCGAGGGCGGGCTGGGCCTGGAAATAGTCGGAGGCCAGCTCGGCAAAGCCGAATTCCCCTTCAGGTGCGAATTCCCAGGCCAGGTCGAGGTCCATGCCGGCGGCGAGCTCGCGTGCTTCGTCCAGCATCTGGGCCGGCGCCGGCTTCTCGAAGCGCAGCACGATGTTGGCAGCCTTCACCTTGACGCGCTTGCCGGAATCGAGCTCCACCTGCGCCGAGGACTCCGCCTCCGACAGCACGCGGCCGCCCAGGTACTTGCCGGCTTCTTCGAACAATACAAACATGGGGCGGATTGTCCCATGCGTGGCGGGCAGCGGCGCCTCAGGCCGGGTCGATGAAGGCCATCGCTTCGTCCAGGTGGTTGCGCTCGAAATCGGACAGGGCGTGGTCGCCGCCGTCCAGCAGTTTGATGCGGCTGCCAGGATAGCGGGCAGACATCTCCCGCCAGTCCAGCAGCTCATCGCCCTTGGCGATGACGGCGAAGACGCGCTCCGGCCTGGCCAGCGGGCCCACGTCCAGCGCGCGCAGCTCGTCGATGTACTCGGGGCGGAAGTAGAAATGCTCGGCCGGGTCGTGCCAGGACGTCTGCTCGCCGATGTAGTTCGCCAGGTCGCGCGCCGGGTGGACGGCCGGGTTCAGCAGCACAGCGCGGCAGCGCATCATGCCGGTCACGTAGGTGGCGTAGAAGCCGCCGAGCGAGGAGCCGACCACCGCCATGCTGTCGCGCGGCCACTGCGCAATGCCCCGCATGACCAGCTCGATGGCCGCGTGCGGCGAAGGCGGCAGCTGCGGGCACCACCAGTGCAGCTGCGGATGCCGTTCGCGAACGCGCTGCGCCATCTGCCGCGCCTTGGTCGACTGCGGCGAGGAACGGAAGCCGTGGAGGTACAGCAGGTGGGTGGTGGGCGCGAGCTTCATGCCTTTGTCTTACTCAAGGGCCGACGGTGATCGGCGATTGTCCGTGAAGCAGGCGGCGGCGAGCGGATAATCCGCGCCCATGTCCGCCGTGTTCCACCAGCCGTCCCTCGCGCGACGCATCGCGCCTGTGTTCCAGGGCTTCGACGGCTTTCTGGCGTTCGCGGTGCTGCTGCTGGCCTGCGCCGGGCTTCTGACCATGTACTCGTCC
Source organism: Variovorax sp. WDL1 (assembly GCF_001541225.1). GTDB lineage: Bacteria > Pseudomonadota > Gammaproteobacteria > Burkholderiales > Burkholderiaceae_C > Variovorax. The sequence goes on along the minus strand of NZ_LMTS01000228.1, from coordinate 56,488 downwards.
GGCTACGACCACGGCACGCGCTTCATGGACCACGGCCGCAACATGCTGCTGGCCGGCTTCATCATGTTCGTGGTGGCACAGGTGCCGCCGCAGCGGCTGATGTTCTTCGCCGTGCCCATCTATCTAATGGGCGTGGGACTGCTGATCGCGGTGGCGCTGTTCGGCATCACCAAGAAGGGCGCCACCCGGTGGATCAATGTCGGCATGGTGATCCAGCCGAGCGAGATCCTGAAGATCGCCATGCCGTTGATGCTGGCCTGGTGGTTCCAGCGCCGCGAGGGCCAGCTGCGCCCGCTGGATTTCGTGGTCGCGACGGTGCTGCTGGCGGTGCCAGTAGGCCTGATCATGAAGCAGCCGGACCTCGGCACGTCGCTGCTGGTGCTGGCGGCCGGCCTGTCGGTGATCTTCTTCGCAGGCCTCTCATGGAAGCTGATCGTGCCGCCGGTGGTGATCGGGGTGATCGCCATCTCGCTCATCGTGGGCTTCGAATCGAAGCTGTGCGCCGATGGCGTGGACTGGCGCGTGCTGCACGAATACCAGAAGCAACGCGTCTGCACGCTGCTCGACCCGACCAAGGACCCGCTGGGGAAGGGCTTCCACATCATCCAGGGCATGATCGCCATCGGCTCCGGCGGGGTCGGCGGCAAAGGCTTCATGCAGGGCACGCAGACGCACCTGGAGTTCATCCCCGAGCGCACCACGGACTTCATCTTCGCGGCCTATTCCGAGGAGTTCGGCCTGGCCGGCAACCTGGCGCTGATCGCGGGCTTCATCTTCCTGATCTTCCGCGGCCTGGCGATCGCGCTGGACGCGCCGACGCTGTTCTCGCGCCTCCTGGCCGGGGCGTTGACCATGATCTTCTTCACTTACGCTTTCGTGAACATGGGCATGGTCAGCGGCATCCTGCCGGTGGTCGGCGTGCCTCTGCCCTTCATCAGCTATGGAGGCACCGCGATGGTGACGCTGGGGCTGGCGCTGGGGATCCTCATGTCGATCGCGCGCGCCAAGAGGCTGATGCAGAGCTGAGAAGCGCATTCACCGCTTTTGCGCGTCATCCGGGGGGCGCGCCTAGAATCCCCCGATGATCTCCCGCGAACCCACCCTCGAGCGCCTCGCCACGGCGCAGCAGCTCCTGCTCACGCCCTTCGGCCTGGACGAATCGCATCTGCTTCGCGCCCTGGCCGAGATCACCGCCCACAAGGTGGACGATGCCGACCTCTATTTCCAGTACACCCGCAGCGAGGGCTGGAGCCTGGAGGAGGGGATCGTCAAGACCGGCAGCTTCAGCATCGACCAGGGCGTTGGCGTGCGCGCCGTCAGCGGCGAGAAGACGGCCTTCGCCTATTCGGACGACATTTCCGAGGCCTCGCTCCTCGATGCGGCGCGCACCGTGCGCACCATTTCCGCCGCCGGGCGCAACGCCCGGGTGAAGGCGCCCACGCGCAAGGTCGCGACCGGCCGTTCGCTGTACGGCGGCGTGGATCCGATCTCGACGCTCGACAGCGCCGCCAAGGTCGAGCTGCTGGGCAAGGTCGAGAAGCTCGCGCGCTCGCGGGATCCGCGGGTCGCGCAGGTAATGGCAGGCCTGGCGAGCGAATACGACGTGGTGCTGGTGGCGCGTGCCGACGGCACCCTGGCTGCGGACGTGCGACCGCTGGTGCGCCTCTCGCTCACAGTGATCGCCGAGCAGAATGGCCGTCGCGAGGTGGGTTCGGGCGGCGGGGGCGGGCGCTTCGGCCTGGCCTACTTCGACGAGGCGCGCATCGCCGAGTTCGTCGACCAGGCGGTCCAGCAGGCGCTCGTCAACCTGGATTCGCGTCCGGCGCCCGCGGGCGAGATGACCGTGGTACTCGGCCCGGGCTGGCCCGGCATCCTGCTGCACGAGGCGATCGGCCATGGGCTGGAGGGCGACTTCAACCGCAAGGGGTCGAGCGCCTTCTCGGGCCGCATTGGCGAACGCGTGGCCGCCAAGGGCGTGACCGTGCTGGACGACGGCACCATCGCCGACCGCCGCGGCTCCCTCAACGTCGACGACGAGGGCAACACCACGCAACGCAACGTGCTGATCGAGGACGGCATCCTCAAGGGCTACATCCAGGACTCCCTCAACGCGCGCCTGATGAAGGTCAAGCCCACCGGCAACGGGCGCCGCGAGAGCTATGCGCATGTGCCCATGCCGCGCATGACCAACACCTACATGCTGGGTGGCGACAAGGTGCCCGCGGAGATCGTCGCCAGCATCAAGAAGGGGCTCTACGCCACCAACTTCGGCGGCGGCCAGGTCGACATCACCAGCGGCAAGTTCGTGTTCTCGGCCAGCGAGGCCTACTGGGTGGAAAACGGCAAGATCCAGTACCCGGTGAAAGGGGCGACCCTGGTCGGCAACGGTCCGGACGCGCTGACGCGCGTCACCATGATCGGCAATGACATGGCGCTCGATTCCGGCGTGGGCACCTGCGGAAAGGAAGGCCAGAGCGTGCCGGTCGGCGTCGGACAGCCCACCTTGCGCATCGACGGCTTGACCGTCGGTGGCACGGCCTGAGGCTTTTTCGCAACGGGCAGTGCGCTTTCCTGTGCTACATTGCGCCCCTATGTCTTTGCGCGTCGCGTTCTTCTTTTCGTACTTTTGGTTCCCGGACTCCGGCGGACGAGAGGCGAGCGCGTAAAGCACACTGAACACCCTCCCAAGACCGCCGGCGCCTCGAGCCCCGGCGGTTTTTTTATGCCCCGATGATTTCCATCCCTTGAAGGAACGAACCATGAGCACGAGCAACGTCCCTGCTACCGAGAACTGGTATGCGAGCGTCGAGAAAACCAGCCGAACCGACGACGAACGCATCAAGGACATCACCGTGCTACCCCCTCCCGAACACCTGATCCGCTTCTTCCCGATACGCGGCACGCCGGTGGAGACGCTGATCACCGGCACCCGCCGGGCCATCCACAACATCATGAGCGGCAAGGACGACCGGCTGCTGGTGGTGATGGGGCCCTGTTCGATCCATGACCCGGACGCCGCGCTCGAATACGCCCGGCGCCTGAAGGTCGAGCGCGAGAAGTACGCCGGCACGCTGGAGATCGTCATGCGGGTCTACTTCGAGAAGCCGCGCACCACGGTGGGCTGGAAGGGGCTGATCAACGACCCGTACCTCGACGAGAGCTTCCGCATCGATGAAGGGCTGCGCATCGCGCGCCAGCTGCTGATCGAGATCAATCGCCTCGGCCTGCCTGCCGGCAGCGAGTTCCTCGACGTGATTTCGCCGCAGTACATCGGCGACCTGATTTCCTGGGGCGCGATCGGCGCGCGGACCACCGAGAGCCAGGTGCACCGCGAGCTGGCCTCGGGGCTGTCGGCGCCCATTGGCTTCAAGAACGGCACCGATGGCAACATCCGCATCGCCACCGATGCAATACAGGCGGCGGCGCGTGGTCATCACTTCCTCTCGGTGCACAAGAACGGTCAGGTTGCGATCGTGCAGACCAACGGCAACAAGGACTGCCACGTCATCCTGCGCGGCGGCAAGGCGCCCAACTACGACGCCAGCAGCGTGGCCGCGGCCTGCAAGGACCTGGAGGCAGCCAAACTGCCGCCGACGCTGATGGTGGACTGCAGCCATGCCAACAGCAGCAAGCAGCACCAGAAGCAGATCGAGGTGGCCCAGGACATCGCGGGACAGATCGCGCACGGCGGCCGCAGCATCTTCGGGCTGATGGTCGAGAGCCATCTGAATGCCGGTTCCCAGAAATTCAGCGCAGGCAAGGACAGCGTCGCCAACCTCGAATACGGCAAGAGCATCACCGACGCCTGCCTGGGCTGGGAGGATTCGGCGCAGGTGCTGGCGCTGCTGTCGCAGGCGGTCAAGGCGCGCCGGGGCTGAAGCAAGAGGGCCTGTCGGCGCTTCAGATCAGTTCGGCCAGCGCCGGCCAGTGGTGGCGCATAAGCGCCGCCTCGTCCCCGTCGGGCTGCATGAAGCAGAAGTCGTTGAAGTCGAAGCCGGGCCCAACGGTACAACTGACAAGCGTGTAGTCGGGGCTGCCCGGCGTCACCAGCGGCTTCGCCGCCTGCCAGCGCCCCGCCGTCACCGTGTGCTGCGGATGGGTCCCGTGCACGTCGACGGGGCCGAGCCGGATGTGCGCCGGCGGCGTTCGCAAGGCCGCGTCGCTGGTCCACAGCGCCAGCGGTGCCCCTTCGAGATGGACCCAGACCTCGTCGGAGAGCACGCGGTGCCAGCGCGAATGCTGCTGCGCCTCGAGCAGGAAATAGATGGTGGTGAGCGCCTGTCGCGGCGTGCGCCCGTCAGCCGGCGAGACCTGGGTCGCGGAGCGGAACACCTCGCGGTACCAGCCGCCCTCGGGATGCGGGGCCAGCTTCAGGGTGTCGATAAGTTCCTGTGCGCGCATCCGCTCATTTTGCCGCGCGCAGGGCCGAAATGAGCTTTTGGTGCACCCCGCCGAAACCGCCGTTGCTCATGCAGACGATATGGTCGCCCGGTTGCGCGGCAGCCGCGATCTGCGCCACCAACGGCTCGATCGCGGCGGCGACGCGAGCGCGTGCGCCCATCGGCGCGAGCGCGGCCGCGGCGTCCCATTCGAGGCCGCCGCTGTGGCAGAAGGCGAGATCGGCCTGCTCCAGGCTCCACGGCAGCTGGGCGGTCATGGTGCCCAGCTTCATGGTGTTGCTGCGCGGCTCGAAGGCAGCCAGGATGCGCTCGCCGCGATGGCCGCCACCGTCGAGCTTGTTGCGAAGGCCCTCGAGTGTGGTGCGGATGGCGGTCGGATGATGGGCGAAATCGTCGTAGACCGTGATCGGCCCGCCGGGCCGATCGATCGTGCCTCGCACCTCCATGCGTCGGCGCACGTTGCGAAAGCCTCCCAGTGCCGCGGCTGCCTCTGCCGGAGTTACGCCCACATGCTCTGCCGCCGCTATGGCGGCCAGCGCGTTCATCTGGTTGTGCAGCCCCGAAAGCGCCCACTCGACGCGTCCCACCTTCTCGCCGTGCCGAAGCACGTCGAAGGCATCGTGCGTCCCCTGCGCCTGCCATTCGCCGCCGGCACCGAAGCGGGCCACCTCGCTCCAGCAGCCTTGGGCGAGCACGCGTTGCAGGCTTTCCTCCGTCGCGTTGACGACGACGCGGCCGCTGGCCGGCACCGTGCGCACCAGGTGATGGAACTGCCGTTCGATCGCAGCCAGGTCATCGAAGATGTCGGCGTGGTCGAACTCGAGGTTATTGAGGATCGCGGTGCGCGGGCGGTAGTGGACGAACTTGCTGCGCTTGTCGAAGAAGGCGGTGTCGTACTCGTCGGCCTCGATCACGAATGTGGCCCCCGCGGGGGCGCTCGTGCCTCCGCTACCGCCGCCCAGCCGGGCGGAGACGCCGAAATCCAGCGGAACCCCGCCCACCAGGAAGCCTGGCGAGCGGCCGGCGCGCTCGAGGATCCAGGCCAGCATGGAGGTGGTGGTGGTCTTGCCGTGCGTGCCGGCCACGGCCAGCACGTGCCGGCCCTGCAGCACCTCCTGCGCCAGCCACTGGGGGCCACTGGTGTACCGAGCGCCGGCGTCGAGGATCGCTTCCATCAGCGGGAACTTGGGCATCCCGTCCGCGAGCCGGATCCGCGACACCACGTTGCCGATGACGAAGACATCCGGCGCCAGCGCCATCTGGTCGGCGCCGTAGCCTTCGATCAGCTCGATGCCGAGTGCGCGCAGCTGGTCGCTCATCGGCGGATAGACGCCGGCATCGCAGCCGGTCACCCGGTGGCCGGCCTCGCGCGCCAGGGCAGCCAGACCGCCCATGAAGGTGCCGCAGATGCCGAGGATGTGAATGTGCATCGGGTGATTCTAGGGATGCCCTTGGGGCAGCTCTTCTGTGCGCGCCTTCCTTTGTGCAAAATGGGTCGATGGACGTGCCCAAGCAGGAAATCGCCGCCGCCGCAGCCCGCCTCATCGTCGAGGAGGGGCTGGAGTACGGTCCGGCCAAGCGCCGCGCGCTGCGCGACCTGGGCTTGCCTGCGCGCACCCCGCTGCCCCACAACGACGAGGTGGAGAGCGAGGTGCGGGACTACATCCGGCTCTATTGCGCCGACACGCAGCCCAAGGAACTGCACGCCCTGCGCGTGCTGGCGCTCGAATGGATGGAGCACATGGCCGAATTCCGGCCCCATATCGGCGGCGCCGTCTGGCATGGCACGGCGACGCGGCTGTCGGACATCTACATCCAGCTGTTCTGCGACGATCCGAAGTCGGCGGAAATCACGCTGATCGACCACCATGTGGACTACGAGCCCCGCATGGTCACTGGCTTCCATGGCGAGCAGGTCGAAGCGCTCAGCATCCATGTGGCCAGCCGCGCCCTCGGCGAGGAGATCGGCGTCCATCTCCTGATCTATGACCTGGACGATCTGCGCGGCGCCCTCAAACCCGATGCCCAGGGGCGCGTGCCTCGGGGCAACATGGCGGCCCTGCGGCGCCTGATCGAAAAGGAAAGCGGATGAATCCCAGGTCCACGCGCCGTGGCTGGCTCTACGGGAGCGTTGCCGCGGTGGCGGCGATGGCGGGCGTCGGCGGCGCGGTATGGCACCGGCGCGCCGATGGCGGGGGCGAGCAGCTGGATGCCGCCTTCTGGTCCCTGCGATTCGAGCGGCCGGAGGGCGGCGAACTGGTCTTCGAGCAGCTTCGAGGCAAGTCCCTTCTCATCAATTTCTGGGCCACGTGGTGTCCGCCATGCGTCGAGGAAATGCCGATGATCGACGCGTTCTTTCGCGAAAATGCTGCCAATGGTTGGCAAGTCGTGGGATTAGCGATAGACCAGCCCAGCGCTGTGCGCAAGTTTCTCGCCAAGACGCCGGTCAGCTATCCCATTGGACTGGCCGGGTTGCAAGGCACCGAATTGGTCAAGGGAATGGGCAATACAGCTGGCGGGCTGCCGTTCAGCTTGGTGGTGGACGCGGGAGGTGCGATTGCGGCGCGTAGAATAGGCAAGATCGAGCCGGCCGACCTCCAGGCGTGGCGACGGGCATAGTTCACAGCTAGAATCGACCCCCCGAATCGGTTATTTGGCGGCTGAACGCCGCAGTACCCCGATTTTCTCGTGAGTTAAGTCCTCATGGCCGGCAAAGCCGGCGCTGGAGTCCCATGGATCTGCGCAAGCTCAAGACACTGATCGATCTGGTGTCCGAATCGAATATTTCCGAGTTGGAAATCACTGAAACCGAAGGCAAGGTCCGCATCGTGAAAGCGGGAGTGGCTGCGCCGATCCAGTACGTGCAAACCGTTGCTGCCCCGGCAGCTCCAGCAGCGGCTGGCCCCGCGCCGGCTGGGGCCATCGCGGCGCCTGCTCCCGCGGCCCCCGTCCCGGAGGCGGCGCCGGCCGGGCATGTGGTGAAGTCCCCCATGGTCGGTACCTTCTATCGCTCCTCCAGTCCAGGCGCACCGGCTTTCGTCGAAGTAGGCAGCCAGGTGAAGGAAGGCGATACGGTCTGCATCATCGAGGCGATGAAGATCCTCAACGAAATCGAGGCCGACAAGTCCGGCACCGTCACACAGATCCTCGGCGAAAACGGTCAGGCGGTCGAATACGGCCAGCCGCTGTTCATCATCGAGTGACCATGTTCAAGAAGATCCTGGTTGCCAACCGCGGCGAAATTGCCCTGCGCGTTCAGCGCGCTTGCAGCGAACTGGGCATCAAGGCGGTCATGGTCTATTCAGAGGCCGACCGCGAAGCCAAGTATGTGAAGCTGGCCGAAGAGGCGGTATGCATCGGCCCGGCGCCGTCCTCTCTGAGCTACCTGAACATGCCGGCGATCATCTCCGCCGCCGAGGTGACTGATTCCGAGGCCATCCACCCGGGCTATGGCTTCCTGAGCGAGAACGCCAACTTCGCCGAGCGCGTCGAGCAGAGCGGCTTCCAGTTCATCGGGCCCACGCCTGAATCGATCCGCATCATGGGCGACAAGGTGTCGGCCAAGCAGGCCATGATCAAGGCCGGCGTTCCCTGCGTGCCGGGCTCGGAGGGCGAGCTGTCCGACGACGCCGCCATCAACAAGCGCATTGCGCGCGCCATCGGCTATCCGGTGATCATCAAGGCGGCGGGCGGCGGTGGCGGGCGCGGCATGCGTGTGGTGCACACCGAAGCGGCGCTGGTCAACGCGATCCAGATGACCAAGGCGGAGGCCGCCGCGGCCTTCAACAATCCCTCGGTCTACATGGAGAAGTTCCTCCAGAACCCCCGCCACATCGAGATCCAGGTGCTGGCCGACAAGCACAAGAACGCGGTCTACCTGGGCGAGCGCGACTGCTCGATGCAGCGGCGCCACCAGAAGGTGATCGAGGAATCGCCCGCTCCGGGCATCCCGCGCAAGCTGCTCGAGAAGATCGGCGAGCGTTGCGCCATGGCCTGCAAGAAGATCGGCTATCGCGGCGCCGGCACCTTCGAGTTCCTCTACGAGAACGGCGAGTTCTATTTCATCGAGATGAACACGCGCGTGCAGGTCGAGCACCCGGTCACCGAGTTCACCACCGGCATCGACATCGTGAAGACGCAGATCATGGTCGCGGCCGGCGAGCGGCTGCCGTTCACGCAGCGCCAGATCGAGATGCGGGGCCATGCCATCGAATGCCGCATCAACGCCGAGGACCCCTACAAGTTCACGCCCTCGCCGGGCCGCATCACCATGTGGCATCCGCCGGGCGGGCCTGGAGTGCGGGTGGATTCCCACGTCTACACGAACTACTTCGTTCCGCCCAACTACGACTCGATGATCGGCAAGATCATCGTGCACGGCGACACACGCGAACAGGCGCTTGCGCGCATGCGCACCGCGCTGAACGAGACGGTGGTGGAAGGCATCCAGACCAACATCCCGCTGCACCGCGAGCTCATGGTCGATGCCAAGTTCATGAGCGGCGGCACCAACATCCACTACCTCGAAGAGTGGCTCGCGGCCCACAAGCGTTGAGCGGGGTCGCCCCATGTTCGAACTTCGCCTGCTCGTCCCGGAAGACCGTGTCGAGAGCCTCAGCGACGCGCTCGAGGCGCTGGACGCGCTGAGCGTCTCGGTCGAGGACGCGGACGCCCAGACCGATGCCGAGCAGGCGCTCTTCGGCGAGCCGGGCATGCCGCCGCCGAAGGAGGGCTGGCAGCGCTCGCGCGTGATCGCTCTCTTCGCCGACGAGGCGCAGGCGCGCGAGGCTGCGACCGTGCTGGCGGCGCAGGACTTCTTTGACGGTTGCCAACTCCTGGACCTTGTCGACGTGCCCGAGCAGGACTGGGTGAGGCTCACGCAATCGCAGTTTGCGCCGGTCGAGATCACACCGGAGTTCTGGATCGTCCCCACCTGGCACGAGCCGCCGGCAGGGGCGCGGCAGGTGATCCGGCTGGATCCGGGGCTGGCCTTCGGCACCGGCACGCATCCGACCACGCGCATGTGCCTGCGCTGGATCGCCTCGCGGGCCGAGATGGGCGGCAAGCGCGTGCTGGACTACGGCTGTGGCTCCGGCATCCTCGCGATCGGCGCGGCGAAGTTCGGCGCCGCGGAAATCGATGCCGTCGACATCGACGAGGCCGCCGTCGAAGCAACCCGCCTCAATGCCAAGGCCAATGGCGTGCAATTGAGGGCCGGCCTGAGCGAACTCGCCCAAGGGCGGTACGACATCGTGCTCGCGAACATCCTCGCGACACCGCTCAAGGTGCTGGCGCCGCTCCTCTGCGAGCATGTGGCACCCGGCGGCTCGCTGGTGCTGGCCGGCATTCTCGAGCGCCAGGCCGATGAGCTGAAGCTGGCGTATGCGCCCTATGTCGCGCTGGAAGTGAGCGACGCCGAGGACGGCTGGATCCTGATGACCGCGAGCGCCTGAGCCCGCCTGCCTTGGGGCCAGCCCCAATACAATCGGCGCCTCATGAGCCTGGTCACCCGCTGCCCTGCCTGCGGCACCACCTTCAAGGTGGTGAGGGACCAGCTTCGCATCTCCGAGGGCTGGGTGCGCTGCGGCCGCTGCAGCGAGGTCTTCGATGCAACGCTCGACTTGCACGAGACACCCGAGCCGGCCCCCGCGTCCAAGGTGCCCGCGCCGCTTGACGAAACAGCGGCAGGCTCGCCGCCTCCGGCAGCTGCGCCGGCGACGGCCCTGCCTTCTCCAGCCCCGGTCTTGCCCGCGCAGGAGGAGGCCGAGTCGCCTGGGGAGGAGCTCGGACGGCGCATCGAGGAGACGGATTTCCTCGATGACGAGCACGAGCACGAGCACGAGCACGAGCACAAGCACGAGTCCGAGTCCGAGTCCGGGACCGGGACCGGGACCGGGACCGGGGTCCCCGGGCCACCAGTCGCCGACGCACCGGCATCCGAAGCGCCGGAAAAGCCCGAGGCGCCAGTGCAGAAACCCGATCCTCAGTCGTTCACCGGCGTCGTCGCCGACGAACCCTGGCCCCAGACGTCAGCTTCCATGGTCGAAGCGGACCCGCATGTGGTGCCGCCGTACCCTTCATTTCCCCCTTTCCCGAACATCGACCTGAACCTGTCGGCCGTGCCGCCCATCGGCCGCGGGGCGCACGAGGCGGAGCCGGCGGCGCCCGAAGCGAAGACAGTGCGTGCAAGCACCGCCGAGGAGGACGCCGCCAGTGTGCAGTTGCAGAAAGCCCTGCGCCGCGCGCGCGCCAAGTCCGCCAAGATCGCCCGCGCGAAGGCGCGGGGCGAAGAGCGGGCCGCGCGCGAGTCGGCGCCCGTTGTGCTGTCGGCCAGCGAGCCTGAGCCTGTGCTCGACACACCGCGGCGCCTGCCCCGTTTCGCTGCGGCGGCGGCCGGCGGCGCGGCATTCTGGCAGCGCACGGGTGTGCGTCGCGTCCTGGTGGGCCTGGCCGTCTTCGCGGCGATCCTCCTGGCCGTTCAAGTGCTGCATCAGGAACGAGACCTGATGGCGGCTCGGCAGCCTTCGCTTCGCCCCGCGCTCGCGGCCTTGTGCGGGCTGACCGGCTGCGAGCTCTCGGCCCCGAAGCAGATCGGCGACATCACCATCGATGGCGCCTCCTTCGCGCGGGAGAAGAGCGGCGACGCCTACAGGCTGAACTTCACCTTGCGCAACGGGGCGCCACTGCCGCTCGCGATGCCGGCCATCGAGCTCTCGCTGCTCGACACGCAGGAGCGGGCGGTGGTGCGGCGCGTCCTGATGCCCGCCGAGTTCGGGGCGCCGTCCGTGCTGCCGGCGCGTGCCGAGCGCGCGGCCTCGCTGCCCCTCGCGCTCACGGGTCCCGAGGCGGCGGCGCTGCCGCCGGTCGCGGGCTTCCATCTGCTGGCCTTCTATCCCTGAAGACGGCGCCTCTTCTTCTTTCTCTTCCTCAACCCAACCGGTGTTTCATACATGGCAGCAGTGATTTGCGGTTCTCTCGCGTTCGACACGATCATGACCTTCGAGGGCCGGTTCGCCGATCAGATCCTTCCCGATCAGCTGCACATCCTCAACGTGTCCTTCCTGGTTCCCGGCCTGCGGCGCGATTTCGGGGGCTGCGCCGGCAACATCGCCTATAGCCTCAACGCGCTGGGCGGCAGGGCGTTGCCGATGGCCACGGTGGGCAGCGATGGCGGCGACTACCTGGAGAGGCTGCGCTCGCTGGGCATCAGCACGGAGTTCGTGCGGCAGGTGGACGACACCTTCACCGCGCAGGCGATGATCATGAACGACCGCGACAACAACCAGATCACGGCCTTCCATCCGGGGGCCATGCAGCAGGCGCACATCACGAAGGTGACGGCGCGCGACGACATCCGGCTCGGCATCGTGGCGCCAGACGGACGCGAGGCGATGCTGCAGCACGCCCAGCAGTTCAAGGCGGCCAACATTCCATTCGTCTTCGATCCCGGTCAAGGCCTGCCGATGTTCGACGGCGACGCGCTGCGGCATTTCGTGGAGCTGGCGAGCTGGGTGGTGGTCAACGACTACGAGGGAAAGATGCTCTCGCAGCGCACGGGTTGGAGCTTTGCCGAAATCTCCGAGCGCGTGCAGGGCCTGGTCGTCACCCTCGCGGCCGAGGGTTGCGAGGTGTGGACCCGCGGCGAACGCGAGCACGTGCTGGCCGTCAAGCCCTCCGCCGTGGTAGAGCCCACGGGCTGCGGCGATGCCTGGCGCGGCGCGCTGCTGTACGGCCTGGAGCAGGGCTGGCCGCTCTCGCGTTGTGCTGCCCTGGGCAACCGCCTCGGCGCGCTCAAGATCGCGCAGCGCGGTCCGCAGAACTACCAGGTGGATCGCCAGGCGCTCGGACTCTGAGCCCCGGTCCGCAATAAAAAAGCCCGGCACCGAAGTGCCGGGCCTTTGCCTTCAAGGCTGCCGAGAGACTCAGGGCTTGCTGGCCGTCGGGAACGGCCAGGCTGCCTGGGGGTTCAGCGTCGTTTGCGCTGCAGGCGCAGGCGCAGCAGCGGCGGGCGCTTTCGCGGCCTTCTTGGCAGCAGGCTTCTTCGCTGCTTTCTTGGCAGCAGGCTTCTTGGCCGCGGCCTTCTTCGCCGGCGCCTTCTTGGCCGGCGCCTTCTTGGCTGCGGCCTTCTTGGCCGGCGCCTTCTTGGCTGCTACCTTCTTGGCAGGAGCCTTCTTGGCTGCGGCCTTCTTGGCCGGCGCCTTCTTGGCCGCTACCTTCTTGGCAGGAGCCTTCTTTGCCGCGACCTTCTTGGCCGGCGCCTTCTTTGCAGCAGCGACCTTCTTGGCCGGAGCCTTCTTTGCAGCGGCCTTCTTCGCCGGCGCTTTCTTTGCAGTTGCCATTTCTCTTTTCTCCTTGATCAAGTTGAAAAAATCAACCTTTGAAGCACTCCACGCATGTTGGTCGTCGTGAAGCGATTCATGACGTTGGATCGAGCTCCAGCGCCATGAACACCTGCGCCTTCACCGCCGCTGCACTCTCCGGTGCCTGTCGACGGTGATGGCTATTCTTGAATTCATTTTTGTTGTCAGAACAATTCAATCCCAGGAGAGCGCACCACCCGATTGATACTCGATCACCCGGGTCTCGAAGAAATTGCGCTCCTTCTTCAGGTCAATCATTTCGCTCATCCAGGGGAAGGGGTTTTCCTCGTTCGGGAAGAGCGTTTCGAGGCCGATTTGCTGCGCGCGCCGGTTGGCGATGTAGCGCAGGTAGCCCTTGAACATGGAGGCATTCATGCCGAGCACGCCGCGAGGCATGGTGTCTTCGGCATAGCGGTACTCGAGCTCTACGGCCTTCAGGAAGAGGGCCTTGATCTCCGCCTTGAACTCCGCAGTCCAGAGGTGGGGATTCTCGAGCTTCAGCTGGTTGATCAGGTCGATGCCGAAATTGCAATGCATCGACTCGTCGCGCAGGATGTACTGGTACTGCTCGGCGGCACCGGTCATCTTGTTCTGGCGGCCCAGCGCAAGGATCTGCGTGAAGCCGACATAGAAGAACAGGCCTTCCATCAGGCAGGCGAAGACGATCAGCGACTTGAGCAGCGTCTGGTCGTTCTCGTGCGTGCCGGTGTGGAAGTTCGGGTCGCTGATGGCGTCGATGAAGGGGATGAGGAACTGGTCCTTCTCGCGGATCGACGGCACCTCGTTGTAGGCGTTGAAGATCTCGCTCTCGTCCAGACCCAGCGATTCGACGATGTACTGGTAGGCGTGCGTATGGATCGCCTCCTCGAACGCCTGGCGCAGCAGGAACTGGCGGCATTCGGGGGCCGTGATGTGGCGGTAGGTGCCCAGCACGATGTTGTTGGCGGCCAGCGAGTCGGCCGTCACGAAGAAGCCGAGGTTGCGCTTGACGATGCGGCGCTCGTCCTCGCTCAGGCCATTCGGGTCTTTCCAGAGCGCGATGTCGCGCGTCATGTTCACTTCCTGCGGCATCCAGTGGTTGGCGCAGGTGGCGAGGTACTTCTCCCACGCCCACTTGTACTTGAACGGCACAAGCTGGTTGACGTCGGTCTGGCCGTTGATGATGCGCTTGTCGGCCGCCTTCACGCGGCGTGCGGCCGGCAATGTGGGCGCGGGTTGCTGCGGTGTGCGCACGACGGCGCCGTCATCGAGCTTGCGCGGAACGGGAGCGGGCGCTGTTTGCGAAGTCGGATGCTCCAGCGAGCGGCTGGCTTGCGCGTCGCTGTTCGATGGTTGCCGCATGCCTTGTTGCAGGTCCTTTGGCAAGGAGGGCTTGACTTCTTCGTCCCAGGTCAACATAGAAAAATCCAATGCTCAAATTATGTGAGCAACGATGTGAGTTGCAAAGTGCTCTTCACATCGCGCTCTGTTTATGTTGCCGTTATGTTGTTCGCATGCATCGCCATTTGTCGGGCGATGCCGCGAATCACTGCATCTTCACGCCGACATCACTGGCATGCTTCGCAAGTTGGATCGTCCACGCCGCAGAAGGCGATGTCGGTCGCAGGGATCGCGCTGAGCTGCGCCTGCGCAGCCGCCGCGGCCGCGTCGAGCGCGCTCATGCCCGACGAAGACGCGTCGCCACCGCTATTGCTTCCCGACGACACCGCGTTGAGCCGGCCCGATTGCACCGTCGACTTCTCGGCGTGCGTGGCGCTCTGCGTGCGCAGGTAGTAGGTGGTCTTCAGGCCGCGCAGCCACGCGAGCTTGTAGGTGTCGTCGAGCTTCTTGCCCGATGCGCCAGCCATGTAGATGTTCAGCGACTGCGCCTGGTCGATCCACTTCTGGCGGCGCGCGGCGGCCTCGACCAGCCAGGTCGTCTCGATCTCGAACGCGGTCGCGTAGAGCGCCTTCACGTCCTGCGGCACTCGATCGATCGGGCGCAGCGAGCCGTCGAAGTGCTTCAGGTCCATCACCATCACGTCGTCCCACAGGCCGAGGCGCTTGAGGTCGCGCACCAGGTAGTGGTTGATCACGGTGAACTCGCCGGACAGGTTGGACTTGACCGAGAGGTTGCCGAAGCAGGGCTCGATCGAGGCGTCCACGCCGATGATGTTGGAGATGGTGGCAGTCGGGGCGATGGCGACGCAGTTGGAATTGCGCATGCCGTCGGTCTTGATCTTCTGGCGCAGCGCGCTCCAGTCGAGCGTGGACGAGCGGTCGACCTCGACGTAGCCGCCGCGCGCCTTCTCGAGCAGGTCCAGCGTGTCGGGCGGCAGCACGCCCTTGTCCCACAGCGAGCCCTTGTAGCTGGAATAGCGGCCGCGCTCGCGGGCCAGTTCGGTCGAGGCCCAGTAGGCGTGGTAGCAGATCGCTTCCATCGACTCGTCGGCGAACTGCACGGCCTCCTGCGAGGCGTAGGGGATGCGCAGCTCGTACAGCGCGTCCTGGAAGCCCATCAGGCCCAGGCCGACGGGGCGGTGGCGCAGGTTGGAGTCGCGCGCCTTCTTGACCGCGTAGTAGTTGATGTCGATCACGTTGTCGAGCATGCGCATCGCCGTCGCGACCGTGCGTTGCAGCTTCTCCTGGTCGACCTTGCCGTCCTTCAGGTGCTGCAGCAGGTTGACCGAGCCGAGGTTGCAGACGGCAGTTTCGGTGTCGCTGGTGTTGAGCGTGATCTCGGTGCAGAGGTTGGACGAGTGGACCACGCCGGCGTGCTGCTGGGGCGAGCGCACGTTGCAGGCGTCCTTGAAGGTGATCCAGGGATGACCGGTCTCGAACAGCATCGTGAGCATCTTGCGCCAGAGATCGGTGGCCTGGACCGTGCGGCTGGGTTTGATCTCGCCGCGCGCGGCCTTCTCTTCATAGGCCACGTAGGCGGCCTCGAAGTCGGCACCGAACTTGTCGTGCAGATCGGGCACGTTGGAGGGCGAGAACAGCGTCCAGCTGCCCTTTTCCATCACGCGGCGCATGAACAGGTCGGGAATCCAGTTCGCCGTGTTCATGTCGTGCGTGCGGCGCCGATCGTCGCCGGTGTTCTTGCGCAGCTCCAGGAACTCCTCGATGTCGAGGTGCCACGTTTCCAGGTAGGTGCAGACCGCGCCCTTGCGCTTGCCGCCCTGGTTGACCGCGACCGCGGTGTCGTTCACGACCTTGAGGAAGGGCACCACGCCCTGGGACTCGCCGTTCGTGCCCTTGATGTGGCTGCCCAGCGCGCGCACGCGGGTCCAGTCGTTGCCCAGGCCGCCCGCGAACTTGGAGAGCAGGGCGTTTTCCTTGATCGACTCGTAGATGCCGTCCAGGTCGTCAGGCACGGTGGTCAGGTAGCAGCTCGAGAGCTGCGAGCGCAGCGTGCCGCTGTTGAACAGCGTGGGCGTGCTGGACATGAAGTCGAAGGACGACAGCACCTCGTAGAACTCGATCGCGCGTGCCTCGCGATCGATCTCGTTCAGCGCCAGTCCCATGGCCACGCGCATGAAGAAGGCCTGCGGCAGCTCGATGCGGGTCTTGCGCACGTGCAGGAAGTAGCGGTCGTACAGGGTCTGCAGGCCGAGGTAGTCGAACTGCAGGTCGCGCTCGGGCTTGAGCGCGGCGCCCAGGCGGGCCAGGTCGTACTGCAGCAGCTTCTCGTCGAGCAGCTCGTTGTCCACGCCCTTCTTGATGAAGAGCGGGAAGTTGTCGGCATAGGCCTGGGCACGCTCGGCGGCCGGCACTTCGCGGCCGACCACTTCCTTGAAGATCGTGTGCAGCAGCAGGCGCGCGGTGGCGAAGGTGTAGTCGGGGTCCTTCTCGATCAGGGTGCGGGCGGCGAGGATGGAAGCCTTGTAGACCTCGTCGAGCGGCACGCCGTCGTAGAGATTGCGCATGGTCTCGGCAACGATCGGGCCGCCGGTGATGCTCTCGCCCAGGCCGGCGCAGGCGGACTCGATCAGGCCCTTGAGTTCGTTGAGGTCGAGCGCCACGCGCTCGCCGCGGTCGATCACGTGCAGCGTGGAGACGGCGACCGGGGCATCCTGCTCGCCCTGCCTGGAGCGCTCCTGCGCGCGACGCTCGCGGTACAGCACGTAGGCGCGGGCGATCTCGTGGTGGCCGCCGCGCATCAGGCCGAGCTCGACCTGGTCCTGCACATCCTCGATGTGGAAAGTGCCGCCGCCCGGGCGCGAGCGCAGCATGGCACGCACCACGCCCTGGGTCAGGGTGTCGACCGTCTCGCGTACGCTGGCGGAGGCCGCGCCCTGGGTGCCGTGCACCGCGAGGAAGGCCTTCATCATCGCGATGGCGATCTTGTTGGGCTCGAAGGGAACGACCGCGCCATTGCGGCGGATGATCTGGTAGTTGGCGAGCGCGTTGCCGGCGGGGGAGCCGGCCTTGTCGCGGGTTTGTTGCGGCGTCGAGGGAACGGCGCGGGACGTGGCGGGATGGTTCTGGGCAGTTTGCATTCAGTCCTCTGTTGGCATTTCTTGTTGGGGCGGCGTGCCGTGCCTGGCCGGTTGCTTGGTCATGAAGCACGGGGCAGGGCACACTATATCTGGGGTCTCAGAGGGCCACAACCCACTAGATGTAGTGTTTTCCTTGTAGTTCAATGGCATGCATCGCCATGATGGCGGCCTCGATGGGGCGCTCGTGCCGCATCGTTGCTGAACGACCTTAGCGCGTGCCACTCCCCATGCGCCCTGCGCGCGCATTTGGGCCTGAAAGGCGCATGGTTGCTGAGCGGCTGCCGGCGATGTCTGCGACGGCGGTGACGTGGCGCCTGTGCATCGGGGCCGAGGCGAGGATTGAAAAAATTCAGCGGGCCATGACGGAGTCGGGAAACATCGCGCGCTCCCAGCCCAACTGCTGTTGCAGAAGCACCCAGTCGAAGCCGGTGCCGGGGTCCGCCTTCCGGCCCGGCGCGATGTGCTCGTGGCCCGCCACGAAGCCAATGGCGTAGCGCTGAGCAATGGCGGGACAGAGACTGGCCAGGGTTTCGTACTGCGCAAGCTCGAAGCTCTCGCCCTCCAGGCCTTCGAGTTCGATGCCGATCGAATCGTCGTTGCAGTTGGCACGGCCGCGCCAGGATGATGGGCCGGCATGCCAGGCGCGGTGGTCGCAGCTCACGAACTGCCAGAGCTCTCCGTTGCGACGCACGTAGAAATGGGCCGAGACTTCGAGGCCGCGGATGGTGCCGAAGTAAGGATGCGCATCCCAGTCCAGCTGGTTCATGAAGAGCTGCTGCACTTCGTCGCCGCCATAGTGGCCGGGCGGAAGGCTGATGGAGTGCAGCACGATCAGGTCGATCTGCGCACCGGCGGGGCGTGGCCCGAAGTTCGGAGAGCGCAGCGATCTGGCGAAGCGGTACCAGCCGTCCTGCCACAGGCCGGTGCTCTGGTTGTCTTCACTCGTCGGGGCCATTGCCTTGACTGTCGTCGCCGCCGGGCGTAGCGATGCCCAGGCGCGCGATGCGATAGCGGATCTGCCGCAGGCTCAGGCCCAGCCGCGCCGCGGCCGCGGTGCGGTTGAAGCCGCTTTCCTGCAGTGCGCGCACGAGGATCTCGCGTTCCTGCTGGTCCAGATAGCTCTGCAGATCGCTCGGGACCGTGGCGGGCGGCTTTGCCGCGGAAGGTGCGCCGTGCGGCTGTTCGACCCATGCCTGCGTCGCCGTCAGGGGCGGCGTCCCCGCCGGCTCGCGCGGCGTCGTGGGGCTGGAGACATCGATGTGCAGCACATCGCCGTCGCTCAGCGCGACAGCACGGTGCAGCAGGTTCTCGAGCTCGCGCACGTTGCCGTTGAGCGGATGCTGCGACAGCCGCTGCAGCACTTCGGGCGATAGCGCTGGGATCGGCATGCCGGCGTCGCGCGCGATCCGCGCCAGCAGCGCCTCACAAAGCGCCGGCAGGTCTTCGCGCCGTTCGCGCAGCGCCGGCACCGCGATCTCGATCACGTTGAGCCGGTAGAACAGATCCTGTCGGAAACGGCCGGCCTGCACCTCGGCCTGCAGGTCCTTGTGCGTGGCGCTCACGATGCGCACATCGACGGCGTCCTCCTGCGTCGAGCCGATCGGCCGCACGCTGCGCTCCTGGATCGCGCGCAGCAGCTTGGACTGCATTGCCAGCGGGAGGTCGCCGATCTCATCGAGGAAGAGCGTGCCGCCGCGCGCTGCCTGGAAGTAGCCATCGCGGTCTTGCGAGGAGCCGGTGTAGGAGCCTTTCCGCGCGCCGAAGAACTCGGCTTCGAGCAGATTCTCGGGAATGGCACCGCAGTTGACCGCGACGAAGGGCCCATCGCTGCGCTGGCTGCACGCATGCACCGCGCGTGCCGCCAGTTCCTTGCCCGTGCCGGACTCTCCGCGCACCAGCACCGGCGCCATGCCGCGCGCCACCTTGGCGATGCGCGACTTGACCAGGCGCATCGGTTCGGAATTTCCGACCAGCCTTTCGAGTGCAGCCGTGCCCGCGTTGCTGATGGTCGTTGCCAACTTGCTGGCGTTGTCCTCCGCCTGGCGCGCCGGCCGTGCGGGCGCGGCCTGCGCCTGCACCGCCGAAGCCACGACGGTACGGAACTGCTTCAGGTCCACCGGCTTGGTCAGGTAGTCGAAGGCGCCCGCCTTCAGGGCCTCGACCGCATTCTCGGCCGAGCCGTAGGCGGTCATCACCACGCAACGCTCGCTGCGCTGCTCCTGCTGGATGCGCTGCAGGATCTCCATGCCCAGCCCGTCGGGCAAGCGCATGTCGGTGATCACGGCATCGAAGCGGCCCGCGTCGAGATGTTCGCTCGCCTCCGACACGCTGCCGGCCGCCTCGACGCGGTAGCCCTCGCGCAGCAGCGTGAGCTCGTAGAGCGTGCGCAGGTCGGGTTCGTCGTCGACGACCAAGATCTGGGCGGGGCGCGGCGCGGGCGGATTGGGGCTGCTCACGGCGCTATTGTGTCAGCCCGCCTTCGCCCGGCATGAAGACGACGGCGAATTCGTTGCCTTCCGGCCCCTCTGCTGCCAAGGCGCGGCGCTCGTAGCCGATGGTGGCGCCGTGGCGCTCGCACAACTCGCGGCACAGGTAAAGGCCAAGGCCGCTGGAGCGGCTCTCGGACGAAAAGAAGGGCTCGAACAGATGGCGCTGCACCGCAGGCTCGAGCGGCGCGCCGTCGCTCCACACCTGAAGGCTGGCGCGGCCGGCGGCGTTCAGCCGGGTCGTCACCTGGATCGAGCCGTCGCGCGCGCCAGCATAGCGTGCCGCGTTGTCGAGCAGGTTGACGAGGATGCGCCGCAGGTGCTCGATGTCGAAGCGCACGACGCTGCCGGGCGCCTCCAGCACCAGCAGTACGCCCTGGCGCTGCGTTTGCCGCACCCATTCTTCGGCCAGCGTGCGCACGGTGGGATCGAGCACCAGCTGCTCGCCGAGCGGCAGCACGCGCTGCTGTCGGGCGCGGGCGACGTCGAGCACGTCGTCGACGATGCGCGACAGCCGCTGCGCATTCTGCTGAACCATCGTCGTCAGTCGCCGGTGGCCGGGATCGACCAGGTCCTCGCCCAGCAGCGCGCTGGCCTGGGTGATCGCGGCAAGCGGGTTGCGGATCTCGTGCGCGACGGCGGCCGACATGCGCCCCATGGCCGCGAGCTTCTCGGTGCGGATGCGCGCCTCGAGCTCGCGCAGATCCTGCAGGAACATCACGCACAGACTCTCGATGCCACGCTCGGCGGCGCGGGTGAGCCGCGTGCGCACGCGCACCTCGCGCGGCGCGCCTTGGGCCTGCGCGATCGGGATCTCGCGCGACTGCGCCGTGCGCCGCGCGAAGGTATTGCGCGCGATCGCGGCCAGCGGCATCCAGGCCGGGTGAGCGCCCAGCGCAAAAGGCAACTCAAGCTGTGCCAGTCCCTGTCCCAGAATCGCATCGGCAGCAGGATTGGCCGCGTGCACCTGGCCCTTTGCGTCGATTACCAGCACGCCTTCGCTCAGCGTCTCGATCACCAGGTCGTTCACCAGGGCATGCATCTGCGCCGTGCCCCGGTTGCGCTGCGCCAGCGCCTCCTCGCGCATCAGCCGCCGCGACAGCTCGTGCGCCAGCAGCGCCACCACGAACAGGCCGGTGCCGGTCAGCGCGGCCTGCACGAAGCGCGCCGATGGTTCGGCTTGCTGCTGCAGCCAGTACCAGCCGGCCTGCGTCAGCAGCAGCAGCGTGACAATGGCCGTGGTGCCCAGGCCGACGGCACCGCTGCCCAGGACGGCGCCCATCAGCACCGGGAGGGCGAACAACGGCGTGTAGTTGATGCTGCCCACCTGCAGCAGCTGCAGTGCGCTGAAGACCACCAGGTCGACGCCGATGGTCGACAGCCAGGCCGTGCCGAAGCGCCGCACTGGCGGCTGGAAGAGCGCATAGCGCGCGACCAGCAGAGTGGCAAGCAGGTACCCGACCGCCAGCGCTACCACGGTCGGCTGCATGGCCTGACCGAGCGCGAAGACCAGGCCCTGGAGCAGCAGCAGCACGACGGCGACGAAGCTGCGCGCGGTCATGAAGCCGCGCCACAGGCGCAGCAGGGCCGAGCTTTCACGGCCGGCCGCCTGGTCGAGCGGCGTCCAATCGGTCCCGGGCTCGGCACGCGACCAGAGGAAGGTGCTCATAAGGCAACCTCCGCCCAGCGGGCTGCGTTGCTGTTCGCCCTGGGAGCGGCCCGGCGGCGCATCGATGGAGCCTCGTTCAGGGCGTCGCGGCCCGGCGGTGCGCCGCACTGCAGTACGCCGTGCCGTCGGCACCGCGCACCGCGTCCGGGGCCGGCAGGTGCAGCCCGCAGTGCGCGCAGCGCAGCATGGCTTGCGGAGGCCCGATGCTGCCTGGCTCAGGCGCGGGCGCAGAAGGGGGAGGCGGCGTTCGCGACTGCAGTTCTTCGCGCCG
This sequence comes from Variovorax sp. WDL1, assembly GCF_001541225.1. Classification (GTDB taxonomy): domain Bacteria; phylum Pseudomonadota; class Gammaproteobacteria; order Burkholderiales; family Burkholderiaceae_C; genus Variovorax. The sequence continues at coordinate 34,824 of NZ_LMTS01000228.1, read as the reverse complement.
AGCCTTGCGCCAGAGCCAGACCGCCACCAGGATGATTGCGAGGACCAGCAGGTATTTCATGGCGCTGCGCGCCCCAGCACCACCTCGAGCACGAAGCGCGAGCCCACATAGGCCAGCAGCAGCAGGGCCGCGCCGGCATAGAGCACGCGCCGCGCGGTGCGGCCGCGCCAGCCGAAGCGCGCCCGCCCGATCAGCAGCACCGCGAAGCTGATCCAGGCCAGGACAGAGAACACGGTCTTGTGGTCCCACTTCCAGCCGCGCGCATTGGGGCCGTACAGCTGCTCGCTGAACAGCAGGCCGGCTAGCAGCGTGGCCGATAGCAGCACGAAGCCGGCCGTCACGAAGCGAAAGGTCAGCCGCTCCATGGTGAGCAGAGGCACGCCGGCCTGCGGTTCGGCCGCAAGCCGGATCTGCTTCTCGGCGCGAGTCATGAGCCAGGCATGGACCACGGCCGCACCGAACAGGCCGTAGGAGGCGATGCCCAGCGCCAGGTGCAGCGGCAGCCAGGGCGAGGCCGAGACGTGCAGCGGCGTACCCGGGAAGATCATCGCGAGCAGTACGGCGGCCGCGCCCAGGGCCGGGAGCAGGCGCCGCACCTTGAGCTGCGGATAAAGGCGGCTCTCGATCGCGTAGACCGTCATCACCAGCCAGGCGGTGACCGACAGCGCCGGCGCGAAGCCGAAGCGCGGGTCGCCGCCAGCCAGCGACCAGGCGAGCACGCACGCGTGGAGCACCCAGGCCAGGCCCAGCATCCATTGCGTGGAAGACCGCCCGAGCCAGGAGGAGGCTGCGGCAGTCGCGCCGTAGGCGGCGGCGGTGGCGATGCCCAGCGCCACGCCGAGTGGGGAGGGGATCGCTAAAATCATCGACCGGAGTTTAGCGTCTCGCCTTGGTGTGACCCTTTGCGAAGACGCCCCGCTCCCCACCCACCGGTCCCGCCCGCGGGAAACACCATGGCCAGCGCCCTCACCGAAAAATTCTCACGCCTCGTCAAACAGGTCAGCGGGCAGGCCCGCATCACCGAAAGCAATGTGCAGGACATGCTGCGCGAGGTGCGCATGGCCCTGCTCGAGGCCGACGTCGCGCTGCCCGTGGTGCGCGACTTCGTGGCCCGCGTCAAGGAGAAGGCGATGGGCCAGGAGGTGCTGGGGTCGCTCAAGCCCGGCCAGGCGCTCGTGGGCATCGTCAACCGGGAGCTCGCCGCAACCATGGGCGAAGGCGTGGCCGACATCAACCTGGTGGCGCAGCCGCCTGCCGTGATCCTGATGGCGGGCCTGCAGGGCGCCGGCAAGACCACGACCACCGCCAAGCTGGCCAAGCACCTGATCGAGAAGCGCAAGAAGAAGGTGCTCACCGTCTCGGGCGACGTCTACCGGCCGGCGGCCATCGAGCAGCTCAAGACCGTCACCAGGCAGGCCGGGGCCGAGTGGTTCCCGAGCACGCCAGACCAGAAGCCCCTCGACATCGCCCGCGCCGCACTCGATCATGCCAAGCGCCATTTCTTCGATGTGCTGCTGGTCGACACGGCGGGCCGCCTCGCCATCGACGAGGTGCTGATGAACGAGATCCAGCAGCTGCACGCCGCACTGAACCCGGTCGAGACGCTGTTCGTGGTCGATGCCATGCAGGGCCAGGACGCGATCAATACCGCCAAGGCCTTCAAGGAAGCGCTGCCGCTGACCGGCATCGTCCTCACCAAGACAGACGGCGACTCGCGCGGCGGCGCCGCGCTGTCGGTGCGGCAGGTGACGGGTGTGCCGATCAAGTTTGCCGGTGTCAGCGAGAAGATCGACGGCCTGGAGGTGTTCGACGCCGAGCGCCATGCCGGCCGCATCCTCGGCATGGGCGACATCGTGGCGCTGGTCGAGCAGGTCACGGCCGGCGTCGATGTGGCGGCGGCACAGAAGCTGGCGGCCAAGGTCAAGAGCGGCGCCGGCTTCGATCTCAACGACTTTCTCGGCCAACTGCAGCAGATGAAGCAGATGGGTGGGCTGTCCAGCATCATGGACAAGCTGCCGCAGCAGCTCGCCGCCAAGGCCACCGATGCCGACATGAACCGCGCGGAGCGCGACATCCGGCGCAAGGAGGGCATCATCAACAGCATGACGCCGCTGGAGCGGCGCAAGCCCGAGCTGCTGAAGGCGACGCGCAAACGCCGCATCGCGGCCGGGGCGGGGGTGCAGGTTCAGGAGGTGAACCGGCTGCTGAACGAGTTCGAGCAGATGCAGCAGATGATGAAGAAGATGAAGGGCGGCGGCCTCATGAAGATGATGAAGCGCATGGGGGGAATGAAAGGCTTGCCCGGCATGGGTGGAGGTGGGGGCGGCATGCCGCGCTTCTGATCCGCTCCCTTGCCGCTGGGGACCAGGCAAGAAAAAAGCCCGCTCATGGAGCGGGCTTTTTGATGGGCAGCGAAGCCGTCAGGCGCGCGCCAGTCGCACCGCGTGCATCCACGCCCTGCGCAGCACCGCGGGCGAACGCGACTCCTCCGGAATCACCAGGAAGCCCCGGTCGCGCATCGCGTTGCCCAGCGCGATCTGGCTGGTCAGCACGGTCAGCGGGATCGCCAGCAGCAGCGGTAGACCGACGGGCATCAGCCAAGCCAGCGCGCTGGCGTCGATCAGCGCAATACCTACCGCCAGCGCCGCGATGACCAGCGACATCGGCGCCAATTGGGTGAAGGCGATGCGCCACGGCACGGCAGCGGCTTCCCGCGGCGGCGACTTCCAGTCGAGCTTGATGCCGGTGAGCGCGACCACCACGAACAGCGAGTGGGCGAGCATCCGCACAGGCGCCTGCACGATGGCCAGCGTGCTTTCCAGCGCGGCGCTCTTGAGCAGGCCGCCGACTCCGCCGTACTGGCGTTGTTCGCCGCGTATCACCACGGCCGCAACGCCCAGCATGCGCGGCAGGAACAGCAGGCACAAGGTCCACAGCCAGAGGCCGGCCAGTTCCATCGGCATCGCCAGCCAATGCGCGACCACGCTCGAGCCGGTGAGCCACAGGGCCGTGCCCAGCGTCAAGAAGGCGAGCCACATCGGCGCCGAGGCATAAGCCATGGTGCCGGTGACGAACATCGCGCGGTGCACCGGGTGCAGGCCCGGCTCGGCCATCAGGCGGGCGTTCTGCAGGTTGCCCTGGCACCAGCGGCGGTCGCGTTGCAGCTCGGCCAGCAGGTCCGGCGGTTGCTGCTCGTAGCTGCCGACCAGGTCCGCGACCAGCCAAACGTGGTAGCCGGCGCGGCGCATCAGCGCGGCCTCGACGAAGTCGTGCGACATGATGCCGCCCGACATGCCGCCGGTGCCCTTGATCGGCGCCAATGCGCAGTGCTGCATGAAGGGCTCGATGCGGATGATCGCGTTGTGGCCCCAGTAGTGCGACTCGCCGAGCTGCCAGAACTGCATGCCCAGCGTGAAAAGGCGGCCGGTCACGCGCGAGGCGAACTGCTGGGCGCGCGCGTGCAGGGTCACGTGGCCGATGGCCTGGGTCGCCGTCTGGATGATGCCGGCACTCGGATTGGCTTCCATCAGCTTGACCATCGAGGTCAGGCAATCGCCGCTCATCACGCTGTCGGCATCGAGCACCACCATGTAGCGGTAGTCCTTGCCCCAGCGGCGGCAGAAGTCGGCCACATTGCCGGCCTTGCGGTGGGTGCGGCGCTTGCGCAGGCGGTAGTACACCTCGACCTGCGGCTGGTTCGGGCTGTCCGCCAGAGCGGCGCGCAAATCTTCCCAGGCGGCGCGCTCGGCGGCGGCAACCTCGGGCGTGTAGCTGTCGGACAGCACGAAGACGTCGAACTGCCTCGCATGGCCGGTCGCGGCCACCGACTCGCAGGTCGCGCGCAGGCCTGCAAAGACCGTGGCCACGTCCTCGTTGCAGATGGGCATGATGATTGCCGTGCGCGCTTCCGGGTTCATCGGATGGTCAGCCACCTGTTTGGCCGACAGCGCGTGCTTGTCGCCGCGCACCGAGACATAGAAACCCATGAGCGCGGTCACGAAGCCGGTCACCACCCAGCCCGAGAGCAGGCCGTAGAGGGCGATCTGGCTGTACTCGAGCCAAACGTTGTCGTAGTCGGGCTGCACCCGTGCGAACAGCGTCGAGGCGACGACCGTGCTGAGCACGGTGAGCGCCATGAAGGCGAGGCGGCGCTGCTGGGCTGCGCGTTCCCAGGCCTTGGGGCGCTGCGGTGCGCGCGACGCGCCGGCCGCGGCCTTGCCGCCGGCGCCGAGCTTGACCAGCAATGCCGTACCGATGCTGTTCCAGAAGCCGCGCCAGGGGCGTGGCGCCATCGAGCCGCGGTTGATCGGCGGCGCCGTCACCGAGTTGGGATGGCGTTCTTCACGCAGCGTGCTGCGGCGGGAGAAATCCGCCTCGGTGAGAACGTTGAGCTGGGAGAAATCGTTGGGCTTCATATGCGGCTCACCACCGTTGCTTTTCGACGGAAGGCGTGTCGCCGATAGCCGGAAGACGCTTGAAGACGCTGTCCGGTGCCGCACCGCCGGCGTTGGCCAGGCCGGCCGGCGGATGACCCGCGGTGCGGGACCGCGAGAGGGAAAACTGCTTTTGACGCAGGCCGTCGCGCTGCGGACGCAGTGCGAAAGATGGGCTGGTAAGTGCTGTCATGCCCTTCTAAGGGCAATCCCTGTGCCAGCCAGGAATAGTTGTTTCAGATCAACAAGTTAGCAGCATCGACGGCTCTTCGAGCCCGCTTTTTAAACCAAAAGACCACCAAAAACCCCGAATCTGTCGCCGCAGCCCGACAGCCTAAGTTAACCCTGGGTGAACTTTCAATGAAATCAAGCACTTAGGAGCGTCGCTCGTCAGCGACAGCGTCGCCGCCCGGCGGGAGGGCATCCGATTTGAAGTGCCCGGCAGTGAGCCCGTGCTTCTGCAGCAACCGGTAGAACTCCGTGCGGTTGCGATCTGCCAGACGTGCCGCATCGGCGACGTTGCCGTCGGTCAATTTGAGCAGGCCGACCAGGTACTCGCGCTCGAAGCGCTGCTTGGCCTCGGCATAGGTCTGGACCTCGACGCTGGGCGAGCGCAGCGCCCGCTGCACCAGCGCCAACGGGATCAGCGGCGAGCTGGACAGGGCGCAGACCTGCTCGACCACGTTGAACAACTGGCGCACGTTGCCCGGCCAGGGCGCCATGGTCAGCGCCTTCAGCGCCTCCGGCGCGAAGCCCGACAGGCGCTTGCCGTACTTGCTCGAGAGCCGGTTCAGGAAATGATTGGCCAGCAGCGGGATGTCCTCGCGCCGCGCCGACAGCGGCGGCAGGTTCAGCGTCACCACATTGAGGCGGTAGTAGAGGTCCTCACGGAACTGCCCGGCCTCCATGGCGGCATCGAGGTCGCGATGGGTGGCGGAGATGATCCGCACATCGACCTCGATGGATTGGGTCGAGCCCACCGGCCGTACCGCGTGCTCCTGCAGCACCCGCAGCAGCTTGACCTGCAGCGCCGGCGGCATGTCGCCGATCTCATCGAGCAGCAGGGTGCCGCCGTCCGCTTGCTGGAACAGGCCCTTGTGGTTGGCCACCGCGTCGGTGAAGGCTCCCTTCACATGGCCGAACAGCTCCGACTCCAGCAGCGCCTCCGGAATGGCGCCGCAGTTGACAGCCACGAAGGGCTTCTCGGCGCGCGCGCTGGCGCGGTGGATGGCGCGGGCCAGGAGTTCCTTGCCCGCACCGCTGTCGCCGCGCAGAAGCACGCTGGCGTCGGACTTGGCCACCATCCGGGCCTCGGCCAGCAGTTCGGCCATGCGGTTGCTGCGGCTCACGATCTCCGCGCGCCAGCTCTCGTCGCCGACCTTGCCGCCGCTGGGCGCGGGCGCGCCGAGCGCCAGGGCCTGCGCGATCTTGTCGAGCAGCTCGCGGGCGTCGTACGGCTTGGTGAGATAGGTGAAGACGCCGCGGGCCGTGGCTTCGACCGCGTCGGGAATGGTGCCGTGGGCGGTCAGCAGGATCACCGGCAGCGTGGGGTGGCGCTTGCGGATCTCGTCGAAGAGCTGCAGGCCATCCCGGCCCGGCAGCCGCACGTCGCTCAGCACCAGTTGGGGGTGCTCGATCTCGAGCTGCGTCAATGCCGACTCGGCGGACGTCACGGCCGTGACCTGGTAGCCGGCGCCCGTCAACCGCATCGACAGCAGGCGCAGCATGTCCGCATCGTCGTCCACCACCAGCAGGCGGGCGCCGGGCGGGCTGGCGGATTGCTTGGCGGACCCGGTGTTGATCATGGTGCGGGCTTTGGAGCCGCCGGCGCGACGGGCGGTGGCGGGCTGTTGGGACGCGAGAAGCTGCGCTCGATGGCACGCAGCGCCTCGATGCGATCGCTCAACTGGTCGATGCGCCGCTGGCTGTCGCGCACCTGCTGGGCCTGGCGGTCGCGCTCGTCTTCGACGCGGCGCTGCTCCTGGTAGCGCGCGGCCAGCAGCCGGGCGAGCGGGTGCAGGGCCTGGGCTTCACTCGCCTGGTTGGCGATCACGCGCTGCACCAGGCCGAGCGCGCGCGCGAGATCGGCCGGGGCGCGTGTCTGCGCGAGCAGCAGTGCCAGCTGCATCTGGACCAGGGGCTGCTCGCCGGGTTCGCCCAGGCGTGCAATTTCGTTGGCGAGCTCGTTGCCGCCCAGCGGGCGCACCTTGTCGGCGTAGACGAGCAGGGCGGCCACGGGGCCTTGCGTGAGCTGGGTGAAGATCAGCGCCGGCTGGGTGGCCGGGGCCATCGGCTCAGCCTCGACGGGCTGCACCGGCGGCGGTGGGGGGGGAGGCGGTGGCGGCGGCGGCTGCACGGCGACGGGTTCGGGCGGCGGGCTGGGGGGCGCGGCGCATGCAGCGAGCAGCAGCGGCATGACGAGCACGGTCATGGCAAATGCGGATCTGCGAGCTAGCGAACTGAAGAGCATGGGTCGGAGAAAACGCTTGAAGCGGGGGCTGTGGTCAGGTGGAGCGCGGCAGCTCGATGCGGAAGCGCGCCCCGGGTCCCTCCGGCAGCAGCGTGATGCGACCGCCATGGGCTGCAATGTACTCCTGCACGATCGACAGCCCGATGCCGGTGCCCTTGACGGCATGCTGGGGTTGGCGTTCGCCGCGGAAGAAAGGCTCGAAGATGCGGTCGCGGTCGCTCTCGGCGATGCCCGGACCGGCATCCTGGATCTCGATGCAGACGGTGTCGGGCGTGCTCGACACGGTGATCGCGATGGTGCCGCCGCGCGTCGAATAGCGAATCGCGTTGGACAGCAGGTTGGCCACCGCGGTGCCAAGCTTTACCGGGTCGACCACCACTGCGATCGGCTCGCCCTCGGCCCGCACCGTGAGCCCGTTGGCCTGCCATTGCAGGCGCTGGGCCTCGATCTGCTCCTCGATCAACGGCAGCAGGGGCGTGCGCTGGCGGCGCAGCTCGCGCGCCTCGAAAGCCGCCGCATTGAAACGCAGCAGCGCCTCGATCTGCCCCTGCAGCGCGACCGTGTTCTGCTGCAGGATCTGGGCCACCTCGCGTTGAGCCGGGTTCAGGGCGCCGGTCACGCCGTCCTCCAGCAGCGAGACGCCTTCGCGCAGCGCGGCCAGCGGGGTCTTGAGCTCATGCGAGACGTGGCGCAGGAAGCGTGCCTTGTCCGCGTCCAGTTCGGTCAGCCGCAGACGCAGCCATTCGAGCTGTTGCGCGATGCGGCGCACGTCGGCCGGACCGCGGATGTCGATCGGCTCGTCGAGCCGGTTCTCGCCCAGGCCGACGATCGCGCGCTGCAGCCGCTTGAAGGGCCGGGCCAGCCAAACACCGAAGGCCAACGCGAGCGCCACCGCCAATGCACTCGCGGCCAGCACTTCGCGCATCAGCCGCCGGCGTGCGTTCTCGATGCGCTGCGCCAGCGCGTTGTTCTGCGCCTCTATCAGGATCTGAGCCTGCTGGGCGAGGTTGCTGTTGAGCGCGTCAAGTTCGCGGAACTGCATCGCCATCGAGCTCTCGCGCGCGAGCGCGGTCTCGGGCGCGCCGCTCATCAATCCTTCGATCACGGCGAGCTGGGCCCGCCACAGGTCGAGGCCGGTGGCGGGCAGGCCGTTCGCGCCGAGGCGATCGAGCGCCTGGTGCGCGTCGCGCGCCGCGTCATCGAAGCGGCGGCGCAGCACCGCATCGTTGAGCACCAACGACTGGCGCCCTGCGCGCTCCATCGCGGCGCTGCGCTCCGCCAGGGACTGCGCCGCGCCCGAAAGCGTGAGCGCGCGGCCTGCGGCGTTGCGGCTCTGGGTCATCAGCGCGTCGTACTGGAACACGGAGCGCAGGGCCACGCCCACCAGCAGCGCGGTGATCAGCAGGAATGCGAACAGCAACAGCTGCTGGAACGAGCCGCGCGCCGATTTCAGGCTCGCCATCAGGCGGCCGGCGCGGCCATGCGCGCCGATGACGCGGCCGATTCCGCGGTGGGCACCTCGCCGCGCAGCGTGTAGGCCAGCGAGCGGGTGATGTTCACGTCGACCATGCGGCCGACCAGCCGGGGATCGCCCGCGAAGTTCACCACCCGGTTGCACTCGGTGCGGCCCATCAGCTCGTTCGCATCCTTGCGCGAACGGCCCTCGACCAGCACGCGCTGGGCCGTGCCCACGAGGGCCTGGCCGAAGCCCTTGACGTTGCCGTCGATCACCGCCTGCAGCCGCTGCAGCCGTGCCAGCTTGATGTCGTGCGGTGTGTCGTCGTGCAGCTGTGCCGCCGGCGTGCCGGGGCGCGGGCTGAAGATGAAGCTGAAGCTGTTGTCGAACTCGAGCTCGTCGATCAGCTTCATCATCCTCTCGAAGTCCGCGTCGGTCTCGCCGGGGAATCCGACGATGAAGTCGCTGCTTAGCGAAAGCCCGGGGCGGATGGCGCGCAGCTTGCGCACCGTGCTCTTGTATTCCATCGCCGTGTAGCCGCGTTTCATCGCCATCAGGATGCGGTCGCTGCCGTGCTGCACCGGCAGGTGCAGGTGGCTCACCAGCTTGGGCACCCGGGCGTAGGCCTCGATCAGGCGCGGCGTGAACTCGTTGGGATGGCTGGTGGTGTAGCGGATGCGCTCGATGCCGGGGATCTCGGCGATGTACTCGATCAGCAGCGCGAAGTCGGCGATCTCGGCGGTGTCGCCCATCCGGCCGCGGTAGGCATTGACGTTCTGCCCCAGCAGCGTGACCTCGCGCACGCCCTGGTCGGCCAGGCCGGCGACCTCGACCAGCACGTCGTCAAGCGGCCGGTTCACCTCCTCGCCGCGCGTGTACGGCACCACGCAGTAGCTGCAGTACTTGGAGCAGCCTTCCATGATCGAGACGAAGGCGGTTGCGCCCTCGACCCGCGCCTGCGGCAGGTGGTCGAACTTCTCGATCTCCGGGAAGCTGATGTCCACCTGCGGCTGGCCGGCGCGCTCGCGCTGGTGAAGCAGCTCGGGCAGGCGGTGCAGCGTCTGCGGGCCGAACACCACGTCGACGTACGGCGCGCGCGCGATGATGGCCGCGCCTTCCTGGCTGGCCACGCAGCCGCCGACCCCGATCTTCACGCCGCGCGCCTTGAGGTGCTTGACGCGGCCGAGGTCGGAGAACACCTTCTCCTGCGCCTTCTCGCGCACCGAGCAGGTGTTGAAGAGGATCAGGTCGGCCTCTTCCACGTCGGTGGTGGGCTCGTAGCCTTCGGCGGCGCGCAGCACGTCGGCCATCTTGTCCGAGTCGTACTCGTTCATCTGGCAGCCGAAGGTCTTGATGAAAACTTTTGGGGTCATGAGGAGGCTCCGTGGAGGTGCCGTCGAAAAGCGGACATCCGGCCGCGAAGGGTGCGAAGCCTTCGCGACCGGTACCCGGATTCGACAGCTACTGGCCGTAGCGCGGCAGCTGGTCGAACGGCGTCTTGCCGTCGTCGCGCGGGCCGGAGTTGGCCACGAAGGGCCAGAAGTTCAGCAGCGGCCTGTCGGCGGTTTCGCGCTTGGCCTGGGCCTCCTCGGGCGTGAGGATCCAGACCTCGCTCACCATGCCCGCGGGATCGCGCTTGTAGTTGACCAGCAGGTTCTGGCCGGTGAGGTTCGCCGGCATCACCAGCATCTGCTGGGCGCTGCGGATGCGCGCGCCCGGCGAGAGCCGCTCGGGCTGGCCGTCGAGCTGGATCTCGGGCGAATTCACGACCATGAAGCGGCCGCGCAGGGTGCCGATCGGAAAGTTGCGGCCGCCGAGCGCGGCCTCGTTCTGCGTCTGGACCGGTTCCTGCGCGCCAGCAGGCGCCGTCACGGTGCACAGTGCCGCCAGAAGGAGGGCAGTCCAGGGGGTGTTGCAGCGGTTCATGGTGTTCATCCAGAGGCTGTGGGGCAGCGGCGATTCTAAGCGGCGGCCTCCCGCCTTCCCCCGAGAACGGGGCGCCTTCCGTGCGGTGCTTCATATCCGCTTTACTTATCTTTACGGCACCGATGGACGGCAATCCCCGACCCCTGCTCCAATAGCTGTTGTCAGGCAAAAGTGCGCCTCGAACAACCGCGGCCGGCTTTCTACCCAACCCAGAAGCGCTCATGAACAAGAAACTCGTCCTCGCCCTCTCGGGTGTGCTGATCCTGAGCGCAGCCGGCGCGTGGCGCTGGGCGGAAAACAGGACGCAGGACGTGGCGCAGACGGGCGCGCCGCCCGCCGGAACCGCCGCCGCGCCCGGCAAGGGCGTTGGCCCGGGCGCGGCGGCGCCGGCCCTGGTCACGCTGGCGGCGGCCCAGAAGCAGGACGTGCCGGTGACCGTGCAGGTGAATGGCAGCGTGGTCTCCCTCAACAGCGTGGATCTGCGCCCGCAGGTCACGAACACGGTGCGCGAAGTGCATGTGAAGGAGGGCCAGTTCGTCAAGCAAGGGCAACTGCTCTTCACGCTCGACGACCGCCCCGACCAGGCCAACCTGGCCAAGGCCCGTGCCCAGCAGCAGAAGGACGAGGCCACACTGGCCGACCTGCAACGCCAGTACCGGCGCAGCCAGGAGCTGGTGGCGCAGAACTTCATCGCCAAGGCCGCCGCCGACGCCACGCTGTCGCAACTGGAGGCGCAGCGCGCCGCGGTGGCAGCGGACAAGGCCGCGGTGCAATCGGCCCAGGTGGCGCTGGGCTATGCCACGCTGCGCGCGCCCATTGCCGGGCGCATCGGCGCCGTCAACATCTACCCGGGCACCCTGGTGCAGCCCAGCCTGTCGCTGGTGACCATCACCCAGCTCGACCCGATCGCGGTCAGCTTCCCGGTGCCCGAAGACAAGCTGCAGGACCTGCTGGCCGCCGCGCGCTCGCACGCGCCGGTCGAGGCACTCGTGAGCGGGCGCAAGACGCCGATGAAGGGCACCCTGAACTTCGTCGACAACACGGTCGACCCGCTGATCGGCACCGTGCGCGCCAAGGCTGTGTTCGACAACGCCGACCAGGGCCTGTGGCCCGGCCAGTTCGTCGAGACCCGCGTGACCGTGCGCACGCTCGAGGGCGCCACCGTGATTCCCGCGGCCGCCATCATGATGCTGGCCGAGGGCAGCTCGGTCTACGTCGTCGACGCCGAGCGGACAGCGACGCGCCGCAAGGTTCAGGCGCTGTACAACTTCGGCACGCAGGTCGCGGTGCGCGGCGTGGAGCCCGGCGAGCAGGTGGTGATCGAAGGCAAGCAGAACGTGCGCCCGGGCGGCAAGGTGCGGCTCGACAGCGCCGGCCAGCCGCAGCGCTCCAATGGCAATGCGCCCCAGGCGACCTCGGGCGGAGCCGCCTCCGCAACGCCCGGCGACGCCAGGGTGGTCGCGCAGCGGGAGCGCACATGAGCGCCGCCCGGCCGCCCATACACGAAGTGACGAGCCTGCGGGAGGCAATCCAGTGAATATCTCGGAGCTCTGCATCCGTCGTCCGGCGATGACGGTGCTGCTCTCGGCCGCCGTGGTGGTGGCCGGCATCTTTGCGTACTTCCAGATCCCGGTCGCGGCCCTCCCCAGCTACAACACGCCGGTCATCAACGTCAACGCGCAGTTGCCGGGCGCAAGTCCCGACACCATGGCTTCCTCGGTTGCGCTGCCGCTGGAGAAGCAGTTCTCCACCATTCCGGGCCTGTCGACGATCAGCTCGGTCAACACCCAGGGCGTGAGCTCGATCACCCTGGAATTCGTCAGCAGCCGCGACATCGATGCCGCCGCCGTCGATGTGCAGGCTGCGCTGTTGCGGGCGCAGCGGCAATTGCCGGTCGAACTGACGCAGATGCCCTCGTACCGCAAGGTCAATCCGGCCGATGCGCCGGTGCTGTTCATCGCGCTCGTCTCGCCCTCGATGAACCCGTCCGAGCTGAACGACTATGCGGAGAACCTGATCTCGCCGACGCTCTCCACCATCGACGGCGTGGCACAGGTCGTGGTGTATGGCCGCAAGGCTTTCGCGGTGCGCATCAAGGCCAACGCCGACCTGCTCAACGCCCGCAACATCACCCTCGATGAACTGGCCAACGCCGTGCGCCTGGCCAACGCGAACACGCCCGTGGGCGTGCTCGACGGCCCGCGCCAGACACTCACCATCCAGGCCAACGAGCAGATGCTAAAGGCCGCCGACTTCGCCAAGGTGATCGTCGGCCAGCGCAACGGGGCGCCGGTGCGGCTGGACGAGGTAGCCACCATCGAGGACAGCTTCGAGTCGGTCAAGACCGCCAGCAGCTTCAACGGCCAGAGTTCGATCTCGCTGGCCGTGCAGAGGCAGCCCAATGCCAACACCGTGCAGGTGGTGGACGCGGTGCGGGCGCTGATGCCGCGGTTCCGCGAGGAGCTGCCGCAGTCGGTCGAGATCAACATGGTCAACGACCGCTCCATCTCCATCCGCGAGGCGGTGCACGACGTCCAGCTCACGCTGCTGGGCACGGTGCTGCTGGTGGTGCTGGTGATCTTCCTGTTCCTGCACCGCGTGGTGGCCACGCTCATTCCGGCGGCCACCATCCCGATCTCCCTGATCGGCGCCGTGGCGCTGCTCTACGCCTTCGGCTACAGCCTGGACAACGTGTCGCTGCTGGGCATCACGCTGGCGGTCGGCCTGGTGGTGGACGACGCCATCGTGGTGCTGGAGAACATCATGCGCTACGTCGAGAAGGGCATGGCGCCGATGGCCGCCGCGCTGCGCGGTGCGCGCGAGGTGGGCTTCACCATCGTCTCGATCTCGGTCTCGCTTGTGGCGGTGTTCATCCCGATCTTCTTCATGCCGGGCGTGATCGGCCTCCTGTTCCACGAGTTCGCGGTCGTGGTCGGCCTGGCGGTGCTGGTGTCGGCCGTGGTGTCGCTGACCCTCGTGCCGATGATGGCCAGCCGCCTCTTGCGGCAGACGCATCGCTCTGCGGGGGCGCAGGAGCACGAGGACGGCCACGCCGAGCCCGGCACCGCCATAGGCCGCGCGTTCGAGCGTGGATACCGCTGGGTCCACGGCACTTACCTGCGCTCGCTCGACTGGACGCTGCGCCGCCGCAAACTCATGCTGGTCGTTGCGGCATCGACCTTCGCGCTGACGGCCTGGATGTTCATCGTCATCCCGAAGGGCTTCTTCCCCGAGGAAGACATCGGCCAGATCTTCATCACGACCGAGGCTGCCGAAGACATCTCGTTTCCGGCGATGAAGGCCTTGCAGGACCGTGTGGCCGAGGCCGTGCGGACCGATCCGAATGTGGCCTATGTCAACTCCTTCGTCGGCGTCGGCGGCTCGAGCTCCACTCAGAATACCGGCCGGTTGTTCGTGGTCCTCAAGCCGCGCAGTGAGCGCGGCAAGATGGCGCAGGTGATGGAGTCCCTGCGCACGCGCTTTCGCGAGATCCCCGGCATCGCAGCGTACATGCAGCCGGTGCAGAACCTGCGCCTGGGCGGCCGCCAGAGCAAGGCACGCTTCCAGTACACCCTGCAAAGCGTGAACGCCGGCTCCATCAACGAGTGGGCCGAAAAGCTGATGGAGCGCATGCGTGCCGACCCCGCCTTCCGCGACGTCACCAGCGACTCCCAGAACCGCGGCCTGCAGGCCACGCTGGAGATCGACCGCGACAAGGCCGGCGTGCTCGGCGTTGCGGTCGGCGACCTGCGCACCGCGCTCTACAACGCCTATGGCGACCGCCAGATCGGCAGCATCTACGCGCCCAGCAACACCTACCAGGTGATCCTCTCGGCGGCCGACGACGACCGCCAGTTCGAGGAAGACATGTCGCGCCTGTCGGTTCGCAGCAAGACCGGGCAGTTGGTGCCGCTGTCGGCTTTCTCGACCGTCAAGCGCACGGTGGGGCCGACTTCCGTCAACCACCAGGGCCAGCTGCAGGCGGTGACGGTGTCCTTCAACCTTGCGCCCGACGTGCCGCTGGGCAATGCGACCGCGAAGATCGACCAGCTCAAGGCCGAGCTCAAGATCCCGCCCTCGATCATCACCAGCTACGGCGGCGACGCCGCGGTGTTCCAGAGCTCGCAGGCCAGCCAGGCGGTGCTGCTGGTGCTGGCGGTGCTGGTCATCTACGTGCTGCTCGGCGTGCTCTACGAGAGCTACATCCACCCGCTCACCATCCTGGCCGGGCTGCCCTCGGCGGCGGTGGGGGCGCTGCTTTCGCTCAAGCTCTTCGGCTTCGACCTGACGCTGATCGCGACCATCGGCATCCTGCTCTTGATCGGCATCGTCAAGAAGAACGCGATCATGATGATCGACTTCGCGCTGGACGCGCAGCGCACCCAGGGCATGGCGCCGGTCGACGCGATACGAGAGGCCTGCCGGCTGCGCTTCCGCCCGATCCTGATGACTACCTTGGCTGCCCTGATGGGCGCGCTGCCGCTCGCGCTGGGGCTGGGTGCCGGCGCCGAGCTGCGCCAGCCGCTGGGCGTGGCGGTGGTCGGCGGGCTGCTGTTCTCGCAGGTGATCACGCTCTACATCACGCCGGCCATCTACCTGGCGCTGGACCGCTACAGCGGCAGCGGGCCGATGCAGGAGCTGCCGGGGGAGAAGCTCGCGTACGCGGCGCCTGGGCCTGCCGCCTGAGCATCGGGCCAAGCCGAGCACCTCGGTGAAGGCATCAGACACGAGAGTGGCAGCTAGTACATGTTGTCGATCAACTGTTTCACTTGCCGGTCAACGGGCGAGGTAGGTAGCGCTGGAGAGACGGCAATCCGGTCCCTTATGCGAATTTTTATAAAGTAAGTGCTGGACGAAGCGTCATTTTCTCTGAGCTTGGCAAGGAAATTGATGAGGTCTGTCGCGATCGCCACTTCGCCCATGTCCATTCTTCGTCTGGCCAAATACCAGATATCGACGAGGCCGTTCGCAAAATCTGGGGTCTGAATCGACTCAGGCCGATATTTGTGCGCTGCGACAAGCAAAGCAAGAGCGCTATCCGGAGGAAGAATCGCCGCGAGCACGCCCAGAAGCTTCATCGCGGCCGATGTGTCGACTGCCGCCAAATCCCCCGCAACCTTCTGCACGTCGAGCTTTCCACTGCGTAGCTTTGTCTGAAACCGACTTGGCGCATGAAAGCATTTCATCCCAGGAGGAAATCGAGCCCATGTCCTCGATCGCGCCGCGCACCTCGACGGAAGCTGACTTGAGCGCATCCTGAAGGCGCTGCTGCTCCTTCTCCTCCTTCGCCTGCCGCTGTGCGGTGTGTGATGCCGTCGCAAGCTCGATAGACCGCTCTCTGTCTTTTTCCAGTTGGTCCACCGCGTTGAAGCCCGCGGCGAGTAGGCTGATTGACTTGCGGGAGTTGTCGTCGACGTCTTGGAGCCGTTTCCGAAGTTCACCAAGCAATCCTGTGTGCTCCAGTTCCTCCTTGATGTGCGGCTTGATGTAGTGCGAGTTGCCGATGTCGCTGCCGACGATACTTGCCCAGAGGCCGAGCGGCGCCCAATGGGAGATCTCCATGCCCGACATGTACCCCACCTGCTCGATAGCGTCGACAAGCCTCCCTACGTCGACAGCGGTTCGGCAGGTTCCTACTGCGGAGTTTGCGAGCCACTTCGCGCACCTTCCCGGCATACCCGAAAGCAGCGTGGCCGACAAGAAGCCTTGGAAGTCAAATAGCTCCCCGCGGTCATGCGCGCCTTGAATCAGATGCCCCATCAATCCTGTGACGAACTTCGCCTGCGATGCTGTCGTGCGCTCGCCGGGGCATAGCGTGGCAATCAGCGTTCCAAGGTCGAACTGCTGTTCGCCCAGGCCCTTCTCCAGTTTTGCGAAGAGTGCAACTATCTTCGGATCCTGCAAGAAATCGAACTCCCGCTTCCCGGGGCCCTCCGCTTCGGCCATCGCAAGGTTGATATCCACCACGAGCAAGGCAAGCGTGGTGTCCACTTGGCCCCGTTCGGCCGGGATCATTCCCTGGAGCCCGTCAACGGCTGCGGCGAGCTCGCGAGACTTTCGACAGGCCGTGGACACCTTGACGTTCGCGAGAAGATTGAGGACTTTGTCGCGCGCGCTTGGGGGACAGCCCTGGATGAGCAGCACCAATTGCGTGGCGTAGGCCTTCGGATCACCATTGATCGTGCTTTTCACCTTGTCCATGTAGAGGTCCCTTTCGCGCTTTGCCTGCTTGCGATCGGAAGCAGGTTGCGCCGGAGGCAACGTCTCAATGAGCCTGTATTCCTCCGTCCCGGCGCGCAGATCCTTGGCTGCCGGGTCGCAGAGGAAATGGAATTGCCGGGCTGCCTTGACATCCAGCTTCACCAGGAGCCTGAAGACCGGGACCAGGAAGGTTCCTCGACCGGTCAACCTCTCGCCAAAACGCATCGTCTTCGCTTTCAGCTCGATAACCATGTTCTCGATGACGTGCTCATCGTGAAGCACATCGCAAGCAGCGTCATCGAGGTTGAGTGCGTGGAGGAGGGTGATGGCAGTCTTGATCGGGGTCTTGAAGTCCCGTCCCGGGTAGAGGGCAGAGAGTTCGTTGTAATGCTTCTCCAGATGCGGCGGCCAGTTCGACTTCAGCTTGGGGGGCTGGAGGTTCTTTACTTTCTTGCTACCGCCCTTGTTGGCCTTTTCGTCGCCGGACGAATCGTCGTCCTCCTTGAAGGTCTTGAAGATTTTGGACGGGGCGAATCGACGCGTCAGGGCTTCCATAGGTTCTCCAACTCGAGTTAGCGGAACTCCTGAGTAACAGCCTGCGAAGGATTGTTACGCTCTGCGAGAACGTCGTCCCACATCGCAAAGCGCCAGCGCAAGTTGTCGACGATCCTCGCGAATTCGACATGCCCCACTCGTTCGTGCTCCACGCTGACCCAGAGCGTGTAGCGCCCACTCGATCGGTTCGCGGTCAGAACCCATCTTCCATCCATGTCATCGCCGAGTTCCAGCTCTTCGGATAACTCCGCGTCAATTTGCGGCGGGCTTTGAGGGAACGCCTCGGGCCCGGGATGCGCGAAGAACAGCAGGTCGTTTTCCGATTCGCTCATCTGCACACCTAGCCAGTGCGTATCGTCGAGCGGAAGGGGAAAGACATTTTCCTCGTCGGGAGTTGGAGGGCTGTCGAGCCTGCCTTCACAAGCGAGGAAATTGGCGACAAGGCAGTCGAGCGGCAGTGTGTTCATTCGGGTTGGTAACCCGAGGGAATATCTGCGTTCCAAAGGGGTAGCCACCCGAGTCAATGGGGTCAAGGGGCATGTCGTGAGCCTTGCAACCGGCTCGGATCGGCCGGTATTTCGAGCCAGGCGGCGACGCCGAGTATCTGCAGGAGGCGGTCAAGCAGGCCGATGCGATCCCGTGGTCGGCTGGCAGCGCCTGCAACATCTGCCGACACGATGACGCGTCTGGCCACCAGTCAAGACGCGGGGCTGCCAGGAGCGTGTACGTTTGGCTCCAGGCGTCACCGCGACACTGACATGATGCTCAGATCACCGGATCCCGCTGCAACGCAACCGCCGGCCTGCTGCTTGCGAACTGCCCGCCCGTGCGTGCTGGCTCGGCGGCAGGCGGCGAGGAAGTCACCGGAGCACCCTGCACCACCCGCAGCGCCCAGTCGCACACCACTTCGATGAAGATCTGCTGCGAAGCCATCGAGGTGAGGCTATGGTCGATCTCGCCGATGAACTGGTACTCGAAGTGCTGGGTGAAGGCCTCCTTCGCGAAGGGGCCGAGCTGGTCGCGCTTGCGGTCGGTCACGTGCATGGTGCCGGTGTACAGCAGCAACACCGCCACGTTGCGCTCCGCGATCTGCGTCATCGAGCGGCGGAACAGCGCGGCCGTGACTTCCGGCGGATCGGGCTCGAAGATGTGCGGCGCGGCGGCGGCTGCGGCGGCGGCGGAGAACTTGCGCTGCAGCCAGCGTACCGTCTTGCCGATCACCGCGGGATTGGTCAATGCCAGCGCGCGCCACAAGCTGCGCTCCAGCTGCGCACGCCGGCCGGGGAAGGCGTAGCCGTCGAACATCAGCAGGCCCACCACGCGCGAGTCGGCCACCGCGAGCGACAGGCCGTTGGTCGCACCGGAGCACAGGCCGATCACGATGAAGCGGCGCACGCCCAGCATGGTCTGGATCAGGTTCATGGCCGCCTGCAGGTCCAGCACCGCCTGCGTGAGGAAGTGCTCGGAGCCGCTGGCCGGCCCGCTGTCGCCCAGGCCGGCGAGGTCCATGCGGATGCAACTGATGCCGCGCGCTGCCATCTCCCGCGCCAGCTTGACGTTGATGCGTCGCGGCCCGATCCGGTGGTTGGCGCCCATGTTGAGCATCAGGCAGGCCACCGGCGCCATCGGCCCCTCGGCCGGCGTGGTGATGATGCCGATCAGCGAGCCGTCGGGTCCGAACTGAACGGGTGTCTCTTTGTAGTCACTCATGTATTACCGCCAGCAGTCGTTGCAGCGCCTCCGTGGGAACCATTGCGTTGTTGGGATGCGGATCGGAGGTCCAGACCAGCGGGTGCTGGAAGGCCGAGATTCGCAACGGCATGTGACGAGCCATCTCCTGCGCCGCCCATTGATGGGTCGCGTGGTCCTCGGCATCGGCCAGGACCACCGTCTCGTGCAGCGCGGTGAGTTGCAGGCTTGCCGGCGAGAGCGCGCGCAATTGCTCGCGCATCAGCGGCGACACGCCGAAGCCGAAGGTCTCTTCGGTGAAGGCGTCCGGGTCCCGCGCCAGCTGGCGGCGCCAGGCAGCGTCGGGCACGCAGAAGGAACGCTCCAGCGCATCGACGTGGCCGGCGCGCAGCTCGTCGACGTAGCGCGCGCCGTCCACGATCGGGTCCCAGAGGATCAGCCGCGCCGGGTCGCAGCGCCCGCTCTTGGCTGCCATTACCGCCAGCGCCGCGCCCAGGCGCGCGCCGAGCCAGATGATGCGCCGGCTGCCGGTGCGCCGCCGCAGCTCCTCGTGCGCGGCGCAGACATCGCGGCGCCAGCCCTCGAGATCGCCGTCGGTGTCCTCGCCGGGCGAGTCGCCGCTGCCGTAATAGTCGAAGCGCAGCACCGCTACGCCGGCCCGAGCGAGCCGGTCGGCCAGCACGCGGAACAGCCGGTGCCCGCGCACGGCCTCCTGGCCCAGGGGCATGCAGATCACCACTGCGAGCCTGGCGTCGCGCTCGGGTGCGTGGAAAAGCCCGAACAGCTGCCTGGAGGCCGGGCCGAAGAGCATCGGAGTCATGCGTACATCTCATTGTCGACCAGGGGCCGGCACGCTGCCTGGGCCAGCCCGAAGGCCAGCACGCGGGCCACGGCGCATTGCGCTCCCTGGACATCGTGAAAAGAGGATAGCGCGAGCCGCGCGCAGCCGTCCGCGGCGTCGATCTGCACTTCGCGCACGTCGGGCGACACACCCACCTCGAAGCTGCGCGTGTCCACCGACAGTCCCATGCCGGTGGCCTTGAGGCAGGCCTCCTTGCGCGTCCAGCAGCAGAGGAAGGCACGGTCGCGGGCTTCCTGCGGCAGCGCCGCCAGCGCGCGCCGCTCGGCTGCGCTGAAGTAGGTTTCGGCCAGGGCCTCGGCGTCCGGCATCGGGCGCAGCAGCTCGATGTCCACGCCCACCTCGGCGTCGTCGCAGACGGCGATCAGGGCCAGCGACTCGCTGTGGCTGAGATTGAAGCGCAGCCCGCCATGCTCGACCAGGCTTGGCTTGCCGAGGGCGCCCAGCGCGAATTCCAGCGTGGAGGCCGGGATGCCGCATTGCGAGGAGAGCGTCTCGCGCAGCGCGGCATGGGCGGCGATGAAGCGGTTGCGATCACGCTTGAAGACGAAGCGCCGGGCACGGTCCCACTCCGCTTCGGAGAGGGCGGCCACGGCCTGCGGCGCCGGAGTGGCGTCCAGGTCCACCTGCCAGAGGCGGCAGTTCATCGAGGAAGGGAGCTGCACGGTCGTCATGGCGATGCGCCTCAGTTCTTGCGGCCCCAGCCCAGCACGCGGCTGAGCAGGCCGCCGCGCTTGGCGCCGCTGTCGGCGGCAGGTGCGGATTCCACCTCGAGCGGTGTGCCCGCAGCGGCGGAGGCGAGCTGCCCCAGGCTTTCGAACACGTAGCGCCGCGGCTCCACGCGGAAGCCCATCACCTGTTCGGCCTGCTGCACCACCCGCATCGCCAGCAGCGAGTCGCCGCCCAGGTCGAAGAAGTTGTCGTTGGCACGGATGTCGTTGACATCGATGGTGAGCGCGCTGGCCCAGATCTGCGCCAGCTTGGCCTGCTCGGGCAGGAGCAGCACCGGCTGCGCCTGCGCCGGACGCGCGGCCACGGTCTCGGCCGCGCTCGGCGCCGGTGCCGCGTCGGCGGCCAGGCGCTGCAGGTAGAGCGCGCTCTCCGAGCCCTCGGGCGCGGAGAGCGCCCCAAGGGTCGTGTCCGGCTGCTGGGCCACCTTGCGCAGCAGCTCCATGTAGCGCTCCTTGAAGGCCTCGCCGGTCTCGCGCCGGTAGATGTCGGCGTTGTAGACCACGGCACCCTCGAGGCCCTGGGGCTTGTCCATCAGCCAGATCCCGAGGTCATCGGTCGCGCCGCG
>NZ_LMTS01000228.1:12395-13899 GCF_001541225.1 Variovorax sp. WDL1 | reverse complement strand
CGGCAGGTGCATCTGCCGATGCGCGAGGCCGCCGATGTCGCGTGGGCGCTCGCGTGCATCCTGGAAGGAGAACAGGGCCTGGTACAGCCCCACGCCCTGGGCCCGCTCCACGAATTCCGGCTCGCTCACCAGGCGCTCGAAGGGGATCTGCTGGTGGCTCATCACCGCGATCAGCTCCTGCTTGACGTAGCGCATGAACTCGCCGAAGCGCAGCGAGCGGTCGATCTGGAAGGACAGCGGCAGCACGTTGTTGAAGAAGCCCATCACCGGCTCCAGCTCGGGCGCCTCGCGGCCACGCACCGGCGTGGCGATGACGATGGCGCGGCTGTCGATGATGCTGCTCATCATCAGGATGTAGACGCCCAGCGTCAGCATGTTGAGGGTGACGTCGTTGCGCTGGCCGATCTCGCGCAGGCGCTCGGTGAGCGCCTTGTCGACGGTGACCCAGTGCGCGCCGCCCTCGCCGCTCATGCCGGCCTTGCGCGGCATGTCGGTGCGCGGCGCCTTGGGCGTGGGCGAGTTGGCGAAGCGGTCCTTCCAGTAGCGCAGCTGCGACTCGAACTCGGGCTCGGTCAGCCACTTCGCATACCAGTCGGCGTAGTCGCCGTGGGTCACGGCGAGTTCGGGCAGGCCGTGGGGCTCGCCGCGCACCAGGGCGCCGTAGATGGCCGAAAGCTCGCTCTGCAGCACGTCGAAGGACCAGCCGTCCCAGACCAGGTGGTGCGGCACGAACACGAAGGCGTGGTCGTTCTCGGCGATGCGGAACAGCGCCGCGTGGAACATCGGCGCCCGGTGGATGTCGATCGGCCGCTCGGCCAGCGCATGCATGCGCTCGACCAGCTCGGCCTCGCGCTGGTCCGCCGGCAGCGTGCCCAGGTCGACGACGGGCAGCTCGTAGTCCACCTTGGCCGCGATCAGCGCGGCGGGCGCGCCGGTGGCCGGGTCGGGGCCGATCGCGGTGCGCAGCGAGGGCTGGCGCTCGATGATCATGGCGAGCGCGGCCTTGAACTTCTGCACGTCCAGCGGCCCGCCGAGGCGGTGCGCGGAAGGTGCGTTATAGGTCGGCCGGCCCGGATGCAGTTCCTCGACGAATCGGATGCGCTCCTGCATCGGCGTGAGCGGGGCACTGCGGCGATCGGCCACGTGCGCGATCGGCGCGCTGCGCGGCGCGTTGCTGCCGTTCAGCCCCTCGATGGCCGCGGCCAGCCGCTCCGCGGTCGGCGCCTCGAAGAGCATGCGCAGCGGCACCGTGAGCTCGAACTCGCGGCTCAGCAGGGTGGTCAGCCGTGCCGCCAGCAGCGAGTGGCCGCCCAGCGAGAAGAAGTCGTCGCGGATGCCCAGGCCAGGCAGGTTGAGCACCCGCTCCATGGTCTGCAGCACGATGCGCTCGCGCTCGTTGCGCGGGGCCAGGCGCTCGCCGGCATCCTGGTGCGTGGCGCTGGGCTTGGGCAGCGCCTTGCGGTCCACCTTGCCGTTGGGCAAGAGCGGGATGGCGTCCAGCGGC
>NZ_LMTS01000228.1:8744-12385 GCF_001541225.1 Variovorax sp. WDL1 | reverse complement strand
ACGTGCTGCGGCACCATGTACTGCGGCAGGCGGCTGCGCAGATGGCGGTCGAGCGCGGCCAGGTCGACGCCGGCGCCCGGTGAGACGGCCAGGTAGGCGACCAGGCGCACGTCGCCCGGCTGGTCCTCGCGGGTGATCACCACGCTGCGCACCACACCCTCCACCTCGTTGCAGCGCGCCTCGATCTCGCCAAGCTCGATGCGATAGCCGCGCACCTTCACCTGGAAGTCGAAGCGGCCCATGTGCTCCAGCAGGCCGTCGTTGCGCCAGCGTCCGCGGTCGCCGCTGCGGTAGATCAGGGTCGGCACGCCGTCGATGGGCGTGGTGACGAAGCGCTCGGCCGTCAGCTCGGGGCGATCCAGGTAGCCCAGGGTCACGCCCAGGCCGCTGATGCAGATCTCGCCCGGTACGCCGATCGGGCAGGGCTGCAGGTTGGCATCCAGGATCCAGACGCCGGTGTTTGCCATCGGCTTGCCGATGGAGACGCCGCGCGCCGCGATGAGCGGGCGCTCCATCCGCCAGACGGTGGACCAGACGGTCGTCTCGGTCGGGCCATACAGGTTCCACAGCTCGCTGGTGCGGTCCATCAGTTCGAGCGAAAGATCTGCGGGCACCGGCTCGGCGCCGATCCAGGCGCGGAACCCGCGCGGACCCGACCACTGCGCGTCGAGCAGGAGCCGCCACATGCCGGGCGTGGCCTGCAGGATGGTGACGGCTTCGGATTCCAGCAGCGCGCGCAGGCGGTTGCCGTCCATCGCGACTTCGCGCTGCACGATCACGATCTCGGCGCCGGCGGCCAGCGGCAGCATGACCTCGGGCACCGCCATGTCGAAGGACAGGGTGGTGACGGCGGCCAGCCGGTCCTCGCGGCCGATGCCGGGCTCGCGCTGCATCGTCTGCATCAGGTTGGCGACCGCGCGGTGCGGCACGCACACGCCCTTGGGCTTGCCGGTGGAGCCGGAGGTGTAGATCACGTAAGCCACGTCCTCGGCCTGCGCGTCCTGCGCGCCTGGGGGCAGGGCGGTGGCGGGCTGGTCGAGCCAGGTGGCATCGGTGTCCAGCAACAGCACGCGCTCGGCCGCGTCCTCGCGCCATGCCTTGGGCGCGGCGGCGATGGTGGACGAAGTCAGCAGCAGGCCGAGCCTCGCATCCTCCGCGTAGTAGTCCAGCCGCGCTTGTGGAAAGGCCGGGTCCAGCGGCACGTAGGCCGCGCCGCTCTTGAGCACCGCCAGCAGGGCGACGAACATGTCGAAGCCGCGGTCCAGGCACAGGCCCACGCGTTCGCCGCGGCCCATGCCGCGCGCGCGCAGCGCGTGCGCCAGGCGGTTGGAGCGCTCGTCGAGCTCGCGGTAGCTCAGGCGCCGGGTGCCGTCTCGCAGGGCGGGGCGCTCGGGCTGGGAGGCCGCATGGGCCAGGAAGCCGGCGTGCATCAGCGGCGCGCCTTCGAGCGGGGTCGGCGCCGGCTGCAGGGCTGCCAGCGCGTGCGCCTTCGCGTCCGACAGCAGCGCGAGCCGTCCGACGGCCTGGGAGGGCTGGCGCACCACGTCGCGCAGCAGCTGCTCGTACATGTCCAGCCAACCGCGCACCGTCGCGTCGTCGTAGAGGTCGGCGTTGTACTGGGCCTCCATCTGCATGCCGCCCACCACCGGCGTGATGTTCAGGAACAGCTCGAAGTTCTCGTAGCGCCGGCCGATGGTGCTCTGCTCGACCTTGAGCTCGGGGAAATTGCCGTCGTTGGGCGCGGCATCGCGGTCCACGTTGAACAGCACGTTCACCAGCGGCAGGCGGCTGGGATCGCGCGGCACCGGCAGCTTCTTGAGCAGCGCGCCGTAGCCCAGGGTCTGGTGCTCGAAGGCGTCGAGCAGCGTGCTGGCGGACGTGCGCGCCAGCCGGTCGAAGGGGGCTTGCGCGTCGACCGCGACCCGGATCGGCAGCAGGTTGACGCAGTGGCCCACCAGCGAGGGCATGTCGCTCGGCATCTGGCCGGCGGCTGCGATCCCGATCACCAGGTCGTCCTGCGCCGTCAGGCGGTGCAGCATCGCCGCGAAGGCGCTGAACATGGTGGCGAACAGGCTGGTGCCGGCACTGGCGCCGAACTTGCGCAGCCCATCGATGAGCGGCTGCTCCAGCAGATGGTCGATGCGGTAGGCATTGAAGGTGCGCACCGGCGGGCGCGGGCGGTCCAGCGGCAGCTCCAGCACCGGCAGGCTGCCGCCGGCATAGCGCGAGAGCCAGTAGCCGATGTGGGCGTCCATCTCGGGGCTGTTCGCCTCCTGGGCTTCCCAGGCGGCATAGTCGGAGTACTGGGCGGCCGGCTCCAGCGCCGGGCCGGCGCCGATCTGCTCGGCGTAGAGCGCGCCAAGGTCCTGGCTGATCACGCCCCAGGACCAGCCGTCGCAGATCGCGTGGTGCGCGCTCAGCACCAGCACATGGTCGATGGACGACAGCCGGTAGAGCGCGGCGCGGAACAACGGGCCCTGCTCCAGGTTGAAGCGCTCGAGCACCACGGCCAGGCCGTCGTCCTCCAGCCGGCGCTCCTGCGCGGCTACGTCGAGCGTGCCCAGGTCATGCTCGGCCAGGACGACCGGGGCGGGCTCGCCGATCAGCAGTTGCGTGCCGTCCGGCGAGATGGTGGCGCGCAGCGACTCGTGGCGTGCCACGAGCCGGTCCAGCGCCAGGGCCAGCGCGGCCGTGTCCAGCACGCCCTTCAGGCGCAGGCGCATCGACTCGTTGTAGGCCAGCGAGGACTCCGGGCTCAGGCGATCGCCGAGCCAGACCTCGCGCTGGGCCTCGGTGGTGGGAACGATCCGCTCGATCAGGCCCGAGGCGAAGGGATCGAACTCCTCGGCGGTGTCTTCGGGAGCGAGGGTGGCGGCGACGGCGCTCATGCTTGGTACTTCGTGAACTTGCCCTGGGCCTTGGGGTCCGGCACGAACCAGGCGGGCTGACCGTCTTTGTCGCGTCCGAGGCGGGCGTTGGGCGTAGGAGGATGCGCCGGATCGAGCGCCATCCGGGGGGCCGCGCGGCGCGGCAGCAGCTCGGCTTCCTGCATCTCGGCGATCGATTCCTTGAAGGCCGACTTGATGGTCGCGATGTCCTGCTGTGAATGCGCGGTGGTCATGAAGCAGGGGAAGTTGTCCAGGATGTGCACGCCGCGGCTGCGCATCATCGCGAACAGCAGGTCCTGCAGCGGATGGTCTTCGAGCCAGCTCACGCGCCACAGCGACGAGAAGTAGCGGATCTCCAGTGGCGCGCCGACCTCGCGGCAGAAGGCCGTGAGCTCGTCGGCCATCGCCGCGGTGTGCAGGTTGAGCTGGGTCTGCAGCTTGTTGTTGTCCTGCTTGAGGTACTCCAGCGCGGCCTTGGAGGCGGCGAGCGCCAGCGGATGCCGCACGAAGGTACCGGCGAAGTAGGTCACGCCCACGGTCGGCACCGAGTCGTCGCCGTATTGCCAGGGGCCGCCGTCCAGCGCATCCATGTAGGTGCGCTTGCCGGCGATCACGCCGACGGGCATGCCGCCGCCCAGGACCTTGCCGTAGGTAGCCAGGTCGGCACGGATGCCGAACAGCGCCTGCGCCCCGCCCAGGTCGCAGCGGAAGCCGGTGATGACCTCGTCGAAGATCAGGCAGGACTCGGACTTC
>NZ_LMTS01000228.1:0-8714 GCF_001541225.1 Variovorax sp. WDL1 | reverse complement strand
GGCGGCTCTGCACCGGCTCGACCAGCACGGCGGCCAGGTCGTCGGCATTCGCACGGATGAATTCGAGCGCCTCGGGCGTGCCGTAGTCCAGCACGCGCACGTCGCCGAACATGCCCTGCAGCACGCCGGGCGCGGCCGACATGCCCTTGGCACTGCGGCCGGCGCGCACCAGCACCTCGTCGAAGGTGCCGTGGTAGGAGCCGGTGAACAGCACCACCGTGCTGCGGCCGGTCACGGTGCGTGCGATGCGCAGCGCCGCCATCACCGCCTCGGAGCCGGTGTTGCACAGCCCGGCGCGGTCGAAGCCGGTGAGCTCGCACAGCAGCCGGGTCACATCGGCGGCCAGCGGGTGCTGCGGGCCGATCTCGTAGCCCAGTTCGAGCTGCTTCTTCACCGCCTCGTTGATGAAGTCCGGCGTCCAGCCGAAGAGATTCATGCCGAAGCCGTTGAGCGTGTCGACGTACTCGTTGCCGTCGATGTCCCACATCCGCGAGCCCTTGGAGCGCTCGATCACGATCTGGTAGGTGATCTCCTTGGTGGCCGGGCGGAAGCCGTTGACCACGCGCGGGTCGGCCATGTGCGGGCGGTTCTGCTCGGTGAAGGCCTTGCTCTTCTGCGTGCGCTCCACGTAGCGGCGCATGAAGGCGGCCAGCCGCGCCTTCTGGCGCTCCGTCGGCTCCTTGCTTTGCGTGTGGATGCGCGCGATGGCGCCGAAGGCCTTCTTGACGTCGTACGTCGGCGCCGGGGCCGGCTCCTCGGCAGCCGGCTCGGGGGTGTTGGACGCCGTGGCCGCGGCGGTGGCCATGGGCGTGGGTTGCTCCACCGGCGGCACCGGCAGCACGGGGCTGACCGGCACCGTCGGCGCCGCCGACAGCAATGCGAGTTGCTGTTGCATCAATTGCATCTGTTGCGCGATGACCTGCTGGACCAGGCTGCCGCCCTGTGCCACGGCAGGCAGGGGCTGAAGGACCTGCACTGCCGGCATCGCCATCGCCGGCATCGCGGCGACGGTTGCCACCGCCTGCTGCGGCGCCACGGCCGCGGGCATCGGTGCGGCGGGCGGCATTGCGGGAGCGGCCTCCGGGGGCAGCGTCGCGTCGAGGAATTCGGCCAGCGCATCGAAGCTGCGATAGCTCTCCATCAGCTGGCGGAAGCTCAGGTTGACCTTGAAGGTCTTCTTGACCTGCAGCGCGGCCTGCGTGAGCGTGAGCGAGTCCAGCCCGATCTCGACGAAGGGCGCGGCTCCGTCGACCTCGGCCATGTCGGCGCCGGAGAGGTTCTCGAACAGCTCGCGAAGGCGCGTGACGAGCGAGGCGCGGCGCGCGGGTGGCGGGGAAATGGCGGCTGCGGCGGTCATGGATGTCAACTCCGGAATCGATGGGGCCTGGGGTGCAGGTTGAGGTATGGAAGAAGAAGCGAGCGCAGGCGCGACCGGTGCCGACGATGCGATGTCGACCCAGAAGCGCTTGCGCTCGAATGGGGTGGTGGGCAGGCGCACGCGGTGCTTGCGCGCACGACGGTCCAGCGGCGAGAGATCGATCTCGGCGCCCTGCGCCCACAGTCGGCCCGCCGCCAGCCGCCAGGCGGCGCATTCGCCCGCAGGCTGGTCGGCAAGAAGCGACACGGCGGGAGCGGGCTGGGCCTTGCTCGCGTGCTGGCGCACCAGCGTGGCCAGGGTGTTGCGCGGGCCGAGTTCGACGAAGAGCGGATGCGCGAGCTGGGCGAGCACCTCGCGCACAGCGGGCGAGAAGCGCACCGTTTCGCGCAGATGGCGGGCCCAGTAATGCGGGTCGGTCGCTTCCTCGGCCGTCAGCAGGCGGCCGGTGAGGGTGGAGTAGATCGGCAAGCGCGGCGCGGAGAGGCTGAGCTCCCGCACCAGGGCCTCGAAGGGCGCGACGGCGGGCTCCATCATCGCGGAGTGGAAGGCGTGCGAGGTCTGCAGCGCCTTCGCGACGATGCCCTTGGCCTCGAGCGCGGCACGCAGTTGCTCGATGGCCTCGGCCGGCCCGGCGGCGACCGAGACCGCGGGTCCGTTGTCGGCAGCCAGCGAGATGCCCTCGGGCAGCAGCGGCAGAAGCTCGGCGGCGGCCAGGCGCACCGAGAGCATGATGCCGGCCGGCTGCGCCTGCATCAGCGCGCCGCGGCGCGCGACCAGCCGGGCTGCGTCTTCCAGGCGCATCACGCCCGCCAGCACGGCGGCGGCGAATTCGCCCACGCTGTGGCCGATCATCGCGGCCGGCTGCACGCCCAGCGACATCAGCTGGCGGGCCAGCGCATATTCGAGCGCGAAGGTGGCGGGCTGGGTGACGGAGGTGGGCGAGAGTGCGGCCGGATCGTCCGAGGCGATGCGCTCGCGCAGGTCGAAGTCCAGCACGCCCTCGAAGGCCTGCAGGCATTCGTCGAAGGCGGCGCGGAACACCGGCTCGGCCGCGTGCAGCGCCAGGCCCATGCCCGCGTACTGCGCGCCCTGGCCGGGGAACATGAACACCGGCTGCGGCACCCACGCCGGGGCGGCGGCGCCGGCACGCGCCGGAGAATCCGCGGTGCGCAGGGCGGCCACGGCTTCGTCGATGGACGAGGCCACCACGCAGGCGCGATGTGCGAAGGCCTTGCGGCCGACGCGCAGGGTGTGCGCGACGTCGGCCAGCGGCAGTTCGCGGTGGGCGTCGAGATGATCGGCCAGCTGGGCCGCCGCCGTCGCAAGCGCGGCCTGCGAGCGCGCCGACAGCACCAGCAGCTGCGGGCCGGTGGCCGCATCGGAGGGCTCGCGCAGCGGCGCCTCTTCCACGATCACGTGCGCATTGGTGCCGCCCACGCCGAACGCGCTGACGCCGGCGCGCCGCGGCACGGCGCCGCGCGGCCACGGGCGCAGCTGGCTGTTGACGCTGAAGGGCGTGGCGTCGAAGTCGATGGCCGGATTCGGCGCCTCGTAGTGCAGGCTGGCCGGGATCGCCTCGCAGTGCAGCGCGAGCGCGGTCTTGATCAGCCCCGCCGCGCCGGCAGCGGTGACCATGTGGCCCACGTTGCTCTTGAGGGAGCCGATGGTGCAGAAGCCCTTGTCGGCCGTGTGCGAGGCATAGGCGCGCACCAGGCCCTCGACCTCGATCGGGTCGCCCATCGGCGTCGCGGTACCGTGCGTCTCGACGTAGGAGATGCTGCGCGCTTCAACGCCGGACTGCGCGAGCGCGGCCTCGATCACCGCGGCCTGGCCGTCCACGCTGGGCGCGGTGAAGCTGGCCTTGGCACCGCCGTCGTTGTTGACGGCCGCGCCGCGCAGCACGGCGTAGATGGTGTCGCCGTCGGCGATCGCGTCGGACAGGCGCTTGAGCAGCACCACCGTCGCGCCGTCGCTGAAGACCGTGCCCTTGGCCTTGGCATCGAAGCTGCGCGTGTGGCCGTCGGGGGAGAGCATCGAGCCCTCGTTGTAGAGGTAGCCGCTTCTCGGCGGGCAGGTGACAGAGGCGCCGCCGGCCAGCGCCATGCGGCACTGCCCGGTGCGCAGCGCGTGGAAGGCCTGGGCCACCGCCACCAGCGACGTGGAGCAGGCGGTATGCACGCTGACGGCCGGGCCGGTCAGGTTGAGCCTGTTCGCGACGCGGGTGGTGATGTAGTCCTTCTCGTTGCCGAGCATCACCTGGAACTCGCCGACCATCTCGACCAGGTCGGGCCGGGTGGACACGTGGCGCTGGAAGTAGCTCGCGTTGTACATGCCGGCGTACACGCCGACGGGGCCCGGCGCCTGGTCGGGCACGTAGCCGCCGCGCTCCAGGCATTCCCAGCAGATCTCGAGGAACACGCGCTGCTGCGGGTCCATCAGTTCCGCTTCCTTCGGGTTGATGCCGAAGAAGGCGGCGTCGAAGTTCTCGATGCCGTCGAGCACGCCGCGGGCGCGCACGTACAGCGGGTCGGCGCGCAGCGCGGCGCTGACGCCGGCATCGAGCGTCGCGTCGTCGAAGAAGCTGATCGACTCGCGCCCTGCCATCAGGTTGTCCCAGAACTGCTCGACATCCGCGGCGCCGGGGAAGCGGCCGGCCATCGCCACCAGGGCGACGGCTTCGCTGTCGGCGCCGGCCGCGGGCCGGGCGGGTGCGCGTTCGGCCGGGGTCGCCACCGCCGGGGTGGTCTCGGCGGCCTGCATGTCGGCCGCCAGCGCGGCCGGCGTGGGCTGGCGGAAGAACAGGTTGGTGCTGAGGCGGCGTGCGCTGCCCTGCTGCAGGTCCTTGAGCACCCGCAGCACCAGCAGCGAATCGCCGCCGAGATCGAAGAAGTTGTCGTCGCGGCCGACCTGGTCGATGCCCAGCGCGCGGGCAAACGCGGCGCAGACGCGGCGTTCGGTCTCGTTGCGCGCTTCGGCGTAAGGCTGCGCCAGCTCGGGCCGCTGGCGCGCGGGCTCGGGGAGGGCGCGGCGGTCGAGCTTGCCGTTGGTGGTCACGGGCAGCTGTGCGAGCCACACCTGGGCCGCGGGAATCATGGGCTCCGGCAGGCGCTCGGCCAGGTGCTGGCGCAGCGCGCTCCAGGGCAGCTCGGTGTCGCGCGCCACCAGGTAGGCGACGAGGCGCAGGCGGCCGGCCGCATCTTTCTGCGGCACGACCGCGCAGGACTTGAGGCCGGGGTGGGCCAGCAGCGCGGCCTCGATCTCGCCGGTCTCGATGCGGTGGCCGCGGATCTTCACCTGGCCGTCGATGCGGCCGATGTATTCGATCGTGCCGTCCGGCAGCCAGCGCGCCTGGTCGCCGGTGCGATAGAGGCGCTCGCCGTCGGCGAAGGGATCGGCCACGAAGCGCTCGGCCGTGAGCGCGGCGCTCTCCAGGTAGCCGCGCGCCAGGCCGCGGCCGCCGATGCACAGCTCACCGACCAGGCCCGCGGGCAGCAGCGCCAGGGAGGGGCTCAGCACGCGCAGCGCGGTCTCGTTGATGGGGCGGCCGATCGGCACCGAGCGCGCATCGGCCGGCAGCTCGCGCGGAATGCGGTGGGTCGCCGCAAAGGTTGTGCACTCGGTCGGGCCGTAGCCGTTGACCAGCGTGGTGCCCGGCAGGGCCGCCAGCGCGCGCCGCACATGCGGCACCGACAGCGCCTCGCCGCCGGTCAGCAGCTGCCGCAGGCCGGCGAGCTGCGCCGGGTCGTCGTCCACCACGGCGTTGAACAGGCCGGCCGTCAGCCAGGCCGTCTTCACCTGGTGCCGGGCGATGGTGCGCGCCAGGCCGGCGCCGCTGGGCACCTTCTCGTCGTGCACCACGCAGATGCCGCCGTTGAGCAGCGGGCCCCAGATCTCCAGCGTCGAGGCATCGAAGCCCAGCGGCGCGGCATGCAGCACGGCCTCGCCGGGCGGCAGCTCGACGTAGTTCGGTTCGACCACGAGCCGCAGGATCGAGCGATGGCAGATCTCGATGCCCTTGGGCGTGCCGGTCGACCCGGAGGTGTACATCACGTAGGCGACGGATTCGCCGTTCGCGGCTGCGGATGCGAAGGGCGGCAGCGCGGCCGTCTCATCGCCGGCCCCCGCGCCTTGCTCGTCGATCGCCAGCAGCGGCCGCTCGGCAGGCACCAGCGGCTTGTAGGCGGCCTGGGTCACGACCAGTCCTACATCGGAATGCGCCAGCATGAAGGCGATGCGCTCGGCCGGGAAATCGGGTTGCACCGGCACATACGCCGCACCGGCCTTCAGGATGCCGAGCAGCGCCACCACGGCGGCGCTCGAGCGATCGAGCAGCACGCCCACGGTGTGGCCTGCACGCACGCCGCGCGCCTGCAGTTGGCGGGCCAGCGACTCGGCGTGCTGGTCCAGCTCGCGATAGCTCAGCGCGCCCGTCTCGCCGATCAGCGCGACCGCGTCGCCTCGTGCGGCGGCCTGGCGCTCGAACAGGGCGTGGACGGTCAGCGCCGGGTCGAAGGCGCCGGGCGGGGTGTTCCAGGCCTCGAGCTGCCGCTTCCGGTCAGCCGCCGGCAATGTCCGGATCTCGCCCAGGCGGGCCTCCGGGTGGTCGAGCAGGTCGGCCGCGGCGTCGGCCACGGCCAGCAGCAGGCTGATCTCGATCGCGCTGTCCATCAGCGAAGCGGCGCCTGTCAACCGCAGCGCTGCCGGCCGGCCGGGCGGCGTCTGCAAGCCCAGTTGAAGCATGACCGTGCCGTCGGCCACGTGGGCCGCGCCTTCGCGCAGCCAGCGGGCAAAGGGGCTGGCCGATGCCTCGGCCGGCTGCGCGTCCCGGCGGGCCCGGTCGACCTGCGAGATCCATTGCCAGGCGGAGCTGTCGGGCTCGCAGCGCAGCGCCAACCGCGCCGCTGCACCGGTGCCGAGCACCTCGTGGAGCTCCACCGCCGGCGTCCCCAGCCAGCGGGATTGCAGCAGGAGCCAGGCCGCGGCGAACAGCGTGTCGGGAAGGTAGCCGCCCTGTTGGGCTTCCACCGTCCAGCGCGCTGCCAGGGCCTGTGGAATGTCCAGGCTGGAGGCCTGCGCCACGGCCTGCGCCGCCTTGCCGGTACGAGGAGCGAACAGGTCTGCGAGCGAAAGCGTGGCGGCCTCGGCAGGAGAAGGGGGGAGAGGCTCGCGCTCCATGAACAGTTGATTCCGCATTGAACAGGCCCTTGCTCTTCCTTACCCCGTTTGTGTGTTTCTACGTAGCCGCCTGAAGGTCCGGTGACACACATGGATCCGTTCCCATGGCCAGTAATTACAAAGCATTCAAACCGCTAAGAGCCGATATTGCTCCGGGGTAGCACACTGCGCCACCGTACGAAAGCCATGCCGGCCGCCTATGCCGTTTGGACGCCCTGCAACACTCGACGCATTTGGTTGCGATCCTTGTGTCGGCCAGAACCTCAGGCAGACACGATTCTGCCCCTCTTTTTACATTTTGAATACAAAGGGGGTACAGCTAAAGTCTCGGAATCGGTAAGAACTCATAGAAAAGTTCTATTTCAAGGCGGGTGCCCCGCGCGGGCTGTTCAGGCCGTCGCTTCGTCCAGCGTGCCTTGGTCGAGGTGCCCGATATCGCCCCAGCCCACGAGCGTGAAGCCCTGGGGGGTCCAGAGAAGGCGGTTGATGGCGGCATTGCCCAGGTGCCAGGTGCGCGGGGCCTGGAGTTCCTGGCGGGTCGCGGCGCGATAGAGCACGTCCATGACGCCGCCATGGGCCACGAGCACGACCAGCTCGCCCGGATGCCGCTGCGCCAGTTGCCCCGCGATGCCGGTCACCCGCTCCCTGAATTCCAGCAGCGATTCGCCGCCGCCCTCCGGCGCGAATTCCGGGTCGCGGGTGCGCCAGAGCCGGGCCTGCTCCGGCAGCGAGGCGTCGATGTCGGCAAAGGTGCGGCCCTCGAAGTGGCCGAAGGCACGCTCGCGCAGCCTGGGCTCGGGCTGCACCTCGATGGCGCGCGAGCGTGCGATCTCGAGGGCGGTCTGCCACGCGCGCGCCAGGTCGCTGGCGTAGATGGCGGCGATGGGCTCGTCGGCCAGCGCCTCCCCGACGCGCCGGGCCTGCCACAGGCCGGTGTCGTTCAGGCCGATGTCGAGCTGGCCCTGGATGCGGGTATCGACGTTCCAGGCGGTTTCGCCGTGGCGCACGGCGATGAGTCGGGTGGCCTCCATCCGCGAAATTCTAGGCGCGGTGTGCTCGGTGCCGGGTGGCAGGGATCTCGATGTCCAACTGCACCTGTCGCTCCCGGATGGCGGGTCCGTGAAGCCCTGTAGCGCGGCCAGCCTCGTGCGAGGCCCCCGCTCTCAAAGCTGCACGACGCGAAGGGGCGAAGGCGGCGGGAAATCAGGCGGGTCGAAGGCCTTGTCGCCTTCGTCATCGGCCACGCCGGTCGTCCTCAGACCCTTGAAGTCGAAGGCCGCCCCGTCCAGCAGGTGCGAGGGCACCACGTTCTGCAGCGCGTTGAACATGTTCTCGATGCGCCCGGGGTGCTTGCGCTCCCATTCGCGCAGCATCTCGCCGACCTGCTTGCGCTGCAGGTTCTCCTGGCTGCCGCAGAGCGTGCACGGAATGATGGGGAAGGCGCGGTGCTGCGCCCAGCGCACCAGGTCCTTCTCCGCCACGTAGGCCAGCGGCCGGATCACGATGTGCCGGCCATCGTCGCTCACCAGCTTGGGCGGCATCGACTTGAGCTTGCCGGCAAAGAACATGTTGAGGAAGAAGGTCTGCAGCATGTCGTCGCGGTGATGGCCCAGCGCGACCTTGGTGGCGCCCAGCTCGTCGGCCACTCGGTAGAGGATGCCGCGGCGCAGCCGGCTGCACAGGCCGCAGGTGGTCTTGCCCTCGGGAATGACGCGCTTGACGATGGAGTAGGTGTCCTGCTCCTCGATGTGGAAGGGCACGCCCAGCGCCTTCAGGTAGGTGGGCAGCACTTCCTCGGGAAAGCCGGGCTGCTTCTGGTCGAGGTTGACCGCAACGATGTCGAAGTGCACCGGCGCGCGGGCCCGGAGCTTGAGCAGGATGTCGAGCAGCGCGTAGCTGTCCTTGCCGCCGGAGACGCAGACCATGACCTTGTCGCCCGCCTCGATCATGTTGTAGTCGAAGATGGCACGGCCGACCTCGCGGCACAGCCGCTTCTCGAGCTTGTGGGTCTCCCGCTCGATCTTGGGCGAAGTGGCGCAAGGCGACCCGATTTCGACGTCAGTCCAAAGAGCACTCATGGTGCAACCCGCTTTCCAATACAGCTAACAAGAGAAATTGATACCAGGAACACCGCGGAACCGGCTTTGCCGGGCCGCTGGTG
>NZ_LMTS01000351.1:34314-47033 GCF_001541225.1 Variovorax sp. WDL1 | reverse complement strand
AAAGAAAGTGACTCGCCCGCCGGGGCGAATTCCCGGCCCCAGCCTCAAACAAGGCGCAACGCCGAAACAAGCAAACGTGCGCCCCCACCTCACCCCTCGCCCACAGGGGACGGGAGAAGGAACAACCCCCCAATGAGCCTCCTCAAAGTCCAAGACCTAGGCAAGTCCTTCGGCGGCGTCAAAGCCGTCGACGGCATCAGCTTCGACCTCGCCCCCGGCGAGCTGCTGGCGCTCATCGGCCCCAACGGCGCCGGCAAGTCGACCACCTTCAACATGGTCAACGGCCAGCTCAAGGCCGACCGCGGCTCGATCCTGCTCGATGGCGAGGAGCTGGTCGGCCGCAAGCCGCGCGAGATCTGGCGCATGGGGGTGGGTCGCACCTTCCAGATCGCCGAGACCTTCGCCTCGCTCACCGTGGTGGAGAACGTGCAGATGGCGCTGCTCTCGCACGATCACAAGCTGTTCTCCACCTGGCGCCGCGCCGCCGACCACAAGCGCGAGGAGGCGCTGGCCCTGCTCGACCAGGTCGGCATGAAGGCCCAGGCCGACCGGCCCTGCAGCGTGCTCGCCTACGGCGACGTCAAGCGCGTCGAGCTCGCGATCGCGATGGCCAACTCGCCCAAGCTGCTGCTGATGGACGAGCCCACCGCCGGCATGGCGCCCAAGGAGCGCAACTCATTGATGGCCCTGACCAAGCAACTGGTGATCGACCGCGGCATGGCGGTGCTCTTCACCGAGCACAGCATGGACGTGGTCTTCGCATACGCCGACCGCATGATCGTGCTGGCGCGCGGCCGGCTGATCGCGCAGGGCAAGCCGCTCGAGATACGCGACCATCCCAAGGTGCAGGAGGTGTACTTCGGCAGCGGCAAGACCTTCGAGAAGATCGCCGAGAAGGCAGCCGCGGTGAATGCCGCAGTAGGAGAAGCCGCATGAGTTCCCACGAACAATTGCTCGAAGCCAAGTCCCTGTGCGCCTGGTACGGTGCGGCGCAGATCCTCTATGACGTCGATCTCGAAGTGCGGCGCGGCGAGGTGGTGGCGCTGATGGGCCGCAACGGCGCCGGCAAGTCCACCACGCTCAAGGCGCTGATCGGCATGCTGGGCAAGCGCCGCGGCGCGGTGCGCTTCCTGGGCCACGACATCTCCAAGTGCGAGCCGCACCACGCGGCCAAGCTGGGCCTGGGCTTCGTGCCCGAGGACCGGCGCGTATTCACCGACCTCACGGTGATGGAGAACCTCGAAGTCGGCAAGCAGGCCGCGCGCCGCTGGTCCGACGGCAGCGATGCGCCGCTGTGGACGCCCGAGCGCCTGTTCAAGCTCTTCCCCAACCTCGGTGAGATGCCCAACCGCCCCGGCGGGCGCATGAGCGGCGGCGAGCAGCAGATGCTGACGGTGGCGCGCACGCTGATGGGCAACCCCTACCTCGTGCTGCTGGACGAGCCCTCCGAAGGCGTGGCGCCGGTGATCGTCGAGCAGATGGCCAACATGATCCTCGAGCTCAAGGCGCAGGGCGTGAGCATCCTGCTGTCGGAGCAGAACATGCACTTCGCCGAGCTGGTCTCGGACCGCGCCTATGTGCTGGAGAAGGGGCAGATCCGCTACCAGGCCTCGATGGCCGATCTCGCGACCAACGAGGAAGTGCGGCGGGCCTACCTCTCCGTCTGATTTTTTCCATCGACCGAGGAGCGAACACCATGCACGCCACGTACCGCAGAGCCTTTCTCCAGTCCGCCGCCGCCCTGGGCCTGGCCGGCATTTCGATGCCGCTGTTCGCGGCGGCGAAGATCAAGCCGTCCGACAAGTCGGCGCTGATCGTGGTCGACGTGCAGAATTGCTTCGTCGACGGCGGCACGCTGCCGGTGAAGGGCGGCGCGGATGTGGTGCCGGTGATCAACAAGCTCTCCACCGCCTTCGAGAACATCGTGCTCACGCAGGACTGGCACACACAGGGTCACGCGTCCTTCGCGAGCACGCATGCGGGACAGAAGCCCTTCAGCAGCATCAAGCTCGGCTATGGCAACCAGGTGCTGTGGCCCGACCACTGCGTGCAGGGCACGGAAGACGCCGCGCTGCACAAGGACCTGAAGCTGCCGAGCGCGCAGCTGATCATCCGCAAGGGCTACCACAAGGGCGTCGACAGCTACTCGGCCTTCGAGGAGGCCGACCGCAAGACGCCCACGGGCCTGGCCGGCTATCTCAAGCAGCGCGGCATCAAGACCGTGTTCGTCACCGGGCTGGCCACCGACTTCTGCGTGGCCTGGACCGCGCTCGATGCGCGCAAGGCCGGCTTCGAGGCCTACGTGATCGAGGACGCGACGCGGGCCATCGACCTCGACGGCTCGCTCGCCAAGGCCTGGAAGGAGATGCAGGCCAAGGGCGTCAAGCGCATCCAGTCCGGCGACATCGAGATCAGTGCCTGAAGGACCTGCGCGCCCGATGCCGGAACTCGCCTTCAAGGTCAACGGACGCGAGCTCGAGCTTTCCGTACCCGCGCAGGCCTCGCTGCTGCATGTCCTGCGCAACGATCTCTCGCTCAACGGCCCCAAGTACGGCTGCGGGCTCGGCCAGTGCGGGGCCTGCACGGTGTGGGTCGACGGTGTGGCGGCGCGGGCCTGCGTGATTCCGGCCCATGGCGTGGCCGGCCGCGCGGTCACCACGCTCGAAGGACTCGGCTCGCGCGACAGCTGGCATCCCGTGCAGCAGGCCTTCGAGCAGGCGCAGGCCGCGCAGTGCGGCTACTGCCTCAACGGCATGGTGATGCAGGCCGCCGCGCTGCTGGCGCGCGAGCCGCGCCCCAGCGATGCGCGCATCCGCGCCGAGCTGTCGGGCAACCTGTGCCGTTGCGGCACGCACGTGGAGATCCTGGCCGCGGTGCACGCTGCGGCGCTGCGGATGGCCGAGGACGAGACGACGTGATCCGGCGCGCCGAGCAGCCGCGCACCCGCAGCGACTTCCTCCACGCCCCGGACGTGCTGTTGGTGGTGCGCGAGACGCCGCCTCCGCCGCCCGCCGCCAATGGCCAGCCCCCTGTCGTCTTCGGCAACCCCGCCGAAGGCCCCGAGATCCTGCTCGCGCTGTGGAGCGACGGCAGCGCGACCGCGCTCAACGGCCACGTGGACCTGGGCACCGGCATCCGCACCGCGCTGGCGCAGGTGGTGGCCGAGGAGCTCGACTTGCCGCTGACGCAGGTGCACATGGTGCTGGGCGACACGGCGCGCGCGCCCAACCAGGGCGCGACCATCGCCAGCGCCTCGCTGCAGATCCACGCCGCGCCGCTGCGGCTGGCCGCGGCACAGGCGCGCGCCTGGCTGCTGGAGCAGGCCTCCGAGCGCTTCGGCGTGCAGCCTTCGCTGCTCGAAGTGCGCGAGGGCCGCATCCATGCCGGCGAGGATCCCGCCTTCAGCGTGCCCTTCGGCGAGCTGGTCACCGGCACGCGCACGGTGCTGCAGCTGGACGGTGCGGCCCGGCTCAAGGACCCGAGGGACTATCGCCTCGTCGGCACCGCGGTGCCGCGCGTCGACATTCCGGCCAAGCTGGCGGGCGAGACGGTGTTCGTGCACGACATGCGCGTGCCCGGCATGCTGCACGGCCGGGTCGTGCGGCCGCCCTATGCGGGCGCGGACCATGGCGACTTCATCGGCAATACGCTGGAGTCGGTGGACGAATCTTCCATCGCCCACATCCCGGGCCTCCGCGCGGTGGTGGTGATCCGCGACTTCGTCGGCATCGTGGCCGAGCGCGAGGAGCATGCGGAGCAGGCGCTGCGCGAGCTGCGCGTGCGCTGGAAGCCGTGGCCGGGACTGCCCGCCCTCGATGACCTCGAAGGCGCGATCCGCGCCAACCCGGCGACGCAGCGCCTGCTGGTCGACGAGGGCCGGGTGGACGAAGCACTCGCGAACGCGGCCCAGCCGATGCCGCGCACCTATGTCTGGCCCTACCAGATGCATGCCTCCATCGGCCCCTCCTGCGCGCTTGCCGACTGGCAGCCCGAGGGCGAGCCGGGCGTGCAGCTGCGCGTCTGGGCCGGTTCGCAGAACCCGCATGTGCTGCGGGCCGATCTTGCCAAGCTCATGGGCGTGGAGGATGTGGCCGTCGACGTGGTGCGCATGGAGGCTGCCGGCTGCTACGGCCGCAACGGCGCCGACGACGTGGCGGCCGACGCGGCCCTGCTCGCGCGCGCGGCCGGCGCGCCGGTGCGCGTGCAGCTCACGCGCGAGCAGGAGCATGCGTGGGAACCCAAGGGCGCGGCGCAGCTGATGCAGGTCAACGGCGGTCTGGATGCCGAGGGTGGGGTCGCGGCCTATGACTTCGAGACCTCCTATCCCTCCAACGGCGCACCGACGCTGGCACTGCTGCTGACGCGCACCGTCGAGCCGGTCGCGCAGGCCTTCGAGATGGGCGACCGCACCGCGCGCCCGCCCTATGCCTACGAGAACCTGCGGGTCAAGGTCAATGACATGGCGCCCATCGTGCGCGCGTCGTGGCTGCGCGGCGTCTCTGCGCTGCCCAGCTCCTTCGCGCACGAGTCCTACGTCGACGAGCTGGCCACCGCGGCCGGCGTGGACCCGGTGGCCTTCCGCCTGCGCCACCTGCGCGATCCGCGCGCGGCCGAGCTGGTGCGCGAGACCGCGCAGAAGGCCGGCTGGCGCATGCGCACCGGGCCGCAGGAGAACGTCGATGGCGGACTCGGACCGGGCGGTGACGTGCTCTTCGGCCAGGGCTTCGCCTATGCGCGCTACGTACACAGCAAGTGGCCCGGCTTCGGCGCGGCCTGGTCGGCCTGGGTCGCGGACGTCGAGGTCCACAAGACCACCGGCGAGGTGCATGTGCGCCGCGTGGTCGTGGGGCACGACGCGGGGCTGATGGTGAACCCCGCCGGGGTCGAGCACCAGATCCACGGCAACGTGATCCAGACCA
Source organism: Variovorax sp. WDL1 (assembly GCF_001541225.1). Lineage (GTDB taxonomy): Bacteria > Pseudomonadota > Gammaproteobacteria > Burkholderiales > Burkholderiaceae_C > Variovorax. Next base: position 42,114 of record NZ_LMTS01000351.1, on the reverse strand, counting down.
CCAGCCGTGCATTGAAGGAGCGCGTGCAGTTCGCGCCGGCGGCCGAACCGTCCGGCGGCGAGACGCTGCCGGGCGTGCTGCCGGCGGGGGTGGTTGCGAGCCGCGAGTGGGGCGGCTACCCGATCCTCAGCTTCCGCGAGGTGCCGGTGATCGAGGTCGTGCACATGCAGCGCCCGGGCGAGCCACCGCTGGGCGCGGGGGAATCGTCCTCGGTGCCGGGCACGGCAGCCATTGCGAATGCGATCTTCGATGCGACGGGGGTGCGGTTCAGGGCGCCGCCGTTCACGCCGGAAGTGGTGCGCGCCGCGCTGAATCCGCTGGCTTCCCCCGAGAGAAGGAAGGCGGGGGAATTGCTCTATCCCCAACCGGGGGAGGGCGGAGGTGGGGGCACGCAGCGTGTCGATGGCGAGGCCCCCGCGCCCCCATCCCAACCTTCCCGCAAAGGGGGAAGGAGCAGGACCGATGCGCCGCGGCCGAAGGCGCGCGGCCTATGGGCCACAGCCACCGCTGTCGTCATCGGCGGCCTTGGCCTCATGGCCGGCCTGCTCGGCTGGCGATCCGCCATTGCTCCCGTGACCCTCAGCGCCCCCGTCTACAGCCAGGCCACCATCGACCGCGGCCGCACCCTCGCCGCCCTCGGCGACTGCGCCGTCTGCCACACCGCCCCCGGTGGCGTGCCCAACGCCGGGGGGCGCGCGATGGAGACGCCCTTCGGCACCCTCTACACCACCAACCTCACGCCCGACCCCGACACCGGACTGGGCCGCTGGTCCTTCAGCGCCTTCCAGCGCGCCATGCGCGAAGGCATCTCGCGCGACGGCCACCACCTCTACCCGGCCTTTCCCTACACCGCCTTTGCCAAGACCAGCGACGACGACCTGCAGGCCCTGTACGCCTATTTCATGTCGCTGCCCGCGGTGCAAGCGCCCACGCCGGAGCCCGAGCTGAAGTTCCCCTTCAGCCTCCGGCCGCTGATGGCCGGCTGGAATGCGCTCTTCCACGATCCCGCACCCCTGCAGCCGGTGGCGCAGCAGAGTGCGGAATGGAACCGAGGCGCCTACCTCGTCAACGGCCTGGGCCATTGCGGTGCCTGCCACACGCCGCGCAATGCGCTGGGCGCGGAGCAGGGCGGCAGCGCCTACCTGTCGGGCGCCATGGTCGAAGGCTGGGAAGCGCCGGCGCTCACCGGTGCGGCCTCGAAGTCCGCCGTGCCCTGGAATGCCGAGTCCCTCTACCGCTACCTGCGCAACGGCCACAGCCCGCAGCACGGCACGGCCGGCGGCCCCATGGCCGAGGTGGTGCGCGAACTGGCCGCGGTGCCCGATGCCGACATCCGCGCGATGGCGAGCTACCTCGCGTCCTTCAATGCCGAGGCCAGCGAGGCCGAGGCCCGTGCGCAGGCGCAGCGCGCCGTCGCCGCCGCCGCAGCGCGCCAGGGCCAATTGCTCGGCCCTGCCCAGCGCCTGTTCGATGGCGCCTGCGCCGCCTGCCATCACGACGGCAACGGTCCCACGCTGCTCGGCGCCAACGTGCCGCTCGCGCTCAACAGCAACCTGACGAGCGCGCGCCCCGACAACTTGCTGCGCACCATCCTCGACGGCGTGCGCGAGCCCGCCACGCGCGAGATCGGCTTCATGCCCGCCTTCCGCGATGCGCTCAGCGATGCGCAGGTCGCCGAGCTGGCCGGCTACATGCGCGCACGCTTCGCGCCGCAGGAGCCGGCGTGGAAGGACCTTGCGTCGGAGGTGGCGCGCGTTCGAAGGGGCGAATGAACACGTACCGACCGGACGCAAGAGACGCAAAGAAACGGCAAGGGCGCAGGAAAGACAGACAGAATGTTCTTGCGGCTGGACGCCCTTGCATCCTCTGCGAAACCTTCGCGTCCCCTGCGCCCGGTCCCGACTTCTTGGAGACAGCATGCCCCAGACCCCTCTTTCGCCCGCCACCAGCCTCCCCCGCGATGCCGAACGTGCCACTCTGATCGGCCGCCTCTGGCAGCCCGATGCCGGGCCCACGCCGGTGGCGGTACATGACGGCGGCCTGCACGACCTCACGCGCCTGGCGCCCACCGCCAGCCAACTCCTCGAGCTCGACGACCCCGTGGGCCTGGTGCGCCAGGCCCTGCGCGACAACGACGCACCGCGCATCGCGGCGCTCGACGCGGCGCTCGCCAACAGCGACGAGGCCCGGCGCGACCCGGAACTGCCGTGGCTGCTCGCCCCCTGCGACCTGCAAGCAGTGAAGGCCAGCGGCGTGACCTTCGTCGCCAGCCTCCTGGAGCGCGTGATCGAGGAGCAGGCGCGCGGCGATGCATCCCGGGCCGAGGCCATCCGTGCTGCGCTAGGCGGCGTACTGGGCGACAACCTCGCGGGCATCGTGCCCGGCTCGCCGCAGGCCGCGCAGGTCAAGGAGGTGCTGATCGCGCAGGGCGCCTGGTCGCAGTACCTCGAGGTCGGCATCGGTCCCGACGCAGAGATCTTCACAAAGGCGCCGGTGCTGTCGGCCGTGGGCACCGGGGCGGATGTCGGCATCCATTCGGGCTCGGTCTGGAACAACCCCGAGCCCGAGGTGGTGCTGGCGGTCGACAGCCGCGGGCGCACCCTGGGCGCGGCGCTCGGCAACGACGTCAACCTGCGCGACTTCGAAGGCCGCAGCGCGCTGCTGCTGGGCAAGGCCAAGGACAACAACGCGTCCTGCGCGATCGGCCCCTTCATCCGCCTGTTCGACACGCACTTCGGCATCGACGACGTGCGCCGCATCACCGTGGCGCTGCGCGTGGCCGGGCCGGAGGGCTTCGTCCTCGAGGGATCGAGTTCGCTGGCGCAGATCAGCCGCGACCCGCTGGACCTGGTGTCGCAGGCCATCGGGCCGCACCACGCCTATCCGGACGGGCTGATGCTCTTCCTCGGCACCATGTTCGCGCCCACGCAGGACCGCCATGGCCCGGGGCAGGGCTTCACCCACGTGGTGGGCGACCGCGTCACCATCTCGGCGCCTGAACTCGGCGCGCTGGACAACCGCGTGGTGCACTCCGACCAGGCGGCGCGTTGGAGCTTCGGCATCGGTGCGCTGATGCGCAACCTGGCAGGGCGCGGACTTCTCTAGCACCGGAAAGCAACAGGGTCGAGCCTGCCTGCCTGCCGTCAAGCGCATGGGGTCGGAGCTGGTGGCGGATGAGGACGCCCGCCCGCAACCGCTGGAACCGGAGATGCCCTCGGGTTACCAAGGCTGCGAAACTCTCTCCAATCCTTCCGATGATATTCAACTCAACCATCCCGCTGAGCACGACGCCCGGTTCTTCCATGTCGCTGCCCCTGTCGCCCCGCGATTCCTCCGTGCCCATTGCCGATGGGAGCAGCACGCGGGGCGGGACCTCGAACCGAGCGAACCGGAGGCAAGGGGAGAAGATAAGAAATGCTGGCAATCAGGGTCATTCGCGCACGCTGAGAAGGCTGAGCCCGAAGGAAATCTCGACCCGGGCACAGCAGAGCTTGAACCAGGTATACGACCCGAAGACCGACCAGTCGATCGACCCTGGGGAAGAGCGGGCCAAGCCGCAAACGGCCGAGCCGGCGCCGTCGCTCGCCACGGTGACCGTGAACACGCTGGCAGAGTGGGTGCAGCTTGGCTCCATCGTGCAGAACCTGAAGGGCTTCCTCACCCGGTTCCCCTGGCCGCAGGGCTCGGCAGCCATGTATTACGAAGACACCTTCAACGCCGAGCCCGGCGACACGTTCAAGACGGATGCGCCGCGCGGCTCCCCGCGGTACCTCATCGAGTTGGCGCAGCATCTGGGATTCGAGGTCATCCTGAACGATGCCGCCAAGGCGAAGGACACCCTGGACGGCGTGGTCGTGCTGATCCCCGACTGCTGGCACACCGATGAGGCCTTGCAGCGCAAGTATGGACGGCTCGTGCACGACACCCTGCGCGCGAGTGACTCCATCTATGCGGAGCACACGGGCTATTGCAAACGCGCGGACGAGGGTGGGCCCACGCTCATCACTTCGGGCACCTGCAAGTTCATCGACCATGCCGTCCCTAAAGAGATCAGGAAGATGGCAACCGACCTGATGCAGCGCCTCGTTCCCATCCTGAATTCGGTTCACCTCAATCCTCCCGCGGGCAAGACCTTTGCTCTGCTCGATCTCGCGGAGTACACGCAGAGCAAGATGCCGTTTTTGAAGAAGAACCTGGACGACGAGAACTGGGAGCTGCTCACGCAGTGGGCGGTGGACTGGAACACGTACGAAGCCGCGATCGACGCCTCGACGCCGGTGCGCGACCCCGTCATGCTGCAGTCCATCCGGGACGATTTCGACCGCGAGGGAACCGCGTTCGTCCTGATCGGCAACGCTCATTGGAACGGAGTGGGGCGCCCGCTGATCGAGACCCAGCCCGTGATCGAAATCCGCGGCTGCCCTCCTGAGCAATGACCGTGGCGCCGAACAACCAAAACTTGCAGTTCGGATGGCCTGCGCACGTGCCGGAGCCGGCCGCAAGCCACGAGCGGCTGGGCACACTGATGATGGAACTGGTCGAGATCCTCGACGCCGACGGTGTCCTCGCGCTGCATGAGAGTGACGGCATCCCGGTCGCGGAACTGGAGCTTGGCGAAGAGCTGTTCTACTTCGTTCCCGCGCGCGGGAACGGCGAGTTGACGCTGTACTGCGAAGTGGCGCAGCTGCCGCCGGACGCGCCTGCCGCGCAACTGCGGCGGGCGCTCGAATGGAACATGGCGCTCGCGTCTTCGGGCCTGGGCAGCCTCGGCATCGATGCCGGATCGGGTCGATTGTCCCTCGTGGTCCGCATCGCCCTCTCGGCGACCGCGCAAGAGCTGTTCCAGGCGCTGCGGCACATGTCGTGGCACGTGCGCCAATGGCGATCCGAGCTGTCGGTCGCCGATCCACACGAGAGTGAAGCCTCCGCCTGACTCGGAGTGCAACAAGACCGAGCAGTCGGTTTTCTGGCGCCGGCCAGAACGGCGGAAAGCGGGTTTGTCCGGAGCCCCGCGGACTTCGCGCGGCGCGTTCGCCACCGGACAATGCCCGCATGTCCGCCCCCTGGCGCGTTCCCGCCGTTCCCCACCAGTACACGCTCGACCTGCGCGCGGTCTCGCTGCTGCTGGAAGCGCCACGCGAGGCCGAGCCGACGCGCGCCATGCTGCACTTCCTCAATGCGCTGTTGCCGGTGGACTACATCAGCCTCGTCTCGCACATGGACGATCCGCCGGCGCTGCTCGAAGGCCATGCCTTCGGCCCTGGGCTGCGCAATGTCACCGGCCAGTGCTTCGACAAGTACCGCCGCCACTTCTACGTCTTCGACGACGCGATCCGCATCGCCGGCCGCATGCGCGCCGAGGCCGGCGAGAACGCCGAAGTGATGGCACTGCGCTTCCGGGCCGGCGAGATTCCCGACTCGGGCTGGCGCCACCGCATCTACGAGCGCGAGCACCTGTCGGACCGGCTCACGCTGCTGTTCACGCCGGCGCCGCGCACCGCCTTCTCCTTCAATCTCTACCGCAGCGAGGCCAGGGGCCCCTTCGCGGCACAGGAGATCGAGCGGGTGCTGGCGGTCGCGCCACTCCTGCGCCAGGTGCACCGCAATGCCGTCGGCACCGGCGCAGCCGCACGGCAGATGGCCACGCGCATCGCGCTGGCGCGGGCCCGGCTCGACGCTCGCGCCGCCGCGCTCAGCCCGCGCGAGCTCGACGTCTGCGCGCGCATCGCCTGCAGCATGACGGCCGACGGCATCGCGGCCGACCTCGACGTCGCTGCCTCCACCGTGCTCACGCTGCGCAAGCGCGCCTATGTCAAGCTCGGCATCCACGATCGTGCCGAGCTGATCCGCCTGGCTGCCTGAGCTTCGGCACCTGTCCCCTGCGCAGGGGACGCGGGCGCGCGGCCGTGCGCGCCACCATCGGCTCACAACACAACCACCGATGGAGACAAGCGCATGTTCCTGCGCAACTGCTGGTATGTCGTCGCCTGGGATCACGAGATTCCGGCCGACGGCCTCTTCAACCGCACCGTGATCGGCGAGCCGCTGCTCTTGTTCCGGCGCGCCGACGGCGACATCGTCGCGCTCGAGGATCGCTGCTGCCACCGCCTGGCGCCGCTGTCCAAGGGCCGCAAGGAAGGCGATTGCGTGCGCTGCGGCTACCACGGCCTCAAGTTCGACGCCGAGGGCACCTGCATCGAGGTGCCAGGTCTGGACAGCGTGCCGCCGAAGGCGCGCGTGCGCAGCTATCCGGTGGCGCTGCGCCATGCCTGGGTCTTCGTCTGGATGGGCGATCCGGCCCTGGCCGACCCGGCGCTTCTGCCCGACAACTTTTCCTGCGACGACCCGGGCTGGCGCAACGTTCCCGGCTACCTGCACTACGACACGCCCTACCTGCTGATCTGCGACAACCTCCTGGACTTCTCGCACCTGAGCTATGTGCACGAGAAGACGCTGGGCGGTACCACGGCAATCGCGCAGGCACGGCCTGTCATCGAGAAGATCCCGCGCGGCCTGCGGGTCACCCGCAAGGTCCACGACGTGCCGCCGCCCGCCTACTGGGCGCGGGCGCGCGATTTCGGCGGCGGCCACGTGGACCGCTGGTTCATCTACGACTTCGTGCTGCCCGGCACGCTGCTGATGCATTCGGGCGGCCGTCCCGCCGGCGATGCCGAGGGCGACATGCGACGCGCGGTCGAGCTGCACAGCTGCCAGGCGCTCACGCCCGAGACCGAGACCAGCACCCACTACTTCTTCCAGCAGTCGCACCGCGCCGAACTGGGCGGCGAATGGCTGACCCGGATGATCCACGACGGCCTGATCGTCGCCTTCAACGAGGACCGCGACATGATCACCGCGCAGGCTCGCAACATCGAGCGCGGCCCCGAGGCCCCGATGCTGCCGCTCGCGATGGACGCGGCCCTCCTGCAATTCCGCCGCCTGCTGGCGCAGGCGGTCGAGGCCGAGCGCGCCTGAGCGCCGCCGTTTCGTCCCTTCATCCACCACCGGAGACCCACCATGTTCAGGACCTGGATGGCGGCCTGCTGCCTGGCCGCCCTGCCGCTCTGCGCGCCCGCGCAGTCCCCCACACCCTCACCACTTCCCGCCAAGCCCGTGCGGCTGGTGGTGCCCTATGCGGCCGGCGGCGCCACCGATTTCGTTGCGCGCCTGGTCGGCGAGCGCCTGGCCAAGCGCCTGGGGCAGCCCGTGGTGGTGGACAACAGGCCCGGTGCCGCCGGCGCGCTCGGCGCCGCCGAAGTGGCGCGCGCGCCGGCCGACGGCAGCGTGCTGCTGCTGACCATCACCGATTCGCAAATCAACAATGCGGCGCTCTTCAAGACGCTGCCCTACGACCCGCAGAAGGACTTCGCCTTCGTCACCCAGATCGTGCGCAGCCGCGCGCTGATCTCCGCCAACGCCGACCTGCCGGCGAAGAGCATCGACGAACTGCGCCGCCTCGCCGCGCGGCAGCCCGCGAGCCTGAGCTACGCCTCCTGGGGCGTCGGCGGGCTCGGGCACCTGGCCGGCGAATCGCTCAATCGCGAGCTCAAGGCGGGCATGGTGCATGTGCCTCAGAAAGGCGAGGGGCCGGTGGTGACCGACCTGTTGTCGAAGACCGTGAGCATCGGCCTGTCGTCGGTGGCGAGCGCCAGGCAGCATGTTCAGGCGGGCAAGCTGGTGCCGCTGGCGGTACTGGGGCGCGAGCGCTCGACAGCCCTGCCGCAGGTGCCGACGCTGCGCGAGCTCGGCTTCACCGATCCGCTCTACGACACCAACGTGTGGCTCGGCGTGCTGGCGCCG
>NZ_LMTS01000351.1:8850-34279 GCF_001541225.1 Variovorax sp. WDL1 | reverse complement strand
CCCCCCCTGCCGTGGTGCAGCGGCTCGCGGCCGAGATCCGCGCCATCGTCGCAGCCGAGGACGTGCGCCCGGTGCTGGTCGAGCGCGGCTTCGAGATCATGAACACCACGCCCGAGCAGTTCGCAGGCGGCTACAGGGCCGAGTTCGAGGTGATCACGCAGCGTATCCGCGCCTTCGGCATCGAGGCGCAGTAGCGCAGATGGTCTGGAAATTAAGGCAAAAGCATCAAGGGTTTGTTCTGGAGGAGGGAAGGCGAGCGGCCGGTAACAATTGAACACAAATTGCGCCGCGCGCTTCTGCCCGGCCTTCTGGAGAGCAGCCCATGGAGTCCGTGCGAGTTCTTTTCTGCGCCGCCGCGCTGGTGCTGGGTACTGCGAACGCAGCGGCCCAGATCCTGATCGGCCAGTCGGCCGGCATATCGGGGCCGGTCGCGGCCAGCGTGCAGGAGACCATCCTCGGTTCACAGCTGGTCATCGACCACGTCAATGCGCAGGGCGGCATCCACGGCGAGAAGATCGAGGTGATCCGCCTGGACGACGGGTTGGACGCCAAGCGCTCGGCCGAGAACTCCCGCATCCTGATCGAGGAGAAGAAGGTGCTGGCGCTGCTGCTCAATCGCGGCACGCCCAATGCGCTGGCGGTCATTCCGCTGCTCGACAAGAGCGGCACTCCGCTGATCGCGCCTTCCACCGGCGCGATGTCGCTGCACAAGCCCGTGCAGAAGCATGTGTTCAACGTGCGCTCCACCTACCAGCGCGAGGCCGAGAAGGCGGTCCAGCATCTGCACACGATAGGCATGCAGCGCATCGCCGTGGTCCAGGCCGACGACTCCTTCGGCAAGGACGGGATGGAAGGCGCGATGAAGGGCTTCGACAAGGCGGGCTTGAAGCCGGCCGCGCTGGTGCTGGCCGACCGCAACAAGCCAGACTACACGGCCATCGTGCCCAAGCTCGCCGCCGCCGACGCGCAGGCCGTGCTGTGGATCGGCTCCGGCACCGCCGTGACCGAAGGCGTGAAGGCGCTGCGCGCCACCGGCTCGGCCGCACAGGTCATCACGCTGTCGAACAATGCGGCATCGGGCTTCATCAAGGAGCTGGGCAGCGCCAGCGGCGGGGTGGTCGTGATGCAGGTGCTGCCGTCGGAGCGCGGCATGGCGCATCCGCTGGTCAAGGAGGCCTCGGACCTGGCCAAGGCGAAGGGCGACATCGAGCTGTCGCCGGCGCTGCTCGAGGGCTTTGTTGCCACCAAGGTGATGGTCGAGGCGCTGCGCCGCGCCGGCCCGAAGCCGACGCGCGCCAGGCTGTTGGCCGTACTCAACGACTTCCGCTACGACCCGGGCGGTGGACTCGAGGTGAGCTACTCGCCGCAGGACCACACGGGCATCGACTACGTCGACCTGTCGATCATCAGCGGGGGCAGGTTCAAGCGCTGATCACTCGACCTGCTGCAGCGCTCTCCGGTACTGCACCGCCTCCGCCACATGCGCCGCCTGCACCGTGCCGGCGCCGGCCAGGTCCGCGATCGTGCGGGCCAGTTTGAGCGTGCGATGCGTCCCCCGGGCCGACCAGCCCAGCCGCGTCGCCGCGGCCTGCAGGAAACGCAAAGCCGCGGCATCCAGCTGCGCATGGCGGTCGATCTCCGCACCCTGTAGCGCCTGGTTGGCCTTGCCCTGCCGCTGCAGGGCGCGCTCGCGCGCCTCGACCACGCGCGCACGGACCTCGGCGCTGGCTTCGCCGGCGGGTGTTTCCAGCAAATGGGTGGCCGGTACCGCGGGCACTTCGATGTGCAGGTCGATGCGGTCCAGCAGCGGTCCGCTGAGCTTGCCCTGGTAGCGTGCCACCTGGTCCGGCGTGCATCGGCAGGGCTTGAGCGTTGAGCCCAGGTAGCCGCACGGGCAGGGGTTCATGGCCGCCACCAGTTGGAAGCGGGCCGGGAACTCGGCACGCCGCGCGGCGCGTGCGATGGTGATGCTGCCGGTCTCCAGCGGCTCGCGCAGCGCTTCGAGCGCGGCGCGCTGGAACTCCGGAAATTCGTCTAGGAACAGCACGCCGTTGTGCGCCAGCGAGATCTCACCCGGCCGTGGCGGCGAGCCGCCGCCCACCAGCGCCACCGCACTGGCGCTATGGTGCGGGCTGCAGGTCGGCCGCATGCGCCAGCGCTCGACGGCGAAGCGGCCGTGCAGGCTCGCGACGGCGGCGCTTTCCAGCGCCTCGTCCACGCTCATCGCCGGCAGCAGGCCGGCGAAGCGCTGGGCCAGCATCGACTTGCCGGAACCGGGCGGACCGACCATCAGCAGGCTGTGCTGGCCGGCCGCCGCGATCTCGAGCGCACGCCTCGCGCCCGCGTGGCCCTTGACATCCGCCAGGTCGGCCGCGGCCGCCGCCGGGCCTGCGGCGGCGGGCAGCGCACGGTGCCAGCCATCTTCAGCCGCATCGCCCGCTGCCGGGCCGCCCGGCAGGAATTGCCGCACCACATCGAGCAGGTGGGCTGCACCGTAGATTTCGGCGCCGGGCACCAGGGCCGCCTCCCTCGCACTCTCTGCCGGCAACACCAGCCTGGTCGCGACACGGCGGCCATGCAGCGCCAGCGCCATCGCGAGCGCACCACGCACGGGCCTCAGGTGCCCAGAAAGGGAGAGCTCCCCCGCGAATTCGTGGCCTGCCAGCCGCGCCGCCTCGATCTGCCCGGCCGCAGCCAGGATGCCCAGCGCGATCGGCAGGTCGAAGCGGCCCGAGTCCTTCGGGAGATCTGCCGGCGCCAGGTTGACCGTGATCCGCTTGTTGCTCGGAAATTCGAGGCCGGCGTTCTGGATGGCGCAGCGCACGCGCTCGCGGGCCTCCTTCACCTCCACGTCCGCCAGTCCCACCAGCGTGAAGCTGGGCAGCCCGTTGGCCAGATGCACCTCGACCGTGACGCTTGCCGCCTCCAGGCCCAGCAAAGCACGGCTTTGCACCAAAGATAAGCTCATTCTTCTCCCTTTCACCAAGATGGTGCGCCCATCTTTTGTTCATGGCGCCGTCATGCACCTGTCCCAGGCTCCGTTGCACACGGGCTGCGAGATTTGGCACGCTCCCTGCTTTGAATGGGTATCCAACCATTTCAAAACTGACCGAGGAGTCTCCCGATGATGCACCGTAAAACCGCGTCCGCCCTGGCCGTCGCCGCCCTCGCTGCCCTGCCGATGCTGGCAAGCGCCCAGCTCACAGGCAACGTCGCGCTGACCAGCAACTACAAGTTCCGAGGCCAGGACCAGGACGTGCTGGGCAACAACGACTTCGCCAAGACCAAGGGCTTCAAGCCCGCCATCCAGGGCGGCTTCGACTATGCCTTCGGCGAGAGCGGGTTCTACATCGGCAACTGGAACTCCAGCGTCAACTGGCTCAATGGCAACAGCATCGAGAGCGACATCTACGGCGGCTACAAGTTCAAGGCCGGCATCTTCGACCTCGACGTGGGCGTGCTGACGTACATCTATCCGGGCAACAGCCGCGGCAACACCACCGAGCTCTACGGCGCCGGGACCTGGGCCGACGAAGCGATCGGCGCGTTCACGCTGAAGTATTCGCACACGGTGTCCAAGGACTACTTCAACTACGCCGGAGAGAGGGACGGCTCCGGCCTGAAGGGCCGCAACACCGGCTACCTGAACCTGAGCTACACCAAGGAAATCGTGCCCAAGGTGACCTTCAAGGCAGCGGTGGGCTATACGCACATGAGCAGCGACATCCGCAGCCTGGGCTATCGCAACTACGTGGACTACAACGTCGGCGCCTCCTACGACTTCGGCAACGGCCTGTCGCTGGCCGGCTCGGTGCAGGGCGCCAACAAGAAGAGTTCGTACCTGCTGGTGGCCGATCCGGGCCTCGACCTGGGCTTCGGACCCATCGGCGAGCGCACCTGGTCGCCCAACAAGGCACGATTCATCGTCACGCTGACCAAGACGCTCTGATCACGACGGCACGCCGTTTCGAGCGATCCAGAGGAGAAACATCATGGAATCTATGAGGGAAGCATCATGAAGCTGGTCACAGCCATCATCAAGCCGTTCAAGCTCGACGAGGTGCGCGAGGCGCTCTCGGCAATCGGGGTGCAGGGCATCACCGTGACGGAGGTCAAGGGCTTCGGCCGCCAGAAGGGCCACACCGAGCTCTACCGCGGCGCAGAGTACGTGGTCGACTTCCTGCCCAAGGTCAAGATCGAGGCGGCCGTGGCCGACGAACTGGTCGAGCGCGTGATCGAGGCGGTCGAGAGCGCCGCGCGCACCGGCAAGATCGGCGACGGCAAGATCTTCGTCTACGACCTCGAGCAGGTCGTGCGCATCCGTACCGGAGAAACAGGCCGCGAAGCCCTTTGACTTCGAGGCACGAAAGAACAGATCCAATGAAAAAACTGCTTGTCTCTCTTGCCCTCGGCCTGAGCGTGCTCGTCGCCGGCACCGCGGGCTTCGCCCAGACCCCGGCCGCGCCGGCCGAAGCGCCCGCCGCCTCGGCCCCGGCCGCCGCGGCGCCCGCTGCAGCGGCCCCGGCTGCTGCAGCAGCACCCGCCGATGCCGCCGCCGCAGCGCCGGCAGCCGCCCCCGCGCCTTCGTTCAACAAGGGCGATACCTCGTGGATGATGTTGTCGACGCTGCTGGTCATCATGATGACCATCCCCGGCCTGGCCCTCTTCTACGGCGGCCTGGTGCGCAGCAAGAACATGCTGTCGGTGCTCATGCAGATCATGGTCACCTTCTCGATGATCGTCGTGCTGTGGCTGATCTACGGCTACAGCCTGGCCTTTACCGAGGGCAACTCCTTCATCGGCGGCTTCGACCGGCTCTTCATGAAGGGCATCTTCGACCCAGCTACCGGCACCTTCGCGCCGGGCGCGACCTTCAGCAAGGGTGTCTACATCCCCGAGCTGCTGTTCGCCGCCTTCCAGGCCACCTTCGCCGGCATCACCTGCTGCCTGATCGTGGGCGCCTTCGCCGAGCGCATCAAGTTCTCGGCCGTGCTGCTCTTCATGGTGCTGTGGTTCACCTTCAGCTATGCGCCGATCGCGCACATGGTGTGGTTCTGGATGGGCCCGGACGCCTATGCCAGCGCGGACGTGGTCGACGCCATGAACGCCAAGGCCGGCCTGATCTGGCAATGGGGTGCGCTGGACTTCGCGGGCGGCACCGTGGTGCACATCAACGCCGCGATCGCGGGCCTGGTGGGCGCCTTCCTCGTCGGCAAGCGCATCGGCTACGGCAAGGAAGCCTTCACGCCGCACTCGCTGACGCTCACGATGGTCGGCGCCTCGCTGCTGTGGGTGGGCTGGTTCGGGTTCAACGCCGGCTCCGCACTCGAAGCGGGCACCAGCGCCGTGCTGGCCTTCATGAACACCTTCTCGGCCACGGCCGCGGCGGTGCTGGCCTGGTCCATCGGCGAAGCGCTGATGAAGGGCAAGGCATCGATGCTGGGTGCCGCATCCGGTGCGGTCGCGGGCCTGGTGGCCATCACGCCCGCGGCCGGCAACGTCGGCCTGATGGGTGCGATCGTGATCGGCTTCGTCGCGGGCTTCGCCTGTCTCTGGGGCGTCAACGGCCTCAAGCGCATGCTCGGCGCGGACGACTCGCTGGACGTCTTCGGCGTGCACGGCGTGGGCGGCATCGTGGGTGCGCTCCTGACCGGCGTGTTCAACACCCAGGCGCTGGGCGGGCCCGGCCTGGTGGGCGACTGGGTCACGGCCGGCATCGTGTCCAACGGCATCGGCGCGCAGGTCTGGATCCAGCTCAAGGCCGTGCTGCTGACCGTCGTATGGTCCGCCGTGGTCTCCTTCGTCGCCTTCAAGATCGTCGACCTGACCATCGGGCTGCGCGTGAGCGAAGAGGAAGAGCGCGAGGGCCTGGACATCTCGTCCCACGGCGAAACCGCCTACAACCGCTGAGGCGGGCGCGGGCCGCATTGCGCGGCCTGCGGTACCGCTCGCAGGAACAATTCAAAGCAAGAGTCTCCTTTGGATGTTCAGCCCGCGAGCGCTTCGGCGCGAGCGGGCTTTTTTTTGAGTTGAGGTGGCACGGTCCCAGGCCCGCGTCCCGGCGGGCGATACCATCCCCGCATGGATCCAGCCCTGCGCCAGATCGCCGAACGCATTCGCGAGGCCGCCGCCGAACGCACGGTGCTGCGCGTCCGCGGCGCCGGCACCAAGGACTTCTACGGCGAGCCGCCGCGCGGCGAGCCGCTCTCCACCGCCGGGCTGCAGGGCATCGTGAGCTACGAGCCCAGCGAGCTTGTGGTCACCGCGCGCGCCGGCACGCAGCTTGTCGAGCTGGAAGCCTTGCTGGCCGAGCAGGGCCAGTGCCTGCCCTTCGAGCCGCCGCGTTTCGGCGGCGGCGGTACCGTCGGCGGCATGGTCGCTGCCGGCCTGAGCGGCCCGGCACGCGCGAGCGTGGGGGCCGTGCGGGACTATGTGCTCGGCGCGCAGCTCTTCAACGGCCGCGGCGAGCTGCTCACGTTCGGCGGCCAGGTCATGAAGAACGTCGCCGGCTACGACGTGTCGCGCGTGCTGGCCGGCTCGTTGGGCGTTCTGGGCCTGGTCACGGAAGTCAGTCTCAAGGTGCTGCCCGTCCCCCCGGCCGAGGCCACGCTGGTCTTCGACTGCCACCAGGCCGATGCGCTGCGTTTGCTCAACGGCTGGGGCGGCCAGCCGCTGCCTCTCAACGCCAGCTGCTGGATGCACGAGCAGGGCCGGGGCCGCCTCTGGCTGCGCCTGCGCGGCGCCACGGCCGCGGTGGCGGCTGCCTGCACCCATCTCGGTGGCGAGCGGCAGGACGACGCGCAGGCATGGGCCGACTGGGAGGCCGTGCGCGACCTGCGCCTGCCGTGGTTCGCCGCGCGCGGGGGGCGCGAGCTTTGGCGCCTGTCGGTGCCGCAGACCGCGCCAGTGCTCCCGCTGGAAGAGCCGCCGTTGATCGAATGGCATGGCGCGCAGCGCTGGTATCTGGTGCCGCCCGGCGAGGGCGAGCGACTCAGGGAAGCGGCGCGCTCCGCGGGCGGCCATGCGACGCTGTTCATGACCGTGGACGGCGCCGGCACCCTCACGCGCCGCTTCGATGCCTTGAGCGCGCCGCTGCGGCGCATCCACGAAGCGCTGATGCGCGAGTTCGACCCCCATGCCGTGTTCGATCGCGCGCGGCTCTTCCCAACGACTTGAGATGCAAACCGAACTCGCCCCCGAATTCCGGAACACCGCCGATGGCCAGGAGGCCGAGTCCATCCTGCGCAAATGCGTGCACTGCGGCTTCTGCACCGCGACCTGCCCGACGTACCAGCTGCTGGGCGACGAGCTCGACGGTCCGCGCGGACGCATCTACCTGATCAAGCAGGTGCTCGAGGGAAAGCCGCCCACGCGCAGCACGCAGCTGCACCTGGACCGCTGCCTCACCTGCCGCAACTGCGAGAGCACGTGTCCGAGCGGTGTGCAATACGGCCACCTGGTCGACATCGGCCGCAGGATCGTCGACGAGAAGGTGCCGCGCCCACCGATGGAAGGTGCGCTGCGCTGGACGCTGAAGGAGGCGCTGCCTTCGCCGCTCTTCGGTCCCGCGATGAAGCTCGGGCAGTCGGTGCGCGGCCTGCTGCCGGCCAAGCTCAAGGCCAAGGTTCCTGCCCCGCAACCGGCGGGCGAATGGCCCAAGCGCACGCATGCACGCAAG
The DNA here is from genome assembly GCF_001541225.1 of Variovorax sp. WDL1. Classification (GTDB taxonomy): domain Bacteria; phylum Pseudomonadota; class Gammaproteobacteria; order Burkholderiales; family Burkholderiaceae_C; genus Variovorax. The sequence goes on along the minus strand of NZ_LMTS01000351.1, from coordinate 26,601 downwards.
ATGCTGATGCTCGCCGGCTGCGTGCAGCCGTCGATGGCGCCCAACATCAACAGCGCGACAGCGCGCGTGCTCGATGCCGCGGGCATCGAGGCGGTGATTGCACAGGCCGCGGGCTGCTGCGGCGCGGTGAAGTTCCACCTCAACGACCAGGAAGGTGGCAAGGCGCAGATGCGCGCCAACATCGACGCCTGGTGGCCCTTCGTGGAAGACGGTGTGGTCGAGGCGATCGTGATGAACGCCTCCGGCTGCGGCGTCACGGTGCGCGAGTACGGCCACCTGCTGCGCGACGAGCCAGCCTATGCGGACAAGGCCGCGCGCATCAGCACCCTCACGCGCGACCTGAGCGAGTTGCTGCCCGAGCTGGTCCCGCTGTTGAAGGACCGCGTGAGCGCGCCGCCCGGTGTCCTTGCCTATCACCCGCCCTGCACGCTGCAGCACGGGCAGAAGCTGCGCGGCGGCGTCGAGGTGAACCTGCGCGCGCTCGGCTTCGATATCCAGGTCGCCAAGAACGAGTCGCACCTGTGCTGCGGCTCGGCCGGCACGTACTCCGTGCTTCAGCCCGACCTGGCCTATGCGCTGCGCGATCGCAAGCTGGGCCACCTCGACCAGCTTCGACCGGTCGCCATTGTCTCGGCCAACATCGGTTGCATCACGCACCTGCAAAGCGGCAGTGGCCTGCCGGTGCGGCATTGGGTGGAAGTGCTGGACGAGGCGCTCGTGCCTTGACGGCGGCAATCCAACTTGTGCGCTGCGGCCTCGCGGCAATGATCATCTTGAATCAGCGCACCGGCGTGATCTTGCGGATCGCATTGCCGGAAGTGGCGTAAAGGTTGCCGCTGGCGTCCAACTGCACGTCGTAGGGGGTGTTGAATTGCGCCGCGGTCCCGATGCCGTCGGCAGAGCCCAGCGTTCCGGAACCGGCCAAGGTCGTCACGAGACCAGCCGGTGTGATCTTGCGAATCGCGTGGTTGGCCGCATCGGACACGTAAATGTTGCCGATGGCGTCGATTGCGATGCCGGAGGGAGAGCGAAACTGCGCGCTAGTGCCCACGCCGTCGCTTGCGCCTTGGGTTCCGGAGCCGGCGAATGTGGTGACAACGCCAGTGGGCGTGATCTTGCGGATGCGGTTGTTTCCCCAGTCTGTCACGTAGACGTTGCCGCTGGCGTCGACTGCGACTCCGACGGGCTGGTTGAATCTTGCGGCGGTGCCTGTCCCGTCGACCGAGCCGGGTGTCGTCGAGCCCGCCAGGGTGGTCACAACGCCTTCCGGCGAGATCTTGCGAATCTCGTGGTTGGAAATGTCCGCTACGTAGAGATTGCCGCTTGCATCGACCGCAACGCCTCCCGGATTGTTGAATTGCGCGGTGATACCAGTACCGTCGGCCGAACCTGCCGTTCCGGAGCCCGCGAAGGTGGTGACCACCCCCTGCGGCGTGATCTTGCGGATCTTGTGGTTCAAATCCGCTACATAAAGGTTGCCGCTATCGTCTAAGACCACTCCGTCCGGCGCATCGAACTGCGCAAATGTGCCGGTACCGTCGGCCGCCCCGGCCTGTGTCGAGCCGGCAAATATGGTGACCACCCCGTCCGGCGTGACCTTGCGGATCATGTGGTTGAACGTATCCAGCACAAAGACATTGCCGCTGACATCTACTTTGAGAGCCTGTGGCCCATTGAATGATGCCGCTGCACCTGTTCCGTCGGCGGAGCCTGCTGCAGTGGAGCCGGCAAGCGTCGACACCTGCGCTTGCGCTTCAATGCAGTTCACCTGCACATTGCTCACATCGGCCGTGGCCGTCCCGCTGCCGTTGCTCACGCTGCAGTTCTGCCACAGAGGGTGAGTCCCTACGGTCACCGCATAGGGAGTGTTGAAGACCACGGGCGTTGCAAAGCGGAACTCGCCGTTGGCCGCCAGCGTCAGCGGGTCGCCACCGTTGTCGAGCACGACCAGCTTGGTATTTTCAGCCAGTCCCGAGAGGGTGCCACCGATGACGTAGCTCGGAGTCGGAGCTGCCGGGACTTCGGTCGGAGGCGGGCTCGATGCCGGGGCACTCGGCGTCAAAGCCAGAAGCGCGCATGTCGAGCAGCCGCCATCACCGCCGCCGCCGCAGGCAGCGAGAGACAGGCAGAGGATGGCGCAAGCGAGGAGGCGAAGAGGTGCGGCGAAGAGACTCATGTTCGATGGACCTGATGGTGCCGACCTTGGGTATACCGACGTCTGTTCATTCATCCCGGCACCGAGATGGACGGCGAGATTCTTGTCGCGAATCCGCGCGTTCAATCTGACGAATAGTCGCTAAAGAGGGCGGTGCAAACCCTCATTCCGCGCCCGTCCCGGCGGTATGTGGCGGGGCCTGAGATCGCACAAGCGAAGGAGCAGTGGTCCGACCCCCTATCTCGCGCTGGCGCAGCAAGATCCCCGGGTGTTCACCTCGGGAGCAAGACCATGCGAAAACTCCGCCTCGATCGGATGTTCTGCGGCGCGGCATTTGCCTGTGCCTGCGCGGCGGGACCGCTCGCCGCCTACGCGCAGACCATGAACCCGGGCACCGGCACGCTGCCGGCCATGAAGGTGCAGGGCAACGCACGCTTCGCCTGCGGCGGCATCGGCTCGGACGAGTCCAACGCCATGCGCGCCGCGATGAAGGATCATCCTCTCGCGCTGCTGTTCGCGCGCGCCGACGGTGCCTACCTGGCGAACGTGGACGTCACCATCAAGTCCGCTGCAGGCGACACGGCACTGGCAATGCGTGCCTCCGGCCCCGTGTGCCTGGTCGACCTGCCGGCGGGCCGCTACACGGTGGAGGCGGCCACCGAAGGCATGGTCAAGACCCACACCGTGACCGTCGGCCGCGGTTCGCAGACCGCTGACTTCCGCTTCTGAGCGAAGCCCCGCTTCAGCCCGCCAGCGCCGCCTCGATGTCCCGCTCCATCGAGGCCGGCGTGTCCAGCGGCGCGTAGCGCTTCCGCACCCGCCCGTCCTTGCCGATCAGGAACTTGGTGAAGTTCCACTTGATGGCCGTGCTGCCGAGCAGGCCCGGCGCTTCCTTCGTGAGCCACTTGTAGAGCGGCGTCGCGCCGGCGCCGTTGACCTCGATCTTCTCCATCATCGGAAAGCTCACGCCGTAGTTCTTCACGCAGAAGGCGCCGATCTCCTCGTTCGTGCCCGGGTCCTGGTTGCCGAACTGGTTGGACGGGAAGCCGAGCACCGCGAGGCCTTGGCCGGCGTACTTCTTGTGGAGCGCCTCCAGTCCCTCGAACTGGGGCGTGAAGCCGCACTTGCTGGCGGTGTTGACGATCAGGAGTACCTTGCCCCTGTAGGTGGACAGCGGCACCTCGGTGCCGTCGATCTGCCGGGCTTCGAAGTCGTAGACGCTGGTCATGATGGCGTGTCCTCCAGGATGCGGGAATGCCGATCATCCTCGCGGCTGTTCGTTCGTGCAAACGAGGACCACAAGGCCGCCAGCACGATCAGCGCGCCGCCTGCCCAGATGCGCGCATCCAGCGTGGCGGCGCCCAGCGCCACTGACGAGACGCTGGCGAACAGCACCTCCGACAGCATGATCACCGCCGTGGCGCTGGCCGCCAGCCGCGCGGCGCCGTACTGCAGGCAGATGTTGGCGAAGACGAAGCCGGCGCCCAGCAACGCGGCCCAGCCCGCCCATCCTGCCGCCGCCGGCAGTTGCAATGCCGGCGGCGCCATGACGCCCAACGCCGTGCCGGCCGCCGCCGCCAGGCCCGCGACCAGCGCGCAGCCGCCGAACATGGCGAGCGCACGCGATTCGCCGGGAGCCGCGCGCAGCCGGCGCAGCAGGATGTTGGTGACCGCGAAGCAGAAGCCGGCCGCCACGCCCAGCCAGTCAGGCAGGCTGGCCGGCACCGGCCAGTCGGTTTGCGGCGTCTTGAGCACGACGGCCACGCCGGCCAGCGCGAGCGCCATTCGCGCGAGAGCCGCAGGGCGGGGCCGCTCGCCGAGGAAGATCCAGGCCAGCAGCACGCTCCACAACGGCATCAGGTAGAACAGGAGCACCACCCGCACCACGTCGCCCTGTGTCACCGCCCAGTTGAAGCCCACGTTGGTGAAGCCGGCCGCCAGCCCCAGCAGCGTGAGCGCGGGCCATGTTGCGAAGGGCTGCCAGGCATGGCGGCGCAGCCAGCCCATCGCAAGTGTGATCAGCGCATAGATGAGCGCGGTGGCCCAGACCGGATGCAGCCCATGGGCTTCGATCTGGCGGAAGGGAAACCACGAGACGCCCCACACGAAGGCGTTGAAGACGAGCGCTAATGCAGGCAAGGCGGCGGCAGACTCAGTGATGCTTGTCGCTGCGGGCGATCGCGAGCAGGTGTTCGACCTCTTCGGGATAGCGCTGCAGGTTGTTGCGATGCCAGCGCTTGATGAGCCACATGAATCCCGCGACCACCAGCCCGAATGCAGTGATCGCCGAATACGCCGACAGCCCCAGGCCGGTGCAGGCGCTGTAGAAGGCGCCGAGGATCAGGATGCAGGCCTGCTCGTTGAAGTTCTGCACCGCGATCGACCGGCCGGCGCCCATCAGGTTGTGGCCGCGGTGCTGCAGCAGCGCATTCATCGGCACGACCAGGAAGCCGCCCAGCCCGCCCAGCAGGATGAGGAAGGGCACCGCGACCCAGATGTTGCTGATGAAGTTCATCCCGATCACCAGGATGCCCATGCCGATACCCAGGGGGATCACGCGCGTGGCCATGTCCAGGCGCATGCGCATCGATGCCACCACCGCGCCCACCGCGGTGCCGATCGCCACCACGCCGGTCAGCGAGGACGCCTGCGCCGTGCTGTAGCCCAGCGCCAGCGAAGCCCACGCCAGCACGATGTACTTGAGGTTGCCGCCCGCGCCCCAGAACAGCGTGGTGGTCGCCAGCGAGATCTGGCCCAGCTTGTCGCGCCACAGGCGCGAGTTGCAGTGCCAGAAGTCGGGCAGCAGCGCCAGCAGGTTGCGCAGGATGCCATGCTGTGGATTGCTGCGCAGCGGCCGCATCTCGACGCCGGTGTCGGGGATGCGGGTGTTGAACCACGCCGCGATGATGTAGATGAAGATCAGCGCCGCGATCGCCGCCTCGGGCGGGGTGTCGATGCCGGTGTCGAACACCGGGAAGTCCAGCGCCAGCATCCGGGTCGACAGCGCATGCCCCACCAGCTGCCCGCCGAGCACGATGCCCAGGATGATGGAGGCGATCGTCAGGCCCTCGATCCAGCCGTTGGCCTTGACCAGCTGCGACGCCGGCAGCAACTCGGTCAGGATGCCGTACTTGGCCGGCGAATAGGCCGCCGCCCCCAGGCCGACCACCGCATAGGCCAGCAGCGGATGCGTGCCGAACAGCATCATCACGCAGCCGACCACCTTGATCGCATTGCTGATGAACATCACGCGGCCCTTGGGCAGCGCATCGGCGAAGGCGCCGACCAGCGGTGCCAGCGCCACATAGAAGATGGTGAAGATCGGCACCAGCGCGGCACGCTGCCACTCGGCCGCACCGCTGGTTCGCATCAATTCCACCGCCGCAACGAAAAGCGCGTTGTCGGCCAGCGACGAGAAGAACTGGGCCGACATGATCGTATAGAAACCGCGCTTCATCGATGGGCTGGCTGGCCAGAGGGGCTGCTGGCAATAGTGGAAGTGGGCCGCGGTACTGGCGGAAATGCGCGGTTATAGCATGGGGGTGCAGTGTCAAAATGACGCCACGCCCCGTGTCGTGCGGGTGTTTGTCCTCATGTCCTGAACGGGTTTCGCCTTGCCTCGTCCGATCCTCGCGACCATCCACAGCGCCGCCCTGGCGCACAACCTCGAGCGCGCGCGCCGCGCCGCCGTCGACGCCCGCGTCTGGGCGGTGGTGAAGGCCAATGCCTATGGCCACGGCATCGAGCGCGTGTTCGACTCCTTCCGTGCCGCCGACGGCTTCGCGCTGCTCGACCTGGCCGAGGCCGAGCGCGTTCGCGCCCTCGGCTGGCGCGGCCCGGTGCTGCTGCTGGAAGGCGTGTTCGAGCCGCGCGACCTGGAGCTGTGCTCGCGCCTCGATCTCTGGCACACCGCGCACTGCGACGCGCAGATCGACATGCTGGCCGCCCACAAGACCCAGGCGCCGCAGCGCGTGTTCCTCAAGATGAACTCGGGCATGAATCGTCTCGGCTTCGCCCCCGGGCGCTTCCGTGCCGCCTGGACGCGGCTCAATGCCCTGCCGCAGGTCGACGAGATCTCGCTGATGACGCACTTCAGCGACGCCGACGGCGAGCGCGGCGTGGCCCATCAGCTCGAGGTCTTCGAAAGCGTCACGCGCGACCTGCCGGGCGAGCGCACGATCGCCAACAGCGCCGCCACCCTGCGCCATGCCGCCGCGACGCGCGCCGACTGGGTGCGCCCCGGCATCCTGCTGTATGGCAGTGCGCCCGACTTTCCCGAGCACGATGCGGCGCACTGGCAGCTGCAGCCGACGATGACGCTCTCCACGCGGCTGATCTCGGTGCAGACCCTGGCCGCGGGCGACACCATCGGCTATGGCTCTCGCTTCACCGCCGAAGGGCCGCTCACCATCGGCGTCGCCGCAGTCGGCTACGCCGACGGCTATCCGCGCCATTGCGATACCGGCACGCCCGTGCTGGTGAACGGCGTGCGCACCCGGATGGTCGGCCGCGTCAGCATGGACATGATCACCGTGGACCTCACCCCCGTGCCCGATGCGCGCTTCGGCGCCGAGGTCACGCTGTGGGGGCGTGCGTCGAACGGCGCCGTGCTGCCCATCGACGAGGTCGCGCGGGCCGCGGGCACCGTCGGCTACGAGCTGATGTGCGCAGTGGCGCCGCGCGTGCCGGTGGCGGTGGACTGAGCCCAAGGCGCGGCCGCTTGAAGGTCGTGTCGAACTGGCGCTCCGTGCGCCTGTGGGAAAGGCAGGTCGAGCGCGACCTGCGTCGCGAGCACGAACTGCGCCTGAACGGCCTGCTGGCCTTTTGATCGGGGCCTCGGCGCTGCTGCTCGAGCGTCGAGCGGCCTTTCGCTTCAGTACAGCCCCAGCCGTCGCGCTTGCAGCCTCGCCAGCCCCAACAATGCGTCGGTAAAGGGCGTGGCCACGCCCGCACGCTGCCCCAGCTCGCGCACCACCGACACCAGTGCATCGAGCTCGACCGGGCGATGCGCCTCCACATCCTGCAGCATCGAAGTCTTGAACGCCCCCAGCCTGCGCGTGACCGCGTGCCGGTCCTCGGGGCTCTCGGCGATCGGGATGCCGATGCGCTCGCCGATCTCGCGGGCTTCCAGCATGATGGTCGAGATGAAGCCGCGCACCAGCTCGTCGTTGAGGATGAGGTCGGTGGTGGCGCCGGTCAGTGCGCTGATGGGGTTGACCGTCATGTTGCCCCAGAGCTTGTACCAGACGTCCTTCTGGATCTGCGCCGAGAGGCGGGATTCGAAGCCCGCCTGCTTCAGCAGCGCCTCGAGCCGCTGCGCGCGCGGCGTGGCCTCGCCGGAGGGCTCTCCGATGATCAGGCCATTGCCGAAGTGATGGCGGACCACGCCGGGACCGTCCAGCGAGCAGCTGGCGTGCACCACGCCGCCGATCACATGGCGCGCATGAATGGCGGCGTCGATCTTCCCGCCCGGGTCGACCGCCTCCAGCTGCGTGCCCGCGAGCGGACCGCCGAAGCCGCCCTGCAGGAACCACCAGGGCACGCCGTTCATGGCGGTCAGGACGATCGTGTCGGGCCCGAGCAGCGGCGCGATCTTCGCGGCCACGGCTGGCAGCGCCGGCGCCTTCACGGCGATCACCACCAGGTCCTGCACGCCCAGCTCGGCCGGTTCCATCACCGCGTTGACCGCGACGCGCGTGCGCCGGTCGCCGCGCAGCACGCTCAAGCCTTCGCGCTGCAGGGCTTCTAGCGTCGCGCCGCGCGCCACCACGTTGAGACGGCAGCCTGCCTGCGCAAGGCCGACGCCGATCCAGCCGCCGATCGCGCCGGCGCCGTAGATGCAGACTTTCATCGCTGTCCGCTCAGTGCTTGTAGGAATCGTCGATGCGATCGACCTGGCGCACCAGCGCGTCGAACACGTCCTGCCCGCCGCCGTGCTTCGGGTTGAACTGCAGCGCGTCGCGGGTGCACTTGCGTGCGATCTCCTCCGATACGGGGATCGGCGCGCCCATCGAAAGGGTGGCCATCTGGATCTCGCAGGCGCGCTGCAGGGTCCAGAGGATGGCGAAGGTCTGCGGCAGCGTCTGGCCCCAGGCCAGCAGGCCATGGTTGCGCAGGATCACGGCCGGACGGCTGCCGATGCTCTTCAACAGGCGCGGCCCTTCGTCGGCGTGGATGGTGATGCCTTCGAAGTCGTGGTACGCCACCATGTCGTGCAGCTGGGCCGTGTAGAAATTGGTCTGCTGCAGGCCACCCTGCAGGCAGGCCACGGCCACGCCGGCGGTGGTGTGCGTGTGCATCACGCAATGCGCATCGGGCAGGCCGTCGTGGATGGCGGCATGCACGGTGAAGCCGGCGGGGTTGACCGGATGGCGCGAGCCGTCGAGCACCTTGCCCTGCAGGTCGATCTTCACCAGGTTGCCGGCGGTGACTTCGCTGTAATGCAGGCCGAAGGGGTTGATCAGGAACTGCTTCTCGCCACCCGTCACGCTGTCGGGCAGCCGCACCGTGATGTGGTTGTAGATCATCTCGGTCCAGCCCAGCATCGCGAACACGCGGTAGCAGGCGGCCAGCTGCAGGCGCGCCTCCTGTTCGTCGGGATGGATGGCGGGACGGGCCGGGGTGGCCGGCGTGGCGAATGGCGTGTTCATCGGCAGTTCCTTTTTCTATCAATGACTTGCCACTCGGCAAGCTCCCTGCCTGTTCGGGGGACACCGCGGAACCGGCTTTGCCGGGCCGCTGGTGTCGCCCCCTCGAGGGGGGAGGCGGCTACACGAAGTGAGCAAGCAACGGGGTTGGGCTTACCCCTCCGCGGTGAAGCCGATCTGCTTCACGATCGGGGCCCACTTGGCGGTGTCCTTCTTGATCAGCTCGGTCAGCTCCGCCGGCGAAGAGGACATCGCCTCCAGCCCGAAGGTGGCGAGCCCGTCGATCACGTCCTTCTGCGCCAGCGCCGTCTTCATCGCCGCATTGGCGCGCGCCACCACTTCGGGCGACGCCTTGGCCGGCAACAGGAAGGCGAACCATTCGCTGTGCGTGACGTTCTTGACGCCCTGCTCCTCGAAGGTCGGCACGTCCGGTGCGAAGCGGCTGCGCTTGGCACCGGAGACGCCGAGGATGCGCACCTTGCCCGAGGCGAGGTGCTGGGTGATGTCGCCGATCGGGCCCGACACGGCCGCCACGTTGCCGCCGAGCAGGTCGAGCATGGCGGGCTGCGTGCCGCGGTAGGCCGCGTGCTTGAGGTCCACGCCCGCGTTCTTGCCGAGCAGCGCGCCGATGAAGTGCGGCGTGGAGCCGGCCGCCGGCGATCCGTAGTTGGCGCCTTCGGGATGGGCCTTGGCCCAGGCGAGGTACTCGGGCACCGACTTCACCGAGGCGGGCACGGCCGGCCCGACGGCAAAGCCGAAGTCGAACTGGCAGGCGACCGTCAGCGGCGTGAGGTCCACCAGCGGGTCGTAGGGCAGCTTCTTGTAGATGTGCGGATAGATGGTGAGGATGGAGGTCGGCGTCTGCAGGATCGTCGCGCCGTCGGCCGGCTGGCCCTTGACGTAGGTGACGGCGATCTGGCCGCCCGCGCCGGTGCGGTTTTCCACCACCACGGCCTTGCCGTAGTCGGGCTGGAGGCGGCTCGCGACGCGGCGGCACAGGGTGTCGGAGGTGCCGCCGGCCGCGAAGCCGGTGATCAGGCGCGCGGTCTCGAAGGGCTGCGCCTGCGCGAAGGCCTGCTGGCCCAGGCTGGCGAGCAGGGCGGAGGCACCGGTGGTCTGCAGCAGGTGGCGGCGGGTGATGGTCATGATGTGGAAGTCTCCGTTTGAGGGCGTTTCAGGATTCGTCGCGCAGCCAGGTGACTGCGCCCGAATGGGTCACGGCGCCCTGATGGCTCGGGCGCACGGTGAGCGCGTATTTTTCCAGCAAGCCGGTGTGCCGCACCCCCGCGTTTACCTGACGTCCGGCCAGCCGCGCGGCGATCTCCCCGCCGCTCAATTCGACGGTGATGCTGCGCGCCTCGGCACGCGCATCGATGGCGACGATGTCGCCGTCGCGCAATGCCGCGATGGGCCCGCCCTCGGCCGCCTCCGGCCCCGCGTAGCCGATGCACAGGCCACGCGTCGCACCGGAGAAGCGGCCGTCGGTCAGGAGCGCGACCTTGTCGCCCATGCCCTGGCCGTAGAGCAGGGCGGTGATGCCCAGCATCTCGCGCATGCCCGGGCTGCCTTTCGGGCCTTCGTTGCGGATCACGATCACGTCGCCGGCCTGGTAGCGGCGGTTCTGCACGGCGGCCTGCGCCTGTTCCTCCGACTCGAAGACGCGCACCGGGCCGCGGTGCACCAGCGTCTTGAGGCCCGCGGTCTTCAGCAGGGCTCCGTCCGGGCACAGGTTGCCCTTGAGCACGGCGAGTCCTCCATCGCGCGTGATCGGGTCGCCGGCCTTGCGCACCACGCGGCCGTCGGGCTCGGGCGCATCGGCCACTTCCTCGGCCAGCGTGCGGCCGGTGAAGGTGAGCGCGTCGCCGTGCAGGTAGCCCTGTTCGAGCAGCGTGCGCAGGATCACGCCGGCGCCGCCGATGTAGTACACATCGCGCGCGAGGTACTGCCCGCCCGGGCGCAGGTCGGCGACGAGCGGCGTCCGCGCGAAGACCTCGGCCACGTCGTCGAGGTGGAAGCGTATGCCGGCTTCATGCGCGATGGCGGGCAGATGCAGCGCCGCATTGGTCGAGCCGCCGGTGGCCGAGACCACGGCGCAGGCGTTCTCCAGCGCCTGGCGCGTCACGATGTCGCGCGGCAACGGGCCCTCGCCCATCACGGCCTTCATCAGCTGCCGCGCCGCGCGGCGCATCAGCGGCGCGCGCTCGCTGAACACGGCCGGCACCATGCTGGAGCCGATCGGCGCGAGGCCCAGCGCCTCCGACACCATGCCCATGGTGTTGGCGGTGAACTGGCCGGCGCAGGCGCCTGCGGTGGGCAGGCAGGCGCGACTCATGGCGTCGAGCTCCTCGTGCGTGGCGTCGCCGGCCAGCACCTTGCCGATGGTCTCGTAGGTGTCGACCACGTTGAGGTCGCGGCCGTCCGGCCCCGGCATCTGGCCGGGCAGGGCCGAGCCGCCATGCACGAACACGCTGGGGACGTTGCAGCGGACCATGCCCATCATCAGACCGGGCAGGTTCTTGTCGCAGGCGCCGATGGCGAAGATGCCGTCCCACTGGTGGCCGCGGGTGGATGCTTCGACGCTGTCGGCGATCAGCTCGCGCGAGATCAGCGAGAAGCGCATGCCCGAGTGCGCCATGGTGAGGCCGTCGCTCACCGACACCACCGGGCACTCGTGCGGCGTGCCGCCGCCGGCGTAGATGCCGGTCTTGGCATGCTGCGCCTGCTCGCGCAGGTTGAGGTTGCAGGGGCTCATCTCGCCGCCGGTGTGGAACACGCCGATGTGCGGGCGCGCGATGTCCTCGTCGTCCTGGCCCAGCGCATGCAGGAAGCTGCGCGTGGTGGCGCGGATGGTGCCCTCGCGGATGATCGCGGAGCGGAAGCGCTTGGGATCGGTCATGGTGTTCTCAGTACGTGCCGCCCGCAGATGTTGGCTTCGGGCCGCCCTTGAAGCGGGCGGCCAGCGCGTTGGTGCTGCGCACCAGCAGGTTGGTGTCCAGGCCGACCGCGACGAAAAGTGCGCCCAGATCCAGGTATTTCTGTGCCAGCGTCTCGTCGGGCGTCAGGATGCCGGCGGCCTTGCCGGCCCTTTGGATGCGTGCGATCGCGTCGTCGATGGCCGCCTGCACCTCGGCATGGTTCGAATCGCCGACATGGCCGAGCGAGGCCGACAGGTCGGCCGGCCCGATGAAGACGCCATCGACGCCGTCGACGGCCGCGATCGCATCCAGGTTCGCCAGCGCTTCGCGCGACTCGGCCTGCACCAGCAGGCAGACCTGCGAGTTGGCCTCCCTGGCATAGGCCGGGTAGCGGCCCCAGCGCGAGGCGCGCGCGCCGCCCATGCCGCGGATGCCGTCCGGCGGGTAGCGCATGGCGCGCACGATCGTCGCCGCCTGCTCGGGCGTGTCGACCATCGGCACCAGCAGAGTCTGCACGCCGAGGTCGAGGTATTGCTTGATCAGCGCGGTGCCCACGTGCCCGTGTCCGACCGGCACACGCGCGATGGCGTTCACGCCGGGATAGGCCGCAATGGCCTGCGCCTGCTGCAGCACGCTGCGCAGGCCGTTGGGCGAATGCTCGCCGTCGATGAGCAGCCAGTCGAAGCCGGCGCCGGCGCAGATCTCCGTGCTGTAGGCGTCGGCCAAGCCGAGCCAGAGGCCGATCTGCGCGCGCTTGTCGGCCAGGGCTTGCTTGAAGGGATTGGTGGGGGTTTGCATGGTGCTTCTTCTTCAGACAAAACGGAATGCGATGGAACCGAGCGTGCCGTAGTCGGCGTGGAAAGTATCCCCCGGCTTCGCAGTGGTCGGCCGGGTGAAGGAGCCGCCCAGCACAACCTCGCCCGCCTCCAGGCACTCGCCCCAGGGCGCGAGCTTGTTCGCCAGCCAGGCCACGCCGGTGGCCGGGTGGTTGAGCACGGCCGCGGCCAGGCCCGACTCCTCGATCACGCCGTTCTTGTAGAGCAGGGCGCCGACCCAGCGCAGGTCCACCGCATCGGGCTTCACCGGCCGGCCGCCGGTCACGATGCCCGCATTGGCCGCGTTGTCGGCGATGGTGTCGAAGACCTTGCGCATGGCGCCGGTCTCGCGGTCGAGCTGCTCGATGCGCGCATCGATGATCTCGATCGCCGGTACCACGTAGTCGGTGGCGGCGAGCACGTCGAAGATGCTGACGTTCGGCCCCTGCAGCCGCTTGCCCAGCACGAAGGCGAGCTCGACCTCGATGCGCGGCGCGATGAAGCGGGTGAAGGGGATGTCCCCACCCTGCTCGAAGAACATGTCGTCCAGCAGCGTGCCGTAGTCCGGCTCGGTGATCTGGCTGGCCTGCTGCATCGCGCGCGAGGTCAGGCCGATCTTGTGGCCCCGTACCACGCGGCCCTCGGCCAGCTTGGTCTTCACCCATTCGCGCGAGATGGCGTAGCCGTCGTCGACGGTCATCTCGGGATGGCGCATCGAGAAATGCCGCAGCTGAACGCGCGACTTCTCGCTTTCGTGCAGCTCGGCCGCGAGTTGCTGGATCAGCTTCTTGTCGAGCATCTCAGGGCTGGAAGAGTGAATGCAGGTTGCCGCACTTGCCGTCGTACACCTGGCCGGGCGCTTCGTCGATCTGCAGCGTGATGCCGACGTGCCGCTTCGCCAGCAAGGGCTCGGCCTGCTGCTTGAGCCGCGCGAGCAAGGCATCGCCGACGCGCTTCTTCACTGCGTCGGGGCGTCCCGCCGCCATGCGCAGGTTGAGGTAGACGAAGCCATGCTCGCCAGAGCCGTCGGCCACTGCGAAGTGCGCGGCCGGATAGGCCAGCACGCGCGTGCCGCCGACAGGGAAGACCGGGCGGTCCTGGTCGTCGCGCTGTTCGAGCATGGTGTCGGCGAGTGCGCGGCACAGCGCCGGCATGTCGGCGTCGGCTTCGACGTCGGGTGTGTAGAGAATCACGAGATGGGGCATGGTGGGCTTTCTCAGGCGGTGGCTTGCGTCGCCAGCGGCGTCACAGGAAAGATCGCATTGATCTGCCCCGTGCCCGAGCTGCCGAAGTAGGGTGTGACGATTTCCACTGGCGCTGTGTAGCGGTCCCAGCCGAGCAGGCCCAGGAGCATCGCGGTGTCGTGCATGTCGCCCTCGCCCCAGCACTTTTCGGCGTACATCGGCAGCATGCCCAGGAAGGTCTTCCATTCGCCGGCCTTCCACAGCTCGACCACGCGATGGTCGACCTGCTCGAGGAAGGGGTCGTACACCTTGTGCATGAACTCCGGCGCGCGGCCGTTGTCGGCGAAGTGGTGCGACAGCGAGCCGCTGGCGAACACCGCCACCGTGCCCTCGTAGCGTTCCTCGATCGCGCGGCGCACGGCGAGCCCGAAGCGGCCCGACTCGGTGAGGTCGTGCCAGTCGCACCAGCCGCTGACGCTGATCACCTTGTAGTGCTGGTCGGCGTTCATGTAGCGCATCGGCACCAGCGTGCCGTATTCGAGCTCCAGCGTGGTGTCGCTGTGGGCACGGCTCTTCACGCCCATCTCGTTGGCCATGTCGCCGATCAGGTGGCCCAGCGCCGGATTGCCCGGGTAGGCATAGGGCATGTTCTTGATGAAGTGCGGCAGCTCGTTGCTGGTGTAGGTGCCCTCGAACGCCGGGCCGCAGTTGATGTGGTATTCGCTGTTGACCTGCCAGTGCACGTCGAACACCACGATGGTGTCGACGCCGAGTTCGCGGCAGCGCCGGTCGATTTCCTTGTGGCCGTTGATGGCCGCGTCGCGGCAGCCGAAGTTCGGGCCGGGGAATTCCGAAAGGTACATCGAGGGGACGTGCGTGATCTTGGCGGCGAGTGCGAGCGTGCCCATGTCTAGACTCCCCAATGCGGGATGTGGTGCGAGCCGAGCGACACAGCCACGTTCTTCGGCTCGCAGAAGACCTCGTAGCTCCAGGTGCCGCCCTCGCGCCCCGTGCCCGAAGCCTTGGTGCCGCCGAAGGGCTGGCGCAAGTCCCTGACGTTCTGGCTGTTGACGAAGCACATGCCGGCCTCGACGGCCGCGGCCACGCGGTGCGCGCGGCCGATGTTCTCGGTCCAGACGTAGCTGCTCAATCCGTACTGGATGTCGTTGGCCAGGCGGATCGCGTCGGCCTCGTCCTTGAAGGGAATCAGGCAGGCCACGGGGCCGAAGATCTCGTCCTGCGCGATCTTCATGCGGTTGTCGACATCGGCGAAGACCGTGGGCGCGACGTAGTTGCCGCGCCGCACGCGCTCCGGCAGCTGCGGGACTTCGAGGCCCCCGCACAGCAGCGTCGCGCCTTCCTTCGGCCCCAGCTCGATGTAGCTGCGCACCTTGGCCAGGTGCGCCTGCGAGATCATCGGGCCGACGATGGTCGCTTCATCGAGCGGGTCGCCGACCACGATGCGCTTCGCGCGCTCGGCGAACTTCGCCGCGAAGTCGGCGTAGATCGACTGCTGCACCAGGATGCGCGAGCCCGCTGTGCAGCGCTCGCCGTTGTTGCTGAAGATCATGAAGATGGCCGCGTCGAGCGCGCGACCCAGGTCCGCATCGTCGAAGATCACGAACGGGCTCTTGCCGCCCAGCTCCATGCTGAACTTCTTCAGGCCCGCGCTCTTGACGATGCGGTTGCCTGTGGCGGTCGAGCCGGTGAAGGAGATCGCCCGCACGTCCGGGTGCGCCACCAGCGGCTCGCCGGCCTCCTTGCCGTAGCCGTGCACCAGGTTCAGCACGCCCGCCGGAATGCCGGCTTCGAGCGCCAGCTCGCCCAGGCGCGCGGCGGTGAGCGGCGAGAGCTCGCTCATCTTGAGCACGGCGGTGTTGCCGAAGGCCAGGCAGGGCGCGACCTTCCAGGTGGCGGTCATGAAGGGCACGTTCCACGGCGAGATCAGCGCACACACGCCGACCGGGTGGAACAGCGTGTAGTTGAGGTGCGTCTCGGTCGGGTAGGTGTGGCCGTCGACCCGCGTGCACATCTCGGCGAAGTAGTAGAAGTTGTCAGCCGCGCGCGGCAGCAGCTGCCTGCCCGTCTGCGCGATGACCTGGCCGCAATCGTCGGTCTCGGTGCGCGCCAGTGCGGGCACGTGGGCCGCAATCAGGTCGCCGAGCTTGCGGATCAGCTTCGCGCGTTGGGGCGCGGGCATGCCGGCCCACTTCGGAAAGGCGGCCTTCGCGGCGGCAACGGCCGCGTTGACTTCCGCTTCGCCGCCGGACGCGACTTCGGCCAGCACCTCCTGCGTGGCCGGATTGACAGTCTCGAAATAGTCGTTGCCGGCGACCGGCTTGCCGCCGATCAGGTGATCGATCTTCATGGGGGGCTCTCTCAGTCCAGTTTGATGTCGCGCGCCTTGATCAGCGCGTGCCACTTCTTGCGCTCGGATTCGGCGTAGCGCGTCATCTCGGCGGCGTCGGCCGGGCGTGCCTCCCAGCCGGCTTCGAAGAGCTTCTGCCGCACGGCCGGATCGTTCATGGTCTTGCCGAGCTCGGCGCCGAGCCGGGCCTGCACGTCCTTGGGCGTGGCGGCCGGCGCCACCAGCCCCTGCCAGGCGTAGGCCTCGACATTGGCAAAACCCAGCTCCTTGGCCGTCGGCACGTTGGGCAGCTGCGGCATGCGTTCGGCCGACAGCGCGATCAGCGGCGTGATCTTGCCGGCCTTGACGGCGCCGACGCCGCTCGGCAGGTCCAGCACGATCAGCGGCACCTGCCCGGCCAGCAGGTCCTGCATGGCCGGCGCGCCGCCCTTGTACGGCACGTGCAGCAGCGAGACGCCCGCCTCGCGCTGGAACAGCTCGAGCGCGAGGTGGTGCGGGCTGCCGTTGCCGGGTGTCCCGATGCTGTACTTGCCCGGCGAGCGCTTGAGCTCGGCGAGCAGCGCCTTGGCGTCGGCGATGCCGGCGTTGGGTCCGGCGGTGATGACCAGCGCCGAGCGGCCCATCATCCCGAGCAGCGCGAAGTCCTTCTCGGGGTCGTAGGGCACCTTCTTGTAGAGCACGGGGTTGTAGACCAGCACGCCGTTGTCGGCCGAGAACACGGTGTAGCCGTCCGGCGCCGCGCGCGCCACGTGCTCCGACGCGATCATGGCCGCGGCGCCGGGCCGGTTGTCGATCACGACCGGCTGGCCGAGCTGCTGCGAGAGCTGGGCGCCGGCGGTGCGCGCGAGGAAGTCGGTGCCACCGCCGGCCGGATAGCCGACCACCCAGCGCACCTGCCGGTTCGGGTAGGACTGGGCAGGCGCATCGAGGGCGAGCATCGATGCACAGAGTGCGAGCAGGGCTGCGGCGAGTCGCGGTGTCTTGATCATGGTGTCTCCTTGGTGGGGGGTCGGGACGAATACCCGCTTTCAGCCCGCGGCGATCGTGTTGACCAGCGCGCCGATGTGCTCGATTTCCGTGACGACCACGTCGCCCGGCCTGCAATCGACCACGCCATCGGGCGTGCCGGTGAGGATCAGGTCGCCGGGCGCGAGCGTCATGAAGGCCGAGAAGTACTCGATGAGGAAGGGCACGTCGAAGATCATGTCCCTGGTGTTCCCCGACTGCGTGACCTTCCCGTCGACGGTGGTCTGCAGCGCGAGGGTCATGGGGTCGGGCACGTCTTTCGCGTCCACCAGCCAGGGCCCGATGGGCGTGCAGGTGTCGCGGTTCTTCACGCGCAGGTTGGGGCGGTACCAGTTCTCCAGGTAATCGCGGATCGCATAGTCGTTGGCCACGGTGTAGCCGGCGATGAAGTCGTAGGCGTCGTCGCGCCGCACCCTGCGCGCCGTCCTGCCGACGACCACCGCGAGCTCGCATTCGTAGTGCATGAAGGTCACATCGGCCGGGCGTCGCGTCTTCTGGCGATGGCCGATGAGTGTGCTCTGGCCCTTCACGAAGACCAGCGGCTCTTCGGGTGCCTTGAATTCCAGCTCTTTCGCGTGATCGGCGTAGTTGAGACCGAGTGCGAGGATGGTGCGCGGGCGCGGGGTGGGCGCCAGCGGCGG
>NZ_LMTS01000351.1:304-8819 GCF_001541225.1 Variovorax sp. WDL1 | reverse complement strand
GCCAGCCACAGCGCGTCGTCGAAGGCGATGCTGCGGCCGTCGTCCAGCAACAGCCGGCCGTCGCGCTCGATGGCGGGCTGTTCGACGCCTTCGAAGGCGATGCGTGCGTGCCTCATGCCTCATCCTCCACGAGCGTGTTGACCAGCGCCTCGAAGCCCGGCGCGCTGATCTCGATGCGGTCGCCGGCGCGCGCCAGCGGACGGCCGGCGTCGCAGCCGAGCATCAGCACATCGCCGTGCGCGAGCGTCATGAACTCGCTCACGTCGGCCAGCAGTCGGGCCGCGTTGCGCACCAGTTGCGAATAGTCGACCGACTGGCGCAGCTCGCCGTTGATGCGCACCTCGAGCCTGAACTCGGCCGGGTCCGCCACCTCCTGCGCGTCGCGCATGGCGGGGCCGATGCCGAGGAAGCCGTCCACGCACTTGAACTTGACCGGCGGACGGAAGAAGCTCGCGTGCGGGATCGAGAGATCGTTCATCGGAACGAAGCCTTCGACGTCGCCGTCGGCGCCGATCACCATCGCGATAGTGGCGCCGACCTCGACCTCGGGGATGCGGGCGGGCACGGCAATCGCGTGGCCATGCGGGCTCCAGGTGTTGGCCGTCTTCACGTACAGCACAGGCGCTTTGGGCGGCGCCTTGTAGGGCGGTTGCGTCATCTGCGGCGTGAGTGCCTCGACCTCCGCGCGGAAGTTGAGCAGCACGCCGTAGACAGTGCCGGTGGGCAGGAAGCTCGCCGGAGTACCTTCGCCTTCGGCTGCGGTGCTATTCGCCTTCGGAACGGCCGTGCGGCTCATGGTTGCTCCAGTTCGATCACTTCATCGAGCAGCACATAGAGCTGCGACAGCTTCTGCTTGCCCAGCGACTTTTCCATCCAGGCGTAGTGATCCTCGATGCTGCGCGAGAGCTGCCGGACCATGCGCATGCCCTTGGGCGTGGCCTCGACGACGGTGCGGCGCTGGTCGGCGGGATCGCGTGCGCGGCGGATCAGGCCGTCGCGCTCCATGCGCGCGAGCACGCCGGTCAGGCTGGGGCCGAGGATGAAGGCCTCGCGTGCGACGCGGCCGGTCTCGACCATGCCGTGCTCGCCCAGGACCCGCAGCACACGCCATTGCTGGTCGCTCAGGCCGTGTTCGCGCAGGCTGGGACGGGTGTGCGCCATCACGGCCTCGCGTGCCTGCAGCAGCAGGCGGGGCAGGTTGCGGTGGACGAAAGTGGTGCTCATGAAGCCCCGATTATTTAACATGTTAAATTTATTGCAAGACCTTCCGATCGGCTCTGCGGCGGGGTTTTCCCTGGGTTCGAGGGAGCTGTGACGCCGAGCCCTCCCTACACTTGGACGATGGCCAAGGAAAAAACCCTCTTCGTCTGCTCCGAGTGCGGCGGCACCAGCCCCAAGTGGCTCGGCCGCTGCCCCAGCTGCGGCGCCTGGAACACATTGATCGAGCAGGTGGCCGCCGCCGCGGCCGGCGGCGGCAACAACCGCTTCGGCGCGCCCTTCGCATCGCTCGCCGGTTCGGCCGAGCTGGCGGTGCTGTCGGAGATCGAGGCCGGCGACGTCGAGCGCACGCCCACGGGGCTCGACGAACTCGACCGGGTGCTCGGCGGCGGCATCGTCGACGGCGGCGTCACGCTGATCGGCGGCGATCCGGGCATCGGCAAGTCCACGCTGCTGCTGCAGGCGGTCGATGCGCTGCAGCGCTCGGGGCAGAACGCGCTGTACGTGACCGGCGAGGAGAGCGGCGCCCAGGTGGCGATGCGCTCGCGCCGGCTCGGCCTCGAGCAGTCGCAGGTGCAGGTGCTGGCCGAGATCCAGTTGGAGAAGATCCTGGCCACGCTGGACGCCACGCGGCCGGCGATCGCGGTGATCGATTCGATCCAGACCGTGTACTCCGACCAGCTGACCTCGGCCCCCGGCTCGGTGGCGCAGGTGCGCGAATGCGCGGCCCACCTCACGCGCTTCGCCAAGGCCAGCGGCACGGCGGTGGTGCTGGTGGGCCACGTGACCAAGGAAGGCGCGCTGGCCGGCCCACGCGTGCTCGAGCACATGGTCGACACGGTGCTGTATTTCGAGGGCGACACGCATTCGAGCTTCCGCCTCGTGCGCGCCATCAAGAACCGCTTCGGCGCGGTCAACGAGATCGGCGTGTTCGCGATGACCGAGCGCGGCCTCAAGGGCGTGGCCAATCCGAGCGCGATCTTCCTGAGCCAGCACGCCGAGCCGGTGCCCGGCAGCGTCGTGCTGGTCACGCTCGAAGGCACGCGGCCGATGCTGGTCGAGATCCAGGCGCTGGTCGACGACGGCGGGCCGAGCCCGCGGCGGCTGTCGGTCGGCCTCGACCGCGACCGGCTCGCCATGCTGCTGGCGGTGTTGCACCGCCATGCGGGCGTGGCCTGCATGGACCAGGACGTGTTCGTCAACGCTGTGGGCGGCGTGCGCATCAGCGAGCCGGCGGCCGACCTGGCAGTGATGCTGGCCATCACCTCCAGCCTGCGCGGCAAGCCGCTGCCCAAGGGCTTCATCGCGTTTGGCGAAGTGGGCTTGGCCGGCGAGGTGCGGCCCGCGCCGCGCGGCCAGGAGCGGCTGCGCGAAGCCGCCAAGCTGGGCTTCAGCGTGGCCGTGGTACCCAAGGCCAACGCGCCGCGCAAGGGTGCCAAGGACATCGAGGGGCTGACAATCCATGCGGTGGAGCGCATCGAGGAGGCGATGGAGGTGGTGCGCCGGCTGGATTGATTCGCTCGGGCACGAGAACGGGGAAAGGAACCAACATGCAACTCGTCGTCTCCGCCGGGCTGATTGCCGCCGTCGTGCTCTGGGGCCTGGTCGCGCCGGCCTCGCTGGGCCAGGTCTTCGGCGCTGCCCTGGTCGGCATCACGCGCAACTTCGGCTGGTTCTACCTGTGGCTGGTGCTGGGCCTCGTGCTGCTGGCCTTTTTCCTGGCCTTCAGCCGCTATGGCGATCTCAGGCTGGGCGAGGAGGACGAGGAGCCCGAGTTCTCGCTCCCCGCCTGGTTCTCGATGTTGTTCGCCGCCGGCATGGGCATCGGGCTGGTGTTCTGGGGCGTGGCTGAGCCGGTGTCGCATTACGCCAAACCGCCACCGGGGATTGCGCCCGGCACGCCGGAGGCCGCCTCCGCGGCCATGCGTTACGCCTTCTTTCACTGGGGGCTGCATCCCTGGGCCATCTACGGCGTCGTCGGCCTGGCAATCGGCTTCTTCAGCTTCCGGCGCCAGTCGCTGCCGCTGGTGAGTTCCGTCACCGAAGCCCTGCCCTGGCGCTTCGCGCGACGGTTGTCGCCCGCCTTCAACGTGTTGGCGGTGGTGGCCACGGCCTTCGGCGTGGCGGCCTCGCTCGGCATGGGCGCGACCCAGATCAACAGCGGCCTGAACGCTGCCTTCGGGCTGCCGGTGAGCCCGAAGATGCAGTCGACCATCATCGTGGTGACGACGGTGCTCTTCATCAGTTCGGCGGTGACCGGCGTAGCGCGCGGGGTCAAGTGGCTGTCGCTGGGCAACCTTTGCCTGGCGGCCGCGCTCGCGCTGGCCGTGCTGGTGCTCGGGCCGACAGTCGCAATCGTGGACACGCTGACCAACACCCTGGGCGTCTACATCAGCGAGTTCGTGCGTATGAGCCTGCGCATGTCGCCCTTCCGCAGCAGCTCCTGGGTCGGCGACTGGACCATCTTCTACTGGGCCTGGTGGCTGGCCTGGTCGCCCTTCGTCGGGCTGTTCATCGCCCGCGTGTCGCGTGGCCGCACGATCCGGCAGTTCATTCTCGGTACCGTGTTCGCGCCCACGCTGGTGGGCTTCGTCTGGTTCTCGATTTTCGGCGGCGCGGCGCTCAACTTCGAGATCTTCCAGGGCGTGCCGCTGGCGGAGGCGGTGAAGGCCAACGTATCGACAGCGATGTTCGTGATGTTCGACGCCATGCCGGGCGGCGATCTGATGTCTCTGGTCGCGACGCTGCTGATCTTCGTCTTCTTCGTGACCTCGGGCGATTCGGCCACGCTGGTGCTGGGCACCATGAGCACGAACGGCAACCCGAACCCACCGGCGCGCGTCAAGATCGTCTGGGGCATTTTGGTGGCAGCCATCGCGCTGAGCCTGTTGCTTGCCGGCGGCCTGGAAGCCGTGCAGACCGCCACCATCGTATTCGCGCTGCCCTTCTCGGTGGTGCTGCTGTTGATGGCCGCCTCGGTGACGATGGCAATCCGGGAGGATTGGCAGCTGGAGCAGCGGCGCGAACGAGCCCTCCGCCGGAAAATGCGCGAACTCGTCAAATAGTCAGTACTTTGTCCCCGGCGACAATGCAGCCCATGAATTTTGGGAAAGTCTTCGTCCCCCTCGCGGGCCTGCTTCTGCTCGGCGCCTCTTATCGCGCCTATGGATGGCCGGGCGTCGCCTTCGCCGGCGGTGCAATCATCATGTTCCTGCTGATGCATTTCAACCGCACCATGCAGGTCCTGAAGCGCGCGGCCGACCGGCCCATCGGCACGGTGGCGAGCGCCGTGATGCTCAACGCCAAGCTCAAGCCCAAGGTGACACTGCTCCACGTGATCGCGATGACCCGCGCGCTGGGCGAGCAGCGCACGCCCAGGGATGCGCAGCCCGAGATCTATCGCTGGACCGACAACGGGGGCTCCTGGGTCGACGCCACCTTCGTCAACGGCAAGCTGACCGAATGGAAGCTGGTGCGCCCCGATGCGCCGGCCGGGAACGAGGAGCAGCCGGCCGACCCGCCGAATGCCGACGCGGTCAAGCCGGGTGCCGCCGACGCCCTGCGCCCGCCCGTCTAAGGCGTCTAGCCGCGACTAGAACGGCGCCGATTCGTCGGCCAATTCTTCCGTGGGCGCTGCGGCCTTCGGTGGCGCATCGACCGGCGCCGCACCCAGCTGCATTTCCCCGCCCAGCGCCTCGATCAGCTCCGGGACCAGTTGCCCGAGCTCGCCCGTCGCGATCGCGGCGTCGGCATCGAAGTTGTCTTCCTTGGCCGAGCCCGGCGCCTCGTCGAGCGTGCCTTCGAGGAACACGATCTTGCGCAGTTGCATGCCCTCTGTCAGCTCGAAGGACACGCGGTCGTCCCAGGTCATCGCCAGTCGCGTGGGCCGCTTGCCGTCCGCGATGTGCTGGCGGACCTCGTCGATATCCAGCGGATGCTTGGCGTAGCGCACCACCGCCTTCGATTCGTCGGTGGCCTTGAGCTCGCATTCGCGGTCGATGGTGAAGCCGGCCGGCGGCTCCTGCGTCGACAGCCAGTCCGACATGGCCACCGCCGGCTCCACTTGCGTGTTGACCTGTGCCACGGCAAAGCCTTCGAGCGCCTTCACCAGGCTGGTCACGACCTCGTCGGCGCGAGCCGCGTTGCTCGCGTTCACGACCAGCCGGCGTGCGGCCGGGTCGATCCAGACCGCGATGCGCACGTGGCGGGTGAAGGCCAGCGGCAGCAGCTCCTGCGTGATGTCTTCCTTGAGCTCCTTCTTCTCCTTCTTGCCGGGCTTGCGGCCGGTGGTGGCCTCGATCTGCGCGGCGCGCTCCTCGACCTTTCGGCGCACCACGGAGCCGGGCAGGGTCTTGCTCTCGATCATGTATTCGAGCAGCCACTGGCCGCCCACGGATTCGACCAGCGGCCCATGCGCTTCGCCGCGGGGCTCGGTCCAGCCGGCGGCTTTTTCCTGCGAGGGGCTGCAGGGCACGAAGCGAAAGGCATCCAGGCGTTGCTCGGCGTCGGTGAGCGTTTGCGACCACGTGGATTCGATGCGATAGACGATGACGTTCTTGAAGACGGACACGAGAAGAGAACCCTTTTCCTGGCTGTTTGGCAAAGCCGAGCATTGTCGGCGGGACGGCCCCGGGCCGAGCCGTAAAATCGCAAGCTTTTGCGACATCCCTCCCCCAAAAGGACAAAGAAATGAGCGCGCTGCCCCCTGCACTGGACGATCGTGACGGAAAGATCTGGATGGACGGTGATCTCGTGGAGTGGCGCGACGCCAAGATCCACGTGTTGAGCCACACGCTGCACTACGGCTGCGGCGCCTTCGAGGGGGTCAGGGCCTACAAGACGGTCGACGGCACGGCGATCTTCCGCCTGGCCGAGCACACGGAGCGGCTCTTCAACAGCGCCAAGATCCTGCGCATGAAGATTCCATTCACGCCCGAGCAGCTCAACGAGGCGCAGAAGCAGGTGGTGCGCACCAACAATCTGGAGAGCTGCTACCTGCGCCCGCTGGTGTGGATCGGCTCCGAGAAGCTCGGCGTGAGCCCCAAGGGCAACCGCATCCACGCGATGGTCGCGGCCTGGGCCTGGGGCGCTTACCTGGGCGACGAAGGCATGAAGCGCGGCATCCGCGTCAAGACCTCGAGCTACACGCGCCACCACGTCAATATCACCATGACGCAGGCCAAGGCAGTGAGCAACTACAGCAACTCCATCCTCGCCAACATGGAAGCCCTGGACGACGGCTACGACGAGGCGCTGCTGCTCGACGCGTCCGGCTTCGTGAGCGAGGGCGCGGGTGAGAACATCTTCGTGGTCAAGGGCGGCGTGGTCTACACGCCCGACCTGTCGGCCGGCGCGTTGAACGGCATCACGCGCAACACCATCCTCCACATCTGCAAGGATCTCGGCATCGAGGTGGTGCAGAAGCGCATCACGCGCGACGAGGTCTACATCGCCGAGGAAGCCTTCTTCACCGGCACCGCGGCCGAGGTCACGCCGATCCGCGAGCTCGACCGCATCGAGATCGGCCAGGGTTCGCGCGGCCCGGTCACCGAGAAGATCCAGAGCGCCTTCTTCGACATCGTGAACGGCCGCAATCCCAAGTACGCCCACTGGCTCACCAAGGTCTGAAAGAAAAAATGAGTGCCAACGCCGTGATCGAACTGTCGGCCCAGGACCTGAATCACCAGGGTGGGGTGTTCTGCCCCAACCCCAAGGCCGACATGAAGCTGTGGAGCGCGCACCCCAAGGTCTACCTGGACGTGGCGCGCACCGGCGAGGCCAAGTGTCCTTACTGCGGAACCGTCTACCGGCTCAAGGCTGGCGAGGCGGTGGGGCATCGCCACTGAGGGCGGCCCTGGCCCGGCGCGGGATCAATCCGCGCCATGAATCGCCGGGCTCCTGCGCAAGCCGCAGGTAGATCGTGGACACCCACAGCAGGCTGAGCCCGATCTGCGCATCGCGCAGGGCGGAGTTCGCATTGGTCGCGATGAGCGCGATCAGCTGCGCAGCGAACGCGTAGCGGCCGTACAGGTCGTCGCGCCGCCAGGCCACCCACACGCCTGTCAGCAGGATGGCCAGCAAGGTCAGTGCGCCGGGAATGCCGGCCTGCGAGCCCATCCAGAGAAAGTCGTTGTGCGGCATGTTGTAGTCGGCCAGCAGCTCGGGCCCGCGCAGATGCCACTGCTCGGTCCAGCCGCCGATGCCCCATCCCGTGAAGGGCCGGTCGAGGATCATGCGGCCGGTGTCGCGGTACATGTAGTAGCGCACCACCCAGCTGCCTTCCGACACCGCGCCGGCCTGGGCGGCTTCGAGCTCCTTCACGCCGAGCTCGAACTTCTGCTGCACCGCCGGCGAGTTCCAGAGGCCCACGGCCACGATCACGCCACCGGCCAACATCGCCAACGCAAGCACCTTGAGCTGCCGCCGCCACTGGTGCACGCAGACCGCCGGGATCACCAGCAGCAGGGCCAGCAGCGAGGTGCGCGAGGGCAGGCTGAAGGTGATGACCACGATCACCGCCAGCGTCACCGCGAAGGCGGCCACCCCGCGCAGCGGCCGGCGCTCCGAGAGCGCCTGCAAGCCGAACACGGCTGCTGTCGCGCCCAGGATGGTGAAGAGCAGCGCGTTGCTGATGGACTTGTTGCCGATCAGGAAGATCACGCCGCGCCAGGGCTCCACCACCGGAAAATAGATCTTCAGGAAGATCGCCGACCAGAACATCGCGATCAGGACGATGTTGAAGAGTGCCATGAGCAGGAAGCCCCGCAGCGCCCAGATCGCCTCCTCGCGCGTGAGGGCCAATGCCATCAGCAGCGTGGCGGCGATGCGCAGGCCATGGGCGAGGTTCGACGGCGTCTGCGGATACCAGGGCCGCAGCGCCAGCACCACCAGCGTCCACGCCACGTAGGCCACGATCGGCCACCACATCGGACTGGCGCGCAGCCGCCGCGCGCGCTCGCGCCAATCCCCGGCCACCAGCAAGGCGGCCAGCATCAGCAAGGCTGCGAGATAGGGAACGCCGACCGGCATGAACACCGTCAGCCCCCAGAACATGGCCGCGGGGCGGACGAGTTGCGATCTCTGCATGGGGGCGAATTCTAGGGGCGGCTCCGACCCTTGCTGACTCGGCCCGTCAGATGAGTGCGTCGCCGGGCTGCTCGCGGCGAACAACAGCCTGGTGCGGCCGACTCGGCAGCTCAGCGCTCTGCGCGTCTACCACCGCACCCGCACCCCCGCCGAGGCGTTGAGCTGCGACTTCGCGCGGGTGTCCCCGCCCGAGTCCCACAGCTTGCCGACT
>NZ_LMTS01000351.1:0-184 GCF_001541225.1 Variovorax sp. WDL1 | reverse complement strand
TGGCCGCCGGGTTGATGAAGCGGGTGGTGTCGTTGCCGCCAGAAGCCCGGTACAGGTTCACCCGCGCATAGGGCTGCAGCCGGCCGGCGCTGGTGGCGATGTCGCCCTTCACGCGCGCGCCCACGCGGGCAAGCCAGGTGCTGCCGCGGTCCTGGCGCACGCGCGCCCCGGCGATGTCCACGTC
>NZ_LMTS01000201.1 GCF_001541225.1 Variovorax sp. WDL1 | reverse complement strand
CGCACGTTGCGGGGCACATGGCCTGCGACCAGCGAAGGCATCATGGATTTGATGAGGGAACGGTCCATGGGGAAACTCCTTGAGGAAAAACAAGGGATTCCCCGCCCGCAAGGGAGAGGTCCCTTGTGGGTGGCGTGGATGGACGCGGTACGTCCGTAGGAAGAAACGACCAGCACGGTTTCCCGCGCTTGCAGCCTCGAAGGTCTCGACTGCCTGGGCATGTG
>NZ_LMTS01000345.1:1631-1770 GCF_001541225.1 Variovorax sp. WDL1 | reverse complement strand
TCGCATGAGCCCCGTGGTCCAGCCACAGGGGTTCACTCCAATCACCGGGCTTAGTGGGTCACTTCTAGATGGAAATCAACACTTGTTCTTCTCATCCTGCAGGTTGTGCGCCTTGATGTAGACCCAGAGCTGCTTGACA
>NZ_LMTS01000345.1:0-1588 GCF_001541225.1 Variovorax sp. WDL1 | reverse complement strand
GGGGGGGAGCCGATGACGGCGGCGAGCTCGGCGCTGGGGGTGAGCGTCTTCATGAAGGCCGCGTTGGGCGACCGCTTGGCGGCTGCCTTCTTCGCCGGCGGGGCGGGAGGCGTTTTGGATGTGGCCATTGTCTGTTCTTGGTGGATCTGAAAGGGGTCGATGCTATCGGATGACGTACTGACCCCAGGCGGCCCTCCGGAACGCGTCACGCATGCGCGCGAGCTCCCCTATGGAAACGGCAGCGCTTCGCGCACCTCAGCACCATGGCGATCGCTGCTTTCGTCAACGCGAGCGAGCGGTCGGGCGACCTGTGGTGAAGTCTTCCGGCCGAAGCAGGCCCACGGGCCGATCAGCTTGCGGGACCGCCGTCTTAGGGGTGGCGGACGGCTGCGCAGGTGCACGCGATCGAGGTGAACCTGCGCGAAGTTGAGAGGCACTCGGCCCAATGCCGCGACGGTGGAGCGCCGCACGGCTTTGAAGCATTCATACGCGCGGTCCGTATGGACGGCTTCTGGAAACGGCGCGTCGTCGAAGGCAGAGGCGGCGTTGCTACAGTCGCTACCCCAACCCGAACACTAGATGCGATCCTTGTCTTTCCCAATCTTGCGCCCTGCCCTCCCGGGCATGGCCAGGCGCGCGAGATATTGCACGAGACTACGCGATGTCGCGAGCGGCACAAAGCCGTCGCTAAGCGAAGCAGCGCAGCCAGAAGCGCCATGTCGACGCCCAGCTCGGTCAGAATGATCCAAGGCCACGCTGCCGTTCGGCCGAGCCTGAGGCCAGTGCTGCACGTCGCTTGTCGAGCGACGTGTGCCGCAAGCGGGTGCGGTTATTTCAGGCGAACGAAGGGTTCAGCAAGTCGATGCCCGCGCCTTTGCACTTGATCCAGGGAGCCGGCGGGTGCTCGCGCCCGTTCCAAGCTGCCAGCGCGGCGCGGGCATCCGACCCGTGCTCGTAACAGTACCGGCGCACGTAGCCGACAGGATCCAGCCCGACGATGATCGCCGTCGTGAAATTAAACCGGCGCACCGCGCACAAGACGCCGTCGACGACGCGCAAGTCCGTATACCCCGATGCCAGCAGCATGGCGTGCAAAGGGTCGACGGGATCAAGGCCCGAAGGAGCGGAAGCGGCGGCACGGGCGGTCGAGAGCATCACTGAGATTCTGACAAGAAAAAGCACCGGGACAGCGGATAGGGCTTGCCCCAGCATGTTGCCCGTGTACGCCGCGACCGCTGCTAGCGGCGACTCGCCGGGGTCCCACGGAGCGACGCGGGCGCGGACAGCGGTCATCACGGCATCTCCCGGGCCAGGATGTACTCTAACGCCTCGCCCGCATGCAGGGCAGCCGTAAAGATCGCGGTGCGGTCGTTGCGCGGCATCTGTATCCAGCTGCCGAGGCAGGCCACGTGGTCAATGGTGGCGTCCACTAGGTCGATATGCCTGAGCACGATCGCTGTCGAATTCATCCACAAGTTACTTGACGCATACACCGGGGTCGCCGAAGCGCTGACCGGATGCGCAAATCAGCCAGTCGGGTATCCCTATCTAGGGGTCTCCTCGTTTTCAGTGCAATAAGTGACGGTAC
>NZ_LMTS01000193.1:58239-62594 GCF_001541225.1 Variovorax sp. WDL1 | reverse complement strand
CGCCTCGGATTCGAGGGGAACAACGTGGTGAGAAACTACATCTAGAAAGCGGGCAAAGTAGCCCAGCACGGTCGAGACCTGGGTCTGCTGGAGCATGACCTCCGACAGCCACACGCGGTACGGGTCCTGGGTGTTCTGCCACGGCAACTCGCTGCGCCCATGGCTGCACTGCCAGGCCACGACGCGCGCGGCAAAGTCCGCCGGAAGCCCCTGGGCCGCCGATTTCGGATCTTCAAGCGGCACTGAGTTCGCCGCGCGCGGCAGCCGAGGAAGGCGCCTCGTTGCTCGTCAGCAGCGCCGTGAACTCGCGCAGGCGCACGTGCAGCTCGGCCAGCCCCACCTCCTGGGCAGCGAGCTCGGTCAGCCGCTCGTCAAGGTTGCCCGCGGCGCTCTGGATGCGCTCGATCGCCTCGATGCGCTTGGTGAAGTTGCGGCGGCGCTCCTTGAGCTGCGCGTCGAGCTGGGCGCCAGCGCCCTTGCTCCAACGCTCCACTTCGGTCATTGCCGCCTCGTTGACCACGCGCAGGCGGCTGGCCAGTGCGCGCACGAGCTTGTCGCAGAAGTCGGGTTGCGCCAGCTTCAGCACGTTGCCGATGCCGAGGTAGTGGATGTGGCTGCGCTCGATCTGGCTCAACTGCTCCTGGAAGCCCGTCAGGTCAGGTTCGGCCGGCGCCTGCAGCGCGAAACCGTGCTCGGCATTGAGCTGGCGGAAGGTGGCATGCAGCATCGACTGGATCTCGGCGGTGGTCGCCTGCACCTCGCGCAGGTTGTTGCGCAGCGCGTCGAAGGTCGCGCCGTACACCTTGCGCACGTTGAACTTGATGCCGGGCCGCTTGAGAGAAGAGGAGAGGCGAGCCATGTCGGCCTTGAGCGCAGTGCTGCCCAGCACCGCGTACACCTCGCGCAGCAGCTTGCCCTGCACCGAGCGCAGCGCCAGGATGCGGGTGTTGCTGCCCTCGAACTCGGCCTGCTCCTGCTCGATGCGGGTACGCATGTGGCGGATGACCGAGACGTTCTTGCCGCGCAGGCCCTGCAGCTCGAGCGCCTGCTCCGACAGGTCGCGCTGGCGCACCTTGAGGATGCGCGCCGCCTCGGCCTGCAATGCAGAGATGCCGGCGTCCACCGCCAGCCGCAGCATGCGCTCGCGCTTGCCGAGCAGGCCCTCGCCCAGCACGGATTCCAGGGCAGGCAGGCGGCTCGCCTGCAACAAAGGCACGTCACGGCGGATCTTGGCCTGAAGACCCTTTTGCGCCGACACCGGAAGCACCTGCGTGAGCGGCACGCCCAGCAGCTCGGCGGCGCCCTTGCGCTGACGCTGGATCTGGGCATCGATCTGGGCCGGCGTGCTCAGCGTGTCCCACATGGTGTCGATTTTGTTGAGCACCACGATGCGGGTCTCGCCGGGATCGCCCTCGGTGATCAGGTGCTCGCGCCAGATGGCGAGGTCGGAACGGGTCACGCCCGTGTCCGCGGCGAGTATGAAGACCACGGCGTGGGCCTGCGGAATCAGGCTCACCGTCAGCTCGGGCTCGGCGCCGATGGCGTTGAGGCCGGGGGTGTCGAGGATCACCAGGCCCTGCTCGAGCAGAGGGTGCGGCATGTTCAGCAGCGCGTGGCGCCAGCGCGGGATCTCGACCTGGCCCTCGCCATCGGGCACGGGATTGTCGTCGGGTGATTCGTCGCTCCAGAAGCCCAGCGACCGCGCCTCGGCCAGCGGCACGCGCCGGACCTCGGCCACCTTGTTCATGGTCTGCGAGAGTTGTTCGGCGTCCTCGACGTCGATGGGGATCTCGGTCCAGTGCTCTGGCTTGTCGCGCCAATGAGCGAGCGAATGCGGCTCCAGCCGGGTTTCGATCGGCAACAGCCTCAGACATGGCGCGAAGCCGGCGTCGTAGCCCAGTTCGGTGGGGCACATGGTCGTGCGGCCCGCGCTTGCCGGCATGATGCGGCGGCCGTAAGCCGCAAAGAAGATCGCGTTGATCAGCTCGGACTTGCCGCGCGAGAACTCAGCCACGAACGCGACCATGACCTTGCTGGTGCGCATCTGCGATTCCAGCTCGCGCAGTCGCTCGGCCACGCTCTGGTCGAGCAGCTCGTTCTCATCCAGCCAGCGCGCCAGCCACTTGAGGCGGTGCGCGAAGTTGCGTCGCCAGGCGCCATGCTGGTCGAATTGCTGATTGAATGAGCGAGTCAAGGGTGTGTAAGGGTTGCTTACAAATATTAGCACCCGCACGGCGCTGGCGAGCCATTAGTCTGCCGGGCTTTCAGTACTTTTGGCAGTTCGGGCAGAAATATGTCGAGCGCTGGCCCTGCCGCACTTGCCGCACGGGAGTGGCGCAAACCCGGCAGGGCTCGCCGGTGCGCCCGTAAACGGTCGCCTCCAACTGGAAATAGCCGCTCTGCCCGTCGATATTGGAGAAATCGCGCAGGGTGCTGCCGCCGCGCTCGACCGCTCGCTCCAGGATCTCCCGCACCGCAGCGTGCAGCCGCGCCGCACGCGGACGGCTGATGCGGGAAGCGGACAGGCTCGGACGGATGCCAGCCAGAAACAGCGCCTCGGAGGCGTAGATGTTGCCCACGCCCACCACCACATCGCCGGCCAGCAATACCTGCTTGATCGACGCCTTGCGTCGTCGCAGGCCGGCATGGAACCGATCGAGGTCGAAAGAAGCATCCAGGGGCTCCATCCCGAGCCTGCCCAGCAGCTTGATCGCCAGGGGCGTCGTCTCGTCCTCCACGTACACCACAGCGCCGAAGCGCCGCGGATCGTTGAGCCGCAGTGTCCCACGGCTGGTCACCATCTCGAAATGATCGTGGGAGCCTGGCGCGGGCAACCGCGTGTCGAAGCGCAGGCTGCCCGACATGCCCAGATGCATCAGAAGCAGACCCGAATCCATGTCCACCAGGAGGTACTTGCCGCGCCTGCGCACTGCGCGCACGGTGCGCCCCACCAGCGTCGCAGGCTCCGCCGCCAGGGCCCACCGCAGCGGCTTGCCCAGGCGCACGGCCTCGATGCGAGCGCCCGCGATCCGTTCGGCGAAGCCGAGTCGCGTCACTTCAACTTCGGGTAATTCAGGCATGGAGAAAGGCCGACATGAAAACAAGGCGAGATCGAAGCCCCCGTGCAGCCATTGCTCGAAAACCTTGGATTATTATGGCTCGATGACCCCTTCGCTCCGCCGATCCCGCCTTGCGGCGGCCGCGCTCTTGGCCTTCATCTCGCTGGCCGCGCAGGCGCAGCCCCAACCGCCCGCCCCGGCAGCACCGACCAGCCCCGCCCCCCTTATCGAACCAGCGGCACCGCCCGTGACGACCGCCGCCGCCACCGCCCAGCGCGAGGAGAAGGCGCAAGCCTCGGCGATGACGGCGGAGCTCTTCTACGAAGTGCTGATGGGCGAGCTGACGGCGCGTTCGGGCGACCCGGGCTCGGGCTACGCGCTTGTGCTGGACGCCGCGCGCCGTTCGCGCGACGCCAAGCTGTTCCAGCGTGCCGTGGAAATCGCGCTCCAGGCACGCTCCGGTGATGCCGCGCTCGCCGCGACACGCGCCTGGAAGGAAAGCCTGCCCCAATCGCGCGAGGCGCGACGCTTCGAGCTGCAGATCCTGATCGCGCTCAACCGGATCAGCGAGACCGTCGAGCCGTTGAAGACCGAGCTGGCGGCCACGCCGCAGGTGGAGCGACCCTTTCTGATGGCTGTCATCGCCCGCCACTATGCCCGGGCCACCGACAAGAAGTTGGCGGTCTCGGTCGTCGAACAGGCGCTCGCCGATGAACTCACGAGCCCGGCCACTGGCGGCGCCGCCTGGACCACGGTCGGCCGCCTGCGCTTGGCGGCAGGTGATGCAGCCGGCGCGCTGGAAGCCGCGCGCAAAGGCCAGGAGATCGATCCTTCGGCCGACGGACCGGCAACGCTGGCCCTGGAATTGGTGGACCCGGCCCAGCCGGAGGCCGAGGCGCTCGTCAAGCGCTATCTGGCCGGACCCAAGGTCCTGCCAGAGATGCGCATCGCCTACGCGCGCGTGCTGGTGGAGGGCCGCCGCTATACCGATGCCAGCGCCGAACTCGCCGCACTGACCTTGGCGCGCCCTGAGCTCCCCGAGCCCTGGCTGCTGCTGGGCAGCCTGCAGACCCAGGCACGCCAAGACGCAGCGGCCGAAGCCTCGCTCAAGCGCTACATCGCCATGGCCGACACGCAGGCCGATGCCGAAACGCGCGGCCGCGGCCAGACCCAGGCCTTCCTGCTGCTGGCGCAGCTGGCAGAACGCCGCAAGGATTTCGTGGGCGCCGAGCACTGGCTGTCGCGTATCGACAGCACCGAAGACCTGGCAGCCGCGCAGACACGACGCGCTGCGCT
>NZ_LMTS01000193.1:52112-58203 GCF_001541225.1 Variovorax sp. WDL1 | reverse complement strand
TGGCCCGCCAGGGCAAGCTGCCGCAGGCTCGCGAGCTGGTCCGCGCCCTGCCTGAGCGCACCGAGGACGACAAGAAGCAGAAGTTCATGGCCGAGGTCCAACTGCTGCGCGATGCCAAGCAGTACCAGGCTGCTTACGACATGCTGGCGCAGGCCAGCTCGGCCAAACCCGGGGACACGGACCTCATCTACGACAAGGCGATGGTGGCAGAGAAGCTCAACCGCCTTGACGAGATGGAGCGCCTGCTGCGCCGCCTGATCGAGCTCAAGCCCGACAACCAGAACGCCTACAACGCCCTCGGCTACTCGCTGGCCGATCGCAAGATCCGCCTCGAGGAAGCGCGCACGCTGATCAAGAAGGCAGTGCAGCTCGCACCCGAGGACCCGTTCATCGCCGACAGCCTCGGCTGGGTCGAGTTCAGGCTCGGCA
Source organism: Variovorax sp. WDL1 (assembly GCF_001541225.1). Taxonomy (GTDB): domain Bacteria; phylum Pseudomonadota; class Gammaproteobacteria; order Burkholderiales; family Burkholderiaceae_C; genus Variovorax. The sequence continues at coordinate 57,774 of NZ_LMTS01000193.1, read as the reverse complement.
ACACCGACGAAGCCGTGCGCATCCTCGAGTCCTCCTACAAGCGCCGGCCTGACCCGGAGATCGGGGCGCACCTCGGCGAAGTGCTGTGGGTCAAGGGCCAGCGCGATCGCGCCTTATCGATCTGGAAGGAGGCCCTCCTGGTGGATTCGGAGAACGAGACGTTGCAGGAGACGCTCAAGCGTCTGCGCGTGAAGCTTTGAAGCGCCGTCTCGCCTTATGCGCTGGTTGGGCCGGCCTGCTGCTGGCCGCAGGCTGTGCCAGCCCCGGAGGCCCGCCGAAGGACGCAGGTGCCGGACAGGCCTGGAGCGGCAGGCTTTCGCTGCGCGTCGACAGCGAGCCGGTGCAGACCTTCTCCGCCCTGTTCGAGCTGCGCGGCGCCTCGCATGCCGGCGAGCTCGTTCTCACGAGTCCGATCGGCAACACGCTGGCACAACTGCATTGGTCCCCGGGTGAGGCACTGCTGAGGAACGGCAGCGACACGCGGCGCTTCGACTCGGTAGACGCGCTGATCGAGGCCGCGACCGGCGCGGTCATTCCGGTGGGCGCGCTGTTCGGCTGGCTGTCTGGGCGCGAGGACCGGGTTCCCGGCTGGCGGCCGGACCTGTCCCAGATACGCGCCGGCCGCCTGCAGGCCACGCGCGAGTCGCCGCAGCCGCGAGCGGACCTGCGCATCGTCTTCGAACGCGCATGAACGCGCTCTACGACCTTCCGGCGCCGGCCAAGCTCAACCTATTCCTGCATATCACCGGCCGGCGCTCGGACGGTTACCACCTGCTGCAGTCGGTGTTCATGCTGATCGACTGGTGCGACACCCTGCACGTGGAGAAGCGCAGCGACGCCCGCCTGACGCGGGAGGACCTCACGACGCCTCTGCCGGAAGATGACCTGGTGCTGCGCGCCGCCAAGGCGCTCCAGGCTTTTGCCGGAACGACGGAGGGCGCCCACATCGGCATCTCCAAGCGGGTGCCGGCGCAGGCTGGCATGGGAGGCGGCTCTTCGGACGCGGCGACCTGCCTGCTGGCGCTCAATCGCCTTTGGCGCCTGGATCTGCCGTTGTCGAAACTCGAGCAGATCGGCCTGGCGCTCGGGGCCGATGTGCCCTTCTTCCTGCGCGGGCGCAACGCCTGGGTCGAAGGCATCGGGGAACAGATCACGCCGATCGAACTGCCCCCGGGGCGGTTCGTCGTGGTCAAGCCAGCGCAGGGCCTGGACACACGTCTTATTTTTGCCGCGCCGGAACTTCAGCGCGCCACGCCCGCTGCTATAATTTCTGGCTTTGCTGCACATGCCGGGCGAAACGAGGGCGAGATCAAGAGTCTTGGCTTCGGTCGCAACGATCTGCAGCCGGTCGCCGAGAGGCTCTGTCCCGCGGTCACCGAGGCCATTGAGTGGCTCGGTAGCCAAGGACTGGAGGCTCGCATGACCGGTTCAGGGAGTTCGGTATTTGCGGCAATGCCGCATGACGTGGAGCTGGCTGGCGCGCCTTCGGGCTGGCAGCTTCGCAAGTGCAGCAATCTGGCCATCCATCCCCTGGCGGGGTGGGCGGTCTAGAAGATCAGAGCGCTTTTGTGGTCTGATGCGACATATATCGGTGGGTGGCTCAGGCCGCCAACCCGTGTAGGGGAGTCGCCAAGCTGGTTAAGGCACTGGATTTTGATTCCAGCATGCAAAGGTTCGAATCCTTTCTCCCCTGCCAAATCTTCACGTTCACGAGAGTATTGGCGGCCCCTCGAACGGGCCATTTCCTTTTTTGCCGGGACGCTCATGCAGGTTCACCATCCTGATTTCATGGTTTTCACCGGCAATGCCAACCCGGGCCTTGCCGCCGAGATCGCGCACAACCTGGGCACCTCCCTAGGTGCCGCCCGCGTCGGCCGCTTCTCCGACGGTGAAGTCACTGTCGAGATCAACCAGAACGTGCGCGCTCGCGACGTGTTCGTGGTCCAGTCGACCTGCGCCCCGACCAACGAAAACCTGATGGAGCTGCTCATCATGGTCGACGCGCTCAAGCGCGCCTCGGCCGAGCGCATCAGTGCCGTGATCCCCTACTTCGGCTATGCGCGCCAGGACCGCCGTCCGCGCTCGAGCCGGGTGCCGATCTCGGCGAAGGTGGTGGCCAATCTGCTCGAGACGGTCGGCGTGGCCCGCGTGCTGACGATGGACCTGCACGCGGACCAGATCCAGGGCTTTTTCGACATCCCGGTCGACAACATCTACGCCTCGCCGGTTCTGCTGGGCGACTTGCGCCAGCAGAACTACGAAGACCTGATCGTGGTCTCGCCCGACGTCGGCGGCGTGGTGCGCGCCCGCGCACTGGCCAAGCAGCTCAATTGCGACCTTGCCATCATCGACAAGCGCCGTCCTCGCGCAAACGTAAGCGAAGTCATGCACGTGATCGGCGAGATCGACGGCCGCAACTGCGTGATCATGGATGACATGATCGACACCGCCGGCACGCTGGTGAAGGCGGCCGAAGTGCTCAAGGAACGCGGCGCCAAGAAGGTCTACGCCTACTGCACGCACCCGATCTTCTCGGGTCCGGCCATCGAGCGCATCGCCCAGGGCAGCGCACTCGACGAAGTGGTCGTTACCAACACGATCCCGCTGAACGATGGCGCGACCGGGTGCGCCAAGATCCGCCAGCTCTCCGTGGCGCCGCTGATCGCCGAAACGATCCAGCGCATCGCCAAGGGCGAATCGGTCATGAGTTTGTTCTCGGACCAGGAGAACCTCTTCTGAGGTGTCCCCGGGCCTGAGCAAGAAGCCGGGCGCCCTCCGTGGCGCCCTTTTTGAAACCGGAGTCGCACTGGTCGCGGTCGACTTCCACAGGAGTCAGTCATGAAATTCGTCGCTTACGAGCGCGCCAAGCAGGGCACGGGTGCGAGCCGCCGTCTCCGCATCACGGGCAAGACGCCCGGTATCGTCTACGGGGGTGAAGGCCAGCCCCAGCTGATCGAGCTCGATCACAACGCGCTGTGGCACGCTCTCAAGAAGGAAGCATTCCACTCGTCCATCCTCGAGATGGAACTGGCCGGCGCCACCAGCAAGGTGCTGCTGCGCGATGTGCAGTACCACCCCTTCCGCCCTCTGGTGCAGCATGTGGACTTCCAGCGCGTCGATGCCCGCACGCGCATGACCGTGAAGGTGCCGTTGCACTTCAAGGGCGAGGAAGAGTCCTCCGCCGTCAAGCTGGATCACAACCTCGTGAACCACGTGATGACCGAGATCGAAGTCAGCTGCCTGCCCGCTGACCTGCCCGAATTCATCGAGGTGGACCTCGCCGGCCTGACCAAGAATGCAACGCTTCACGTCAGCGACATCAAGCTGCCCAAGGGCCTGAAGTACATCAGCCACGGCAAGGGCAACCCCGTGGTGGTGTCGGCTGTGCCGCCGCTGGTGGCTGAGGAAGCCGCGCCGGCCGAAGGCGCCGCGGAAGGCGCACCGGCGGCCGCAAAGACGGACGCCAAGGCAGCACCCGCCAAGAAGAAGTAATCGCCTCGCGCCTGCTTCGCCACGACGGCCCGCCTCGCGCGGGCCGTTTTTTTGTTTGACGATGACTCCAGCCCGGTACTTCGCTGGACTGCGCCGTAGCTCGATGAAGCAGGTTTATCAAGGACTTACGCGCGTCCATCATATGCCGGTGCTTTCTGAAACTTGACCCGGTTTTCCCTCGCGCCGCTCCTATCTGGCTCTTGGAATTCGGGTCGTTCCAAGGAGTCATCATGGCGAAGATCAAGCTCACCAAGACCGCCGTAGAGTCGGCGCAACCCCAGGCCAAGGACATCGAACTACGGGATACCGTGGTGCCGGGTTTCCTCTGCAAGATTACCCCGAAGGGCCGTCGGGTGTTCATGCTCCAGTACCGCACGAACTCCGGGCAGCCCCGCAAGCCCTCGCTGGGCCTGTTCGGGGAACTGACCGTGGAGCAGGCCCGCGTCATGGCGCAGGACTGGCTGGCCGAGGTTCGCCGAGGCGGCGACCCCGGCGGCGCCAAGGCCGAGGCGCGCAAGGCGCCCACGGTCGAAGCGCTGTGCAAGAAGTTCATGGAGGACTACTCCAAGAAGCGCAACAAGCCGAGCACGCAGCGCGGCTATCAGGCCGTCATCGACCGCTGCATCGTCCCGCTGATCGGCCGCAAGAAGGTGCAGGACGTGAAGCGGCCCGACATTGCCGGGCTGATGGAGAAACTGGCCTACAAGCCCGCCGAGGCGAACAACGCCTTCGGCGTGCTGCGCAAGATGTTCAACCTGGCCGAAGTGTGGGGCTACCGCCCGGACGGCACGAACCCGTGCCGCCACGTCCCGATGTACCCGCCCGGCGAGGAAACCCGGCTCATCGTGGACGACGAACTGGCGCTGATCTTCCGCCAGTTGGAGAAGCTGGAGGCGGAAGGACTGGAGAACTACGTCATCCCGCTGGCGATTCGCCTGCAATTCGAGTTCGCCGGCCGCCGCTCCGAAATCTGCATGCTTGAATGGGATTGGGTCGATCTGGAGAACCGGCGCGTGGTCTGGCCCGACAGCAAGACCGGCGGCCTCTCCAAGCCCATGAGCGCGGAAGCCTATCGACTGTTCTCGACGGCACCGCGCCGAGAAGGTTGCCCCTACGTCCTGCCTTCGCCCAACGACCCGACCAAGCACCTGACCTTTGGCGAGCACTATGGCGGATGGTGCCGGGTGCTCAAGGCAGCCGGCGTCCCACACGTCGGCACGCACGGCATCCGCCACCGCTCCACGACCGACATTGCCAATTCGGGAGTGCCGACCAAGGTAGGCATGAAGCTGACGGGCCACAAGACCGTGGCGATGTTCATGCACTACGTCCACACCGAGGACAAGCCGGTGCGGGATGCTGCCGAACTGGTGGCGAGTCGGCGGCAGGCCATCACGGGCGCGCGGCGCCCTGCGGAGGCCACGGCATGAGCAAGAGGACGCTTTCGGTGGCGCCCCCCGCTGCCTTGGCGGCCGACTATCCCCGTTCCGCAATTTCCGAGACAGTGTCTGGGAAATTCGGCCTCGCCGAGCTGGCCAAGGTCTTCACGCTGCCGTGGTCGGCCTATGCGCTGCTGATTTCGGTCAAGGATGCCCGCGGATCGGTGGCCGGCATCCCGTCCAGTCGGCTCCGATTGTCGTGCCGGCGTCACGACAATCGGGCGGGCCATCCCTTCTATCTAGGTGCTACACCGGAGACTGGAAAAGTATGCCCGTTTCGGGTATAGTTTGGAGGTCGAAATGACGGTCATCCTCAAGCGCAAGGACTTTGCACGCTGGCAGTCGGGCGAGAAGCTGTCCGATGCCGCGTTGTGCAAGGCGGTTCAGGAGATGGAAAGCGGTCTGATCGACGCGGACTTGGGCGGCTCCCTCTACAAGAAGCGGGTGGCCCGCCCCGGTGGTGGTAAAAGCGGCGGCTACCGCACACTGGTATCGGCCAGGATCGGCAGCCGCTACGTGTTCCTGCATGGGTTCCCGAAGAACGACAAGGCGAACATCACGCAGGACGAGAAGAAGGCGCTGCAATTCGCCGGCAAAGCGTTCTTGCAACTGTCCGGGGAAACGTTATCGAAGGCGTTGCAGTCGGGCGTGTTATTGGAGGTGCATTGTGAGCAAGATCATTGAATCCCTGCGTGACGACCTGGCCACGCTTCATGAAGTGGGTGCGATCA
>NZ_LMTS01000193.1:45227-52102 GCF_001541225.1 Variovorax sp. WDL1 | reverse complement strand
AGGTGACGATGCGCGAGTTCGACGCGATCTGCCCGCCGCCAGTGCGGGAGTTTGGCGCCGAGGACATTAGGCGCCTACGGGAGACGCTGAAATTCAGCCAGCCGGTGTTCGCGCATCACCTGCACACCTCGGCCTCGACCGTGCGCAAGTGGGAGCAAGGTGAAACCCGACCCGCTGGCCCGGCGCTGAAGCTGCTCAACATCATCGCCGACAAGGGGCTCCGGGCGATCCTTTGATTGATCTGCGTTTTCTGCCATAACCACCTAATTTCAGTTACGATCTTTTACGCTATCAAAACGTCGATGGAGGTGACAGATGGCAGAGAAAAGGAACGTGTTTATCAGCCATGTCCATAAGGACGATCATGGGCTCCAAAAGCTCAAAGATCTGCTGGCTCCGAAAGGGATGGATGTAAGGGACTCCTCCATCCATACAGGAAAGTTCAACAACGCCACGGATGAGCATTACATCAAGACGCAGATTCTGGCCCCAGCGATAAACTGGGCGGGCGTATTTATTTGCTACGTCTCACCCCAGACGAAAGATAGCGACTGGGTGACCTGGGAAATCGAATATGCAGCCAAGCAAGGCAAACGTATTGTTGGCATCTGGGAGCATGGTGAGAAGGAATGCGACATTCCTGAGGCACTGAAAGAATACGCCGATGCCTTGGTCGGCTGGAATGGTGACTCAATCATTGATGCGATCAACGGAAAAGATACATGGGAAAAACCCGACGGTGGCGCCTGTGATCCGGTTCCTCTGAAAAGGCATCCCTGCTGATGGCACGTGTCCACTCCTACGTGGTGCGGTACGACAGTGGTTTCGCACCCAATCCCTTTTACGAATACTGCACGCTTGCAACCTGCAAGCCAAATATCCGCAAGGGCGCTGACATCGGTGATTGGGTGGTAGGCAGTGGCAGCAATGATCGAAGTGTTCGGCGAGGCGGGTATCTGGTTTATGCGATGCAAGTCACCGAAACGATGACATTTGATGAATATGGGGCAGATCCACGGTTTGAATCTAAAAAGCCCTATCGCAACGGTAGTCGGAAGCAAAGTTGCGGGGACAATATCTACTTCAGAGCCGCACCAGCGGCCGTCTGGCAGCAACGAGATTCCTTTCACTCTCGCCCCGATGGTTCACTTAATCCTGATCACGTCACTCGCGACACGGGTGTAAACAGGGTTCTCATCAGCAATGACTTCGTGTACTTCGGAGGAGAGGGGCCGGAGTTCCCGGAAGAGCTAAAAGACCAGCAAGGCCGGTCTCTATGCAAAACAGGAATAGGTCTAACTACTTTTGACGATCCAAAACTGATTGCGAACCTAGAGCAATGGGTTCGTAGCTTTGGGCTGAATGGATATCAGGGCGCTCCATTCGAATGGCTGACGCTTCGGAGGTAACCGATGCACAAGGAAGGTTCTCTGCTGCTTTCGGACTACGCTTCGGAAATTGCAGCTACGGATGTACTCAGTCCAACCGATTTCAATCCTGTCCTTCAAGGGCTTTATGGGGAAGTCGGTGGAATAATGTCTACTGTCAAAAAACATGTCCGGGAAAAATCTGCGTACCCTGGTTTCAGAAGGGCGGCGGAAGAAGAATTCGGTGATACGCTTTGGTATTTGGCTGCGATCTGCCGGCGCATGCAAGCTCCACTTGAAGATATCTTTGCCGAGGCGGCGAATCACGGGAACTTCAAGAACATAGGGGCAGCAAGCGACATAGCCGAAGGTGCATTCGCTTACATCGCCATGCCTGTGGCGGCCCCTGCGTCGTTGGACATTACCTTGGTACGCTTGGGGCAGGCGGCCGCAGCTCTGCTGGGAAGTGGGCCTGCGCGCAATGACGTGGTCACCTTCGCGCGAGCCTATCTCGATGCAATCCATGCCGCAGAGTTGGCGTTCTCGGACGTAGCGCGGGGGAACCTCCGGAAAGCTAGGGGTGCATTCTTGGAGCCACAGGCGGTTGACCTGATTGGCCTTGATTTCGATAGCGAGTTTGGAATAGAAGAGCAGCTCCCTAGAGAGTTCAAGATCCGAGTCAATCAACGCGGTAGCGGCAAAAGCTATCTCCAATGGAATGGCGTATTCATAGGTGATCCCCTGACCGACAACATCGCTGACCGAGATGGCTACCGATTTCATGATGTTTTCCATTTTGCATATGCAGCCATCTTGCATTGGTCACCTGTAATACGGGCATTGATCAAGCACAAGCGAAAGAGCCAGTCCAAATATGATGAAGAGCAAGACAGCGGCCGGGCAATCGTCGTTGAGGAAGGGCTTACGGCATGGATTTTCTCTAGAGCCAAGGAATTAAACTATTTTGAGAATCAAGAAAAGGTTTCCCTTGGGATTCTCAAAACCATTGAAGAGTTTGTGAGTGGCTATGAGGTTGAGAAGTGCCCGCTAAAGCTTTGGGAAAAAGCCATCATGGACGGATATTCCGTATTCCGTCAAATCAAGAAAAATCAAGGCGGCTGGATCATCGGCAACCGAAAAGAACGCACCCTACAATATATGCCGCTTGAGTCTTAAGAATGAAAATCCACCCCTTTGTTGAATCAGTTTCCTCGCTGCAATTTGAGGACTGCTTCAATCCTTATTCTGATCGCTGTGAAGTTCATGATCGTCGAGACGCGCCCCGCCGCCGCGCCGCCGCACTTTCCGCATTATTGCGTCGCGCTTCAGAGGAGCCTGTAGATGCGATTTGGATCGGTCGAGATTTGGGGTATCGCGGAGGCCGCCGAACTGGGTTGGCCCTGACTGACGATGTTCACATGAGCCAACATGCCAAACGTTGGAATGTCGATCTGGCTCCAGAACGGCCCACAGTCGGCAATGCCGTAGCCGAGCGAACCGCTGCGGTTATATGGGGAATGCTAGAGCACATTGATGCTCGCATCTTTCTCTGGAATGTTTTCCCACTTCACCCTCATGAATCAGGGGATCCGTTCACCAACCGGCAACACAACGCCCGTGAAAGGCGAGCCGGCGAAGAGCTACTACAACAGCTCATCGTTCTGCTTCGTCCCTCGCGCATCGTCGCCATCGGCAACGATGCTGCCGCAGCCGCTCATCGAATCACGGATAGCGTGCCTGTTATCTGCGTGAGGCATCCGAGCTATGGCGGACAGACGCAGTTTCAAGGGCAAATCTCTGAACTGTATGGACATCCAATGAAGACTGGATCGCTGTTCTGACGAATTGCTCCAGCATTTTAGCGAGCGGATACCGCCCCTTCTATCCAACTCGCCAGGTTTTCACTGATGCAGCGACTGAAAGAGGCTCTGACGCTGGTGGAGGTGCGCACACTGGATCACGTCGTTGTGGCCGGGCAGGAAACAACTTCATTTGCAGAGCGAGGGCTATTGTGAACCGAGGGGGCTGCACAGGCGGCCCCATTTTTTTATTCGCTCCATCAAGCTTACTGAACGCAGTTACTGCAAAATTTCCCGGCTAATCCACAGGCAGAAGCTTTCGACGAAATAAGCTGGAATAGGTTCGGTCGCGTGAAAAAATTGGATCATATTCTCCCTGTTGATAAATTATTTTGGCGGCGGCCCCTGTTGTTGAAAGCGGGAGCACTGTAGCTTTGGGATGGTGTTCGACGAACAATTTATGCTCCTCATAGATCCCCTCCATGCCGCCGACGAACACCGCTGCGCTGAAACGGCGGCTTTCGATCATTGCTTGCCTCATGGCCGTCAAACTGGCTTCTCTGTTGCCATCAACCGCTGGCACCATATGCACGTCGACGAACTCCGCTAGCTCAGGAGGCAATCGACCCTCAAAAAGCTTACTTTGGTAAATCGCCACCCTGTTGCGGTCAAGGTTTGCCTCGCGGGAAAAGAGAGCCAATAGCGGCGTTATCGCCGGATGGCCGCCGCACGTGATTCGTCCAATCGGCAACACTACTTCAACCAAAGCCTTGATTGCTTCCCGTATAGCAAGAACATCGGCGGTGTCGAAAAATACCCGATTGCGATCAGGCAAAGGCACGCTGGCAGATAGAAATATATCTATCATGCGGTGAGCTCCTTCAGAAGTTGTGGCGCCTTCGACATTTGCACGGCCCGGATCGGCAAATACGAGTCAAGCCAATCTAGGTGAGAGAGCCACGTTCTCAGTACACCTCTATTGTCGTAAATCACCCATATTTCTCTCGTCTCAACAGTGGGGTTGGTAATGGCTTCGAACACTTCGTTGATGCGATCAGCGGTTGGTATTCCCACTGCCGGTACGATCGCCAGCGTTCGATTGGACTCGGTTTTGAGAGAAATCCAGCCTTCAATCTGAACACTTGGATCAAGTCCCTCGTCGCGGGCGGCGTCGCAAAAGTTATCGACCAAATATCGGTGGCGGGCGGCAATTGCTGGTGCGCGTAGCCGTTCGACCTCGTCGCAAATTCTCGTCACCAATCCCTTCGTGGCCCAACGCCCCCGCATTGGAATAAATCCAAAGAAGTCCCGACGCCTAAGCTTCATGAAGTGGCTGAAGGACGATGCAGGGTCTTCCTTTTGCCCCGGCCATAGTAGGTGCAAGATTTGCACATTGGTCGCGTTTGCGCGCGCCAATTCTTCAGCCGTCCAACGACCTTCTCTGAAGCCAGGTGTGTCGATCAGCACCACGACATCGGAATCCGACATCCTGTGCCAGAGTTGTGATTGGAAATCTGCGGCTGGAGGCACTGACCTCACGTCGATGAAAACGTCAAAGCCACGAGCATCGAGCGCATCGTACAACCGATCGGCCAGCGGCTGAGACCCTGTTCGTTTGTAACTGATGAAAAGTCGTCGCTCACGTCGCAACAGCCTAAATGTCTCAAGGACTAGCGTAACGAGGCGGGTGATGCCTTCATCGTTGGTGCCCAATACAATAGCATTGACATGTCTGAGCTGCGGCGGAATTTCTGCATGAACCTGGGACAAATCCGAAACGACCGGAGCGATAACGATCGAGTCATCAATCAACTCCGTCACAAGTGCGGTATCGGCAGTGCTTTCCGACGAGCCGAAAAATACTGCCATCACCGGCGATTTTAAGCTGCGGTTAGAGGCGTTGGCATCGCTGAGAAACGTAATTGCGTTGCTCGGAATCCCGAGCCCCTGAAGCGCCAGATCAACGCTACGGCGGAGGCGAGTGTCATGCCCATGGACCGCACCCAGCAGGATAAGCTGGTAGGGTGATCTCATGCTTGAGTTCTCGCTCATCGGCCAGCCATTCCCGCAGCAGTTTCAATCCATCCGCCAATATTTTTCCTGCCATCCTGGCCTATGAAATCGTAACTCAGGCAGTGATTTGACAGTTGGACTACGCTATTCGTTTTTGGTGCTGTGAACCACAGATCACCCTCAGGAATCGCAAGCGTGTAATCTGCGTAGGCCACCCACTTTCCGTCCTTCCACTCGGCGAGATATATGCCGCGATCGGTTCTATAAAGTCCCATCTGCGCCAATGGATCAGCACCCTTTGTAGATGTCGCTTTGTCTTTATTCTGGACACCGTGAATGAAAACGGTTAGCAAGCCGTTTCCCTTGATAACACTGCGAGCAATTTCGTAGCGCACCCATCGCCGTGACCATGTATGGGTTCCAGCAAGGACACAAGTTACCGAAGTATTCTCCAACCCCTTGCGGAGAAAAGTCTTTAGTGCATCGTCACTCTCTTTTTTCGATGCCTCAAACACGCTGCTGTCAAAGAAGCCCCGGCTTTCCTCATCGGATTCCTTCACAACCCAACTGTTGCGGACATTCCAGGCGCGCCATACATCAGGCTCATAGTGAAAAGAAAAGAATGTTCTGCGTGGCATTTTGACTCCATCTATTACACTAAACCCAGGCAAATTTGGATGTAGGTGACCCGCATCCTCCACAGCAAACGACACCTCGCAGGATGCAATTCAGATATTGCCGGTTCATCGTGCCTTTATAGCGTCGCTGACCCAAGTTTCAATATTCGACTTGATGTAGTCATACACATTGGTGCTGGTGGTGTATGGCGGATCGTAGACTTTACCCGTGACAGCTTCTCCATCAACGGTGAGGCCTGTAAACGGATTAGATCCTTTCGACGACTGATTTCCGTCTGAGTCTTTCAGATTGTGGACATGGATGGCGAGTACACCCAGCCCGTCCTTCCAGGCTTTCTTTATCTCGTGTTTGACCCAGCGGCGGCTGGCAGTCTTCTCGCCCACAAGTACGACAAGGCATTCTTTGCCTTTCATGTTGTCGGCGATCCATTTTTTGATGGCATCATCGCCTGCTTTCTTGATTTCTTCCCATTTGTTCGAATCCAGTAGAGGCTGTTTTTCGATAGCTCCGATTTGCCGAACTTGCGACACGCGCCAACTATCCTGTTTATAGTGAAAGCTCAGAAAGCATTTATTCGCCATGACTTATCTCCATTTGTCGTTGGTGCTTCGATGAAGCAAATCTCGAATTGAGGATTGCGATAGTTATTTAACTGAAGTCGTAATTAATCGCTGGCTTGAAATACTTTCTTGTAAATTTCCTTACAAATGATAGCTGAAAGTGTGCGCCTGCGTCTCCGCTTCGCGGACCGCGCTGCTCCAGGTTCGCTATTCGCTCATCCCTGACGGGACTGGCATTCGCCAGCCTTCCACATCCCTGACGCCTCCGGCCCGGCTTCCAGCTTCGGGCCTGCGCGCTTCGCTTGCGTGCGGTCAGCACAAAGGGATGGCCGTTGCCTTGTCCAGCCGTCTCCCCTGACTTCATCACCTTACCCGCGACCGTAGCCCGCTCCCGTGTGCCGTCAAGGCGCGCAGGGCCGTGTCCTCGGCTGCGCCTGCGGGCCGCACCAACCCTGCGCTTGTCTCCTTGACGGCCCCCGTCCGCGCGCTCCTTTGGC
>NZ_LMTS01000193.1:42836-45151 GCF_001541225.1 Variovorax sp. WDL1 | reverse complement strand
TCCTCGTGCCGACCGCACCGAACAGCCGAAAGGCTGGGCTCCGAATCTAGGAATCCGGTGTGCGGTTTGAACAGCAAACCCTTTTCGTCAGGAGAAATGCAATGCAACTCGCATCCCGATTCGCTTCCCGTTCCCCGTCGCTGCGCAGCGATTACCCGCTGTCCGATGACCAAATCCGCCGTGTGGCCCCGTCCATCTTCGCGGACGCGCCGCACGAAAGCCGTTCCGAACGGTACGCCTATATCCCCACCGCCGCCGTGCTGGCGGAACTACGCAAGGAAGGGTTTGAACCCTTCATGGCAGCGCAAACCCGCGTGCGCCACGACGACCGCCGCGACTACACCAAACACATGCTGCGCCTGCGCCACGCCAGCCAGATCAACGGCGCGGAGGCTAACGAAATCGTGCTGCTGAACTCGCATGACGGCACGAGCAGCTATCAGATGCTGGCCGGAATGTTCCGGTTCGTGTGCAGCAATGGCCTTGTCTGCGGCGACACGGTGGCGGACGTGCGCGTGCCCCACAAAGGCGACGTGGCCGGTTCCGTCATCGAAGGCGCTTACGAAGTCTTGCGCGGCTTCGACCGCGTGCAGGAATCCCGCGATTCCATGCGCGCCATCACCTTGAACGATGGCGAATCCGAAGTGTTCGCCCGCGCCGCGCTGGCCCTCAAGTACGACGACCCCGACAAGCCCGCGCCCATCACGGAATCGCAAATCCTGATGCCGCGCCGCTTTGATGACCGCCGCCCGGACTTGTGGAGCGTGTTCAACCGCACGCAAGAGAACCTGACCCAAGGCGGCCTGCGCGGGCGCAGCGCCAACGGACGCCGCCAGCAAACCCGCCCGGTACAGGGCATCGACCAGAACATCCGCCTCAACCGTGCGCTTTGGCTGCTGGCCGATGGCATGCGCCAGTTGAAAGCCTGAACCCCCACGCGGCAGGGGCAGGCAGCAGCCCTTGCCGCTTCTCTCGCTGCTGCATCCCTAACCGCAAGGAGTTATCACCATGAACGCCGTTACCCAAACCGAAACCCGCGCCATCGAAACTGCCGCGCCGCTGGAAGTGGCCGACCCGAGCAAGAACCTGATTTTGGTTCCACTCTCGCAGTTGCTGCCGCGCCGCTCCAAGCGCAACGCACGCAAGACCCCGCGCCTGTCCATTCCCGAACTGGCCGCGAGCATCGCCCGCATCGGCCTGCTGCAAAATCTCGTCGTCATCCTCGCCGCCGATGGCGAGCAGTACGAAGTGGTGGCCGGCGACCGCCGACTGACCGCGTTGAAGCTGCTGGCGAAGAAGAAGCGCATCCCTGCCGACTACGAAGTGGCGTGCCTGCTGGTGCCCGATGCTTCGGCCCGTACCGTCAGCCTCGCGGAAAACCTGCTGCGCGAGCAGATGCACCCGGCCGACCAGTTCGAGGCGTTCGCCGCACTGGTCAAGGAAGGCCGCCCCATCGAAGACATTGCCGCCGACTTCGGCGTGACCCCGCTGGTGGTGCAGCGCCGTCTCAAACTCGCCAACGTCTCGCCGCGCCTGCTGGCCGACTACCGCGCCGGAGCCGTCACCCTGGAACAGTTGATGGCCCTGACCATCACCGACGACCACGCCGCGCAGGAAAGCGCGTTCTACGGTGCGCCAGAATGGCAGCGTGGCGCGTCCGCGCTGCGCGAACGCCTGACCGAACGCGAAATCGACGCCACGCATCCGCTGGTGCGCTTCGCCGGGCTGGACGCCTACACGGCGGCGGGCGGCGGCATCCGCCGCGACCTGTTCGCGGAAGGCGATGCCGGAACCTACCTGACCGACGCCACGCTGCTGGAAACGCTGGTGCGCGGCAAGCTGGATGCGCTGGCTGGGGACGTGCGCGCCGAGGGTTGGGCGTGGGTCGAAGCCGTGCCGCACATGAGCTACGCCGAGCGGCAGGCGTTCCAGAACGCACCGCGCCAGCGCCGCGAACCGAGCGCCCGCGAAGCCCGCCGCATCGCCTCGCTGCAAACCCGCCTCGACAAGATCGACACCGAACTGGAAGAAGCCTACGACGCCGAGGACGAGGACAAGACCGAAGCGCTGGAACCGCGCCGCGAACAGGTTGCCGGGGAACTGCAAGCCGTGGAGGAAGCCTTGCAGGGCTACGCCCCGGATGTGCGCGCCGTGGCCGGCGCCATCGTCACCCTCGACCGCAGCGGCGAAGCCGTGATTCATCGCGGGCTGCTGCGCGAGGCAGAAGCCAAGGCGCTGCGCACGCTGGAACGCTTGCGGCAGGGTTTCGGCAGCGCGGAAGGCGAGGCCGGGAACGACGACGAAGGCGAGGACAC
>NZ_LMTS01000193.1:38069-42789 GCF_001541225.1 Variovorax sp. WDL1 | reverse complement strand
GGGAGCCTGTCCGACCGGCTGGCGCAGCGGTTGAGCGCGCACCGCACCGCCGCGCTGCAAATCGAAGTCGCCCGGCATCCGCAAGTCGCGCTGGCCGCGCTGGTGCATGGCATGGTGCAGAGCGTCTTGCAGGACAACCACTACGGCCACGACTTGCCGCTGGGCGTGAGCCTGAAAGTGCAAGACCGGCTGGAAGGCATGGCCCCCGACTGGCCCGAGTCGCCCGCCGCCGTCGCCCAGCGCGAGTTGCAGCAGGTCGCGGGCGAAGCGCTGCCGCAGGACAGCGCCGAACTGTTCGTCGCGCTGCTGGCGATGGAGCAAGGCGAACTGGTGCGGCTGCTGGCGGTATGCGTAGCGGCGACCGTGGACGTGGTGACGCCTCGCGCCACTGCGCACCAGCCGGGCGCGGAACTGGCGCAGGCTGTGGGGCTGGACATGGCCGCATGGTGGCAGCCCACCGCAGACGGGTATTTCCAGCATGTGCCGAAGGCCGCGATTCTGGAAGCCGTGGGCGAGTTCGCACCGTCGCACGCTGCACGGCTGGCGAAGTTGAAGAAGGCCGACATTGCCAGCGAAGCGGAACGGCTGGCCGATGGTACGGGCTGGATGCCCGCCATCTTCCGCACCGAAAGCCCGCAACAGGACGCGCAGGCCGTGGCAGTGGATGCGGGCGCCGAAGCGCCGGAGGAAGTCGCCGCCGTGGCGGATGAGCTGCCGCAGGCCGAGGCACTGGCCGCGTGATCCTGCACCGCAGATAGCGCCCCGGTTCCGGCCGGGGCGCTTCACGCCAAGGATTCCTATCATGAGCCGCAACACCACGGACCGCCCGCGCATGGCGGCGATCTATGCCCCCGGTACGGTACGCGCCCGCCGCTGGCACGGCGATGGCGACGTGCGCGGCTACCGTCCGCCGCGTGGCTGGACGGCCCGCGCCGACCTGACCGACCTACATCCCATTACCGGCCACACCTTGCCGCGTGCCGCGTGGTGGATTGTCGAAACCAAGGAATAACGAGCAGCACCGGCCCCAAGCCGTTCCGCCTTGGGGCCGGTGGTCAAAAATCCGGGGCGTCGGTGGCCGCGCCCGGTTCCAACGTCGAAGTCAAAATCGCCCCGTTGCCGCCTTCGTCCAGGCGGCAACGGGGCGGACGTGCAAGTGCCTTGCACGCGACACGTCCATCGGTGCCCGCTGGCGCGGGCAAGGTTTCGATGGCGCCCCGCCGCAATGGGCGGGGCTTGTAGGGCTACGCCCCGGCTTGCTGCGGCAGGTTGTGCGATAGCGTGCCGTCCCCGACGCTGGCGATTCGCGCCTGTACGTCACGAAGGGCGATTCACCGACACGCCACCCGGCCTCGCTATGGAGCATCCACACCACGCCTCAAGCATGTGGTCGCGCGCTGCGGCAGGGGCGCTCTGGCCTTGTCGTCGGGGCTTTGACCTGGTTCGCGTCAGGGCGCAAGCCGGTGCAGCCGTCACGCGGGGATGCCGAGTCGGCCATGTCTCCTTTCGGGGGCGGGCGGCCCGTGCGTCCTTGGCTTGTCGTGAATCCTGGCGAGGGAACGGCTACGCCTTGGGCTTCATGGCCGCAACCTTCCAGCGAAAACAATTTCCCCGCCGCTGCGCGGCTTCCTCGCGCGGCAAATTCTTTTCGCTTCCAGGTTCTCCACGGTGTTGCGACCGCTGCGCGGTGCGGCCAGCCCATCCCCCGCCGGCCGGATCACAACAAGGACGCACTGGCGCGACCTTGTTCAACCCGAAAGGAGAAACATCATGGCTAACATCGGCACCTTCACCGCAGAGAAAGACGGCTTCACCGGCCAGCTCCGCACCCTGACCCTGAACGTCAAGGTCAAGCTGGTTCCCAACGACAAGGGCGACAGCGAGAACGCCCCCGACTTCCACCTTCAGGCGGCCGGCCACGAGATCGGCGCGGCGTGGAAGAAGACCAGTGAGGCCGGGCGCGAGTACCTGTCCGTGAGCATCGACGACCCTTCGTTCCCGGCGACGGTCTATGCCCGCCTGATCGAGAACGAGGACGGCACGCACGACCTGATCTGGTCGCGCAGCAAGCCCAAGGCAGCCTGACGGCCGCCCACCGCGCCCCGTCCATTGCGGCGGGGCGCCGTGCTGCTGGCGCAGCACGTCACGCACGCGCCTACGGCGTGTCGCGTTCCTTCAACACCGCCTCCAGCTCCTGGCGCACCTGCGCCAGAAGCTGATCGGCCCTGCGCGTGCTGTCGCCGGCATAGGCCAGCGTCAGCAACGTGAGCGGATGCACGTCCATGACCTCGCACAGCTCGGTCAGCTTGTGCATGGTCGGGCTCTTCAGGTCGCGCTCCAGCAAACTCAGGTAGGTACGGCTGGACACGTCGGAGAACGCTTCCTGGCTCAAGCCGCGCGCTTTCCTGACCGTCCGTATTGCTGTCGCCAATGAGTCTTTCGCCGCCACCTATGGTTTTCCTTAGAAAACCAAGATGACAGCCGATTGCGCACTATAGGGCTACAAACTATAGTGCGCATTTGGTGTCGTTGATTTCCGTATTCGTGCCTTTGCAGAAATCCGCATGGGCGGATTCCGACAGAATCTGGGAACCGCATCTGTGTCTTTCCTGGCCTGCGCAATTCCGCTTCCGCGTTTCCGTGCATGTACGGATTCGATGGCTTGCGCCTTCGTGCTTTCCCGCCAAAGCACGCATCCGCTTCGGCGGTTCCGCGCTTCGGTGGAAAATCGTATCCGTGCATCCTCGGATGCGTGGGGATTCGGGCCATGACCCAGCCGCTCGTCACCGCTGAACAGCGGGCGCAACTGCTCGCCGTCGGCGCGGCACGCGCCGCTGGCCGAAGCATCGACCCAATGCCGGCGGTGCGACTGTTCACCCCCGACGCGCACGCCACCTGGCTGCTGGCCGCGCTCGACCCGGCCGATGGCGATACGGCATGGGGGCTGATCGACCTGGGAATAGGCATGCCCGGCCTGGGCCATGTGAAGCTGTCCGATCTGGCGTCCATCGTCGGGCCGCACAAGCAACCTGTGATGCGCGATCGCTACTTCCAGCCCGTGCGGCGGCTGTCGGAGTACCTGCGGCTGGCCGAGGAAAACGGTTCGATCACCGACTGAGCAGTCCCAGCCAACGACGGCGCATTCTGACTATTTCAGTCTTACCCAAGACCTGATTGGTCTGAATCCGCACTCTTGCACCGAAGCGGTGCGCTTCTGATGCAAACAGTCATGATCTATGGCGCGGGCTGCTGCACGGTGCTCCATGCTGCGCACCATTTTTGTGGCGCGCAACCGTCGCATTCAGACGATTTCCGCAATGCCCTGGAGCCAATCGGTCTTGACACCGCAGTTACAGAGTACCCCGATTTCGATGACGACTTGATGGCGACTCGATAGCTCCCGCACAGCGGAATCCGTGGCGACGTTCCTGCTGAATGACAGGAGGCTGCGTCATGGCTGACCCGAGCGCCGAACACTGGTATCCGACCGCCGCGTATCTCTACATGCTGCACCTCGACGGCCCCGCGCTGGCGTGGGAATACCTGCGTCGCCACCCCGACTACCGCCGCGACTGGCTGCGCCGCCGCCGCCGGCCAGAGGCCGCCGCGCGCTGGGGACTGCGCCTGCTGGAAGATCCCGCCCTGGATGCGCGCGACGCGCACCCGGCCTGGTTCCCCGATCACGATGCGGTAGTGCAGCTCTACCCGGACGCCGACCCGCCGCCCGACGCGGTGGCTTTCGCGTTCTGGTGCCTTCCCGGCCAGAAGCACCTGATCCACGACGGCAAGCGCCTGGTGCTGCTGACACGCTGGCTGGGCTGCTGCCTGCGGCTGGTGATCGCTCCCGGCCTGGCCGACGGCATGGCTTACGCCTATGCCATTCGCGCCTGCGCCGCATCCTGCGGACGCTATCAGGCGCTGGCGGCCGAACTGGACAAGCTGGCCGCCGCTGGCGATGCAGCGCCAGCGGGAACGGCACGGTCGCGGCCGGCACCCGCTGCGCTGCTGGAGTTGAACACGCTCCAGGCGCTCGACGGCACCCTCGCGGGCGCGTCCCTGCGCGACGTGGCCGAAGGGCTGTTCGGCGTCGATGCTGTCGCCGCCGACTGGTACGCCGATAGCGCCTTGCGCGCCCGCGTGCGGCGACTGGTGCACCGGGGCGATGCGCTGATGCGCGGCGGCTATCGCCGCCTGGCACAGCTTCCGCCCGTTGCACAGGGACGCGCTGCATCCCCTGCAAAACGTCCCTGAGCAGGAAGCCTTGCTTTCTTGAAAGTGCCTCTATCCGGCCGCGTGGTGTGGCCGGGCTTGATGGAGGTACATCCCATGCGACCCGCTCCCTTGCGGCCTGCCGCCGCTGCTGTCGCTGCGCCCGTGCAGCCCCAACGCTACCTGACCAACGACGAAGCCGCCGAATACCTGCGTCTGTCGCCGCGCACGCTGGAGAAACAGCGCGTGATCGGCGGCGGCCCGAAGTTCCGCAAGTTCGGCCGCCGCGTCATGTACGCGGTGGCCGACCTCGATGCCTGGGCCGACCAGCGCAGCTACGAGGCCACGTCCGACCCGGAATATGCCGAGCGTCACGCGGGCGACTACCGTGATGGCCGCTGATCGTCGGCTCGCCGGTGGCCATCGTCATGTCCAGCCCATCGCTGCCGTCGGGGCAGCGATCGCAGCAGCGGGAACAGCTCGACCTGTTCCGCGCGCTGCCGGGCGACGG
>NZ_LMTS01000193.1:33232-38059 GCF_001541225.1 Variovorax sp. WDL1 | reverse complement strand
GATGGCCTTTCCGTTCTTCTCGCTGGCGAAGTCGCGGCGCACGGCGCCGATCGACTTCCGCAGCGGGAACATCACCATCCGCGTGGAAGGCACGGCCGAGCACGGCATCGCCACGATATGGGATGCCGACGTGTTGATTTGGGCGGCCTCGCAGATCGTGGAGGCGCGCGACGCAGGCATTCGCCCGTCGCGCTGGATACACGCCACGCCCTACGAAATCCTGCGCTTCATCGGGCGCGGCACGTCCTTGAACGACTACCAGCGCCTGAAAGCCGCGCTCGACCGGCTGCAATCGACCAGCGTGGCGACTTCCATCCGCGAAACCACCGGGAGGCGCTTGCACCGCTTTTCGTGGGTGAACGAATGGCGCGAGCTGGCCGACGCCAGCGGCACGCCGCTGGGCATCGAGCTGATCCTGCCGGACTGGTTCTATGCCGGCGTGCTCGATGCCGCCCTGGTGTTGACCATCGACCCGGCCTATTTCCGCTTGAAAGGTGGCATCGAACGCTGGCTGTATCGCCTGGTGCGCAAGCACGGCGGGCGGCAGGAACACGGCTGGCAATTCGACTTCCGGCATCTGCACCGCAAGTCCGGCAGCGCGGCGCGCTTCTCGGACTTCGCCTACGACCTGCGCGTGCTGGTCGCGCGGCAGTCGCTGCCCGGCTACGTCCTGGGCATCGAGTCGATGCCGGACGAGAAGCTGGAACTGCTGACCTTCCGGCCCGTGCCGTTCACGGCACGGGGATAACTGCGGGAAAAGCTGTGGACGGCCTCGTGCTATCAGGAGTGCCGGGTATCGTGCTATCGGGAGTACGCCTATCGTGCTATCAGGAGTACGAAAACGCCGCAAAGCCAGTAACGGCGCGGGTTTGCGACCCCTCTAACTTACCTAACTATAAATCTCTAACTTTTAGTAGAAACGCGTCGTTTCGGTGGACAACCACGAAACGGCACGGCCAGGCCGGCTTTCCAGCAGGGAGGGCCGCGCCATGATCTTCGCGTTTCTCAACCAGAAAGGCGGCGTCGGCAAGACCACACTCGCTACCCACATCGCGGGCGAGCTGGCGATGCGCGGGCTGCACGTCATCCTGCTGGACGCCGACCCGCAGGGTTCTTCGCTGGACTGGACGCAGCGCAGAAGCCAGCAGGGCTTGCCACGGCTGTTCAGCGCCGTGGGCCTCGCCCGCGAAACGCTGCATCAGGAAGCGCCGGAGCTGGCCCGCCGCGCCGATCACATCATCATCGACGGCCCGCCGCGCATCGCCGCCCTGGCGCGTTCCGCGCTGCTGGCGGCCGAGCGCGTGCTGATTCCCGTGCAGCCCAGCCCGTATGACCTTTGGGCCAGCGCCGAGATGGTGGCGCTGATCCGCGAGGCGCAGGTCTTTCGGCCTGCGCTGCGCGCGGCCTTCGTCATCAATCGGCGCGTCAGCACCACCGTGATCGGGCGCGAAGCGCGCCAGGCGCTTGCTGACCAGCCGCTTCCTGCGCTGCGCGCGGAAGTGCATCAGCGCATCGTGTTCGCCGACAGCGTGGCCGCTGGCCGGCTTGCACGCGAGACGGCACCGGACAGCGCCGCCACCCGCGAAATCACCGCACTGGCGGACGAACTGCTGCGGTGGCCGACATGACAGCGAAGCCGCCACCGAACAGCAAACGCACGGCCAAGCGCGTCGGCATCGGCGCGCGTCCGCCCGCGAATCCGCACGCCGAGGCGTGGATTCGCCAGGGCGACGCCGATGCGCTGAACAAGGGCGACCTCTACACGGCACGCCTGACCCTCGACATCACGCCCGCCATGCGGGCGCGCATCAAGGTTTCCGCCTTCACGCAAGGCGTGACCGTAGCCGACCTGCTGCGCGGCCTGCTGGAGCGGGAGTTTCCAGAACACCGCAGGGAGAACACGCCATGACTGCATCCGCTTCGTCTGCTCCCGCGCCTGTTGCCTTCGCGGCTACGGCTGAGCTCGCAGTACCTTTCGACCAGCCTGCCGGCGCGCCGCTGACGCGCGTGGCGCTGGCCTACATCGAACCGCGCTTCAAGCTCTACCTGCGCTTCGGCGAACCTGCGCGCACGCTCCAGCTCGACCGCTGGCGGCGCTGCGCGGTGTTCCTGCCGGGTGCCATGTTCTGCCGCATCCGCTGGCATGCCAACGACTACGGCACGATCCGCTGGCAGCTCATGGTGATGCAGGCTTGCACGCCGTTCGATGCGGCGCAGCGCATCCCCGGCGTGCAGCCTGGCGCGCGCCTGCTGCTGCACGCCGAAGGGGAGAACCAGGTGCGCGCCGTGCTGGAGCGCATCGACCCCATCGAGGCGCTGGGCATCGCGCCTATCGGTGCGTCGCCCGCGTACTGGCGCACGCTCGCCAACCGGCTCGCCGCGCGCCTGCCGTTGCCCGAATACACCGCCGAGCGGCACGCCGCCTGGCTGACCGGGAGGGCGCTGCCATGACCGCCGTTTCCCCTGCCTGCACCGAGCCGCGTCCTCGCGCGCCCCGCGCACGTTTGCGCGCTCGCCTCGTGCTGGCGAGCCTGTCCGCCTGGG
Source organism: Variovorax sp. WDL1 (assembly GCF_001541225.1). Classification (GTDB taxonomy): domain Bacteria; phylum Pseudomonadota; class Gammaproteobacteria; order Burkholderiales; family Burkholderiaceae_C; genus Variovorax. The sequence goes on along the minus strand of NZ_LMTS01000193.1, from coordinate 35,515 downwards.
GCCTCGCTGCGCTGGCCTGGGCGTCCTTCGTGCATCCGCTGCCGCGCCTGATCTACAACCCATCCGACAGCGTGGCGGTCGGCTGGTATCGCGTCGATCCGCTGGGCCGTAAGCCCGGCTCGCTGCCACGCCCCTTGTCCGTGGGCAGCATCGTCCTGACCACGCTGCCGCCAGACGCTGCCGCGCTGGCCGCGCAGCGCGGCTACCTGCCGGCGCGCGTGCCGCTGCTCAAGCGCGTGGGCGCAGTCGCGCCGCAGGAGGTGTGCATCACTGGCCGCATCGTCCGCATCGACGGCGTGCCTTCGGCCGCCGCGCTGCCCGCCGACCGCTGGGGCCGGCCGCTGCCATCCTGGCAGCAGTGCCGTCGCCTTGAAGCTGGCGAACTGTTCCTGCTCAGTGTGACCAACCCGGCGTCGTTCGACAGCCGGTATTTCGGGCCGGTCAGCGCATCCGCCGTGATCGGCGTCGCGCATCCGGTCTGGCTGGAGTCTCGCCCATGATGGCCGCCGACTCGCTGCACGTTGCCGTGCATTTCATCGTGCCATCGGGCGTGTCGTTCTGCTGTCCGTCGCCATGCTGTCGCGCGTGCAGTGCGAGCGCATCCGCGCCGCACTTCGCGCTCCCTTCGGCGCAGCCGTCCCACGTGCAGGCGTCTTGCCTCGAACGCGCCCGGCCTGCGGCCCTCACCGCGCTGGTTCGCGCGTTCGCCGGCGCGCTGGCTGCTCGCGCAGCAGCGCCGCCGGGCCGCCGCGGCCCGGAGCGCCAGCGAGGGGCAAAGGCGGAAGGCAAGACAAAAGGACGCGGCACCGGGCCGCGTCGAAAGCCAGTCTGCACGTGGGGGTGGCGCAGCACGGAGCGGCTTCGCCGCCGTGCCGCGTGGGGCGCGAGGGTCGCGCCAATGCAGGCATGTCCGCGTGCTTCGCACGCCCGGACACGCCAGAACTTGCAGGAAGCGCAGCTATGACCGACCGCCGCGACGACGATTTCCGGGTGCGCCCCAGCGCCCCGAAGAACCGGGGCAAGGGCCAGGGCCAGAGCTTCGTTTCCAAGGTGCTCAAGCAGGTTGGCAAGGCCAGCGGCGGCAAGTCCTCGGTGCGCCGTCCGGCATCGGCGCGTGGCACCGGCCAGCGGCCCGGTTCGCGCCTGGGGCGCGGCCACACGGCGGCGCGCTTCGCAGGGGCGAAGCTCACGCCCATGTCGCGGCGCGCGACCATCAAGACGCTGCTGGTCAACCAGCGCCAGGCCAGCCCGCAGTCACTTGCCAAGCACCTACGCTATATCGAGCGCGACGGCGTGGGCCGCGATGGCGAACCGGGCCAAGCCTACGGGCCGCAGACCGATGCCGCCGACCTCGACGCCTTCAAGGAACGCTGCGCCGACGACCGGCACCATTTCCGCTTCATCCTCTCGCCCGAGGATGGCGCCGAGTTGGAAGACCTGCGCACCTACACACGGCACCTCATGGGCCGCATGGAAGCCGACCTGGGCACGGGCCTCGATTGGGTGGCCGTCAACCACTGGAACACCGACAACCCGCACACGCACATCGTCGCGCGCGGGCGCGACGACACCGGCAAAGACCTCATCATCGCGGGCGACTACATCGCCGATGGCTTCCGCCATCGCGCCGCCGAGCTGGCGACCGAATGGCTGGGGCCGCGCACCGAGCTGGAGATCCAGCAGACCTTGCAGCGCGAGGTGGAGCAGGAGCGGTGGACGAGCCTGGATCGCACCCTGCAACGGGAGGCCGGCGAGGACGGCCGGGTGCGGATCGAACGCTTCAACGAACCGCGGCTGCAACGCCAGCGCCTGCTGCTGATCGGCCGCCTGCAAAGCTTGCAGCGCCTGGGCCTGGCCGACGAAATGCAGTCCGGCACCTGGGCCGTCCATGCCGATGCGGAAAAGACCCTGCGCGCCCTGGGCGAGCGTGGCGACATCATCCGCACCATGCAGCGGGCTATGCGCGGCGAGCCGCGCGAGCTGGCGGTGTTCGAGCCGGGCCAGGATGCCGACGGAAGCGGCCGAACCATTCTCGGCCGCGTAGCCGCGAAAGGGCTGGCCGACGAGCTGCGCGACCGGGGCTATCTGGTCATCGACGGGGTGGACGGCAAAGCCCACTACGTCGCACTCAACGCCCGCGACGAGCTGGCGAACTATCCGACCGGCGCCGTGGTGGAGGTGAAGGGGTCGGCCGACGTGCGCGCGGCCGACCGCAACATCGCCTCGCTGGCGAGCGATGGCCTGTACCGCACCGATCACCACCTCGCCATCGCGCAAGGCCAG
>NZ_LMTS01000193.1:19495-33222 GCF_001541225.1 Variovorax sp. WDL1 | reverse complement strand
CGTGCCCGGCCGCGATCCGCAGGAAGTCGTCGCGGCCCACATCCGCCGGCTCGAAGCCCTGCGCCGGGCCGGCATCGTGGAGCGCGTGGCCGAGGGGCTATGGAAGGTGCCGGGCGACCTGGCCGAGCGCGGTCGCCAGTACGACGCGCAGCGCCTGGGCGGCGTGGCGGTGGAACTGAAATCGCACCTGCCCATCGAGCGGCAGGCCCGCGTGATCGGGGCCACCTGGCTCGACCAGCAGTTGATCGGCGGCGGCTCAGGCCTGGGCGACCTGGGCTTTGGCGGCGAGGCCAAACAGGCGATGCAGCAGCGCGCGGACTTCCTGGCCGAACAGGGGCTAGCCGAGCGGCGCGGGCAGCGCGTGATCCTGGCGCGCAACCTGCTGCGCACGCTACGCAACCGGGAACTGGCGCAGGCCGCCAAGGACATTGCCACCGAAACCGGCCTGGAGCATCGCCCGGTGGCCGACGGCCAGCGTGTAGCAGGCATCTACCGTCGCAGCGTCATGCTCGCCAGCGGTCGCTATGCGATGCTCGATGACGGCATGGGGTTCAGCCTAGTGCCATGGCGGCCAGTGATCGAGCAGCGGCTGGGGCAACAGCTTGCCGCGACGGTTCGCGGCGGCGGAGCTACATGGGAAGTCGGGAGACAGCGAGGTCAGTCCGTTAGCTGAACAAGTCCATGCCCAATGCTCGTCAACATAGTCCCTGGCCGATAGGAACTACACAACCAGGCCCTGTTCTTCCTTATCAACCTCGACTAGCTCCGGCATCCATTTTCCGCTGCTGTCGCTACCGGAACCGTGGCACGATCGCGGATGTCCTCGTGCAGGATGCGGCGCATTTCGACGATCGCCGGCGCGGTTCCCTGGACACTGTGCGCGGAATGGACGATTTTTTCGGATACGGCACCGTCCAGATGGGCGCTCCAGTAGGGCACCAGGCCGTCGTCGGATTTGGTCAGCGGAACCTCGGGATCTTGATGGCCGATGATCGAGTGGAAGCGTACGCACGGCGAAATTGACAGCCCGGCGGCGGCTTGGACGAATGGGTCGGAGCGGTCGAGGTTATCGATGCTGTTGGGTAGCCTGAGCTTATCCCCGCCAGCCTTTGCCGCCTCGCCATGGGCAAGATCGTCCAATACGTCGGCGAAGCCTTCCAGCAGGGTCAGTGGCAGGCGCACCAGGCGCTTGGCGAAACGCCCCAGGCGACCACCGGCAACCTCGGTGCCGCGGTGCGGGGCTGCAATGAAGATCGCGCGTTCCACTTGGGGAAGCGGCTCGAAGTGCATGAGCGGGCCGACCCGCTTGCGCAGTCGCTCCAGTCTGCCATCGTCGAATTCGCGTCCGGCCAGCAGCTCGTTCCACAGGGCGTCGCCCCCCGACGATGACACCATCAAGCGCGAGATCACGCCTCCCATGCTGTGACCTATCAGCACCATGTCACGGGAGGCGGCAGCGTTCCCCTGTGGATCGAAGTGCCGCAGCGCCCCGTCCAGCGTCTGACGAATCGCGTGGTGGTTCAGTGCGATCGGCATGTTGGTCGGGTAGTAGAACTGCCAGACCTGGAACTGGCGGCGAATCTCCTCGTCGCCCATCAGTTCGTTGGCCACGTTGACCCAGGCTTCCGGGCTGCTGGCCAGGCCGTGAATCATCAGGATGATGCGACGATCCGGGTCATAGGGCTGCATCAGGTACAGGTGCGGGCGTTCGATGCCCTGCTCACGTCCGAACAGGCTGCGCAGCGATTGCCGGTTGAAACCCGAGCGCGCCAGCCACAGTCCGTAGCTGGCGGTGAAGTTCGCCGCCAACGGCACATCCTGTCCATGCAGTTCGATTTTCGCGTCCCGGTATGGGTCGTGAACGGAAAGCGCGACCTCGCGAGTGGACAGCACTTGGGCGAGGTTTTCGCCAGAAAAGCGCAGCAACGCAGTGATTGCCGCTGTCGGCATTTCGCTCCACGCTTGGTCGGGCCGCTGATGCGGTTGCTCGGTTCCTGCGCCGCCAGAGTCCGCTGCCGCCGTCGTCACGGGATCAGGGGCCATCACTGCCACCAGTTCGGCACCGAAGCCATCGCGTCGAAACGTGCTGCGCAGCCCGGCGAACGACAGCGACGAAGCCGGCAGCAGTTCGTGCGGCAGGATTGCCCGCGCCCGACCGGGGGACACCACATCCGGCGGTTCGAGCGTCACCATCCACGGCCCATCCCTGAACATCATCTCCGCACTCGCCAGCGCCTTACCGCGATAACTGGCGAACACGAGCGATGCCGCCTCCTGCACCGCCAGGTTGTAGTAGTCGCGCACCTGAGTCTGGCGATCCTCAAAGGCGCGCGCGTCCGGCGAGCGCTCGCTGAAGAACAGGTAGGCATAGGCATGCCGAGCCACCTCCAGCCAGGCATTCAGGCGTTGATCGCCGGCATCGGGAGCGACCTGTTGCTCGGTATCCGGCAAGGTCTGCGCCTGCTGTAGCCACAACTCCGACAAGGCCGACAGGCGCTGCTCGCTGGTCAACCCCTGAACATCCGACACGGCATGGATGCACCCGGCGGCCTCCGGCTTCGCACAGGCACCATCGTCCAGACCGGCAACGCGGATCGTCTCCAGGGTGGCGGCGCTGAGCTTGCCGCTGGTCAGGATGTCGCCGCGCTTGAGCGTGATGTATTCGCCGGGCGTCATTGCGGCGACTTCCACCGCCGGGCGGAATTCGCGCAGAACCGCACAACCGCTCAGCAGCAGCGATGCCACCGCCAGAACCACCAGCTTTGCGTACCGGCTTTTCATCGCGCTACTTCGTCGCTGGCGATCCGGGCTTGCCTCGGATTTCGGCCTGCTCCGCGTACTCCCTGGATATCGCCTCCAGCCCCCCTATGGCGAAGTGGTACAGGTGGCTCGCAATCGTCTGAGAAGGCATCTGGAAGATCTCCTGCAACGGGCCGGGGAAACTGCGTCCACCGACCAGCAGCATTAGGCAGGGGGCGATCACGTTGAGCAGGCACCGGGTCAGGGCGGGGTCTTCCGGGGGTATCTGCGTGATCTCGCCGAGCATGTGCTTGAGGAGCGCCATCTTCGGCTGTGCTTCGTCCTGGAAAAGGATCTGCAGGTGCGAGGTCGGGGACAGCACTTCCCTGGCCAGGACACGCAACTGCCATGCTTGGGGTTCCTGAGTCGCGCGCTCGACCAACTGCTCGATCAGCACGCGCAACTTCGACGAGGGAGACAACCCGCTGCCGACGAGTTGCCGCAGGGCGGCCATGTCCAGCAGCCGGCCATGAGACGCCGCCAGCACGGCTTGATACAGACCACTGCGGTTGCCGAAGTGGTAGTTGATCGACGCCAAATCCACCTGGGCCTGGGCAGCGATGGCCTTGTTGGAGGTCTCGGCATACCCCGTGGTGGCGAACAGCTCGCCCGCCGCCTCAAGTATCCGGGTTCGGGTGGCCTCGCCATCCGAGCGAAGTCCGCGTGCAGGTTTGTTCATTCCTCGATTGTCCAGAGCAGCAGGTACGGCTTGCATTCTCGCCTAGACTAAAACTAAAATCAATTTAGTGTTATCGTAGCGCACCGCATCGTTCTGCCTCCATTCCGACTTCCTGGATCGTTTGACATGAAGAAGCCCCTCATTGCCCTTGGTCTCCTTGTAGTGCTGGCGCTCGGCGCATGGGCCTGGATGCATCAGCGGGATAAAGACCACGACGGTGCGCTGGTGCTGTACGGCAACGTGGACATCCGGCAGGTGTCGCTGGCTTTCGATGGCAGTGGCCGCGTGGCCGAATTGAAGGTCGATGAAGGCGATGCGGTGAAGGCGGGTCAACTGTTGGCCACGCTGGACACGCAAACGCTGGCCTTGCAGGCCGAACAGGCGCAGGCACAGATCGGCGTGCAGCAGCAGAATCTGTTGCGCCTGAAGAACGGCTCGCGCCCCGAAGAACTGGCGCAGGCGAGAAGTAGCTACGCCGCTGCACAGGCCGATGCCGAGCGTGCGCGCAAGGACTTGGCGCGATTGCAGGGGATTGCCGCCAATACCGACAACCGTGGGGTCAGCGCACAGGAATTGGATCGCGCCCGTGCCGCCGTGCAGGTCGCCGACGCGCAGGCGGCGCAACAGCGCGACGCGCTGCGCCTGACAGAAATCGGCCCGCGCAAGGAAGACATCGCCGCCGCCGAGGCGCAACTGAAGTCCTCCGAGGCGCAATTGGCACTGTTGCAGCATCAGGTTTCTCAGGGCCAGTTGATCGCGCCATCCGATGCCGTGGTGCGCTCGCGCCTGCTGGAACCGGGTGACATGGCCACCCCGCAGAAGCCGGTGTACGCATTGGCGATCACCCGTCCGAAGTGGGTGCGCGTGTATGTGAATGAACCGGATTTGGGCAAGGTCAAGCCCGGCCAGTCCGCGCGCGTCACCACCGACAGCGCACCGGACAGGCCCATCACCGGCAAGGTCGGCTATATCTCCTCGGTCGCCGAGTTCACCCCGAAAGCGGTACAGACCGAGGAACTGCGCACCAGCCTGGTCTATGAGGTGCGGGTGGTCGTCGAGGACAACGACGATGCGCTGCGCCTGGGCCAGCCTGCCACTGTCGTATTGGGCGGCGACACGCAATGAGCCGAGCCGAGCCAGCCGGCGCCAGCGTCGTCGCCGACAGCCTGCGCAAGACCTTCGAGGCGCCGGGCGGCGGGCCGCTGCACGCGGTCGATGGCGTGTCGCTACAGGTGCGCCAAGGCGAGCTGACAGCATTGGTTGGCCCGGATGGCGCCGGCAAGACCACGTTGCTGCGAATGATGGCCGGCCTGTTGAAGCCCGACGCCGGCAGCCTGCGGGTGCTCGGGATCGACGTGGCGCAAGACCCGCAGGCTGTACAGGATCGCATCAGCTACATGCCGCAGCGCTTCGGCCTGTACGAAGACCTGAGCGTGCAGGAGAACCTCGACCTCTACGCCGACCTGCATGGCGTGCCGCAGCAGCAGCGCCGCGAACGCTTCGCCCGACTGCTGGACATGACCGACCTGGCGCGCTTCACCGACCGGCCCGCCGGCAAGCTCTCCGGCGGCATGAAGCAGAAGCTCGGCCTGGCCTGCACCCTGGTGCGTTCGCCTGACTTGCTGCTGCTGGACGAACCCAGCGTCGGCGTCGATCCGCTGTCGCGGCGCGAACTGTGGAAGATCGTGCAGCAACTGGTCGAGGACGAACAGCTCAGCGTGATCGTCAGCACCGCCTACATGGACGAGGCCGAGCGCTGCGCGCAAGTGTTCGTGATGAACCTGGGCAAAGTATTGGCCGAAGGCACGCCGCAGACGCTGGCCGAACGCGCACGCGGGCTGGCCTTCGTTGCGCCGCCGGCCGCAGGCACGCCAGCCCGCGACTTGCAGGCCAGGCTGATCGACGCCAGCGAGTTGATTGTCGATGCCGTTCCCAGCGGCGGCGCAGTGCGTTTCATCCGCCAGCCGAATGCGGACGAAGCAAAGATCGCCGCGTTGCTCGATGGTTCGCCCCCGCAATCGCGCACGGAAGAACTGGAAGACGCCTTCATGATGTTGTTGCGCCAGCATCAGGACGGCGACGAAGCGGCTTCGCCACAAGCCACGACACCGCAGGAAGCGAACGTCGATGCGCCGCGCGATGACGGAAAACCCGTGATCGTGGTGCGCGACCTGGTGCGCAAGTTCGGCGATTTCACCGCCGTGGCCAGCACCTCGTTCGAGGTCGCACGCGGAGAAATCTTCGGCCTGCTCGGCCCCAACGGGGCCGGCAAGACCACGACCTTCCGCATGTTGTGCGGCCTGCTGCCGGCGACCAGCGGCCATCTGGAAGTGGCCGGCCTGAACTTGCGCCATGCCCGCGCCAAGGCACGCGCGCGCATCGGCTACGTGTCGCAGAAGTTCGCGCTGTACGGCAACCTGAGCGTGCGCGAGAACCTGGAGTTCTTCGGCGGCGCCTACGGCCTGCGCGGCAAGGCCCGAGACGCGCGGGTGGACGCGATCATCGAGCAGTTCGCGCTGGAACCGAAGGCGCTCAGCGGCCAGTTGCCCGGCGGCTACAAGCAGCGCCTAGCGATGGCCGCCGGCCTGCTGCACCAACCGGAGATCCTGTTCCTCGATGAGCCGACCAGCGGCATCGACCCGCTGGCGCGGCGCGCGTTCTGGCGCACCATCACCGCCCTGGCGCAGGGCGGCACCACCATCATCATCACCACCCACTTCATGGAGGAGGCCGAATACTGCGACCGCATCGCGATCCAAGATGCCGGCAGGATGCTGGCGCTGGGCACGCCGATACAGGTGCGCGAGCAAGCCGGCGACGCCGGCGGCGACATGAACAGCGCGTTCATCGCCATCGTCGAGCAAGGCCGAGCGAAGGCGGCCGAAGGAGTGGCGGCGTGAGCACGCACGACACACGAAGCGGGTTTCTGCGCCGCTTCACCGCCCTGCTGCGCAAGGAAGTGCGGCAGATGCTGCGAGACAAGAGCAACCTTGCGGTCGGCCTGCTGTTGCCGGTCGCGCTGATCCTGCTGTTTGGCTATGGCCTGTCATTCGACGTGAAGAACGCGCCGGTCGCGGTGGTGCTGGAAGACCGCTCGCCGACCGCGCGCGAACTGGTCGATGGCCTGCAAGGCTCGCCGTATATCGCGCCGTTGTTTGCTGCCGACATGGCCGAGGCCGAGCGCTTGATGATGGCCGGCACGGTGGATGGCATCGTCCGAGTGCCGATGGATTTCTCGCGCCGCTTGAACGCCGGCGATGCGCGCATCCAGTTGCTGCTCAACGGCGTGGATTCCAGCTCGGCGCAGACCATCGAAGGCTATGTGAGCGGCGCGATAGGTTCATGGGCGCAGCAACAGGCGGATCGCGCCGGCAACAAGCCCGCCGGCATCGGCAACGTCGAGGTCGTGCAGCGGATGTGGTTCAACGAGGCCGGCGAAAGCCGCTGGTTCCTGATCCCCGGCCTGATCGTGCTGGTGCTGACCCTGATCGGCGGCTTCCTGACCTCGCTGCTGATCGCGCGCGAATGGGAGCGCGGCACGCTGGAATCGCTGTTCGTCACCCCGGTGCGGCCGATGGAGATCGTGCTGTCGAAGATCGCGCCGTACATGGTGGTCGGAGTGATCGACTTGGGTCTGTGCCTGCTGGCCGCGCACTTCCTGTTTCACGTGCCGATGCGCGGCTCGCTGGTCGTCATCGTCATCGCTGGCCTGCTGTACCTGATGGTGTCGCTGCTGCTCGGGCTGTGGATCTCCGGGGTCACCCGCAACCAGTTCCAGGCCAGCCAGATGGCACTGCTGGCCAGCTTCATGCCGGCGATGATGCTCTCCGGCTTCGTGTTCGACCTGCGCAACGTGCCGGTGGTGATCCAGGTCATCAGCCAACTGCTGCCGGCCACGCACTTCATGGCGTTGATCAAGACCCTGTTCATGGCCGGCAACAACTGGCCGGTGATCTTCCTGAATTGCGGCATTCTCGCGCTGTATGCGTTGGTGTTGATGTTCGCCACGCAGCGCACGTTGCGCAAGACCTTGAGGTGACTGCGATGCATGCCTTTTTCGCCACCCTGGCCCAGATCGGCGCGCTGATCCGCAAGGAAATCCTCGCCTTGGTCAAAGACCCCGCCAACCGCGCCATGCTGTTTGCTCCAGCACTGATGCAGGCGCTGCTGTTCGGCTATGGCGCCACCTACGACCTCACCAACGTGCCCTACGCGGTGCTTGACCAGAGCCGTGGCCAAGCGTCGGCTGAATTACTGGCACGGCTGGACGGAACCGGCGTGTTCCACCGCGCCGCCACCCTGACCAACTCCTCGCAGATCGCAGGAATGATCGACGGTAACGATGCGCTGATGGTGCTGAGCATTCCCGCCGATTTCCAGCAGCGCCTGAATGCCGGCCAGAGCGCGCCGCTGCAGGTGATCTTGGACGGGCGCAATTCCTCCACCGCCGGTTCGGCGTCTGCTTACGTCGGCTCTATCGTCGCCAGCTACAACGCTTCGCTGGGCGGCGGTGCAGCCGGTATCGCGATCGAGCGCCGCGCCTGGTTCAACCCCAACTTGGAATCGCGCTGGAACATGATGCCGGGGCTGATCGGCGCACTGAGCATGTTGCAGACCTTGCTGATCGCGGCGCTGTCGGTGGCGCGCGAACGCGAGCAAGGCACCTTCGACCAGTTGCTGGTCACGCCATTGACGCCGTTCCAGATCCTGATCGGCAAGGCGATCCCGGCGATTCTGGTCGGCCTGCTGCAATCGACCATCATCTTCCTGGTCATCCTGTTCTGGTTCCAGATCCCGATGAACGGCTCGGTGTGGCTGCTGTACGCAGGGCTGCTCACCTTCAACATCGCCGCGGTCGGCGTCGGCCTGTCGGTGTCGGCGGTGTCTCTGAGCATGCAGCAGGCGATGCTCTACACCTTCCTGCTCATCATGCCGCTGATGCTGCTCTCCGGCTTGCTGACGCCGGTGAAGAACATGCCGGAAATCCTGCAGGTCGCCACCTACGCCAACCCGCTGCGCTTCGGCATGAGCATCGTGCGCCGGGTGTATCTGGAAGGCGCCGGTTTCCTCGACATCTGGCGCGATTTCATTCCCTTGCTGGTGATGGGCGCCATATCGCTGCCGCTGGCGGCGTGGCTGTTCCGCAATCGCCTTTCCTGATCGAGTATCGTCATGCACGCACCGCGCTGTTCCAATCGTCTCGTCCCCCGCCTGCTCGCCGGTGCGCTTGCCGCCGCACTCGCCGGTTGCGCCGTTGGCCCGGATTTCGTCAAGCCCACGCCCGCCGCACCGGACGATTGGACGAGTTGGCGCAGCGGTGATGCGTCGCTACGCATTCCGACCGAAGCCACTCAGGCATTGCCGGCCCAGTGGTGGCTGGCATTCAACGACGCAACCCTCGATGCGTTGCAGCAGCGCGCTTTCGATGCCAGCCCCGACCTGCGCACCGCCGCGCTGCGCTTCGCCCAGGCGCGCGCGCAGCGCAACACGGTGGCCGCGCAGCGCGGGCCGGAAATCAACGCCAGCGGCAGCGCCACCCGCCAGCGCCAGAGCCAGAGCGGTGCCGGCACGCGCATGATCGGCATCATGGGGGCCGACCCCAGCCTCACCGAGTTGCTGGCCGAACCGTTCACGCTGTACCAGGCCGGCTTCGACGCCTCGTGGGAGCTGGATTTGTGGGGCCGCGTGCGCCGATCCGTGGAAGCCGCCGATGCCGATGTCGGCCACCAGGCTGCGCTGCTCGATCTGGCCCGCCTTGGCCTGACCAGCGACGTGGCGCGCAATTACTTCGAGCTGCGCACCGCCCAGCGGCAGATCCGCTTGATGCGCGAGGACATCGCCGCACTGGAAGACCGCGCCGCGCTGCTGCAAGCGCGCGTAGAAGGCGGCGTGCTCGACCACACCGACCTGCAACGCCAGCGCGCCGAACTGGCCGCATTGAAAGCGCAACTGCCGCCGCTGCTGGCACAGGAAGCCGCCAGCGCCAATCAGATCGCACTGCTGCTGGTCGAACGCCCGGGCGCGCTGCGGGCCGAACTCGCACCGCGCGAAGCCGACGCCGGGACTTCGTTGCCCGATCTTGCCCTCGGCTTGCCATCGGAAGTTGCGCTGCGCCGCCCCGACATCCGCGCCGCCGAAGCGCGCCTGCACAGCGCCACCGCCAGCATCGGCATCGCCAGGGCCGACCTGTACCCCAGCATCCGGCTTGGTGCGACGTTCGGTTACGAGTCCTACCTGAGCGGCGAATTTTCTGACTGGGGCAGCCGCACCTGGTCGGTTGGCCCCAGCCTCGGCCTGCCGATCTTCGACCATGGCCGACGCAAGGCCACCGTGCAACTGCGCGAACTGCAACAGCAAGAAGCCGCCATCAACTACCAACAGACCGTGCTGAAAGCTTGGCAGGAAATCGACGATTCGCTGTCCGCCTACAGCGCCGAGCAGCGTCAGGCGCGCGAACTGCAAACCCGCAGCGATGCGGCTGGCGATGCCTATCAGCTTGCACAGGCGCGCTACGACGGTGGCGTCACCGATTTCACTGCCGTACTCGACGCCCAGCGCAGCTATCTACAAGCCCGCCGTGACCTGGCGGCCAGCGAGGGACGTTTGAGTACGCGCTACGTCACCGTCAACAAGGCCATCGGCAACGTGCCGTTGGACACGGAGAACGCGGCAGGAAAAGGGATGGAGTGAGGAGAGAACCATGCGGAAAAATGGCCCTGAGCTGGAAGCAGACATGTCGAAGACCCCTGCCGTGGCAAGGCGCACTGCGCTGGTGGTAGGACTTGGCATCAGTGGCATCGCGTGCGCGATTGCGCTGCACCGTGCGGGGTGGCTTCCCGTCGTTGTCGAACGTGCGCCAGCCCGCCGCCGGGGCGGCTACTTCATTGCCGTGATGGGTGTGGGGCGATCGGCTGCCGCCGATCTAGGAGTCGGAGACCGCTTGGTCGATCACAGGGCCGAAAGCATGACCTATGTCATCGATCGGCAAGGGAATCGATCTCCGGGCCTGAGTTTCGCCGACATACCGATCAATCCCTACCTCACCATGCGGGGTGATGTCGAAGACGCAGTTTGGAAGACATTGCAAGAGGTCGCGCCCGACACGGAAATCCACTTCTCGACCACTCCGACCGCGATCGAGCAAAATGGGGATTGTGTCGAGGTGACGCTTGAAGGGCCGCAGGGCGTGAGCCGCCGCTGGTTCGACCTTGTGATCGGTGCCGATGGCATCCGCTCCACGGTGCGCCGTCTTGCATTCCCTCCTGCGCTTGGCGGCTTGCAGCGTCTTGGCACCATGATCTGCGCCTATGCGCTTCAGGAGGATCTACCCACGCTGCCAAGCGGGGTCGGAGGGCAGATCATCGAGCCTGGCCGTTCGTTCACCGTCTTTCCCTTCGATGATCGGCGATCGACGGTACTGTTCTCCTGGTATGCGGCCGATCCTGATGCCGAGCGTAAAGGGAAGGCCGCCGAACAAATCCGCAAGGCATTCGGGCCAGAGCCTCTCGGCCCTATCCTGGAAGCTGCATTGGGGCAACTGGAGACGAGCGAGGCGGCCCTGTTCGACATCGCCGAGCAGGTTCGCCTTTCCACTTGGTATCAGGGGCGCGTGGTGCTGGTCGGTGATTCGGCCTGGTGCCCATCACTTTACTCGGGCATGGGCGCGTCGAGCGGCCTGGCCGGCGCCAATGTGCTGGGCAAGCGTCTCGAAGAACATGGCGACGACATCGCAGCCGCCCTCGCCGACTGGGAAGCCACGATGCGGCCACGGATAGCGGAGTTCCAGAAGTCGGCCGGAACCGGCATTGGCGTCTTCACCCCCGCCAGCGACAAGGCAATCCGCATCCGCAAGCGTGCGATGTCACTTTTGACCAATCCCATAGTGCGCTGGGTGTTCTCGCACGTGGGCAAATTTCTGCCCGTCATGCAGCAACGGGAACGTCCGATTTTCTGAGTGTTCACTGCCGTCAGGTTGTGGGGGGTAGAGCTTCCAATCCAAGCGTCTGATCCAGATGTCATCAGGCTAAGACAGACTTCATCAGGGGGCAGCAGAGTTATGGAGATCCGACACCTGCGCTGCTTTCTTGCGGTAGCTGAAGAACTGCGCTTTGCGCGGGCAGCGGAACGACTGCACATGGAGCAATCGCCATTGTCGCGGGCGATCAAGGAGTTGGAAGAAGACTTGGGTGTGGCGCTGTTCGTCCGCACCACGCGCACCACTCGACTGACCCGCGCTGGCACGCTGTTCTTGGAACACGTGCGCCGCGTGTTCACGGCCTTGGAACAAGCACGCGACAGTGTAAAAGCGGCGGCAAACGGTTTTCATGGCCAATTGCGCGTGGCCTTGTCGGACGGCATTACGCCCTCGCGCTTGCCGGCCGTGCTGGCGCTATGCCGGCAGGAGGAGCCGGAAGTCGAAATACGGTTCTTCGAGGTGCCGCTGTCGCAGCAGATCAAGGGCCTGCATGACGACCTGTACGACGTGGGGTTCACGCAGTCCGATGAAGTGGGTGATGGCATCACCGCCATACCTGTCTGGAGCGACCCGATCATGGTGGCGGTGCCCGCACGGCATCCGCTGCTAGCCCACAAGCGCATTCCGCTGGATGAACTGCTGCGCTATCCGCTCGTCCTGTGTGATCCGCAAGTGTGTGAAGGCCCCGCCAAGCACGTCGATCGGATACTGCGCCGGGTGGACATGGAGCCATTGGTCGCAGAACGAGTCGCTTCGTGTGATTTGATGATGGCGCTGGTATCGGCCGGCTTCGCGCTTGGTCTGGCAGGTGCCGCGCGTATTGCCGCCAGCCATGAACCGGGCGTAGTCGCCCGGCCGCTGGCGCTGCGCGTGCCACCGCTAACGACCTACCTACTGCACGCCGCAGGCGAGCCGTCCGAGGAGCTTGCGCGGTTCATTGAGCGCGTGCAGGCCGTCGAATCACCGGAACCCCCAAGGCCCAAGCCGGGCCATCATTCCGATTCCCTGGAGGAACCTGCGCCATGAAGAAGATCGTCCCATTCTTGCTGGTGGCCGCGTTGACTGCCTGCGGCCAGTCCGAAACGCCTCAGAAGGCCAACACTTCGGAAGCGAATATCCCAACGGTGGAAGAACTGGCGGCCAATCCCGAACGGCTCAAGGAACTGCGCCAGCAATGCAAGACCGACCGCCCGAAGCTCGGCGACGTGCTGTGCAATCGGGTGGCCGAAGCCACGCGCAAGCGGTTCTATGGCGACGGCGAAACGCCGTACACGCCGCCGAAAGAACCGCCCAAGTTCTGATCGTTGGCGGTTCGCCGCATCGTCTTCATTTTTTGATCGACACGCCGCAATGCGCCTGCGCTTGCGGCGTTTTTCTTTGGCTGGCTGTCGCACTCATTCTGTCTTTTTGCTCGACCTTTCTGCTGAAAACGGTCTTTGACCGGCACTGACCCGGCACCGAACCTGACGCCTGCGGCACGCCCTTGTGTCGCTTCTTCCATGAGGAATCAGCGCAGGAGAAATCGGAGGCCAGGTCATGCAAGGGACGAACGTGCTGTTCGGTCAGATCGCCGTGGTATTCGGCATCGTGATCGCCGGAGTGTGGGGCGCCACACAATGGACAGCCGCGGCCCTTGGCTATCAAGTACGCCTTGGCTCGCCCTGGTTCGACTTCCTTGGCACTTCGATTTATCACCCGTGGAAGCTGTTTGAGTGGTGGTTCTTCTTCGGCGCCTATGCGCCGGAAGTCTTCGACACCGGCGGCGCCATTGCCGGCGCCAGCGGCATGGTCGCCGTGGTCGTCGCCATCGCCATGTCGGTCTGGCGCTCGCGCCAAGCGCGCCTGGTCACGACCTACGGCTCTGCGCGCTGGGCGAACGCTCAGGACATTCGCAAAGCCGGCCTCACACAGCCGGCCGGCGTGTTCCTCGGCCAGCACGACCGCCAGTACCTGCGGCACGAAGGGCCGGAACACGTCCTGACCTTCGCGCCCACCCGCTCGGGCAAAGGCGTGGGCTTGGTGGTGCCAACGCTGCTGTCTTGGCCGGCGTCGGCCGTCATCCACGACATCAAGGGCGAGAACTGGCAGATCACCGCCGGCTGGCGCTCGCGCTTCTCGCATTGCCTGCTGTTCAACCCGACCGATGCGAAGTCGGCCGCCTACAACCCGCTGCTGGAGGTGCGACGCGGCGCGCATGAAGTGCGCGACGTTCAGAACATTGCCGACATTTTGGTTGATCCCGAAGGCGCGCTGGAGAAGCGCAACCATTGGGAG
>NZ_LMTS01000193.1:18189-19375 GCF_001541225.1 Variovorax sp. WDL1 | reverse complement strand
GCCCGTTCGAGCTGACCTTGCACCGGATGATGACCACGCCCCACCTGGGCGATGGGCCGCATCCTGTCGTCGCTTCCGCTGCGCGCGAAGTGCTCAACAAGTCGGATAACGAGCGTTCCGGCGTGTTGAGCACCGCCATGTCGTTCCTCGGCCTGTACCGCGACCCCACGGTGGCCGAAGTCACGTCGCGCTGCGACTGGCGCATTGCCGACCTGATCGCGGCAGAGCATCCGGTGTCGCTGTACCTGGTGGTGCCGCCTTCGGACATATCGCGCACGAAGCCGCTCATCCGCCTGATCCTCAACCAGATCGGCCGGCGCCTCACCGAATCGCTCGATGGCTCCGACGGCATCGAGCGCCGCCACAAGCTGCTGCTGATGCTCGACGAGTTCCCGGCGCTGGGACGACTCGACTTTTTTGAGACGGCCTTGGCCTTCATGGCGGGCTACGGCATCCGCAGCTTCCTCATCGCGCAGTCGCTCAACCAGATCGACAAAGCCTACGGCCAGAACCATTCGATTCTGGACAACTGCCACGTCCGCGTGACGTTTGCGACGAACGACGAACGCACGGCCAAACGCATTTCCGAGACGCTGGGCACGGCCACCGAACTGCGCGCTCAGCGCAACTACGCAGGCCATCGGCTCGCGCCGTGGCTGGGCCACCTGATGGTGTCGCGGCAGGAGACGGCCCGCCCGCTGCTGACGCCGGGCGAAGTCATGCAGCTTCCGCCGGACGAAGCCGTGGTGATGGTGTCCAGCGTGGCGCCGATCAAGGCGAAGAAGTTGCGCTACTACGCGGACGCCAATTTCAAGCGCCGCGTGCTGCCGCCGCCCGCGCTTGCGGATGCGCAATACGCCGACGTGCCGCCGCTGCGCCCGGACGACTGGAGCGGGCTGGCCATTCCGCCAACGCCCGCCGCACCGGCCGCCGCATCCGCTAACGGCCTGGAGAGCTTGGCCGCCGACGACGGCGGCCCGCGCCGCCAGCCCGAGCTTTCGGAAGCCGTCGCCTACGCCCCCGAGCTGGCCGCGCCTGCGGCCGACCTCGCGCTGCTCGACGACGACGACCTGCCGCTTCCCCTTCCTCGCCAGCTTGATCCGGCCATGCAGCGCACGGCCCGGCTGGCTTCCCTCGACCCCAACGACGGAATCGAGCTATGAGCCACTACCGCCTCAACCTGTTC
>NZ_LMTS01000193.1:16379-18179 GCF_001541225.1 Variovorax sp. WDL1 | reverse complement strand
ACGCCAAGCGCCTGGACGAGCTGGCCGCCAAGAAAGGCGTATCCAAGTCCAGCATCGTCGCCGCTGCTTTGGCGTCCTGGCTGTCGCCGGACGCAGCAGACCAGCGCGAGGCGGCAGTCGCCAAGCGGCTGGATCGCCTGTCGCGCCAAGCCGAGCGCATGGAGCGCGACCAGAACATCCAGATCGAGACGCTGGCGCTGTTCATTCGCTACTACCTCACGGTCAGCACACCAGTTCCCGAGGCGCACCAAGAGGCTGCCCGCGCCCAGGGCAAGGCGCGCTTCGAGCAGTTCGTTGAACAGTTGGGCCGCCACCTGCTGCGCGGGCGCAGCCTGGTGCGTGACGTGGTGGAGGAACTGCACCCCGATCCGATGCGAATGGAGGACGCGGCGGCAGCCGCGCAAGCGCAGGAGCGTGCGTCATGAGCGCCGTTCCACAGTCCATGAGCGCCACGTCGCTCGACCGCCGCATCCAGATGCTGCGCACGGCGATGGGGCCGCTGATCGCCGCTGCGCTCGAAGACCCGGACGTGGTGGAGGTGATGCTGAATCCCGATCGCACCCTTTGGGTGGATCGGCTTTCCAGTGGGCGCGCGCCGATGGGCGTGGAACTGCCCGAGGCGGACGGCGAGCGAATCATCCGCCTGGTCGCGGCCCACGTCGGCGCAGAAGTCCATCGCGGCCAGCCGCTGCTGTCCGCCGAGTTGCCCGAAACGGGCGAACGCTTCGAGGGCATCTTGCCACCGGCAGCGCCGGGGCCGGCCTTCGCGCTGCGCAAGCGCGCCATCGGCGTGATTCCGCTGGAGCGGTACGTCATCGACGGGATGATGACCAGCGCGCAAGCGGGCTTTCTCGTTCGCGCCGTGCGCGAGCGGCAGAACGTGCTGATCGCCGGCGCCACCAGCAGCGGCAAGACCACGCTCGCCAATGCGTTGCTCGCCGAAATCGCCGCCACCGGCGACCGCGTGCTGGTGCTCGAAGACACGGTGGAACTGCAATGCGCAGCCCGCGACCACGTTCCGCTGCGCACCCGCGCAGGCGTGGTGTCGATGACCGAACTGGTGCGCTCGTCCATGCGCCTGCGGCCTGATCGCGTCGTCGTTGGCGAAGTGCGCGGCGCCGAGGCACTGGATCTGATCAAGGTGTGGGGCACAGGCCATCCGGGCGGTATCGCCACGATCCATGCCGGCTCCGCGCTCGGCGCGCTGCTGCGCCTGGAGCAACTGATTCTCGAAGTGGCGGTGAACCCTCCCCGTGCGCTGATCGCCGAGGCGGTCAACGTAGTGATTCACATCGCCGGACGCGGGCGCAAGCGCCGCATCGAGAACATCGCCCGCGTCGTCGGCTTCGACGGCGTGGGCTACCAATTGGCGGACGCGCTGGAAACGCCGTTTCCCGAGCTGCCGCCACGTCCCGATGCCGCCCCCGCTGCGGCGACTTCCCCATCGCCTGACTCACTTGGAGAACTGCCATGACGCAGATGATCGTTCCTGCTTTCCGTTTTTCTGCAAATCCGGCTTTGCGTCTTGCGCGGCTGCGCTGCCTGGCCCGCCCTGCGGCGCAAGGGCTGCTGCTGGCCGCGCTGCTGTTGTTCCTGGCCGGAACCGCGCAGGCCGCCGGTTCCTCGATGCCGTGGGAAGGCCCGCTGCAATCCATTCTCGAATCCATCCAGGGGCCGGTGGCGCGCATCGTCGCGGTCATCATCATCATCGCCACCGGCCTTGCGCTGGCCTTCGGCGACACCTCCGGCGGATTCCGCAAGCTGATCCAGATCGTCTTCGGCCTGTCCATCGCCTTCGCG
>NZ_LMTS01000193.1:13926-16369 GCF_001541225.1 Variovorax sp. WDL1 | reverse complement strand
CGAGCTTCTTCCTGTCGTTCTTCAGCTTCTCCGGCGGGGCCGTCGTATGAGTGCCCCGGACACCTTCGCGGACGGCTTCGAGGTGCCGCTGCATCGCTCGCTGACCGAGCCGATTCTGCTTGGCGGTGCGCCGCGCACCGTGGCGATCGCCAACGGCACGCTGGCCGCCGCCGTCGGGCTGGGCCTGCAACTGTGGATTCCCGGCGTGGTGCTCTGGATCGTCGGCCATTCGCTGGCGGTGTGGGGTGCGCGCGTCGATCCGCAGTTCATGCAGGTCTTCGCCCGGCACATCAAGCACCGCTCGCTGCTGGACGTGTGAGGGGAGGACGCCGCGATGCTGAACCTCGCCGAATACCGCCAGCGCCCGGCCTTGCTTGCCGACTGGCTGCCCTGGGCCGGACTGGTCGCGCCGGGCGTCGTCTTGAACAAGGACGGCAGTTTCCAGCGCACGGCCCGGTTTCGCGGGCCTGACCTCGACAGCGCGACGCAAGGCGAGCTGATCGCCACGTCAGCGCGGTTGAACAACGCGCTGCGCCGCATGGGATCGGGCTGGGCGCTATTCATCGAAGCCGAGCGCCGGCCTGCGGCCGATTATCCGCACTCGGAGTTTCCCGAGCCGCTTTCGTGGGTGGTGGAGGAAGAACGCCGGGCCGCCTTCGAGGAATCGGGCAATCACTTCGAGAGCGGCTATCACCTGACGCTGCTTTACCTGCCGCCGGAAGAATCCCGCGCCCGTGCAGCCAAGATGCTCTACGAGAACACGCCGACGAATGGCGTGGACTGGCGCGAGCGGCTGCAAGCCTTCGTCGCGGAGACGGATCGCGTCTTTGACCTGCTCGACGGCGTGATGCCGGAAATTGACTGGCTCGATGACGCGCAGACGCTGACCTACCTGCACGCGACCATCTCGACGCGGCGCTATCGCGTGGGCGTGCCCGAAGTGCCGTTCCACATCGACGCGCTGCTGACCGATTCCGCGCTGGTCGGCGGCCTGGCGCCCATGCTGGGCGACCAGCACCTGCGGCTGGTGTCGGTGCGGGGCTTCCCGACCTCGACCTGGCCGGGGATTCTGGACGACCTCAACCGCCTCGGTTTTGCGTACCGCTGGAGCACGCGCTTTCTCTGCCTCGACAAAGCCGAGGCGGAAAAAGAACTTTCCCGCCTGCGCCGCCAGTGGTTCGCCAAGCGCAAGAACGTCATCGCGCTGCTGCGCGAAACGATCTTCCAGCAGGAAAGCCCGCTGGTCGATACCGACGCCAACAACAAGGCCGCCGATGCCGACGCCGCCTTGCAGGAGTTGGGCAGCGATCAAGTCGCCTTCGGCTATCTGACGGCGACCGTCACCGTCATGGACGAGGACGCCGCCGTCGCAGACGAGAAGCTGCGCATGGTGGAGCGCGTCATCCAGGGTCGGGGCTTCGTCACCATCCCTGAAACGCTCAATGCCGTGGATGCCTGGCTGTCCTCGCTCCCCGGCAATGCTTACGCCAACGTGCGCCAGCCCATCGTCTCGACGCTGAATCTGGCGCACATGATGCCGGTGTCGGCGGTATGGGCCGGGCCGGAGAAGAACGAACACCTCGACGGCCCCCCGCTGATCGTGACACGCACCGACGGCGCCACGCCGTTCCGGCTGGTGACGCACATCGGCGACGTGGGCCATACGCTGGTCGCGGGGCCGACCGGCATGGGCAAGTCGGTCTTGCTCGCCACGCTGGCGATGCAATTTCGCCGCTATCGCGGCTCGCGCATCTTCGCCTTCGACATGGGCCGCTCCATGCGGGCCGCCATCCTCGGCCTGGGCGGCGAACACTACGACCTGGGCACGGATGGCGAAATCGCCTTCCAGCCACTCGCGCGCATCGACCGTGAGGGCTACCGCACCTGGGCCGCCGAATGGATCGAAGGCCGCTTGCTGCACGAAGGCGTGGCGATCGGCCCCGACGAGAAGGCGGCTATCTGGTCGGCGCTGGGAAGTCTCGCCGGTGCGCCGGTGGAGCAGCGCACGATGACGGGACTTTCCGTGCTGCTGCAATCGAACACGCTGCGACAAGCGCTGTCGCCCTATGTGCTGGGTGGCGCCCACGGCAAGCTGCTGGACGCCGACCACGACCGGCTGGGCATGGCCGACGTGCAGTGCTTCGAGATGGAGGAGCTGATGCACAGCAAGGCCGCCGTCATGGCCGTGCTGCATTACCTCTTTGCGCGTTTCGATGAACGCTTCGACGGGGCGCCCACGCTGCTGATCCTTGATGAAGCGTGGCTGTTCCTCGATGACCCGGTGTTTGCCGCGCGTATCCGCCAGTGGCTCAAGACACTGCGCAAGAAGAACGTCAGCGTCATCTTCGCCACGCAGAGCCTCGCCGACATCAAGGATTCGAGCATCGCGCCCGCGATCATCGAGAGCTGCGCGAGTCGGATTTTCTTGCCCAACCCGCAGGCC
>NZ_LMTS01000193.1:11649-13815 GCF_001541225.1 Variovorax sp. WDL1 | reverse complement strand
ACTACTACTACCAATCCCGCCTCGGCAACCGCCTGTTCGAACTCGACCTGGGGCCGGCGGCTCTGGCGTTTGCGGGCGCTTCCACGCCGCAAGACCAGCGCGACATAGACCGCGTGCTGCTGGACGCCGGCGTGCCCGGCTTCGCGGGCGCCTGGCTGCGCCATCGCGGCCTCGATTGGGCGGCCGACCTGCTGCCCTCGTTCCCCGGCCTCGCGCCGGGTTCCCTCGCTGACCAACCTCTGGAGAACCTGCCATGAATAAGCGCCTTATCGCCGCCGCCATCGCGGCCATGCTTTGCACCGCCACCGCCCATGCGCAATGGGTCGTGGTCGATCCCACGAACCTCGTGCAGAACACGCTGACCGCGATCCGCACGTTGCAACAGATCAACAACCAGATCCAGCAGCTTCAGAACGAAGCGCAGATGTTGATGAACCAGGCGCGCAACCTCGCCAGCCTGCCGTCCAGCGTGGTGAACCAGTTGCGCGCCAATTTGGCGACGACCGAGCGGCTAATCGCCCAGGCGCGCGGCCTGGCCTACGACGTGACGAATCTGGATCGGGAGTTCGCGCGCCTGTATCCCGAGCAGTACGCCGCCACCGTCAGCGGCGACCAGATGTACCGCGACGCGCAGGAGCGTTGGAGGAACACGCTCCACGGCTTGCAGACCACCATGCAGATGCAAGCGCAGGTATCGCAGAACCTGGGCGAAGACGAAAGCGTGCTGGCCGACCTCGTGGGCAAGAGCCAGTCGGCCGAAGGCGCGTTGCAGGCGATGCAGGCCATGAACCAGTTGCTGGCTTTGCAGGCCAAGCAGTCGATCCAGTCGCAGCGGCTCCAGATCACGCAAGACCGGGCCGCCTCGCTGGAGCTGGCGCGGCAGGCGGCGGCCACCGAACGCGCCCGCGAGGTGCGGCGGCGCTTCCTGGGTGAAGGCACGCCGTACACGCCGCAGCGCGTGGACTTCTACGGCAACTGACGGAGGCCGCCATGCGATGCGTCCTCGCCCTGTCGGTTTCGCTGCTTGTGGCGCTGCTGGCCGCTTGCAGCGAGCAGCCGACCGACAACCTTGCCGATGCCCTGACCGCCGATCCCGTGCGGCTCAAGGCATTGCGCGCGCAATGCGCGGCCGACCGGCAGGCCACGGGCGAGGACGCTTGCCGCGCCGCCGCCGAAGCCTTCCGGCGGCGCTTCTTCTCCGGCCAGGCCGGGCCGGATGAATACCAGACGCTGGCCGACCTGCCGCCGATCCCGCCCAGCTTCGAGGAACCGGCCGATGGCGTGGCGCCGGCCGTTCCCGCCGAACCGGAGGACACGCCATGAATGACGTGACCATCATCGACCAGTTCCTCAACACATTCGCCGCCTACATCGACTCGGGTTTCGGACTGCTGCGGAGCGAAGTGGCGTTCCTCACGGCCACGCTGATCGTCATCGACATGACGATCGCCGGCCTGTATTGGGCCATGAGCCATGCCACCGGCCAAGGCGAGGACGTGATCGCCAAGCTGCTGCGCAAGGTGCTCTACGTCGGTGCCTTCGCCTACATCATCAACAACTTCAACTGGCTGGCCAGCATCGTGTTCCGCTCGTTTGCGGGACTAGGCATCACCGCCACCGGCTCGGCCATCACGATGGAGAACTTCTTGCAGCCGGGCCGGCTGGCGAAAACTGGCCTTGACGCGGGCGGGCCGATCTTCCTTCAGCTCGACGACATGATGGGATTTCCCGAGGTGTTCTTGAACCTCGATGCCATCTTGGTGCTGTTCATCGCTTGGCTGGTCGTGGTGCTCTGCTTCTTCGTGCTGGCGATCCAGCTTTTCATCACGCTGATCGAGTTCAAGCTGACCACGCTCGCCGGCTTCGTGCTGGTGCCGTTCGCGCTGTGGAACAAGACGAGCTTTCTGGCGGAAAAGGTGCTGGGCAACGTCGTGGCCTCCGGCGTCAAGGTGCTGGTGTTGGCCGTGATCGTCGGTATCGGCTCGGGCCTGTTCACTCAATTCCAAGTCCATCCCGATGAGCCGTCCCTCGACCATGCGCTGGTCATCATGCTGGCCTCGCTCACTTTGCTGGCGCTCGGGATCTTCGGCCCTGGCATCGCCACGGGCCTTGTGTCCGGTGCGCCGCAGCTCGGCGCGGGCGCGATGGCGGGCGCGGCCATCGGCG
>NZ_LMTS01000193.1:9668-11624 GCF_001541225.1 Variovorax sp. WDL1 | reverse complement strand
CAGCCGGAACGGCGGTGGCCGTCGGTGCCGCCGCAACTGGCGTGGGCGGTGCGGTGGCGGCTGGCGCGCGCATGGCCCCGGCTGCCGCCAAGCTGGCCGGCAGCGGTGCGCGTGCCGCCACGTCGGCGGCCAGCAGCGCGAAATCTGCGTTCCAGGCCGGTTCCGCCGCCGCCGGCGGTGGCGCGAAAGGCGCAATGGCCGGCCTAGGCAACGTCGCCAAGACCGGCGCGCAGGCAGCCGGGCGAGGCGCCGCATCCCGTGCCTCCGCTGTCGGGCAGCGCATGGCTGCTCCCTTCCGTGCTGGCTGGAATGGCGCTGCGGCTGACAGTGGCGCGGGTGCGGCATCCGGTCAGGGTGCCGGCGAGGCCACGCCCAGCGCCAGCAGCGCGCAGACGCAGGAACAACCTGCCTGGGCGAAACGACTGCATCGCCGCCAGCAGCTCACCCATGCCGCGACCACCACCGCCCACGCGCTGCGCGGTGGCGACGGCGGCGGCTCCGGCCAAGGGCCGAGCCTGCGCGATTCCGATTCATAAGGAGAACTGACAATGCGATTCAAGAAACCGCAGGTGCGCTATGCCGACACGCCGCAGCCTGCCACGCCGTACCAAGCTGCCGGCCAGGTATGGGACGAGCGTATCGGCTCGCCGCGCGTGCAGGCGAAGAACTGGCGGCTGATGGCCTTCGGATGCCTGACGCTCGCGCTGCTGATGGCCGGCGGCCTGGTGTGGCGGTCAGCGCAGTCCATCGTGACGCCCTACGTCGTGGAGGTGGACAACGCGGGCCAAGTGCGTGCGGTCGGCGAAGCAGCCACGCCCTACAAGCCCAGCGATGCGCAGACCGCGTACCACCTCGGCCGCTTCATCGGCTTGGTGCGCTCGCTGTCCATCGACCCCATCGTCGTGCGCCAGAACTGGCTCGACGCCTACGACTACACCACCGACAAGGGCGCGGCCGTGCTCAACGACTACGCGCGGGTCAACGACCCGTTCGCTCGCATCGGCAAGGAGTCGGTGACGGTGCAGATCACCAGCGTCGTGCGCGCCAGCGACACGTCTTTCAACGTGCGCTGGACGGAACGCCGCTACGTCAACGGCGCCGCGGCTGGCCTAGAGCGGTGGACGGCCGTGGTGTCCATCGTGCTCCAGCCGCCGCGCACCGAAGAACGCCTGCGCAAGAACCCCCTGGGCATCTACGTCAACGGCCTGTCATGGAGCCGCGAACTGGATTCTTCCGAAGGAGCCATGCCATGAATGATCTTTTCCGTAATTCCGCTTTGCCGGTGATCCTGCTTGCCTTGGCGGGCTGCGCCACGCAGGGCAAGCCGCCGCCGACCATCTCACTCGATGAGCCGGTGCAGGCCCAGCCGCTGCCAGAGCCGCCCGCGCCGGTGGAGGTGGTGGCCGTGCCCGAGGTGCTGCCGATGCCCGCGCAGTTGAAGCCGTTGCCCGAAGCCGAGGACGCCAAACCTGTGCCGGAGCCGGCAGACGAGAAGGTGCGCGTTTCGCGTGCCAATGCCGAGGCGCGCGTCGCGCCCACGCGCGAGGGCTACGTCAACGCGATTCAGGTGTGGCCGTATAGCGATGGTGCGCTGTACCAAGTCTATGCAGCCGTGGGCCGCGTGACCGTGGTTTCGCTCCAGCCGGGCGAGGAGCTGGTGTCGGTGGCCGCCGGCGATACCGTGCGCTGGATCGTGGGCGACACATCGAGCGGCAGCGGCGCCGACCTGCGAGTGAACGTGCTGGTCAAGCCGATCCGCTCGGGCCTCAAGACCAATCTCGTCATCACTACCAATCGCAGGACGTACCTGCTGGAGCTGGCCTCGACGGAAAAGACGTGGATGGCATCCGTGTCTTGGGAATACCCGCGCGACCGAATGCTGGCCTTGCAGCGCCAGGCGCAAGCGGCCAGCACCGCCGCGCCGGTCGATAGCGGGCTGGCGCTGGAGAACCTGCG
>NZ_LMTS01000193.1:9142-9635 GCF_001541225.1 Variovorax sp. WDL1 | reverse complement strand
CTTCCGCTATGCCATCAGCGGCAGCAATCCGCCGTGGAAGCCGCTGCGTGCCTTCGACGACGGGCAGAAGGTCTATATCCAGTTCCCGCCCGGTATCGCTCAGGGTGAATTGCCGCCCTTGTTCGTGATCGGGCCGGAAGGCGACGGGCAATTGGTCAATTACCGCTTCCGCTCGCCGTACTACATCGTGGATCGGCTATTCGGTGCCGCCGAACTGCGCCTGGGTGGCGACAAGGGCGACGTGGTGCGAATCGAGCGCACGGATAGCGTGGCACGGAGGAACTGACCATGAGCCAGGACGACACCCCTGACCTCGCCACGCCGCAGGCGGGCAAGGTCGCGCCCGAGGCGGTGGCGCTGCGCGCCCAGCCGCGCCCGGTCACGCGCCTGAATCGGCGCACGCTGGCCATCCTCGTCGGCGGCCTGTCGGTCGCCGTACTCGGGGCCACGATCTGGTCGCTGCAACCGCAGCGGCGCGGTGCCAATGAGCAGA
>NZ_LMTS01000193.1:0-9132 GCF_001541225.1 Variovorax sp. WDL1 | reverse complement strand
TTTACAACGTCGATCGCGTGTCGAAGTCCGAAGGGCTGGATGGCCTGCCTTCGGACTACTCGAAGATGCCGCCGAAGGTGCCCGAGCTGGGGCCGCCGCTGCCGGGTGATCTCGGCCCAGCCATCGTGAACTCGCAGCGGCCGGTGACGCCGACGTATGTACCGCCGGGCCATGACCCCGAGGATGCCTTGCGCAAGGAGGCCGACGCGGCGGCGGCCTCGTCGGTGTTCTTCCGCTCGGGCGGTCAAGGCCAGGCAGCCGCCACGGTGGCGCAGGCGGCGCCGGGTGCGCCTGGTGGTGCAAGCACGCTGGCGGCCTTCGATCCGCTCACCGCTGGGCCAGCCTCGACGGCGGCTCAGCCTGCCGACCCGACCGCCGTGCAGAACCGGCAAGACCAGAAAGAGGCGTTTCTGAAAGCCGGTTCTACGGAAACCCGCAATTCCGGCAATCTGGCGCTGCCGGCGTCGCCCTATCAGGTGATGGCTGGGACGGTGATCGCGGGCGCGCTGGTGACAGGCATCAAGTCCGATCTTCCGGGCGACGTGATCGCCACGGTGACGGAGCCGGTCTATGACACGGCCACCGGCAAGTTCCTGCTGATCCCGCAGGGATCGCGCATCCTCGGACGCTACAACAGCCAGGTCAGCTACGGGCAGAGCCGCGTGCAGGTGGTGTGGAACCGGGTCATCCTGCCTGACACGTCCTCGCTGACGCTCGACAATCTTGTCGGCACCGACCCGGCCGGCTACGCCGGCCTGGAAGACGACGTGGACTGGCATTGGAATCGCATCGTCGCGGGCGCTGTGCTGACGACGCTGCTGGGCGTCGGCGCCGAGCTGGCTGCGCCGGAGAACCGCCAGGACGGCAACCGCATCGTCATCTCCGGGCGCGACAGCGCACAGGACAGCATCAATCAGGTCGGACAGGAGATCACCCGGCGCAACATGAACATCCAACCGACGCTGACCACGCGGCCGGGCCTGCCGGTGCGGATCATCGTCAATCGGGATCTGGTGCTGCGGCCTTACCAACCGCTGTTCTTCAATCGGGGAGCTTCGCAATGAGCACGACCAAGAAGCTGCGGCTCGGGCCGCTGCCCAAGACCGAGAACGTCAAGCTGACGTTCGCTTGCCCGGCCAGCCTGAAAGCCGACCTCGACCGCTACGCCGCGCTGCACGCGCAGACGTATGGCGAGCCGGTCGACACCATGACGCTGATCCCGCATATGCTGGAGGCGTTCATGGCGGGGGACCGGGGGTTTCGCAGGAAGCGATCAGGGTAAGGGTAGTCGCACTGCTGCTTCAAGACCGAAGCGACCTTGCTCCTAGAGTTGATGCCCTTGCAGCAAGGCGGTTGGAGTGAACATATCGCAAAGCATCAGCACATGATGCTTGGCGCGGGTGATGCCAACCCGCGCCAGTTTGCGGCAACGAGGGTGAGGCGCAGCCTCTTGAGTGAAAAGCAGAGGGCTGCTGTTCGGATCGTCGAAAATGATTGCTGCGTCGAACTCCTTGCCCTTCGACTTGTGAATGGTCATGACGTGGATACCTCTCAGGTCGTTGCCGCCTGACAAGAGCTGGTCTTCCGCGATGGCCGTATCAAGCGCACCGCGCGCATTTCGATACGCTCCCTGCGTTTGCCAAAGTTCGGTCAGTGCTGCTGAGATACGGCGGCCACGCTGGAAGGCGACGAGCTGCTCGGCATCCTCTGCTATGACTTGAAGCGGGTTGGCGCCTGCGTTACGAAGAATGCTGCGCGCATCCAACCAATCCCGTTTCGGGTCTCCCGAGAACTCGTGTATGCGCAATGTACGTAGCGCATCCAAGAGCTTGGATGCCACTCCGTTAGCGCGCGGGGAAGTGCCACCGCGGCTTTGTACGGCGCTTGCTGCCAACCGCTGCGCGGTGGCAAGGTTGGTATTTCCGCCGCGTGCCCGGAAGACCGTCGCCGCAAGGTCAAGGCCGTCTGCCAAGTCCAGCAGTTCCTCCGCTGCCGGCCTGCGCGGCTCCAGCATAAACGCGACCATGCGACTCGAAAGCAGCACCGATGCTTCATCAATCATCACTCGATGCGGGATCAAGTTCGCGCCATTACCAGTCAGAGCACGGGAAACGACGTTGACACCGCGCCCCCATGTTGCCAGTACGGCCAAGCTCTCGATGTCGCCCTGGGCGGCCTCCTTTGCGCGCTGAATGGCGATTCCGATTGCTTGGCGGATCGCGCGATCACGGTACTCTCGGTTGGCGCGATAGTTTATGCGTGATACACCCTGGTAAGCCGCGCCTCTCGGTGTGTTCAGTAGCACGTCGTTGGCGAAGGCGACGATTTCTGAATTAGGACTCCGGTGATTCTCGCCTGCCAGATCCACGCGTAGCGGTTGCAAGGCGGCCATGATGTGCGTTACTCGGTCTGAGCTGACGCCCGGCCGGAAGTCGTAAATCTGCTGGTCCAAGTCGGCGAGGCACATCATTTGCGTGCCAGCGGATAGCAGTCGAACACACTGCCACTGATCTTCTGCTGTGTCTTGCGCCTCATCCACAACGATCAACGGATAGCACGACGAGAACAGCTCGCGCAGGCGTGCGCTTCGAGACAGTAGTTCGTGAGCCTTCGGAGCGAACAGGTCGAATGCGACCCTCCCTGTTTCCCGAAACAATCGTTGGCGCTCGACATTCCAATCGCCACCATTGTTCTCGAACTCGTGGCGCATCGCCGCCTCATCATGAGGCATTAGTAGACGCAACGACTTTGGCGCGCCCAGCAAGTATCCGTATGCCTGCAAGATGCGCCAGAAGAACGAGTGGAACGTCTGGATTGAGAGCTTTCCTTGCAGAGCGGCAGGCAACTGCGTCTTACTCGCTTCGGCGACGCGCGCCACAGCAGCACGCGAGAAGCTGAGAAAAAGAACAGACTGACCAAGTGAAAGGCCCCGTTCGATAACGAGTCTGGCCTTTGCCAAAGCGATGGTCGTCTTGCCGCTGCCTGGGCCGCCCGTAACGAGGATCGCACCGTTCTCGTCGAGAATGCTCTGTCGCTGCGCACAGATGACCAGGGCCATGGCTTACAGTTCCTCGGGGTCATCGGCCGCGGCCGCGTTGTCACCTGCAGCTTCTGCTCCGGCATCGACCTGCGCGGCAGGTGCTTCCTTGCGCTTCGGCTTTGGATAGCGTTGGTAGATGTCGGCGAGGAAGTCGGTAATGGTCTTGGGCAACTCGGCCACGGCACACAGTTGCAGCAGCTTTGCCGCACCACCTTCGCCTTTCAGGCCCTTCAATGTGGAAGTGGTCAGCTTGCGTAATTCGTCGTCAGCGGGGCGGGCCGCCGGAATCCCAAACCGGCCGTCGGCATCCTCGGTGCGTAGGGCCTCCAAATACTGCCATTGCCGATCCAAGGGGGTTTCCTCAGCCATCAGCACTTCGGCACCTTTTTGCTGGATTTCTTTGGCTACCACGTAGCTACCTTGCAAGGTGGCGATTTCCGCATCCGTGCGCTTTTTGCGGTCGAAGAAGGCAAAGGCTGGAGTCCCGATTTCCTTGAAGAAGGCCCCCAACTTTTCCAGGTTCCCGTCACCATCGGCATTGATGACAGACAGGCCGGCCACGTCCAAGGGGAACAGGGCCGGATCACTGTCTTCCATCTTCTGCGCGACCACCAACAAGGCATCCTGTTCGGTGATGCCTTCACCGACGATCACGCCTTGCCCGAGCATGGCTTCGGCGATGGCTCGGCGAAAGTTTTGTCGGTAGTTCTTGGCCTTCATGCCAGCCGGCAGCTTGATCGCCGTGCCGCTCAAGGTGCCGTGTTGGTCGCGGTTGAGCTTCAGTATCCCGTCAGGCTCGAAACGCTCGATGACGTATGGCGAGTGCGATGTAACGAAGCACTGCGAAGTTTTTTCGAGTAGGTAGTTCGCAATCCGCCGCTGTGTATGGGGCGGAAGGGCGATCTCGGGTTCTTCCATCGCAAAGATGACGTTGTCTTTCTTAAGTTCGGCGATAAAGGTCAGCAGCGCCAGCAGGAGCGTGTTCAATGTTCCGCTGCCGGTCTGTTGGAACGGGACGGCTTCCTCTCCACGCCCCATCGTCAAGAAGAAAGCGATGGTCTTCCGCAGGTGCTCACGCGTGAGCTGGGAGACGAACAGACGGGTCGAACGCCCCTCGCTGCCGGGCGCGATGTATTCCGCCAGCCTTGCCTCGATTTCATCGAGGATCGGCCCCAGCTCGGTAGCGTCAGCGTCTATCGGAGGATCAAGAGTAGCCAGACGCTTGCGAATGCTCTCCCACATCCCCTTGCGGGCTTCTTTCATGCGCAGGATGTTGTCGAGCAGCGTGCCGCGCTCCAAGCTCAATGCACGCGAGCCGGTGCGGATGGTGCGCAGGTAAAGAAAGCCTATCGCTCGTTTGACCTTAGGGAAGGTCTGAACAACGCACTCTGACACTTGGATTTCAGCGTCAGAGCGCCGGACCAGCGTCGATTTGATCAATTTCCCGCCCTTTCAGGCGGTTTCTGGCGGGTTTTCCCGCCTTACAGGCGCACCACCCCCATCGCCGGCAACAGGCGCCGGCGCGCCATCCACAGGTTCGACAGCGCGAACAGCGTCAGCACCTGCGCCGCGTTCTTCGCCAGGCCGCGGTAGCGCACCTTCGTGTAGCCGAACTGGCGCTTGATCACCCGGAACGGATGCTCGACCTTCGCGCGCAGGCTCGCCTTGTACCGCTCCCAGCGCTCGGTGTAACGCCGCTCGCGCGGGTTCTTCATCGCCCGCAACTTCGACGGCTTCTCCGCGATCAGGAAGCCGGCCTCCACATCCTTCAACTCTTCACGCTTGTCGGCACCGGTATAGCCGCTGTCGCCACAGATCGTGTCTTCCCGGCCGTGCAGCAGCCTGTGTACCCGGGTCACGTCGGCCACGTTCGCCGCCGTGCACTCGACGTGGTGCACCAGGCCGGATTCATCATCGACGCCGATGTGCGCCTTCATGCCGAAGTGCCACTGGTTGCCCTTCTTCGTCTGGCACATTTCCGGATCGCGCTTGCCTTCGGCGTTCTTCGTCGAGCTCGGCGCGGCGATGATCGTCGCGTCCACGATCGTGCCCGCGTGCAGGCTCAGGCCCTTGCGCGCCAGATGCGCATTCACCCGCTCGAAGATCCGCCCGGCCAGGCCGTGGGTTTCCAGCAACCGGCGGAAGTTGAGGATCGTGGTCTCGTCGGGAATCGCGTCCACGCCGCCCAACCGCGCGAACCGGCGCATCACCGGCGTGTCGTACAAGGACTCTTCCATCGCCGGGTCGCTGAGCGCGTACCACTGCTGCAGGAAATGGATGCGCAGCATCGTCGCCAGCGGGTACGGCTGGCGGCCGGGACGGCCCAGCTTCGGGTAGTGCGGCTCGATCAGCGCCAGCAGCGCCTGCCACGGCACCACCTGCTCCATCTCGGCCAGGAAGATCTCCCGCCGCGTGCGCTTGCGCTGGCCCAGGGTCTCGGCATCACCGAACGTCAGCTGCATCGATCGTCACCCCAATCTGGTGCGCTATTGTCGCCCGCAGCAGCGGAGTTGTTCAGACCTTCCTTAGTGGGAATTGACCTGGGATCGGCGTCGTCATCGTCGTCGCTTCGGCCATAGATCGTTTTGGCGAAGAACTGGTCCTCTTCGATGTCGTATTGAGCAGCGGTAATCAGGCGAAGGCAGAGTTCCACGTTGGGGTCGTCGGCGTTACCAATCTCACCTTCGCCGAGAACCCGCTTGTCGGCCTTGTGCCAGAACTCCAGATTGGCGGCGCAGAGCTTCTTGATGTCGTCGGTGAGATCAACGAGGACGACTTCGATGCGGAGAGGAACGGGTGTTTCGCCGTCTTCGTTCAGATAGCCTGCATTACGGAAATCGAACTCCTCAACGGGGGGTGTTCGATTCAGGCGATCCGGCCCAAGCACAAGATCGAGTGCTTCGCAGATCGTGCTCTTGCCGACGTTGTTGCCCCCGATCAGGAGCGTATGCCCTGAGAAGTGAAGTTCGGCTTTCTTGATGCCGCGGAAGTTCTCTATCCCCAACCGTGAGACGCGCATGATGCCCCCAAGAGTCCTTGCTATTGTTGTTGCGACTACATGGTCGCCTTGCTTCCTTCATCTTCCAAACTACTGCACGCTCCCGGTAGCTCGTTGAAAGATAAAGCATCATCGAGCATTGACAACAAAAGCCGCCCCTGCAGAGGCAGGGACGGCTTCCAAATTGGTGCCCGAGGCCGGAATCGAACCGGCACGCCTTGCGGCGAGGGATTTTCTTACCACTTCGGCTTTCGCCGCCAGCGCATGCGCCGTTCGTGGTCTGGAGCACGCCTTCACCATAGCCTTGCGGCCGTAGGTGCCCGCCGTCTGCTCTCTACACCTTCCCAGGCGTTGGACCTGGGCTTGGTTCGGCGTTGGCTCGGATGCCGGAGCATCCAGGGCGTTCGCCGACTTTGACGGGCTTCACCTCTGGGGTTTCCCCCGGAGGGCTCAAATTGTTCAAGTCCCTTGTGTCTACCAATTTCACCACTCGGGCGTGGCGCGACGCGCTGAAAACTCCTACCTCTCTACTGACTCCTAGTTGACCCCTGACCACCAAGCCCAGCCATGAAGCCAAGTCTTGAATGCTCGCAAGCCATTGTCTCTATTGGCCTTCTGGCCAGGTGGCGCAAGTGGAAAGGACTTGACAAAACAGATTTTAAGTCCGATGTGTCTACCAATTTCACCATCCGGGCGTCCGGGTGGATATGGACAATACCCGAAACAAAAACAGCCCCCGACAACGACGGTTGGAGGGGCTGTCTGATCGATACGGCTGGAGAGGTGGAGGCGCGACCCGGAGTCGAACCGGGCTAGACGGATTTGCAATCCGTTGCATAACCGCTTTGCTATCGCGCCATGCGTTCAATCGTCGTCTTCTTCTTGGTCAACTCGCGAAAAAAAGGGAAGCTTGAAGCTTCCCTTTTTGAAAACTGGAGCGGGAAACGAGTCATGCACTAGAGCGCTAAGTCTCTGTTTCCCAATCACTTTCTCCACTGTGGTGATCAGCGAAGAACTCAATTATAGCCTTGTTTTTCGCCCTCGGCAACAAAGTTCATCCAACCACTTCCACCAGCGTCCAAGGATGATCCATCCACCCGTCGTTACGCCTGATGCGTCCAGCTGCTGAGCGGGTTCGCTATCGAACTCCAACTTGCGACGATCATGACTTGCGCTCGCTCCGCAGGCAGCGCGGGGTGGTGTCGCGTGGACTGCCTGGCACCTGGACGGCTGTAGGACACAACCGCCGGCATCGGAACACCGCAAGTACTCATCTTTACATCGCTGCGGCTAACTTCGCCGGAGCGCAACGCGGCGCCAGTGTAGTGGCAGCCAGCCTCAACGAAGGCGTGCAGCAATCCGGTTCATCTGCTCGATCTCCGCGCGCTGGCCATCGGAAATCGCTTGGCATAGGTTGACGAGTTCCGGATCTGAGAGCTGCGCCTCGCGGCACATGAGGATCGCTCCCGAATGGTGCGGGACCATAGACGCGATGAACTGTCGATCGCCGATTCCGGTTTGAGCACGGGTAGCGGCAAAAGAACCGAGTGTGAGAACGGCAAACAAGCCGTACAGCACGAGATTGAGCCGCCGGTTTGGAAACATGCCGGGCATTGTCGCTAGCATGAAGATGCCCATTGGCGCCCACATAGTGACCGCCATGTAGAGCATGTTGAGATTGTTTCTGAAGTCCCTGGCGCCGTCGATCATGCTGAACATTACGAAGTACATGACGACGAGGCCCAACACCATGTTCACCCAGAACTTGGCGTATGGTCGGCCGTGCTTACCCATCTGACCGGATGTGTGATGTTGATGTTCATGGGAATGTTCAGCCATCTCCGTCTCCTATGTGCTGGGGCAACCTGGCAGGGTCACTGGTACTGCGGCAGATACTTTGTCGATATATCAGCATGTGGAGCGATGCATCACTAACCGCTGATTTCCAGTCACCAACTGGACGTAGGGGCGTCGAACGCTTCAACTCGCTGGTCTTGAACCGTCTGGATATCAGACCATACCAAATCGGTCTTGATGGGCTTTGCGCCACCTATGACGCTGGTACCGTGAGCGCCAATATCGAGCTTGCGTCCTCATCGCTCGATGGGCCGGCAACTGATCGATTCTTGCATATCAAGCAAGACAAGGCCACCTGCGGCGGACGCCAATGGCCTCCTCCGCCTTCGCTTAGGGCATCGCCTCAAGCGTCCGTCGCAGGCCATAACGACACAACAGCCCTTGGGCAAGAAAGGAGCCGGTGATGTAGCGCACCCGAAAGGAGACGAAGACATGCACAAGGACATTTCAACATCAAAGGTGTTCTATCGTCCCATCGAGGCGGCCATCCGATGGGCTGGGTTGCTGCGGTATCTCCCGATGATCCTGGCCACGATCGCGTCACCGCGTGTCCTGCCTCGGTCGCTGAACTGCCCTCGATGGAATGAGTGCCGGCTGCACTCGGAACGTATCTATGACGGCATCCTCAACGGAGAGCTGCCCTACGGCAAGAACGGGATCACGCTCAATGATCCGAAGCTGCTCAATTCTCTGGATCTGACTGTTCGCCATGTCGATCTAAAACGCTGGATGCGCACCCACTATCCCGAGCACCGGCCAGGATTTCTGTTCAGCCGTGGCGAACGCATGGCGCATCCTTTCATCACCATGGAAACAGGACAGGCGATCCTCGTGGAGCGGCTGGCCCTTCAGGCCGCGCTTGAACAAGCCCGACGTGAGATGCGAGAACTGCAGGAGCAGCACGACACGCTACTCAAGCAATCCTCGGTGCTGTTGGCATCCAAGCAATGCGAGATCAGCGAACGGGCGGAAACGACCTATCTCAACATCATTGGAGGGATGTTGACGCTGATGCTGAGCCAGTCGCCTTCAGGCGTGCCCTATTCCAGCTTCAAAACGCAGGAGGCCCTTGTCTCTGCATTGGTCGCCCACTACGGCGGCACCATGGGCATCACTGAGCGCACCTTAAACGGAAAGTTCGCCAACGCTAAGAGGTACGTTCGTAGCGCAAGCGCATGAGGTTATCCAGCTTGTATGTGCAATCGCGGAGATTGCATTTGCAATGTCTTTCCGCAGC
>NZ_LMTS01000289.1:1835-3495 GCF_001541225.1 Variovorax sp. WDL1 | reverse complement strand
CTTCGGGCAAGGACACCCGGCGCAGGCACAGCGAAGAGCTCAAGCAGGAATTGGTCGAACGCAGCCTGGAACCTGGCGCGTCGGTCGCGGCCATCGCGCAAGAGCATGGCATCAATGCGAACCTCCTGTTCAACTGGCGCCGGCTTCGCCTGCGCGCGGAAGCTCCAGCGGTTGAAGGTGCAGCGCCTCCAACGCTATTGCCGGTGACGGTGCAGATGGAGCCCGCGGCCAAGACTAACAAGGCCATCGCGCCGCGCCCTTCGAGCGGCGTGATCGAGATCGACGTTGGTGCCACGCGCGTGCGGCTGCGCGGTGCCGTCGACGAGGCCAGCGTGCGTTGCGTGCTGCGCCTGCTGGGTGCCATTGCGTGATCGGCCTTCCTTCGAACACGCGCGTGTGGATCGTGGCGGGCCACACCGACATGCGCAAGGGCTTCGACGGCCTGGCCGCCATGGTGCAGACGGCACTAGCGGCGAATCCGTTCTGCGGCCACGTCTTCGTCTTCCGCGGCAAGCGCGGCGACATCCTGAAGGTGCTGTGGTTCGATGGCCAGGGCCTGATGCTCCTGGCCAAGCGGCTCGAGCGAGGCCGATTCGTCTGGCCCCAGGCCACGTCCGGTAGCGTCTCGCTCACGCCGGCGCAACTCTCGATGCTGCTCGAAGGCATCGACTGGCGCATGCCGGTGCGTACGCATGAGCCGTTGCTCGCTGCTTGATTCGGCGCGCTCTGACGAGCGCACTACTGGATGAGAACTTCTCCGGTGTAGCACCGATGTTCGACGCGCCGAAGGCCGGGCACAGTGGATGGCGTGACGCCGCCGATCAACGACTCCACCACACCCCACACCGTTGAAGGTTTGCTGCGAGTGGTCGAGGAGAGAAATGCCGAAGTGGTGTTCCTCAAGCTGATGGTCGACAAGCTCAAGTTGCAGTTGCTACGGAGCCTTCGGGCCCGCTTCGGATCGTCCAGCGAGCAGCTCGATGACCCCCAAATCGCTCTCCTGGAAGGCGAACCACTGTATGAACGCCCGGCGCCGATCGCGGGGCCCGCGCCCGATGCCGCTA
Source organism: Variovorax sp. WDL1 (assembly GCF_001541225.1). Classification (GTDB taxonomy): domain Bacteria; phylum Pseudomonadota; class Gammaproteobacteria; order Burkholderiales; family Burkholderiaceae_C; genus Variovorax. Next base: position 2,431 of record NZ_LMTS01000289.1, on the reverse strand, counting down.
ACGCACCGCAGATCGATCGCAAGCTGCCCGACCACCTGCCTCGCGAGACCCAGGTCTACCGCCCAGAAACGAGCACTGATCACCATGACGTCAATGGCCAGCCCTGCGGCTGCACCGCTTGCGGTGGCCGCCTCCGTCTGATCGGACACGACGTCTCCGAGCAACTGGAGTACGTGCCCTCGCGCTTCAAGGTGATCCGCCATGTGCGGCCCAAGCTGGCCTGCGTGGCATGCGAAGCGATCTTCCAGGCACCGGCACCCAGCCGGCCGATCGCGCGCGGCGTGGCCGGCCCTGGGCTGCTCGCCAACGTGCTGGTGTCGAAGTTCTGCGATCACATTCCACTTCACCGCCTGAGCCGCATCTACGGGCGCGACGGCGTCGTCATCGACCGCTCGACCATGGCCGGCTGGGTGGGCCAGAGCGAGAAGCTGTTCGATCCGCTGGTGGCCGCGCTCGGGCGCTACGTGCTGGCCGGCGAGAAGGTGCATGCCGACGACACGCCGGTGGCCGTGCTCGATCCCGGCCGCGGCCGCACCAAGACCGGCCGGCTATGGGTCTACGTGCGCGACGATCGGCCGGCCGGAAACACACAGCCA
>NZ_LMTS01000289.1:1469-1825 GCF_001541225.1 Variovorax sp. WDL1 | reverse complement strand
TCGGGCGCTACGTGCTGGCCGGCGAGAAGGTGCATGCCGATGACACGCCAGTGGCCGTGCTCGATCCCGGCCGCGGTCGCACCAAGACCGGCAGGCTGTGGGTCTACGTGCGCGACGACCGGCCGGCCGGAAGCACACAGCCGCCTGCGGCCTGGTATCGCTACTCGCCCAACCGCAAGGGCGAGCATCCGCAGGCGCACCTTGCGAACTACAGCGGCATCCTTCAGGCCGATGCCTACTCTGGGTACGGCAAGGTCTACGCGAGCGGGCATGTCGTCGAAGCATCTTGTTGGGCTCACGCGCGTCGACCGTTCTGGGATCTGCATGAGAGCCAGGGCTTCGCGCCGGGTTCGATC
>NZ_LMTS01000289.1:1155-1459 GCF_001541225.1 Variovorax sp. WDL1 | reverse complement strand
AAAGCCGATGCCTATGGCGGGTACGGCAAGATTTACGCGGGCGGCCGCGTCCTTGAAGCTGCATGTTGGGCTCACGCGCGTCGACCCTTCTGGGATCTGCACGAGAGCCAGGGCTTCGTCGCCGGCTCGATTGCCGAGCAGGCGCTGCAGCGCATTGCGGCGCTGTACGCGATCGAAGCCCAGATCCGCGGACAGCCGCCTGATGTGAGGCGACAGGTGCGGCAAGCCCGCGCCGGACCGTTGCTGGAAGACCTGCGTGCCTGGCTCACCAGCATGCTTAGCAAGGTGTCGAAGAAGTCGGAGT
>NZ_LMTS01000289.1:0-1145 GCF_001541225.1 Variovorax sp. WDL1 | reverse complement strand
AGCGCATTGCGGCGCTGTACGCGATCGAAGCCCAGATCCGAGGGCAGCCGCCCGATGTGAGACGCCAGGTGCGGCAAGCCCGCGCCGGACCGCTGCTGGAAGACCTGCGTGCCTGGCTCACGAGCATGCTGGGCAAGGTGTCCACGAAGTCGGAACTGGCCAAGGCGATCGGCTACTCGCTGACACGCTGGAAATCGCTCACGCGCTACCGTGACGATGGTCGCATCGAGATCGACAACAACGCTGCCGAGCGTGCCCTGCGTGGTGTGGCCCTTGGAAGATCCAACTATCTCTTCATGGGTTCGGACGCCGGAGGCGAGCGCGCCGCGGCGATCTACAGTCTGGTGGAGACGGCCAAGCTGAATGGGCTCGATCCGCAGGCGTATCTGCGCGATGTGCTCGCACGCATTGCCGACCATCCGATCAACCGCATCGACGAGTTGCTGCCGTGGAACATCGGCGGGCACCACGTTGAGCAACGACTGGCAGCCTGACCCACACGCGACCCGGCTGCGCAACGAAGGAAGACGAGAGTGAACCTGCAAGGCACCGACCCGAAGCTGATCGATGCGCTCAACCGCGCGAGCAGCCTGGAACTGTTCCAGCTGAGCACCATCATCGAGCGCCTGCTGGCCGATCCGCGCCGGATCATCGCCGTGCGCACGAACATGAACTTGGGGCAGACCGTGCGCTTCCTCGACTGGCGTGACGGTCAGATGCGCAACGGCAAGGTCGTGGCGATGAAGGACACGCAGGTCACGTTGCACGAGGAAGGCACGCGGCGCGAGTGGAAGCTGCCCTATGCGGCTATCGAACCGCCGCTTGCGACCGCGCAGCCGGCGGCAGCAACACCGCCGAAACCTCCACCGCTCAAAGCCTCTCGCAATGACTTCCGCGGTGGCGAGAAGGTCTCGTTCGACGACAAGTACCTCCAACCCCAAGTGGGCACCGTCGTTCGCATCAACCAACGAACGGCCACCGTCGACACCGGCAACGGCCAATCGTGGCGCGTGCCGTTCCACATGCTGCGCCACGTGCTCGACATCTGAGTGCCGGATCCATTACACGGCCGCTGCCGTCAAGAGGGTCTTGAGCCCGCGCTTACCCTGCAGGGACGTCTCCACGTTGGCCGGCCGCGGCGCCGC
>NZ_LMTS01000100.1:8826-9178 GCF_001541225.1 Variovorax sp. WDL1 | reverse complement strand
GGTCGACCACTGCCTGCACGCGGACCTGATGGACACGATGATCTCCAAGCAGTCCTTCGGACTACTGTGGCTGAATCCACCGTATGGCGACCTGTCCAAGGACGTCAACGGCAACATCGGCTATCAGGGCCAGGGCCGTGCCCGCCTCGAAAAGCTGTTCTATCAGCGTTCGCTGTCGCTGTTGCAATACAGCGGCGTGCTGGTCTTCATCGTCCCCGGCTACGTGCTCGACGCGGAGCTGGTCGGCTGGTTGACGCGCCACTACACCGATCTGCGTATCTACCGAGCGGTGGAAACGCAGTTCAAGCAGGTGGTGATCTTCGGCCGCCGGGTCCGTCAGCGGGAGCTGGCA
>NZ_LMTS01000100.1:8209-8816 GCF_001541225.1 Variovorax sp. WDL1 | reverse complement strand
CCGATGGCGTCAAGGCCGTGCGCAATCTGCTGCTGCAGGTTGGGCTTGGCGAAGTCGAAGCCGAGGAACTGCCGAGCGAATGGCCGTTCCTGCCGTACATCGTCCCCGCCAGTCCGGCCGAGCCGGAGCATTTCTTCCGCGTGACGATGGAGCCCGAACAGTTCGCCGACGAGGTTGGCCGGCTGCAAGGCCTTTGGCCGTCGCTGGACACGCACTTGGGGACCGCGCAGCAGTCGCTGCGTCCACCGGCGCGGGCCTTGTCCCACTGGCATCTCGCCCTGGCTCTGGCCGCGGGCGCGATCTCCGGCGTCGTGCGCTCCCAGACGGGGCGCGTGCTCGTCGTCAAAGGTGACACCCACAAGGACAAGACGCTCCAGCGGGAATTCACCGAACGCGAAGACGGCTCCATCGCCGAGACACGCATCCTCACCGACAAGTTCGTGCCTGTCATCCGCGCGTGGGACATGACGCCTGGCTCCCCGACACGGGGCGAGGTGTTGACCATCCGCTGATCCACCGGACGCGCTGCCGTCCTGCTGTACCACCTCGAAGGAGAAACACCATGTTCCCCAATCCATTCAAGCGGCCTGCGCCGCGCAAGCAACCC
>NZ_LMTS01000100.1:6809-8199 GCF_001541225.1 Variovorax sp. WDL1 | reverse complement strand
CGAGTACGTTGAAGTTGAGCGAGAAGGTGCATTGGCTGGCTCGGCGAGGCCTGATCGACCCCTTGGCCTATGTCCAGCGCCATGTGCGCGGGGACTGGGGCGAGATCGATGAGGCCACCCGCCAAGCCAACGACGTCGCAATCCAACAGGACAACCTGATGATCTCCCAGTACCGGATCACGCCGGAACTGGTGTTGCTCGTGAAGACCAGCGAAGACCACCAGACCACGGTGGTCCAGCTTCCCGAAGAGCGCGACCTGATCTGAAGGCGCCGCCTCGTCATCCCATCCACTTGACGGAGCCACTTCACTCCGCCAGGGGTGTCGTGGCTCAATAGCCTTTCAAGGAGGAGCCCATGGCATCGCATCGCATCGAAACCTACTGCCAGAGGCTGGCGTTCCCCATCGGGGCGCTCATCTTCAGCCGAGGCATTGATCGCCTTGTCCGCGCGGGTCGCCTGGACCCGATTCCGTACTTCAGGCGCCACACCCGTGGCGACTGGGGTGACGTCAACGTCTGCCAATGGCACGCCAACGGCGTTGCACTTCAATCGGGCGCGTCGCTGGAATCGCACTATGTGATCCACCCGGGACTCGCCATTCGCATCATCACCGATGCGGGGCGCAGCGTCACTGCCATCGTGCTGCCGTCCGAAGACTGAGCACGGTTCACCCGCAGGCCACTCAGGCCAGCATCTTCAACCACCTTCGGCCGCGCGCCGATTTCCTTCCCACCACGGGGCATGCCATTGCCCCGCTGGGGGTGGTGCATGCCCCATTTTTCATTGGAGCATCACAATGTCCTTCGATCTCGAAACCACTGCCGCTGACGCCGCGCCCGTACAGGGCGAACTGCTCGACGCGGAATCATCCCCTCTGACCCTGAGCCTTCAGGATTTCGTCGGCGAGTTCGGCGACGAACTGCTCGACGCCCTCAACAGCGCCAACCCGCCTGTCTATACCGGCCAACCGCAGGCGCACCGGCAGCTCATCGTCGCCAGCCTCAAACGCAAGCTGTTCCCGGCCCAGGCCGAAGTCGTCCACGCCGCCGCCGAGCTGCTGATCGACCGTGGCGAACGCGCCGCGATCGTCAATGGCGAGATGGGCTGTGGTAAGACGACCGTTGGCATCGCCGCGGCCGCCGTGCTCAACGCCGAAGGCTACCGCCGCACTCTGGTCCTGTCGCCACCGCACTTGGTTTACAAGTGGCGGCGGGAGATCCAGGAGACGGTGGCCGGCGCCAAGGTATGGGTGCTCAATGGGCCGGATACGCTCGTCAAGCTCCTCAAGCTGCGTGAGCAGTTGGGCGTGCAGCCCACGGGCCAGGAGTTCTTCGTCCTGGGGCGCGTCAGGATGCGGATGGGTTTCCACTGGAAGCCCGTCTTCACCCA
>NZ_LMTS01000100.1:2794-6745 GCF_001541225.1 Variovorax sp. WDL1 | reverse complement strand
GCGGCACGGTCATCACCGACCTCGACGGCGAGCCGGTCAACCCGGTCGCGCTCGAAGCCGAGGAGTACCGCAGGAAGTGCAGCCATTGCGCTGCGCCCCTGTGGACGCTGATCCGCCCGCGCAGCCTGTCCGGCAGCGACCAGTCCTCGGCCGTCCTCAAAGCCCTGAAGCGCATCCCGACCATCGGGGAAGTCACTGCGCAGAAGCTGATGCAGAAGTTCGGTGACGGCTTCCTGGCCTCGATGCTGGGCGACAACATCCACGAGTTCATCAACCTCATGGATGGCAACGGCGAGCTGGTGTTTTCCGACCGTCAAGCCACGCGCATGGAACGTGCGATGGCCAACATGGAGTTCGGCTTTGGCGAGGGCGGTTATCAACCCTCGGAGTTCATCAAGAGGTACTTGCCGCAAGGTACGTTCGACCTGCTCATCGCTGATGAAGCGCATGAGTACAAGAACGGTGGCAGTGCCCAGGGCCAGGCCATGGGCGTGCTGGCGGCGAAGGCTCGCAAGACCTTGCTGCTGACTGGCACGCTGATGGGCGGCTACGGTGATGATCTTTTTCACCTGCTGTTCCGAGCCCTTCCGGGGCGGATGATCGAAGACGGCTACCGCCCGACCACGAGCGGCAGCATGACCTCGGCTGCGATGGCGTTCATGCGCGATCACGGGGTGTTGAAGGACATCTACTCCGAGAGCACCGGCACGGCGCACAAGACGGCCAAGGGCACCAAGGTATCGGTGCGCACGGTCAAGGCCCCGGGCTTCGGCCCCAAGGGCGTCTTGCGCTGCATCCTGCCATTCACGATCTTCCTCAAGCTCAAGGACATCGGCGGCAACGTCCTGCCGCCGTATGACGAGGAGTTCCGTGAAGTCGCGATGGACACGGCGCAAGCCGCGGCCTACCGCGATCTGGCGGGTCGGCTGACCGCGGAGCTGAAACAGGCTCTGGCGCGACGCGATACGACCTTGCTGGGCGTGGTCCTCAACGTGCTGCTGGCCTGGCCGGATTGCTGCTTCCGGTCGGAGACCGTGGTGCATCCGCGCACGCGCAACACCTTGGCGTTTGTCCCGGCTCAGTTCAACGAGTTCGAGATCAGCCCCAAGGAGCGTGAGCTGATCGACATCTGCAAAGAGGAGAAGGCGCAGGGCCGCAAGGTCCTGGCCTACACGGTCTATACCGGCACGCGCGACACCACGTCGCGTCTGAAGGTGCTGCTGGAGCAGGAAGGCTTCAAGGTGGCGGTGCTGCGCGCGAGCGTGGATGCCAGCCGCCGCGAAGACTGGATCGCCGAGCAACTGGACCGTGGCATCGACGTGCTCATCACCAACCCCGAGTTGGTCAAGACGGGGCTGGACCTGTTGGAGTTCCCGACGATCGTGTTCATGCAGTCGGGCTACAACGTGTACTCGCTCCAGCAGGCGGCACGCCGCTCCTGGCGCATCGGGCAGAAGCAGCCCGTGCGTGTGATCTACCTCGGCTACGCCGGTTCCTCGCAGATGACCTGCCTGGAGCTGATGGCCAAGAAGATCATGGTCTCGCAGTCCACCTCGGGCGACGTGCCCGAATCCGGGCTCGATGTCCTGAACCAGGACGGTGATTCCGTCGAGGTCGCACTGGCCCGGCAGCTTGTCGCCGCATGACACGTTCCACTTACGGCCCTTCGGGGCCGTTTTTTTTGCCGCTCCCGGTAAATCGGACGCTGCCTGGTTCGCATTGTTTGCTGCCGCTCGCGGCCTGAGCGGCGATGGTGAGGGCTGGATGTTTCAGGACGCCGAGCTATGTGCCCCTCTCCACCGTGGTTTCACTATCCCGAACGCCGCCTTCTGGCGGGATTTCTCGGCCTGCTGTGGTCGGTGCTGGCCGGTGGCTGCGCGACGACGACTGCGCCGGTCGCGCCCGACACCATCGCGGAAGTCTTGGCCGCGCCTGAACCCGAGGCTTCCGAGTACATCCCGGTCGTGCGCTACGCCCGCTACACACTGGTCGAACTGGCACCCATGGCGGCGCAGCGCGACCTGTTGTTGCAGACCATCGACGTGTCCATGCCCGAGGATGCCCGCGCCACGGTCGGGGATGGGCTTCGGCACGTGCTCAAACGCAGCGGCTATGGCCTGTGCCAGACCGCGCATGCCGTGATCGAGCTGTACGCGCTGCCGTTGCCGGCGGTACACCTGCACCTCGGCCCCATGACCTTGCGCGATGCGCTGCTCACGCTGGCTGGCCCGGCCTGGGAACTGCACGCGGATGACCGCGCACGGCAAATCTGCTTCGAGCGGCCCGGCGATCGCGCGGTCGCCGAGTCCCCATCCGAGCCACCCGCCACCGAGGCGGTGCAGACGTTCCCGCTGGCACCCATGGTTTCGGGAGGCCAGCCATGAACGCCCCGCAACCTGCCCAGCGATCGACCGCCGCCGTGGTGGTGCAGAGCCTGATGTGGCTCTGGTTGATCTTCCTCAGCGTCTTGGCGGCCCTGGGCTACCAGGCCCTCAGCGACCAGGCCGACCAGGAGCGGCTGGATTCCCGCCTGCAACGCCTGGAAGCGCAGGCAACTGGCTTGGCCGAGACGATCGAGGCCATCCAGCAGCGCCCGGCCGTCGCGACGGACGCTGACCTCAAAGACACCCGCCAGATTCTGGAAGCACGCGCGGCCCAGGTCGAGAAATCTCTCAGTGGCTACGCAGCGGCCGACGACCTCCAGGCGCTGCGCGCGGAGGTCGAGCAGATCAAGGCGCGCCAAGCCGCCGCGCGTGCCACCGCACCCGCCCAGCGGCGCGCATCGCGCACGTCCGCCGCCTCCAAGACCGAGCTGCCGCCGCTGCCATTCCGCGTCGTCGGCGCCGAACTGCGCGCCGGCCAGCGCAGCGTGTCCGTCGCGCCGAGCATCGGGGACTTCACGCCCGCCCAACTTCAGGTGCTGCTGCCCGGGGATGCGGTCGGCCCGTGGCGCCTGCAGGCGATCGAGGGCAACACCGCAGTGTTCCAGGCCGGCAACCAGACCCGCCGCGTGGCGATTCCCTGACCGGAGCACCCCATGAAGCCGTCGATCCTCCTTTTCGCGGTCCTGGTGGCGTCGTCGCAATGGCCCGCCTGGGCGCAGCAGCCCGCAACGACCTCGGCGCGCAACGCACAGAGCCAGGAGCGCCCGCTGGCCGCCCGCGTGCTGGACGACCGGGTGGCAACCGAATGGGGCTTGCAGCCACAAGAATGGGCACGCTACCGCGAGCTGATGGATGGGCCGCTGGGTATCTACTCGCCCAACCTGGACCCGCTGTCCGCCCTGGGCATCGAAGCTCGCACGGACGAAGAACGGCGCCGCTATGCGGAACTGCAGGTGCAGGTGGAAGCGCGCCGCGTCGAGAAGCTGCTCGCCTACCAGCGCGCCTACGACGAGGCCTGGCAGCGCCTGAATCCGGGGATGCAGCGCGTGAACCTGCCCGACGACAAGCCGGGCGCCGGCACATCCAGCAGTCCCTTGCGCGGCAGCGGCCGCATGGCGGTGTTCGTCAAGGACGGCTGCGCAGCCTGCGGACAGCTCGTGCAGCGCCTGCAATCCTCGGGCGCGGAGTTCGACCTGTACATGGTGGGCAGCCGCCAGGATGACGCGCGCATCCGCGACTGGGCCAAGCGCGCGCAGATCGACCCGGCGCGCGTGCGCGCCGGCAGCATCACGCTCAACCACGACGGCGGCCGCTGGCTGTCACTGGGCCTGCCCGGCGATCTGCCCGCCGCCGTGCGCGAAGTGAACGGCCAATGGCAGCGCCAGCCGTAGCCATGCCCCTGCGCGCACTGGTGCTCACTGCCGGCCTGTATGCCGTTGCCGCCCTGGCCCAGGAGGTTCCGCCACCGGCTTACCAGCTTGCCGCCCAGCGCGCAGGCATCCCCTCGACCGTGCTCTACGCCGTGGCCTTGCAGGAGAGCGGCATCCGGCGCAACGGGCGCCTGGTG
>NZ_LMTS01000100.1:0-2784 GCF_001541225.1 Variovorax sp. WDL1 | reverse complement strand
GGTCCCTCAACGTCGCCGGCCAGTCGCGCCGCTTCGCCACGCGCGCCGACGCCTGCGCTGGCCTGCAGCAGGCGATGCGCGCCACGCCGCACACGCGCATTGATGCGGGCCTGGGCCAGATCAACCTCGGCTACCACAAGCACCGCTTTACCGGCGCGTGCGACCTGCTGGATCCGTATCGCAACCTGGCCGTTGCCGCCGAGATCCTGAAGGAGCAGCACACCCCCGGCGAGGACTGGCTGCTGGCGATCGGCCGCTACCACCGCCCCGCAGGCGGCGAGCCCGCCGCCCGCTATCGGCGCAGCGTGTCGCGCCACCTTGCCCGCGTGCAGGGCACGCGACCAGCCGCCGCGGTCCTCGCGGCGCGCCAGGAGACCTCCCCATGACGAAACCCCATCCCGCCCATCTCGCGTTCACGGGCCTACTCATGCTGCTGTCAGGCCTGCCGCTGGCCTCGCGTGCCGGCGAGCCACTGATCGTTGTCGAGGACCGTGGCGGCACGTCGGCATTGCCGTACTACGAAGCCCTGAATCTCCAGCCGCGCGCCAACGCACCGGCGCGGCCGTCCATCCCGACGCCCCAGGTTCCTGCCACACGGGCGGACGAAGCCGCGATGCTGCCGGTGCGCAGCGCCAAGCTCACGCCTGGCACCGTGGCGCGGCGTGTGATTGAAGCGCCCGGCCTGCGGCCGTTCGTGGTCATCGGCGACGACGAGGCTTCCCGGGCCTGGTTGCAGCGCCGCGCCGCCGCTTTGCGCGAACGTGGCGCGGTCGGCCTGGTCGTCAACGTCGAGACCGCGCAGGGCCTGGCGCGGCTGCGCGCCCTGGTGCCGGGCGTGCCGCTCGCGCCCGTGGCCGGCGACGACCTGGCCGATCGCCTGGGCCTGCGGCACTACCCGGCGCTGATCACGGCCACCGGCATCGAGCAATGAAGCCATGTCGGGGAAACAGCCGGTCGAGGTTCTGCTACGCCCAGCGGTGGAGCTATACACCGTCGCGGCGTGTGCAGGCGCCGCGTTTCTGTGCCTGGTGGCCCCATGGTCGCTCGCGCTGAGCCCGGCCATGGGCATCGGCAGCGCCTTGGCGTTCGGCGCCTACGGCGCGATCCGCTACCGCGATGCCCGCATCATCCTGCGCTACCGGCGCAACATCCGCCGTCTGCCGCGTTACGTGATGACCAGCAAGGACGTGCCGGTCAGCCAGCAGCGCCTATTCGTGGGGCGCGGCTTTCTCTGGGAGCAGAAGCACACGCATCGGCTGATGCAGACGTACCGGCCCGAGTTCCGCCGCTACGTCGAGCCGACGCCGGCCTACCGGCTGACCAGGCGCCTGGAGGAACGGCTGGAGTTCGCGCCATTGCCGCTCTCGCGCCTGCCGAAGCTCACCGGCTGGGACGCGCCTTTCAACCCCGTGCGCCCGTTGCCGCCTGTCGGCGGCCTGCCAAGGCTGCACGGCATCGAGCCCGACGAAGTGGACGTCAGCCTGCCGCTGGGCGAGCGCGTCGGGCACTCGCTGGTGCTGGGCACCACGCGGGTGGGCAAGACGCGCCTGGCCGAGTTGTTCGTCACGCAGGACATCCGCCGCAGGAATGCTGCCGGCGAGCATGAGGTCGTCATCGTCATCGACCCCAAGGGGGATGCCGATCTCTTGAAACGGATGTACGTCGAAGCCCAGCGCGCTGGCCGCGAAGGCGAGTTCTACATCTTCCACTTGGGCTGGCCGGAAATCAGCGCCCGCTACAACGCCGTGGGCCGCTTCGGTCGGATCTCGGAAGTGGCGACACGCATCGCGGGGCAGCTCTCCGGCGAAGGCAACAGCGCGGCGTTCCGCGAGTTCGCATGGCGCTTCGTGAACATCATCGCCCGCGCCCTGGTGGAACTGGGGCAGCGCCCGGACTACATGCTGATCCAGCGCCACGTCATCAACATCGACGCGCTGTTCATTGAGTACGCCCAGCACTACTTTGCCAAGACGGAGCCCAAGGCCTGGGAGGTGATCGTCCAGATCGAGGCCAAGCTCAACGAGAAGAACATCCCAAGGAACATGATCGGGCGCGAGAAGCGTGTGGTGGCGCTGGAGCAATACCTCTCCCAGGCGCGCAACTACGACCCTGTGCTCGATGGCCTGCGCTCGGCGGTGCGCTACGACAAGACCTACTTCGACAAGATCGTTGCATCGCTGCTGCCGCTGCTGGAAAAGCTCACGAGCGGCAAGATCGCCCAGCTCCTGGCGCCGAACTACTCCGACCTGGCCGACCCGCGCCCGATCTTCGACTGGATGCAGGTCATCCGAAAGCGGGCCATCGTCTATGTGGGTCTGGATGCGTTGTCTGACGCCGAGGTCGCCGCAGCGGTCGGCAATTCGATGTTCTCTGACCTGGTTTCGGTGGCCGGACACATCTACAAGCACGGAATCGACGATGGCCTGCCCGGCGCAGTGGCTGGCGCTCGCGTGCCGATCAACGTGCACGCGGACGAATTCAATGAACTGATGGGCGATGAATTCATCCCGCTCATCAACAAGGGCGGCGGTGCCGGCCTGCAAGTCACGGCGTACACGCAGACGCTCTCGGACATCGAGGCCCGCATCGGAAATCGCGCGAAGGCCGGCCAAGTGATCGGGAATTTCAACAATTTATTCATGTTGCGCGTGCGCGAGACGGCCACCGCGGAACTGCTGACGAGGCAGTTGCCGAAGGTCGAGGTCTATACAACCACCATCGTCTCGGGCGCGACGGACAGCTCAGACATCCGCGGCGCGACGGATTTCACGTCGAACACCCAGG
>NZ_LMTS01000062.1 GCF_001541225.1 Variovorax sp. WDL1 | reverse complement strand
ATCGTCTTCAACGCCGCGCGCGGCATGCGCATCGTCGTGCAGGAAACGGCTCGCAGCACGGGTAAGGCCAGCGGCGCCACTCCCGTTCTTGTCGGTACTGCGCTTGCGAGCCTGCTGGTCGCCATGGCGGCGCAGGCGCAGATCGTCGGCGCGCCGGGCGCGGCACCGGGCCTCAGGCCCACCGTGCTGTTGGCGCCCAACGGCGTGCCCCTGGTCAACATCCAGACCCCTTCGCCCGCAGGCGTCTCGCGCA
>NZ_LMTS01000146.1:1301-5666 GCF_001541225.1 Variovorax sp. WDL1 | reverse complement strand
CACCAGCGGCCCGGCAAAGCCGGTTCCGCGGTGTTCCTGGAATCAGGGGCGTGAACAGAGCTCTCGGATGGCCCTAAAGGTTTGGAAAGCGCTGCCGATAACTGAACCAACGATGGCTTGAATCTCACGGTGGGAAGCGGGTCCAGCGTTGCGGCCGGTTTGGCCGAAGTCCACAACCTTTGTTTATCAGGAGTCGAACATGGCGCAAGTCATCAACACCAACAGCCTCTCGCTGGTGGCGCAGAACAACCTCAACAAGTCGCAGAGTTCGCTGAACACCGCGATCGAGCGCCTGTCTTCCGGCATGCGCATCAACAGCGCGAAGGACGACGCCGCCGGCCAGGCCATCGCCAACCGCTTTACCGCCAACGTCAAGGGCCTGACCCAGGCCGCGCGCAATGCCAACGACGGCATCTCGCTCGCCCAGACGACGGAAGGCGCGCTGAACGAAATCAACAACAACCTGCAGCGCGTTCGCGAGCTGTCGGTGCAAGCCGCCAACGGCACGAACTCCTCGAGCGACCTGTCTTCGATCCAGGCTGAAATCAAGCAGCGCCTCGACGAAATCGACCGCGTGTCGGCCCAGACCCAGTTCAACGGCGTGAACGTGCTCGCCAAGGACAGCAAGCTGAGCATCCAGGTCGGCGCCAACGACGGCGAGACGATCGACATCAACCTGCAGGAAATCACCTCCAAGACGCTCGGCCTGGGCAACATGGACATCACGAAGAAGTCGCTCGACCTGTCGACCGTCAGCGCGACCGCGACGACCGTGGTCACCCCGGGTTCGACCGGTGCGACCACCTCGGTGAACCTGACGGCCGTCGACGGCGCCGCCGCCAGCTCGTACACCGTGTACGTCGACGACGCAGACGCCGACACGCTCTACGTGTCCGACGACGGCGGCACGACCTTCTACGCGGCCACCTACGACAGCGCATCCGGCACGCTCGGCTTCGACGGCTCCGCCGCGCTGGGTGCCGCTCCGACGGCGACGCTGGCGGCTGCCGGCCAGGAAATCTCCACCGGCACGGGCGCGACCGTCAACGTCGACAACGTCGTGGCAGTCAACACCGACGCCGCCGCGTCGATCGACATGTACGTCGACCAGAACGGCGACTGGTTCGTGTCGCGCGACGGCGGCACCAATGTCATCGCCGCGACCTTCGACGCGACGACCGGCCAGGTGACCTACGACAGCGGCGACTTCGCGACCGAAGCGGCTCCGGCCACCGGCATTTCCGACGCGATCACCAGCTACGAAGTGCCCCCGGTCGCGGTGCCCGACGTCACGGCCGACCTCTCCGGCCTGCCGGCGGCTTCGGTGGGCGCATCGCCCACCCTGCACAAGGTCACGAACGCCGACGGATCTGCCGGTGGCTACGTGGTCAAGGGCCAGGCGAATGGCGCCGACGTGTACTACAAGGCGAACGTGGCCAACGACGGCACCGTGACCCTGGGCGAGCAGTACAACCAGGACCCGCTGGCTTCGATCGACAAGGCCCTGGCCGGCGTCGACGAGCTGCGCAGCCAGCTCGGTGCGGTCCAGAACCGTTTCGAGTCGACCATCACGAACCTGAACAACACGACCAACAACCTGTCGGCCGCCCGTTCGCGTATCGAGGATGCCGACTACGCGGTGGAAGTGTCGAACATGACGCGCGCCCAGATCCTGCAGCAGGCCGGCACCTCCGTCCTGGCGCAGGCCAACCAGACCACGCAAGGCGTTCTCTCGCTGCTGCGCTGATCGGCAAATCGCGCCCGGCATCTGCCGCGAGGCAGGTGCGCGCGGCGCAGACACGGGGCCTTCGGGCCGCGCGTCTGCGCTTTTCCCTGCGGCTTCCTGGCGGAGGCCGCAGGGAAAAGCGAACAACCGGAACGCTACAAGCGAAGAGGAACAACAACCATGGCAGTCAGCAGCATCGGCGTCGGGTCAGGGCTCGACCTGGGTACCTTGCTCAAGCAGCTCGAGACCGCCGAGAGCCAGCCCCTGGTGGCGATCCAGAGCCGGGCGACCAGCTACACCACGAAGCTGTCGGCCTACTCGCAGGTGCAGAGCGCGCTCAACACCTTGAAGACCGCCGGCGACAAGCTCGCCGATCCGGCATTCTTCAAGACGGTGAAGGCCTCGGTCGGCGATGCCGACGTGCTGGGCGCGACGACCAGCGGCACCTCGGTGCCCGGCAGCTACGCCATCGACGTCACGCAGCTTGCGCAATCGCAGTCGCTGGTGTCGGCCGGGCAGGCGAGCGCGAAGACGGCGATCGGCAAGGGCACCATCACGATCAACTTCGGCACCATCGACGGCGGTACGCTGAACCCCGCTACGGGGCAGTACACCGGCGCGGGCTTCGATGCCGATGCCGAGCGCGAGCCGGCGCAGATCACCATCGGCGACAGCACCAACACGCTCGAAGGCATTCGCGATGCGATCAACAAGGCGAACGCCGGCGTCACCGCCAGCGTGGTGAACGACGGCAGCGGCACGCCCTACCGCCTGGTCCTGGTGTCGGCCCAGTCGGGCGAGGCCTCGACCATGCAGGTCTCGGTGGCCGGCGATGCCGCGCTGCAGAACCTGCTGGCCTACGACCCGGCCGGCACGCAGACGATGAAGCAGACCACCGTTGGGCAGGACGCCAGGCTCAACGTGAACGGCATCGACATCGTCAGCGCCAGCAACACCGTGCAGGAAGGCATCCAGGGCACCACACTGACGCTCGCGAAGACCGGCACGAGCAGCCTCAAGCTGACGAGCGACACCTCCGCGGTCTCGGCGGCCATCACCACCTTCGTCAACGCCTACAACAGCCTGCAGACCACCGCGTCCAAGCTCACGGCCTACAACGCCGACACCAAGACCGGCGCCGTCCTGATGGGCGACCAGACGCTGCGCAACGTGCTCACGCGGGTCCGCCAGACCCTCACGGGCGCGCAGGAGGGCGGACCCAACGACATGAAGGTGCTGTCGGAGATCGGCGTGAGCTTCCAGAAGGACGGCACGCTGGCGATCGATTCGGCAAAGCTCGCCGACGCGCTGAGCAAGAACCTGGAGGGCGTTGCCGGCCTGTTCTCCAGCGGCACCGGCAGTACCGGCGGCTACGGCAAGCAGATGAGCGCGCTGGTGACGGAAGTGACCTCCAGCGACGGTGCGCTGACGATCGCCACCGACGGCGTGAACGCCACGCTGGAAGACCTGAGCGACCAGTACAACGCGGTGCAGGCGCGCGTCGAGTCGACGGTGGAGCGCTACCGCGCCCAGTTCACGCAGCTCGACGTGCTGATCAACAGCCTCAACAACACCATGACCTATCTCACGCAGCAGTTCGATGCGATGAACGCCATGAGCAAGCAGTAAACAGCCCAACGAAAGCCGTCGATGTACACACCCCACAACCTCAGGACCGGCGCCGGCGCCTATGCGCGCCTGGGCGTCGAGACGCAGGCGATGAGCGCATCGCCGCACCAGCTCATCTGCATGCTGTTCGATGGCGCCATCACGGCCATCGGGCTGGCGCGGCACCACATCGCGGAGGGCGATGTCGCGGCCAAGGGGCGTGCGATCTCGAAGGCCGTTGGCATCGTCGCCAATGGCCTAAAGGCCAGCCTCGACGCGAAGGCGGCCGGCGCCGCTGGCGCTGAACTGGTGGCCAACCTGTCGGCGCTGTACGACTACGTGATCCGGCGCCTGCTGCAGGCCAACCTGCGCGACGACCCGCGCGCGCTCGACGAGGCCGAGTCGCTGCTCGAAAACGTGGCGTCCGCATGGCGCGAGGTCGGCGCCGCCGGGCGCTGACCAGGAAAGGGAGAAGGACATGGCCGCCACGAGCGAAGTCGTCCATTGCTATGCCGAGCTGGCTTCGACGCTGTCGCTGATGGCGACACTGGCTCGCGCGAAGGAATGGCACCGCCTGCCCGAGCTCGAGGCGCAGTGCGCGTCGGTGCTCCAGCGGCTGAGCGCCGTCTCTCCGCAGGAGACGCTGGGCCCTGCGCAGGTCGCCGAGGCACGCAGCCTGCTGCAGCGCATCCGCGCCGACCAGCAGACGGTGTGCGAGCTGGTCAAGCCGCAGCTGGCGCACCTGGTGGCCACGATGGCCGACCTGCAGAAGCGCAGCGAGCTCGACCGCGCCTACGGGCTGTCGCGCTGAGCACCGCCAAGGCACGCCCACCCGGATGAGCAGGCTCGGCGTACCGCCCGACAACGCACTGCTGGCCGCGAAACTCGCGCCGCGGCTGGAACTGGTCGCGCTGCAGCAGGGCCAGGTGGCAAGCGATGCCGAGCCCGGCCCGGTGGTCCAGGTCCAGAAGGTTGCGAACGATGTGCGCCTGCCCTCCCATATCACGCTGGAGCGCCAGTTGCCGGCCGGC
>NZ_LMTS01000146.1:881-1269 GCF_001541225.1 Variovorax sp. WDL1 | reverse complement strand
CGCTGCGGCGGCTGCGCAGGAGCCGCCGGCGCCCCCGGCCGCGCGCCTGTCCCCGGCGGCCCGCCTGATCGGCGCGCTGCTGGCGCAGTGGCCGGACGCGGGGCCGCTGCGCGCAACCGCGCCGCTGTGGCCTTCGGCACGGCAGCCGGCGAACGTCGCCACGCTCGCCGGGGCGCTGGCGCAGGCGGTGGACCGCAGCGGGTTGTTCTACGAATCGCATCTGCGCGAGTTCGTCGCAGGCACGCGCAGCCTGGCGCAGTTGGCGCAGGAACCGCAGGCGCGCTGGGCCGCGCCGGCTGTTCAACTGCTGCATGGCGGTGGCGCGGCACAGGCTGCTGCCGCGGCGGTGCGTGTGCCGTCCGATGCGATGCGGGGCGGCGTGCCCGCT
>NZ_LMTS01000146.1:0-843 GCF_001541225.1 Variovorax sp. WDL1 | reverse complement strand
CCGATGGCCGCCACTCCTGCGCTGCCGATCGCGGCGGATGCGGCCGATGCCGCGCCGGCATCCGCGCCGGGCGCGGCGATGCCCGCTGCGCCGGCGCCTGGGCATGGTGAGCCGGATGTGGCCGTGCTGGACGGGCCGGCGCCGCGTGACCCTGCCGTCTCCACCGAGGCCGCGTCGCTGGCCGATGCCGAGCGCGTGCGTGCGGCCTACCGGGCTGGCGAGGGCGCTGCTGCCGGGCCGCAGCGCGCGGAGGCGGAGGTCGTGCGCCATGGCGTGGCGCCCGCCGTCCCGAGTGCGCCGACCCAGGGCGCCGAACTGATCCATCCGCAAGCCGCCACCGTGGTGCACCAGCAGCTCGACCTGCTGGCCACTGCCGTGTTCCGCTGGAGCGGGCAGGCCTGGCCGGAGGTTCCGATGGACTGGTCGATCCAGCAGGAGGATGAGCGGGCGCGCGACGAGGCCGCGGCGCAGGACGAAACGCGGCGCTGGAGCACGACTGTGTCGCTGGACCTGCCGCGGCTCGGGGCGGTGGAACTGCGCCTGACGCTGGCGGGCGATGCGGTCCGGGCGCAATTCGTGGCGAGCCAGGGGGCGACGGCTGGACGCCTGCGTGCGCACGGTGCGGCGCTGGAGCAGCGCTTCGAGGCTGCGGGGCTGCGGCTTGAAGGGTTGCGCGTTAGCGAGAAGGGGGGCGGATGATGATGAGGCATCCGGTGGCAACTTTTTGCTGGGCCTTGTTCGCGGGACCGGTGGGGGGAGGGCGTGGGCCTGCTCCTTCTGTTTGTACGTTGCGCTTTGTTGGGGGCTGGAGCCGGGGCGTCGTCCCGGCAGCCGAGTCACTTT
>NZ_LMTS01000068.1:14377-24934 GCF_001541225.1 Variovorax sp. WDL1 | reverse complement strand
CCTTATTCCCCCCCCCCCGACATTCCCCGGAGCATTCAATGAACTTCCTCGACGGACACCTGTTCCCCGAAAACCAGCAGCCCTTGGTCATCACGGCCGCGCCCTACGCGCCGTCGTGGGTGCCCTCGGATTTTCCCGGCGAGATCGCCGTGACGATGGAAGAGCAGATCCAGAAGGCGGTGGACTGCTACGAGGCCGGCGCCACGGTGCTGCACCTGCATGTGCGCGAGCTGGACGGCAAGGGCTCGAAGCGGCTTTCGAAGTTCAACGAGCTGATCGCCGGGGTGCGCGAGCGTGTGCCGGAGATGATCATCCAGGTGGGCGGCTCCATCAGCTTCGCGCCCGAGACAGATGGCGCCGCCGCCAAGTGGCTGAGCGACGACACGCGCCACATGCTGGCGGAGCTCGACCCGAAGCCCGACCAGGTGACGGTGACGATCAACACCTCTCAGATGAACATCCTGGAGCAGTTCGATGCGCGGGACATCAAGGGCACTTCGATGGAAGACCCGGCGGTCTTCAACGCCTACAAGGAGATGACGGTGCCGGCCCAGCCCGGCTGGGCCGAGGAGCACATCCGCCGCCTCTCGGCCGCCGGCATCCAGAGCGCCTTCCAGTGCTACAACATCAACAGCTTCGAGTCGGTCGAGCGGCTGATGCGCCGCGGCATCTACAAGGGGCCGCTGGCGTTGAACTGGGTCGCGATCGGCGGCGGGATGGACGCGCCGAACATCTACAACCTCGCCAACTTCGTGCGTGCGGTGCCCGATGGCGCGATGTTGACGGTGGAAAGCTCGGTGTTGAATGTGCTGCCGATCAACATGATCGGCATCGCCCTGGGGCTGCACGTGCGCTGCGGCACCGAGGACAACCTGTGGAACCAGTCGCGCACCGCGAAGATCGGCACGGTGGCGCAGATCGAGCAGCTGGTGCGCATCGCCGGCGAGTTCGGCCGGCCGATCGCGACCGCGCAGCAGGCGCGCGAGATCTGCAAGATCGGCGTGTTCTACGACACGGTCGAAGAGACGCTGCTGGCCAATGGCTTTGCACCCAATCGCAATGGCGGCCAGCAAGGCTTCCTGCGCAAGGCCGCCTGAACGCGGCACAGGAACACCCATGAAGCGCATTTTCAATCTCGCCCTGTGTGCCGCGCTCGCCGCCACCGGGCTGGTGCCGGCCTCGGCATCTGCCTTTGGCGACAAGCCGGTCAAGATGATCGTCCCGGCGCCGCCGGGGGGCACCATCGACGTGATGGCGCGCATCGTGAGCGACCAGCTCTCGCGCGACATCGGCCAGCCGGTGGTGGTCGAGAACAAGCCCGGCGCGGGCGGCTCCATCGCCGTCAAGTACCTGCTCTCGCAGCCGGCTGACGGCCAGACGCTGATGGTGACGGCCAGCAACGTGCTCACCGAGGTGCCGCACGTGCTCAAGGGCGGCTTCGATCCGCTCAAGGACGTCAAGCCCCTCTCGCTGATGGCGCTCTCCTCCATGCTCTTCATCGCTTCGCCGCAGTTCCCCGCCAAGGACGCGAAGGAGGCCATCGCCTACGTGAAGGCACATCCGGGCCAGGTGTCCTATGCCTCGTACAGCGCGGGAACGGCATCGCAGTACGCCGGCGCCATCCTGAACAAGGCGGCGGGGCTGGACATGCAGCATGTGCCCTACCCAGGGTCGGCACCGGCGCTGGCGCAGTTGATGGGCGGGCAGGTTCCGCTCATGTTCGACGGGGCCGTCACTTCCAAGAACCTGATCGCCGGCGGCAAGGTGCGGCTGCTGGCAGTCGCGACCAAGACCCGCATGCCGGAGTTTCCCAACACGCCCACGTTGGCGGAGCTGGGCTACCCGGGGCTGAACTTCAGCAACTGGACGGGCGTGATCGCCTCGTCCCAGATGCCGGCACCGTTGGCCGAGAAGATCCACGCGACGCTGCAGAAGGTCGCGGCCAACGCAACGGTGCGCGAGCGCCTGATCGGCGCAGGCTTCGAGCCGATGCCGGATCGCTCGCTGGCGCAGGCACAGAGCGAACTGCGGGAGGAATACGACCGCAACGCCGAGATCGTCAAGACCTTCGACATCAAGCTCAACTGAGCGCCGACCGCAAAGCCAGAGAAAGAGGAGAAGAGACATGGTCAAGGCCATTCGCTTTTACGAGACGGGCGCGCCCGAGGTATTGAAGCTGGAAGACGTCGAGGTGGGCGACCCCGGTCCCGGCCAGGCTCGCGTGCGCCACAGCTACGTTGCGCTGAACTTCATCGACATCTACTTCCGCACGGGGCGCTATCCGCTCGCGCTGCCCAACGGCCTGGGCTCCGATGCGGTGGGCGTGGTCGAAGCGGTGGGGCCCGGTGTGACGGACATCCAGGTCGGTGACCGCGTGGGCTATCTCATCGGGCCGCAGGGCGCGTACTCGCAAGTGCGGGTCATGCCGGCCGACGTGCTGATCCCGCTGCCCGACGGCGTGTCGGACCGCACGGCCGCCACCTTGATGATGAAGGGCATGACGGCGCAGTACCTGTTCCGCCAGGTGTTTCCGCTGCAGGGCGGCGAGACGATCCTGTACCACGCGGCGGCCGGCGGCGTGGGCCTGATCGCCTGCCAGTGGGCGCGCGCGATGGGCGTGACGATGATCGGCACGGTCAGCACCGACGAGAAGGCCGAGCTCGCCAAGGCCAACGGCTGCGCCCACACCATCGTGACCTCGCGCGAGAACATCGTCCAGCGGGTCAAGGAGATCACCGGCGGCAAGGGCGTGCCGGTGGTCTACGACTCGGTGGGCAAGGACACGCTCGAGGCGTCGCTGGACTGCCTGCAGCCGCGGGGCTCGCTGGTGAGCAACGGCACGTCGTCGGGGCCGGTGGTGATCGACTCGCAGATGCTGGCCGCCAAGGGCTCCCTCTGGGTGACGCGGCCGGCGATGGTGCACTACATCCAGCCACGTACCCACATGCTGGAGATGGCCCGGGAGCTGTTCGGCCACGTGCTGGCCGGGCGCATCGTCAGCGAGCCCCAGCAGGTGTTCCAGCTTGCGGATGCAGCCGAAGCCCACCGCGCGCTGGAGTCGCGCAAGACCACCGGGTCCACCGTGCTGGTGCCCTGATTCGCCTTCAACCTGAAAGCATTTCCGATGAACGGTTTGATGATGGATCGGCCATTGCTGATCTCCAGCCTGCTCACGCATGCAGAGAGCCAGCACGGCGACCAGGAGATCGTGTCGCGCCGCGTCGAGGGCGACCTGCACCGCATGAGCTATCGCGAGCTCGGCCAGCGCGCGCGCCGGCTGGCCAACGCGCTGGCCGCGCATGGCATCGGGCATGGCGAGCGCGTGGCCACGCTGGCCTGGAACGGGCACCGCCACATGGAGCTGTATTACGCGGTGTCGGGCTCGGGCGCGGTGCTGCACACCGTCAACCCACGGCTGCACGCCGACCAGGTGGCCTGGATCGCCGATCATGCGGAAGACCGGATCCTGTTCTTCGACCTCAGCTTCCTCCCGCTGGTCGAAGCCATCGCGCCGCGCGTGGCCACCATCAAGGCTTTCGTGGCGATGACCGACCGGGCGCACATGCCCGCCTCCACGACGGTCCCGAACCTGCTGTGCTACGAAGACCTGCTCGAAGCCCATTCGCCTGCATTCGAGTGGCCGGAGTTCGACGAACGCTGCGCCTCGTCGCTGTGCTACACGTCCGGCACCACCGGCAACCCGAAGGGCGTGCTCTACAGCCACCGCTCCACGGTGCTCCACGCCTACGCGGCGGCGCTGCCGGATGCGCTGTGCTATTCCGGCAGCGACACCGTGCTGCCCGTGGTGCCGATGTTCCATGTGAACGCCTGGGGCATTCCGTACATCGCGTGCATGGTGGGCGCCAAGCTGGTGTTCCCCGGCCCGCGGCTCGACGGCGCGTCGCTGCACGAACTGTTCGAAGCCGAAGGCGTCACCGTGTCTGCCGGCGTGCCGACCGTGTGGCAGGGACTGCTTGCGCATGTGGAAGCGAACGGGCTGACGTTCAGCACCATGCGCCGCACCATCATCGGCGGTTCGGCCTGCCCGCCCGCGATGGTCCAGTCCTTCCAGGAGCGCCATGGCGTGCAGGTGGTGCACGCCTGGGGCATGACGGAAACCAGCCCGCTGGGGTCGGTGTGCAGGCTGCATGCGCGGCAGCTGGGGCTCGATGCGTCGCAGCGCCTTGCCATCCAGGCCAAGCAGGGCCGCGCGGTGTTCGGCGTGGAGATGAAGATCGTCGATGCCGACGGCGAGCGCCTGCCGCACGGTGGCCGGGCCGCGGGCGAACTGATGGTGCGCGGCCCCTGGATCGCCTCGGGCTACTACCGCGGCGAAGGTGCGGGCCCGGTGGTGGACGGCTGGTTTCCGACCGGCGATGTGTCGACCATCGACGCCGAAGGATTCATGCAGATCACCGACCGCAGCAAGGACGTGATCAAGTCGGGCGGCGAGTGGATCGGCTCCATCGACCTGGAGAACATTGCCGTGGCGCACCCCGCGGTGGCAGCCGCCGCCTGCATTGCCGCGCGCCACCCCAAGTGGGACGAGCGCCCGCTGCTGATCGTGGTGAAGAAGCCCGGCCATGACCTGTCGCGCGACGAGCTGCTCGGCTTCTACGAAGGAAAGATCGCCCGCTGGTGGACACCGGACGACGTGGTGTTCGTCGACAGCATCCCCCTGGGCGGAACCGGCAAGGTACAGAAGAACCTGCTGCGCGACGCCTGGCGCGACCACTTGCTGGCTTCGGCTTGAAGCGCGCAACAACCATCAATTCGAGGAGATACAAACCATGAAGAAACTCGTGCTGCCACTGTGCGCGCTCGCCGCCGCGGGGACTGCCTCGGCGCAATCGTCGCTCACCCTGTTCGGCGTCGTGGATGCCGGCATCAGCCACTACAGCGTCAAGAGCCGTTCCTGGGGCGCGACGCTGCCGCGGGAGGTGACGCAAAGCCAGACGGTGTTGTCGAGCTCGGGCTACAACTCCAGCAGGATCGGATTTCGAGGGACCGAGGACCTCGGCGGCGGGCTGGCGGCGAGCTTCTGGCTGGAAGCGCCGGTGGCCAACGACTCGGGCGCCTCCGGCATCGCGAACTTCGGCCGCCGCTCGACGGTGAGCCTGTCGGGCCCCTTCGGCGAGGTTCGACTGGGCCGCGACTACACGGCCTCGTTCTGGAACGACGCGGTGTTCGATCCCTTCGGCGTGAACGGCGTCGGCACGAATCTGGTCGCGGTGGTCAACAGCAACCTGGCGGCTTCGCGGGCGCTGGCCACCGGCGGGCTCCTGAACGGGGGGCTCTCCGCCGGAACCGACAGCTATCTGCGCACGAGCAATGCCGTCAGCTATTTCCTGCCGTCGGGGCTGGCGGGCGTCTACGGCCAGGTGCAGTACGCGTTCCACGAGAACGCCAAGGTCAGCACTTCGCTTACCGGTACGTCGGAGCGCGGGCGCTACGTGGGCGGCCGCCTGGGCTGGACCGACGGAAAGGCCGACGTGGCACTGGGTTATGGCGAAAGCATCCTGGTCAGCATCCTGCCCGGCGGCGAGAAGATCAAGAGCCTGAACATCGGCGGCTCCTACGACTTCGGGGTGGTGAAGGTCCTCGGCGAGTGGTCGCGCGTGCGCGATGTGCGCGATGGCACCGTGGCCCTCCCCATCCGGCTGACGGACCGCTACGACGGGCTCGTGGCCGGCGTGAACGTGCCGGTGGGGCCGGGCGTCATCCGCGCATCGCTTGCGCGGGTGAACTTCAAGAACGGCAACGGCCTGCCGGACAGCGACGCCTCGGTCAACAAGCTGGCACTGGGTTATGTGCACAACCTGTCCAAGCGCACGGCGTTGTATGCGTCGGTGGCGCGCATCCGTGTGCGCAACGGCCACAACAACCCGGTGGTGATGGGGGTCACTCCGCTGGTGCTGAGTCTTCCCGCCATCCTGCCCCAGCCCGCCTACGTCAACACCGGTGGGATGGAGCCTCGCCGTTCCATCGGCTACGACTTCGGCATCAGGCACGCCTTCTGATTCAAACCGAACATTCCCGCGCCGCCCCCACGATCTCGTCCTCCGACGGCATCTTTCCAAGCCCCGCCAGCCCCTCCGTCGCGCACTCCACATACGCCCACCGCACGACGCCCGTGCGGTCGATCATGAAGAGGCCCTTCAGCTGCGGCCACTGTTTCTCGACATCCCGCTCGTCGGTCGGCGTGTACTGGTAGCCGTCCATCTCCTGCAGCACCTTCCCCGCCTGCGAAATCGGCAAGGGCTCGGGCAGGTCGCCGAAGGGATTGACGCGCACCGTGTCCAACGCCTCGATCAGGGCCGGCGTGGGCTCGGGCTTGGGCAGGCCGTAGGCGCGATGGGTGGAGAGGTCCGGGTCGGCGGCCAGAGGTACTTTCGTGGGCCGGAACCTGAAGTACAGCCGCGCGTTCTCCGGCGCCGTGGCGACCACCGCCAGGCTCTCGACGCCCAGGGTCTTGAGCCTGTCCTCGAAGGTGCCGAGCTGCGCCAGCTGCCGGCGGCAGAAGGGGCACCACAGGCCGAGCATCAACGAGAGGAAGAGCGGGCTGCGCCCGCGATAGTCGTCGAGCGAGATGATGCCGGAGCCGGCGACCGCCGGGAGGGCAAAGTTCGGCGCCAGTTCGCCGGGCGCCACGGGATGCATCGTCGAGGCCATATGAGGGACTCCTTCCCGCGAGAGGGATCAGCAAAGGAACGGAAGCACGACGAGCGCATCGGGATCGAGGCCCGCGCGATCGCAGATGTCCCGGGCGAGCGCCATATAGCGCTCGGCCTGCACACCATCATCGGCATCGAGGTACAGGGTTGCAAGCCCTTCGTAGCAAGGAAAGAGTAACTGCGGCTCGGCGCTCTTCTCGGCCAGGACCAGGGCCTCCTGGTAATGCCGCAGCGCGCGGGCCGATTCGCCGTGGCACTGGTAGATCTGGGCCAGCACGACGAGCGACACGGCCAGGTGGTCGAGCTGGCCGGTGCTGCGGTCGATCTCGATGGCGGCATGGGCGGCGCCGACGCCGCGCTCGTCGCAGCGGCTGGTCAGCGTGCAGTAGGCGACGGCGAGGTTGGCCGAGAGGCGCGACTGCAGGCCGAGGTCGCCGATGCGCCGGGCGGTCTCGAGGCCGCGCTCGCAGGCCTCGATGGCGCGCTGCGGGTGGCTGGAGCTGTAGAGCACGCCGAGGTTGCACAGCGCCCGGCATTCGGCCTGCGGCAGGTCGGCCTCGCTCGCGACCGCCACGCTCTCCTCGAGCCGGATGACCGCCTCGTCGAGCCGGTCGAGCCGCGCCAGGGCCACGCCCTGGGTGTTGAGCGCGAGCGCGGCGGCGGTGCGCGCGTTGCGGCGCTCCTCCTCGTTCATGGCCGGGCCCGCTTCGAGCGTCTTGAGGTGGGCGAGCGCGCGCTGCGTCCATTCGAGGGCGCCCCGGTTGTCGGCGTCGCGGAAGAGCAGCTCGCCCATCCGCTGGTAGAGCCAGGCGCGCTCGATGTGCGGCGCCTCGCCCTCGACGAGCGCCAGCCCGGTGGCCAGGCATTGCCGGGCCTCGGCGCGCTCGCCGGCCTCCCAGCGCAGCGCGGCGATCTTGCCGAGCAGGCGGGCCTCGGCCATGCGGTCGCCGCGTTGCGCGCGGCCTTCGCGGGCGGCGGCCAGGTGCTCGGTGGCCTCGGCGATGCGGCCCGCGGGCGCCAGCACGTCGGCCAGGCGCTCGCGCACGACCAGGTGCTGCTCGTCTGCGCCTTCGCCGGGGGCCAGGGTTTCCAGCGCGAGGGTGTAGTCGCGGATGGCGTCGGCATTGGCGTAGGTGCCGCGTGCCCAGTCGCCGGCGGCGTTCAGGTAGTGGGCGCCGCGCACCTTGTCGGACCCGAGGCGGAAATGGTGGGCCAGGGCCTGCAGTTCCTCCAGCCGCCGGGGCGCCCCGCCGTACTGCCGCTCCAGCGCCTCGGCGATGCGGGTGTGCAGCTCGGTGCGGCGGCGCAGCAACAGGCTCTGGTAGGCGACTTCCTGCACCAGGCCCTGGCGGAAACGGAACTCCCGGCCGTCCTCCGCGGGCATGGCGGCGAGCAGGCCGGACTCGACCAAGGCGTCGAGCGCGTGCGGCACGGATTCGGGCGCGCTCGCCACGCCGCGCAGCAGGGTCTCGTCGAACTCCGGGCCGATGACCGCGGCTTCGCGCAGCACGGCGCGCACGGGCCCGGCCAGCCGGTCGATGCGGCCGAGCAGCAAGCCGTTGATGGTCTGCGGCACCTGCACCGTGGCGGTGCCGGAGCTGTAGACCCACCGCCCCTGCCGGCGCGAGAGCAGGCCGTCGGCAATGAGCGCACGCGCCATCTCCTCCAGGAAGAGCGGATTGCCGCCGGCATGCTCGACGATGCGCTGCCGCAGGGCGCCCGGCAGGGTGCGCGGGCCGAAGAGCGAATCGAGCATGGCGTCGCTGTGGCGCGCCGACAGGGGCTCGAGCCGCAGCACGGTCTGCGCCGCCGCGTCCGCGGCCCAGGCCTCCAGGGCAGGGGCGGGGCGCTGCGTCACCAGCAGCATGAAGGGATGGTCGCGCAGGCGCTCCAGCAGGAAGCGCAGCAGCTCGAGGGAGCCGGCATCGGTCCAGTGCAGGTCTTCCGCGATCATGATCACGGGGCCTTGCTGCAGCCGGCGATCGAGCACGGCATGGACGGCAAAGAAGATCTGCTGCTTGAGCTGCTCCGGGTCGAGGTAGCGGGTGTGCGCGTCGTCGCCCTCCAGGCCCAGCACGTGGCCCAGGCAGGCGGCGAGCGCCTGCATCTCGGCGTCGGGCAGGCCGAGGGCGGTGAGCGCCGCGGCGATCTTCTGCCGCGCGCTCGCGTCCGCATCGCGCGTGTCCAGGCCCCAGGCGTCGCGCAGCAGCGCCGCCGGCACGCCGTAGGCGCGCTCGCCGAGGGGGGAACAGGCGGCGCGGCGCAGGGCAACGTCCTGCAGCCGGCCCCGCACCTGCAGACGTTCCAGGAACTCCGAGAGCAGCCGGGTCTTGCCGCTGCCGGCGTCGGCGACGATGCGCACCAGCCGGCCCTGCCCGCCGCCCATCTGCTCGAAGGCCCGCAGGAGTGCCTCCATTTCCGATTCCCGGCCGACCAGCTCGCTGGTGAGCCCGTGTACCTGCAGGCCGCGCGTCTGCTGCGGCGCATGCAGCGCAGCCTCGAGCCGGTAGGCGGCCATCGGCTGCGCGATGCCCTTGAGCGTCAGCTCGCCCAGGGGCTCGAAGCCGAAGGCGTGCCGGGTGAGCTGCCAGGTTGCATGGCTGACCACGGTCTGGCCCGGGCCGGCGGCACTCTGGAGGCGCGACGCGGCGTTCACCGTGTCGCCGGTGACCGCATAGGCGGCGTCGCCCTCCGAGCCGAGGTGGCCCGCGACCACCGGACCGGTGTGGACGCCGATGTGCAGCGCCAGCGGCCGGCCGGTGCGCACCCGCCAGCGCTCGCCGAGCGCGGCGGCCCTTCGGTGCAGCAGCAGGGCGGCGCGCAAGGCACGCTCGGGGTCTTCCTCGTGCGCCACCGGGGCGCCGAACACGGCCATGACCGCGTCGCCGACGAACTTCTCGACGAAGCCGTCGAAGCGGCGGATGGTGGAGGCCATCTGGTCGAAGAGCTCGGTCTGCAGCGAGCGCAGGTCCTCGGCGTCCATCGTCTCGGCCAGCTCGGTGAAGCCCGACAGGTCCGCGAACATCACCGTGACCATGCGGCGGTCGGAGTCGGGCGCGGGTGGAGGTGGGGCGGCGGTGGCGAGCCGCGTCCCGCACTTCGGGCAGAAGGCGAACTCGCGGTCGACGTCGTATCCACACGAGGGGCAAGCCATGGCGCGGCCATGGTACTGCGCCGTGACGGCGTGCGTCGGGCAAAGGCCGCCCCGCTTCGTTTTTCCGGGATTGGAGGAGGTCCTCGTCGATGACGCTGGACGTGATGAAGGAGCTGACGGCGGGCGGGTATGTCGGGCAGCGAGAGGACCTTCTCGGCGCCGGAGGTCGTCAGTCGAAGCTTCTCAGGCCGTTTCCGACAACGCGTCACCCAGCGCGCTGACCAGGCGCTCGATGTCCGCCTTCTCTGCAATGAAGGGCGGCGCGAGCTGGATGGTGTCGCCGCCATAGCGCACGTAGAAGCCCTTCTTCCAGCAAGCCATCGCCACCTCGTAGGGCCGGCGTGCCGGCTCGCCGGGCAGCGCGGCCAGGGTCAGGCCGGCGGCCAGGCCGTAGTTGCGGATGTCGGTCACATGCCGGCTGCCCTTGAGGCTGTGCACCGCGGCCTCGAAGTGCGGCGCGAGCGCCTTCACGCGGCCGGCCATGTCTTCCTTGACCAGCACATCCAGGGCGGCGATGCCGGCAGCGCAGGCCACGGGATGGGCGGAGTAGGTGTAGCCGTGCGGGAACTCCAGCATGTAGTCGGGCCCGCCAGCCGCCATGAAGGTGTCGTAGATCTCCTTGCTCGCGATCACGGCGCCCAGCGGCTGGGTGCCGTTGGTGACCTGCTTGGCGACGTTCATGATGTCCGGCGTGACGCCGAAGGCATCGGCCCCGGTCATGGCGCCGGC
>NZ_LMTS01000068.1:0-14367 GCF_001541225.1 Variovorax sp. WDL1 | reverse complement strand
GCCGAAGCCGGTGATGACCTCGTCGAAGATCAGCAGGATGTTGTGCGCGGTGCAGATCTCGCGCAGGCGCTTCAGGTAGCCCTTGGGCGGGATCACCACGCCGGCCGAGCCCGAGAAGGGTTCGACGATGACGGCGGCGATGTTGCTCGCGTCGTGCAGCGCGATCAGGTCCAGCAGGCGGTCGGCCAGCTCGGCGCCCTGCTCGGGCTCGCCCCGCGAGAAGGCATTGGCCGCAAGCTGGGTGTGCGGCAGGTGATCCGCCTCCACGGCCTGGCCGAAGGTCTTGCGGTTGGCGGCGATGCCGCCGACCGAGATGCCGCCGAAGTTGACGCCGTGGTAGCCCTTCTCGCGGCCGATCAGGCGGGTCTTGCCGGCCTGGCCCTTGGCGCGCCAGTAGGCGCGCGCCATCTTGAGCGAGGTGTCGGCCGCCTCGGAGCCCGAGCCGGTGAAGAACACGTAGTCGAGGCCCTTGGGCGTGAGCTCGCGCAGCCGGTTGGCCAGCTCGAACGAGAGCGGATGGCCGAACTGGAAGGCCGGCGAGTAGTCCAGCGTCGCGATCTGCCGGCTCACCGCCTCGGTGATCTCGGGCCGGCCGTGGCCCAGCCCGCAACACCAGAGTCCGGACAGCCCGTCGAAGATCTTGCGGCCGTCGCTGTCGGTGAAGTACAGGCCCTTGGCCTCGACGATCATCCGCGGGTCGGCCTTGAACTGGCGGTTGGCGGTGAAGGGCATCCAGTGGGCGTCCAGCCAGGCGGCGTCGGTGCGGACCGTGGGGGCGTGGGCGGATGTGTCGGCGGCGAGGGTGGTCATGGCAGGAGGCGCGGGGCGCGCGCCGGCGGTTGGAGGTGGCACTGATTCTGGAGAGGCCGGATACTTCGGCCAATGCCGGAATATCCACGTTCACTTGCCCATCCATGAAAGTAAAGACGCCCTCCTCTTCCGCGCCCTCCCGCCTCGGCCAGCTCGGCGAATCGGACCTGCGCATGCTGAAGGTCTTCAAGGCCGTGGCCGACTGCGGCGGCATGGCGGCGGCGGAGCTGGAGCTCAACGTCGGCACTTCAACCATCAGCCGGCAGATCAAGGACCTGGAGACGCGCCTGGGCCTCACGCTGTGCCGGCGCGGCCGCGCAGGCTTCGCGCTGACGGTGGAGGGCCAGCGCATCTACGAGGAGACGATGCGCCTGCTGAGCGCGGTGGACGCCTTCCGCAGCGGCGTGGACGACATCCACCAGCGCATGGGCGGACGGCTGGAGATCGGGCTCTTCGACAAGACGGCGACGAACCCCAAGGCCCGCATCGGCGAGGCCATCGCCAGCTTCGTCGAGCGCGCGCCCGAGGTGACGCTGCAGATCCAGATCGGCACCATCAACGCCATCGAGCGCCAGCTGATCGACGGCAGCCTGCACGTGGGCATCATCCCGGCGCACCGCAGCTCCGAGAGCCTGGCCTACGACCCGCTGTTCGACGAGACCATGCTGCTGTACTGCGGCACCGGCCATCCGCTGTTCGAGGGCCGCAACACCGGGCTGGACTGGAAGGGCCTGCGCGCGCATCGCTTCGCGGGCCTGGGCTACCACTCGCCCAACATGGAGGCCAGCCACCGCGCCGGGCTCAGGCGCGCGGCCACCGGGCTGGACCAGGAGGCGATCGCGACGCTGATCCTCTCGGGCCGCTTCCTGGGCTTCCTGCCCGACCACTATGGGCGGATCTTCGAGGAGGGCGGGCGCATGCGGCCGGTGCGCAAGTCGATGTTCCGCTACGACTGCGGCTTCGTCTGCGTGATGCGGCGCTCGCCGGCGCCCTCGCGCGCGGCGCTGGCCTTCAGGGAGGCGCTGCTGCAGGCGCACGGGGCGGCCTGAGAGCGAGGACGTTCCGGGCGGCTTGCATGCCCCAGGCGTGGCACAAGCCCCTGCTGCGGCGCGATGCCCGGGCGCGACGCACCGGGTTTTACCTCTGGCTCGCGGCGGCATCGGCCGCCAAAGATGTCCGGCTGTGCCGTCCGCGCCGCGGCGCGCCTCGCGAGATTGATTGAACATGACTTCCATCCAGTCGCGCCACATCGACAACGTCTATGCGATCGCCACCCGCGCCGCGCCCGCCGAGGCGCCGGCGAGCCTGGTCCACCAGTCCTGGGCGCGCTGCGTGCGCGACCATGGGCTCGATCCGTCGAAGCCCACGCCCGCGCGCATCCTGCCGGCCGCCGACGTGCGCGCGCACCAGCAGCAACTCGAGCATTTCCTGCGCACCGCACGCGCCGGCATGGAGGACATGTACCGCCGCGTCGCCGACCTGGGCTACATGGTGCTGCTGACGGACGCGGAAGGCATCACCGTCGACTACATCGGCCACCCGGCCTGGGACGACCAGCTGCGCAAGGCCGGCCTCTACCTCGGCGCGGACTGGAACGAGGCGCACGCCGGCACCTGCGGCGTGGGCACCTGCCTGGTGGAGCGCGCGCCGATGACCTGCCACCAGACCGAGCATTTCGACGCCACGCACATCGCGCTGACCTGCACCACCGCGCCGCTGTTCGACCACGGCGGCAAGCTGACGGCGATCCTCGACGTCTCGGCGCTGCACTCGCCCGAGGCCAAGGAGAGCCAGCACCTGGTTCGCCACCTGGTGGCCATCTACGCGCGGATGATCGAGGACGCCGATTTCCTGCGCCACTTCCGCGGCCACTGGATCCTGCGGCTGGGCCGCGCGCATGGCCTGGTCGAGGTGGCGGGCGAGGCGATGCTGGCCTTCGACGAGGGAGGCACCATCGTCGGCGCCAACGGCGGGGCGCGCCAGGCCTTCGGGTCGCACGATGGCGCCGGGCCGGCCGGCCTGGTCGGCTGCGCCGTCGCCGAGCTGCTGCACATGCCGATGGAAGCCGTCTGGTGCCTCGGCCACGGCGCCCTGCCCTTCGCGCAGATGCTGCAGCTGCCGAATGGCGAGTACGAGGCCTCGCTGCTGGCGCCGCGCGTGCGGCGCCCGGCCGCGCCGGCGACGAGCGCGGCACGGCCCACGGACCGGCTGCCCCCGCTCGAGCACATCGCAGGCGAGGACCCCGTCATGCGCAAGCTGCTGGCGCAGGCGCGCCGCCTGGTCGACCGCGGCATCCATGTGCTGATCGAGGGCGAGACCGGCAGCGGCAAGGAGGTGCTGGCCCGCGCACTGCACGGCGCGAGCCAGCGCGCGGCCATGCCCTTCGTGGCGGTGAACTGCGCCTCGATCCCCGAGTCGCTGATCGAGAGCGAGCTGTTCGGCTACACGCCCGGCAGCTTCACCGGCGGGCGCAGCAAGGGCATGAAGGGGCTGATCGCGCAGGCCGACCGCGGCACGCTGTTCCTCGACGAGATCGGCGACATGCCGCTTTCGCTGCAGACGCGCCTGCTGCGCGTGCTGGCCGAGGGCGAGGTGCTGCCGCTGGGCGGCGAGTCGCCGCAGCGGGTCGACCTGGCGGTGATCGCCGCCACCCATCGGCGCCTGCCGGCGCTGGTGGCCGATGGGCGCTTCCGTGAGGACCTCTACTTCCGCCTGTGCGGCGCGGTGCTGCAGCTGCCGCCGCTGCGGGCACGGCAGGACCGCCGCCACCTGGTCGAGACCCTCTTCCACGAGGAGGCCGCCTCCATGGGCTCGCGCGCCCGGCTGTCGGAGGCGGCGATGCAACGGCTGCTTGCCCACGGATGGCCCGGGAACCTGCGCGAGCTGCGCAACGTGCTGCGCCGCGCGCTGGCGCTGTGCGCCGGCGACAGGGTCGACGTCGACGAGCTCCAGCTGCCCGCGCTCGCGGCCGACGCGCCGCATGCCGCGCCGACGCAGGCCGCGCCCGGTGCGGGGCCGGACGCGATGCAGCTGGTCGAGCTGCTCAGACGGCATCGCTGGCATGTGGCCAAGGCGGCGGCCGAGCTCGGTGTCTGCCGCGCGACCGTGTACCGGCACATGAAGCGCCACGCCATCGTGCCGCCTTCGCGCCTGTAGCGCCTGTCGCAGCCTGCGACGCTGTCGCGCGACGCCTGCGACAGCTGCGACAAAGACGGCGCCAAGTCATTGATTTCCCGTGCGGGCCGCCCCGGCACGAAAGATGCCCTGCAAGCGACGCGCCTCGACGCGCATGGCTTTAGTTCCTTCACACACGGAGACATTGCATGACAGATTCGACCCGCGATCCGACCCGCGCCGCTGCCGCCTGGCTGGCCGATTTCGCTGCCGCTCTCGCGCGCCAGGACATCGATGCCACCCTCGACCTCTTCGAGCCAGAGAGCTATTGGCGCGACCTGGTCGCCTTCACCTGGAACATCCGCACGCAGGAAGGGCCGGAGGCCATCCGCGCGATGCTGGAAGCGCGGCTGGCCGACACCCGGCCCTCCAACTTCGCGATCGAGGGCGAGGCCACCGAGGCCGATGGGGTAGTCGATGCCTGGTTCGGCTTCGAGACCCGCGTGGCGCGCGGCCGCGGCCACCTGCGGCTGCGCAACGGGCGATGCTGGACCCTGCTCACCACCATGACCGAGCTCAAGGGCTTCGAGGAGAAGACCGGCGAGCGCCGCGCCAAGGGCGCCGAGCATGGCGTGCACCGGGGCCGCAAGAGCTGGCTCGAGCAGCGCGAGGAAGAAGAGCAGGCGCTGGGCCGCACGGTGCAGCCCGAGGTCGTGATCATCGGCGGCGGCCAGGGCGGCATTGCGCTCGGCGCGCGGCTGCGCCGGCTGGGCGTGCCCACCATCATCGTGGAGCGCAACGCGCGTGCCGGCGACTCCTGGCGGCGGCGCTACAAGTCGCTGTGCCTGCACGACCCGGTGTGGTACGACCACCTGCCCTACCTGCCCTTTCCGGACGACTGGCCGGTGTTCGCGCCCAAGGACAAGATCGGCGACTGGCTGGAGATGTACACGCGGGTGATGGAGCTCAACTACTGGAGCTCGACCACCGCGAAGAAGGCGCGCTTCGACGAGGCGAAGCAGCAATGGGAGGTGACGGTCGAGCGCGAGGGCGAGGAGATCGTGCTGCGCCCGAAGCAGCTGGTGTTCGCGCTCGGCGTCTCGGGCTACCCGAACGTGCCGCAGATCGCCGGGGCCGAGGACTTCGAGGGCGAGCAGCACCACTCGAGCCAGCACCCCGGCCCGGAGGCCTACCAAGGCAAGAAGTGCGTGGTGCTGGGCTCCAACAACTCGGCGCACGACATCTGCGCGGCGCTGTGGGAGCACGGCGCCGACGTCACCATGATCCAGCGCTCGTCCACCCACATCGCGCCCTCCGATTCGCTGATGGAGCTGGCGCTGGGCGGGCTGTACTCGGAACAGGCGGTGAAGAACGGCATCGACCACCACAAGGCCGACCTGATCTTCGCCTCGGTGCCCTACAAGATCATGCATGGCTTCCAGATCCCGGTGTACGAGGAGATGAAGCGCCGCGACGCGGATCTCTACAGCCGGCTCGAGAAGGCCGGCTTCATGCTCGACTTCGGCACCGACGGCTCGGGCCTGTTCATGAAGTACCTTCGCCGCGGCTCGGGCTACTACATCGACGTGGGCGCCTCGGAGCTGGTGGCCAACGGCAGCATCAAGCTGAAGAGCGGCGTGAACATCGAGCGCGTCAACGCGCGTTCCGTGACGCTGAGCGACGGCAGCGAGCTGCCGGCCGACCTGCTGGTCTATGCCACCGGCTACGGCTCGATGAACGGCTGGCTGGCCGACCTGATCTCCCCCGAGATCGCCGACAAGGTGGGCAAGTGCTGGGGCCTGGGTTCCGACACGCCCAAGGACCCCGGCCCGTGGGAAGGCGAACTGCGCAACATGTGGAAGCCCACGCAGGCCCCCAACCTGTGGTTCCACGGCGGCAACCTGCACCAGTCGCGCCACTACTCGCAGTTCCTGGCGCTGCAGCTGAAAGCGCGGATGGAGGGCCTGGAAACGCCGGTGTACGAGCTGGCGCCCAGCTACCACCGGCGTTGAAGCAAATCAGAAGCGCGGCGGGTCCGAGTCGCGCTCCGGGTGCCGGTGCCTGGCCAGCGCGGCGATGAAGCTCGCCGCGATGTCCTCCCCGGCGCCGGCAAAGAGGATGCCGGGGTCCGGCTCGCCGGTGGGCAGCGTCGCGGGCATGCCCAGCTTGTCCGTCAGCGTCTTCGAGGCGCCCAGCACCAGCAGCGTCTTGCAGTGGCGGTAGGTGTTGACGACGAATTCCTTGGTCTGCCCCACGCTCGCCAGCAGTTCGACACCGGCCTGCCCGTCCGGCAGCACGACGGCGTCGAACAGCACCGGCGGCGTGTTCTCCAGCGAGGCATCGGCGTCCAGCGTGCCGCCCCCGGCGGTGCGCACCGGCCCGATGCGAGGCGCGACGATGCGCGCGACCGCGCCCGCATCGACGAGGGCCGCCTGCAGCGCCTCGATGGAAGCGCCGTCCACGCCATCGGCCGCCAGCAGCGCGATCTTGCGCGTGCGGATGCCGCCCTCGCCGGGCCGGGCCGTGAGCGACAGCGCGGGCGAAGTCGCGACCTCGGGCGCCTGCGGCTTCTCAGCGGCCCGCGGCATGGGCGCGGGCATGGCAATGCCCAGGCCCTCGGCCACGCGCGCGGCGAGTTCCGGTGCCACGTTGGCCAGGCTGGAGACCATGCGCTCCCGTATCGCCGGCACGGTGCACTTGGAGAGCTCGAAGCGGAAGGCGCCGACGATGTGCGCCTTCTCCCATTCCGTCTGGCTGTTCCAGAACAGCGTGGCCTGCTGGTAGTGATCGGCGAACTTCTCCGGCTTGCCGCGCAGCTTGTCGCCCTGCATCGGCTCGGGGAAGGAGACGAAGCCCTTGGCGCCGGCCTGGAAGGGGCAGCCGCCGGCCAGCGAGTTGGGCTCGTAGGCCACGCGCCCGCGGTGCAGGGCCTGGCGCTTGATGCCGTCGCGCTGGTTGTTGTGCACCGGCACGATCGGCGAGTTGATCGGGATCTCGTGGAAGTTGGCGCCGCCCAGGCGCAGGATCTGCGTGTCCTTGTACGAATGGATGCGGCCGGCCAGCAGCGGGTCGTTGCTGAAGTCGATGCCCGGCACCACGTGCGCGGTGCAGAAGGCGACCTGCTCGGTCTCGGCGAAGAAGTTGTCGGGATTGCGGTCGAGCACCAGGCGCCCGACGATGCGAACCGGCACCAGTTCCTCGGGCACGATCTTGGTGGCGTCGAGGATGTCGAAGCTCCAGTTGGCGGCCTCCTGCTCGGTGAAGACCTGCAGGCCAAGCTCCCACTCGGGGTACTCGCCGGCCTCGATGGCTTCCCACAGGTCGCGCCGGTGGTAGTCGGCGTCGGCGCCCTGGATCTTGGCGGCCTCGTCCCACACCAGCGAATGCGTGCCGAGTTTCGGCTTCCAGTGGAACTTGACGAAGCGGCTCTCGCCCGCCGCGTTGACCATCCGGAAGCTGTGGACGCCGAAGCCTTCCATCATGCGGTAGCTGCGCGGGATGGCGCGGTCGCTCATGGTCCACAGCATCATGTGCGTGGACTCGGGCGACAGCGAGATGAAGTCGTAGAAGGTGTCGTGCGCGCTCGCCGCCTGCGGCATCGCGTGGTGCGGCTCGGGCTTCACGGAGTGGACCAGGTCGGGGAACTTCATCGCGTCCTGGATGAAGAAGACCGGGATGTTGTTGCCCACCAGGTCCCAGTTGCCCTCGTCGGTGTAGAACTTCACCGCGAAGCCGCGCACGTCGCGCGCGGTGTCCACCGAACCGCGCTCGCCGGCCACGGTGGAGAAGCGCACGAAGACCGGCGTGATCTTGCCCTTCTCCTGGAAGGGCGCGGCGCGGGTGAGGTCGGTCAGCGCCTCGTAGGCCTCGAAGTAGCCATGCGCGCCCGAGCCGCGCGCATGGACGATGCGCTCGGGAATGCGCTCGTGGTCGAAGTTGGTGATCTTCTCGCGCAGGATGAAGTCTTCGAGCAGGGCCGGCCCGCGCAGTCCCGCCTTCAGCGAGTTCTGGTTGTCGGCGATGGGCACGCCCTGGTTGGTGGTGAGCATCTGGCCGGTGGAATCGACGCGCACGCGGTCGAGCGAGCCGGCGGTGCGGTTCTCGCCGGGCGCGGCGCCCTCGCCGGTCTTGGGCGAGAAGTTGGCTTCGCTCAGCGTGCTGGCGCCGGCCTGCACGGAAGGCGGCGGCGTCCTGGCGCCTTCGGGCGGCAGCACCGCACTATCGCGGCCGGCATCCAGCATCTTGTTGGGGTTGTACGGCATGGCCGCGGCCATGTCGTTCAGCTCGGCGGCACGGGCCGCGAGCGCGTCGCCGCCGGCGCTGTCCGTACGCGCAGGCCCGCTCGCGGTGTTTCGAGCAGCTGACTTGGCAGCGGCCTTGCCGGCCGCCTCGGTGGCGGGCTTCTTCCTGGACGTGGGCATCGAATGGCTCCTTGTTTGGACACGAAAGGGAACGCGATTCGAGTTCATGGATGCACGCGCCGGTGTCAGTCGTGACCGCGTCAGCAGTGCGGCAACCTCCGTCGCGTCGCCCGGGATGCGGTGGCAGACTGTCGGGACACGTCCGACTGAACCGAAGGAGCCGACGATGAACCTGCTTGAAATGCCGGAAGCGCAACGCGCCGAGCTGCAAGCCCGCAGCGCCCTCGCCATCGATGGGCGAGGCCAGGAACTGCTGCTTGGCTTGAACGCCGAGGAGTCGCGCTTCTACATCGCCTGCATGCAGCAGACGCCCGCGCGGCCGCAGCAGCGCGAGCGCTACGCGGAACTGAAGGTACGGCATGAAGCCGCCCGCCTCAAGCTTGCCTCGGTGGACGACGAGAGCACCGGCGACGAGGAAGGGCCGCCCCATCTCACGCACAAGTTCTGATGCGGGACGGCGCGTGCAGCACGTGCGCCTTCTCCCACGGTGAGTCCCGCGCCCTCCCGACATGGGCGCTTCGGACATTGGCTAACTTGAAGGGAGTCGCCTTTCAAGGAGCTTGATCATGCCCAGACACGATGCCGCCATTCCTGCGGAGGGACGCCCGCCACGGCGCCATCCGGACCATGAGAAGTGGCGCGACGATGAGGATGACGACCTGCGAACGGCACGCCCGCACGCGGGCCCTGCCGAGGAAGGGGAGCAGCCCCAGAGCCCCGGCGCCAAGCCCCTGCACAAGACGCAGCAACAGCAGCACTGACGCCCGCCGCCCACCGCGGCCGCTACTCGACGAAGCGCCGCAGCCCTTCCAGGTCGACCACGGTGATTCCGCCGTACTCGATGTGCAGCAGCCCCGCCTCGCGCAACCGGTTGAGCGCCGCGTTGCAGCGCTGGCGCGACAGGCCCGACAGATTCGCGATCTCCTCCTGCGAGGTCTGCAGGTGCACATCGCTGCCCGGATGCAGCCACGGATGAAACAGCCCCGCGAGTGCGCGCGCCACCTGGCTGTCGGCGTCGAGCAGGCGATGCGCCGCGTAGTTGCCCATGAACCAGTGCAGGCGCTCGTTGAGCTGGCGCAGCAGGAAATGGTTGAAGCTCAGCTGCGTCTGGTGCAGCCACTCGAAGGTTTCCACCGGAAGGCGCGCCACCCGGCTGTCGCGCAGCGCGATGATGTCGGCCGAGCGAGGCAAGGCCCGCAGCAGCGTGCCCTCGCCGAACCAGCTGCCGACCGAGAGGCCACCCAGCGTCACTGAGCGCCCGTCGGCGGCGGTGATGGACCACTTGAGCAGCCCTTCCAGCGTGCCGTACCAGTGCAGCGGCGTGTCTCCGCGGCGGCACAGCGCACACCCGGCGGCCACCGGCTGCTCGCGGATCTCGTCCAGCACCCGCGCCTGCGCGCCGGCATCCAGCGCCGGAAACCAGCCCGAGCGCTGCAGCAGGTCGGGTATGGAAAGGGAGGCCGCCTGTCTCCGGATCGGCTTGTTGTGCATCGACGCTCCTCGCCGCGTAAACCCTGACTCCAAATGTCGTCGCAATGACTGTGGGGCCGGCGGCGGCCAAAAATAATAGCGCGCTCATCCAAGGAGACCGATCGATGTCCAAGCGCAAGGTGATCGTGACCATTGCCCCTACCGGCGGCATGGCGCACAAATCGCAGAACCCCCATCTTCCCACCCAGCCCGCGGAGATTGCCGCCGACGTGGTGCGCTGCTGGAAGGCCGGCGCGAGCGTAGCCGCGATCCATGCGCGGCGGCCGGACGACGGCGCGACCTGCGACGCAGCGGTGTACCGCGAGATCAACCAGCGCATCCGCGATGCCGGCTGCGACATCGTGATCAACAACTCCACCGGCGGCGGCGTGCATGGCGACATGGTCAAGCCGCTGCCGGGCGGGCGCTGGGAGATCGCCTTCGAGGAGCGCGTGAAGGGCATGGACGCGGGCGCGGAGATGTGCACGCTGGACGCGACCACGCTCAACCTGAGCTTCGAGGGCCGCGAGATCCTGATGGACACGCCGCTCGGCAAGGGCCGCGAGCTCGCCGCCGGCATGAAGGCGCGCGGCATCAAGCCCGAGTGGGAGGTGTTCAGCCCCACCCACATCCTGCAGGACACGACCACGCTCATCAACGAGGGACTGGACGAGCCGCCCTACTTCATCAACCTGGTGATGAACGTGCACCGCAACTTCCAGAACGCGATGCCCTTCTCGCCGCGCCACCTGCAGATGATGGTGGACACGCTGCCCAAGGGCGCGATCTTCGGCGTGAGCGGCATCGGGCCCTCGCAGCTGGAGGCCAACATCAGCGCGCTGCTGCTGGGCGGCCATGCGCGCGTCGGGCTGGAGGACAACCTCTACTACCGGCAAGGGGAGCTGGCCACCAACCTGCAGCTGACGGAGCGCATCGTGCGCGTGCTGCACGAGATGGACCTGGAGCCCGCCACGCCGGCCGAGGCGCGCGACATGATGGGCCT
Source organism: Variovorax sp. WDL1 (assembly GCF_001541225.1). Taxonomy (GTDB): domain Bacteria; phylum Pseudomonadota; class Gammaproteobacteria; order Burkholderiales; family Burkholderiaceae_C; genus Variovorax. The sequence continues at coordinate 3,549 of NZ_LMTS01000068.1, read as the reverse complement.
GCCGCGCATCGGCCTGCCGCGCCCCGAATTCGCCGTGTGACGACCGCCACCTACAACGACCTCCGAGGAGACACGCCATGACCGATCGCCGCCACTTCCTTCACACCCTGGGCGCGGCTGCCGCCCTCGGCGCTCTTGCGCCGCTGACCGCGCGGGCCCAGGGCATCGAGCAGGTCAAGATCTACTACGGCTTCCCGGCCGGCAGCGCCGGCGACAGCGTGGCGCGCCGCGTCGGCGAGAAGTTGGCCGGTTCGGCCTACACCCGCAACGCGGCGGTCGTCGAGAACAAGCCCGGCGCGGGCGGCCGCATCGCGCTGGAGGTGCTCAAGGGCGCGCCCGCCGACGGCAGCGTGCTGGCGCTGTCGCCCTTCTCCTGCACCTCCATCTACCCGCACATCTACAGCAAGCTGAGCTACGACCCGGTCAAGGACATCACGCCGGTGTCGATCGCGGCGGTGATGCACCACGGACTGGCGGTCGGCCCGCTGGTGCCGGCCAGCGTCAAGAACGTCAAGGACTTCCTGGCCTGGGCCAAGGCCAACCCGGGGCAAGCCAGCTACGGCTCGCCGGCGGCCGGCTCCACGCCGCATTTCATCGGGGCGCTGCTGGGCATCAACAACGGCGTCGAGCTCAAGCACGTGCCCTACCGCGGCTCCATCCCCGGTGTGACCGACGTGGTGGGCGGTCAGATCGCCGCGATGGTGACGCCCAGCGGCGATTTCGTCGCCAACCACAAGGCGGGAAAGCTGCGGCTGCTGGCCACCTCCGGCAAGGCGCGCTCGCCCTTCTCGCCCGAGGTGCCGACCCTGGCCGAGCAGGGCTTCGCGGAGCTCACGACCGAGGAGTGGTTCGGCTTCTATGCGCCTGCCAGGACGCCGGCCGCGGTGGTCAGCGCTGCCAACGCGGCCGTCAACGCCGCGATCAAGGACAAGTCGGTGATCGACAGCCTTGCCGTCGTCGGCCTGATCGCGCATGGCTCCAGCGTCGAAGAGATGGCCCGTTCGCAACGCGACGAGTTCGAGCGCTGGGGCCCGCTGGTCAAGAAGGTCGGCTTCACGGCGGAGTCCTGAGGCATGGCACGCAAGGACACGCCCATTGCACGCGTCGCGGTGGTCGGCACCGGCGTGATCGGTGCCAGCTGGGCCGCCTGGTTCCTCGCCCAGGGGCTGGACGTCGATGCCACCGACCCGTCGCCGGGGGCCGAGGCGCGGCTGCGCCAGGCCGTGGCGCAGCACTGGCCCACGCTGGAGCGCTTCGGGCTCGCTCAAGGCGCGTCCATGGAACGGCTGCGATTCCACGCGTCGCTGGAAGACGCCCTGCGCGAAACGGACTTCGTGCAGGAGAACGGCCCCGAGCGCATGGACTTCAAGATCGATCTGTTCCGCCGCATGGACGCCGCCGCGCCGCTGCATGCGATCCTGGCCTCCAGTTCCTCGGGGCTGACGGTCAGCGGCATGCAGTCGGGCTGCGCGCATCCGGAGCGCGTGGTGCTGGGCCATCCCTTCAATCCGCCGCACCTGATCCCGCTGGTGGAGGTGATCGGCGGCGAGCGCACCTCGCCCGACGTCGTCGAACGCGCGATGGCCTTTTATGCGGCCATCGGCAAGCGGCCGATCCACGTGAAGCGCGAGGTCAAGGGCCATATCGCCAACCGGCTGCAGGCGGCGCTGTGGCGCGAAGCCTTCCACCTGGTCGAGCAGGGCGTGGCCTCGGTGGCCGACATTGACACGGCGATCTCGCAGGGGCCGGGACTGCGCTGGGCCGTGATGGGGCCTTTCATGAACCTGCACCTCTCCGGCGGCACCGGCGGCATCGCGCATGTGCTGGCGCACCTGGGCGGGCCGATCGAGGACTGGTGGAAGGACCTGGGGTCGCCCTTGATGACGCAGGAGCTCAAGCAACAGGTGACCGAGGGCGTTGCCGCGGAGCTCGGCCAGCGCCACGAAAGCGATCTGGAGCGCACGCGCGACGCCCTGCTGTTGAACCTGATCCGCGCCAAGTCCGCATCCGGCACACTCGAATAACAGCGCGCTACCAGGAGACATGCGATGAAAGCCGAAGGCTTCTTCGACGACGAGACCCAGCTCGCCCCGCCCCGCACGATCCGCATCGACTTCGACGACGGCTCTTTCGCGCTGCGCTCGCCCGTCGCGCTCCGGCCGTACGCCCGCTGCGTCGGCGAATGGCTGGAGCGCTGGGCGCGCGAGACGCCTGATGCACTGGCGCTGGCCGAGCGCGACGAGAGCGGCGAGGGCTGGCGCAAGCTGGACTACCGCGCGTTGCGCCGTGCCGTCGGCGCGGTGGCGCAGGGCCTGCTCGACCTGGGCGTGCCACGGGACAGGCCGGTGGTGATCCTCTCCGACAACGCCATCGACCATGCGGTGCTGATGCTGGCCACCATGCACATCGGCCGCACGGCCTGTTCGCTCTCCAGCGCCTATTCGCGCATGGCCAAGGACCCGTCGCGGCTGCACGGCATGCTGCAGGCGCTGGACCCCGCGCTGATCTATGCCTCGGACGCCAAGGTCTATGGCGGTGTGCTGGCCGGCTGCGGCGTCGATGCGATCACGGTCTTCAGCCGCAACGCCGACGCGCATCCCGGCGCGCGCTCTTTCGACCGGCTGCTGGCCACCCACGAGACGCCGGCCGTGATGCAGGCCTTCGAGGCCATCCTGCCCGACACCCATGCCAAGTACCTGCTGACCTCGGGCTCCACCGGCCGGCCCAAGGTGGTGATCAACACGCACCGCATGCTGTGCGCCAACCAGCAGATGATCGCGCAGACCTGGCGCTTCCTGGACCAGGAGACGCCGGTGCTGGTGGACTGGCTGCCGTGGAGCCACACCTTCGGCGCGAACCACAACTTCAACATCGTGCTCTGCCATGGCGGCGCGCTCTACATCGACGAGGGCCGCCCGGCGCCGGGCCTGATCGAGAAGACGGTGCGCAACCTGCGCGAGGTGCGGCCCACGCTGCTCTTCAACGTGCCGCGCGGCTACGACATGCTGCTCCCCGCCCTCGAGGCCGACGAAGCGCTCGCTGCCGATGTGCTGTCGCGCCTGCGCCTGTGCTTCTATGCCGCCGCGGCGCTGGCGCCCTCGACCTGGCAGCGGCTCGAAGCGGTGGCGAAGCGCGCACGGCCGGCTGCGCCTCTGTGGCTCACCACGTCATGGGGCGCAACCGAGACCTCGCCGGCCATCACCTCGGCCCATTGGAAGCTCGACGGCGCCGGCTGCATCGGCGCGCCGCTGCCGGGGCTGGAGCTGAAGTTCGTACCCAACGGCGACAAGCTGGAGATGCGGGTCAAGGGCGTCTCGGTCTTCCCCGGCTACCGCAACGCGCCGCGCGAAAGCGCCCAGGCCTTCGACGAAGAGGGCTACTACCGCATCGGCGACGCGGGCTACCTCGTCGATGCGCAGCGGCCCGAATGCGGCGTGATGTTCAACGGCCGCGTGGCCGAGGACTTCAAGCTGACGAGCGGCACCTGGGTCTCGGTGGGCACGCTGCGGGTGGAGCTGGTGTCGCGGCTGGCGCCGCTGGTGCAGGACG
>NZ_LMTS01000235.1 GCF_001541225.1 Variovorax sp. WDL1 | reverse complement strand
CGGCTTCACCCTGCTCGAACTCCTGGTCGTCCTCGTCATCGTCGGCCTGCTCGCCGGCATCGTCGGCCCGCGTCTTTTCGGAAACGCAGCAAATCCGAAATCACCACCGCCAAGGCGCAGATCGACGTCCTCGGCAAGGCGCTCGATCAATACCGCCTCGACGTGGGCCGCTATCCCTCCAGCCAGGAAGGCCTGGCCGCCCTGATGCGCGCAGCGCCGGGAAACGCACGCTGGCACGGCCCGTACCTGCGCAAGGAGTTGCCGCTGGATCCGTGGGGCATGCCGTACCAGTACAA
>NZ_LMTS01000271.1:73491-99830 GCF_001541225.1 Variovorax sp. WDL1 | reverse complement strand
TCTCAATCGAAGGAGCCTCCTCAAAATCCGGGGCGGTTCAAGCGGCCACCATCGTAGTGGTTTGCGTCGAAGTTGAGACCAGCCCGTGGCGGTCGCAACTGCGCGCGACGACGGTCGCGAATGAACCGGTGCCAAGCGCGGTCCACGAGCGCACAATGCGCAACTTGCGGCCCGCCACGGTCGCCGTGCCAAGGAGCGTCCATGAGCACTGACAGCCGTTCCGTTCTCGTTACCGGCGCGACCGGTGGTATCGGACGCGCCGTCTGCGCCCGGCTGGCGCAATCGGGGCGTGCTCTGGTGCTTGCGGCTCGCGATGAAGGCAGGCTGCTTGCGCTTTGCGACGAGCTGCGGTCGGTTCGCCCCGGCCGCTACGAAGCCATCCCGGTCGACATGGGTGACGACGCCGCCGCCGCCGCCTTCGGTGAACGGCTCGTCGACCAAAGCACCGTGCTCGACGGCGTTGTGATGATGCCGCCGCAGATGCCTCCGACGAACGATTGCCTGCCGCCCAACGACACTTGGCGCACGCTGTTCCAGCGCAGCTTCATCGGCCCCTTGGGGCTTTTGAAGGCGGTAATCCCCGCGATGCAACCCAACCCGGCTCAGGGCCAGCGCGTCAAGGTAGTGATCATCTCGGCCGTTACGTCGGTGCAAGCGCTCGGCCACTACGCGACGAGCAACGTTCTGCGTTGCGCCTGGCTAGCCGAGGCAAAGACGCTCGCGTTCGCCCTGGGCGAGCGTGGCATCCACATCAACACCTTGTCGCTCGGCGGCACGCTGACGCCCGACTACATGGCCTCCCTGCAACGACGCGCCGAACAGGCGGGCGTCAGCTTCGCTCAGCGCTTGGCCGACGAGACCTCGAACATTCCGCTGGGCAAGTACGGTACGCCGGAAGAAGTTGCCGTGGTCGTCGAGCAACTGCTCGGTGCATTGTCGGATCACATGACCGGCGCGAACTTGCTGCACGACGGCGGATTCACGCGCGCGTACTGAGCGCACGTTTGACGAAGCACCAGCTCCGGCGGCCCGCACGCCCGCCCCGGCGGCGAAGCAAAAATTCAAGGATGAGTCATGCCCTTCATTGGCACGAGCCTACCTTCCGCCACGGCGCGCGCGAGCGCGAACTCGTAGCGCATCGCTTCCAGCATTGAAGCCAACTGGCGCGCTTGGTGCTCCGCCCTTTTCCTCTCTGCGCGCAGCTTCCCGTTCTCAATCCGGCCTCCGCGCCAAGTCATCCCTCGCCGCGTCACGTTGGGCGCGCGAACTTTTGCCCAGCAGGCTCCCTATCTCCTTGGCAATGTCGGGATACGTGTTGTGCAACAGGGCCGGTGTCACGCCGGCCTCGCGCGCAACGGCGGTGATCGAGATGCTCTGTCCGCGGTTTTTTAGCTTGAGGATCGCTCGACGCAGTTCGTCCCGACGGCGGTCCTTGAGGGCGCGTCGCTCCTCGGCGCTCATCCTTCGGCAGCGAGCGTGAGCCCGAGGACTTCAAGGGCCTTGCCGGCAAGACGGACCTCGCGTTCCGCCCGCTTTCGCACAGCTGGGCCGACGTCCTCTAGATCGAGTAGTTCCTTCTGCTGCGAATGGATCTCGAGCCGCGTTTCGGCGAACGACGGGTCGATCACGCCACTCTTGCAGTCAACGCAGGTGCCGATTCGAGGTCGCGCAGCTCGCGCGCGAGCCGTTGCTGCAGCGGCGCGGCGTAGCGCTCCAGGATAGCCTGCGCCTTGACCATGATCTCGGGGCTGAGGTATTCCACCAAGCCCTTCCCGGTCTTACTCTCCACGGTCTGACCCAGCGGCGCCGGACGCCGGCACCTGTCTCTTCGCGGCGGGCGCCGTTCTCGATGCGCAGCACCTCGTCGTTGCGCATACCGCGGCCACCGCAGCATTGACAGATCCGATTATCACGCGCTAGGACCCGCGCCTTGATCCGCCTCCACCTGGAGGAACGCAGATACTGCCCGTGATAGTCAATGAGCACTACCTCAATAGTCCGCTTCGGCTTCGTGGCGATGTGCTGATCCAACACAACCCAAACATGGCGGCGACATCGTTCGGTGTCAGCTCAAGCAACCCCAGCGCACCCGCACCTCTCCTGTGGGCGGATCACTGGGTGATGCGTCACCTGCGTCGCTGATCGTCGAGACCGGCTTCATGACTCGTCGCAGCCGTGGCTCGATCCCTTGTAGCTTGGCGCCAGGGTCCTGGACTTCTTGCGTTCAGCTCAACCCTTCAGCTCTTCAAGCGTCTTTCCGCCTGCGATGGCTTCCTTCATCCAGCGCGGCTGCGGGCCACGGCCAGTCCAGGAATTTCCGGCGCCGTCGCGGTAGAGCAGCGTTGATGGACTCCGCTTTTGTTTCAGGCGCTTTGACCGAACTTTTGCGACCTGGCCAAGGGCAGGCGCAGTTCCCGTCAAGAAATCGTCTAAGGACTTCCCAGCCGCGAGCGCGTCACGAATCCAGAAAGGGCGCTTTCCGATGCCGGACCAGGACTTGCCATTGCCGTCGCTGTACTTCGCGGCCCGGTCGCTCTTTTCGCTCTTCACGCTCTTGACCCCCGGCCTCTTGGCCGAAGCCTTGGCACTCGCAACCGCGCCGCCGAACCCGAGTTGATGCGCCGTCAACCCATAGTGCTCGATCGCAGTCTTGATGCGAGCGACAACGCCCGCGACTTCCTTGTGGCGTAGTGCGTCAGCGGATTGCTGAAGAGCCGCGATCTTCCTCTGGATCTGGGCGTAAGTCTGGGTCATTAGATACTATGGAAGGGGCCACGGAGGTAAGCCCCTGGAGTAGAACGAGGATTCGGAGACTCGTTCGAAAGGAGAGCATGCAAATGCGCGCCTGACACAGCCCTTCAGGGGCAGGATACGACGATCACCGGCCGGCTGTACATGGCCTTTGATTGGGCGACAAGAGCTGGAAGCTGTCGCTGGGTGACGGCGTGCGCGCGCCGAGCCGATGCTCGGTCGCTGCAGGGGACACGGCGTCTGTGCTGACAGCGATCACGAGGGCCAAGGCACGTTGCGGCCTGGCCGGGCAAGTGCCGGTGCGCAGTTGCTACGAGGCTGGCCGTGACGGCTTCTGGCTGCACCGCTGGCTGACCGAACAAGGCATCGCCAATCTCGTAGTGGACTCGGCCAGTATCGAAGTCAACCGGCGCGCGCGCCGCGCGAAGACGGATCGGCTCGACAGCGACAAGCTGCTGTCGATGCTGATGCGCTATCACGCTGGTGAACGGCGGGTGTGGGCCGTTGCGCGGATCCCCAGCCCGGAGCAGGAGGATGAGCGGCGCGTGCACCGGGAACTCGGCCGCCTGCGGCAGGAGCGCACTGCCCACAGCAACCGGATCCGTTCGCTGCTGGTGCTGCACAACCTGCGGGTCGAGCGCATCGGTGGGCGCGCGGGGTGGGCTGGTGGACTCAGCACGCCGTGCGACTGTTGCCAGGTTTGCGCGCCGAGATTGAGCGCGAGTTCGAACGCCTGTCGCTGGTTGCCAGGCAGATCAGGGCGCTGGAGACACTGCAGCAGCATCAGGTCCGCAGCGGTGCACAACCCGCGATCGCACTGCTCGCCCGGCTGGCAGGTATCGGCACGGGAAGTGCATGGACCCTGGTCAAGGAACTGTTTGGCTGGCGGCGGTTCCACAACCGGCGTGAACTTGCCGGCTGCCTGGGCCTGGCGCCGACGCCCTACGCCAGTGGCACCAGCGACGTTGAGCTCCCCGGCGGCCACCCAAACTCCTCCACCTTTGGCCAGCTAAATTCCCCCACCCCGGCGGCGCGCTGAAGCGCTGAGCGCGGCGTGCGCTGCGCTGGGGTCGGACCAGGCAGGACGTTACTTTCCGCCCTCTCAACTGGGAGGGCACTGGAGTGAACGTCTTGAAGCCGCATCTGCAAACGACCATCTGGACCCTGCTGGCCGCGGGGGCCAGCCAGCGCGAGATCGAGCGCGTGACGGGAATCGACCGCAAGACGATCCGTGGCTACCAGAAGCGTTTCGCTGCGGCCGCGCCGAATTCCTCCGGGGTGGCCACCGGCTCAGCAGCGCAATTTCCCCCACCCCGGCCACCGGCCGCGACGGGCGGCCACGCCGGTGCCGTGTCGGCATGCGAACCGCACCGCAGCTTCATCGAAGCGCAACTGCGTCTGCGGCGCAACGCCACGGCCATCTACCAGGATCTGGTCGACCAGTTCGGCTTCGCCGGCGCGTACGGCTCGGTCAAACGCTTCGTGGCCCGGTTGCGCCAGCGCCAGCCCGAGCAATTCGATCGCCTGGAATTCCTGCCCGGTGAGGAGATGCAGGTCGACTACGGTGAGGGTGCGCCCACGCGCGTGCCGGGCACCGAGCGCTATCGCAAGCCGCGCCTGTTCGTGGCGACGCTGCGCTATTCGCGGCGCAGCTTCCGCCGCGTCGTGTGGAAGTCCAGCCAGGAGACCTGGGCCAGATTGCACGAGCAGGCCTGGCGCTACTTCGGCGGCAGTTGCCGCTACGTCGTGCTGGACAACCTCAAGGAAGGCGTGCTGCGGCCAGACCTGTACGAGCCCGAGCTCAATCCCGTGTACGCCGCCACCTTGGCCCACTATGGCGTGGTCGGCGACCCGGCCAGGGTGCGGGACCCCAATCGCAAGGGCAGCGTGGAGAACGCCATCGGCCACACGCAGGCCACGGCCCTGAAGGGGCGGCGCTTCGAGTCCCTGGAGGAGCAGAACGAATTCCTGGAGCACTGGGAGCGCAAGTGGGCGGCCCCGCGCATCCACGGCAGCACGCGCCGCCAAGTGCAGGCCATGTTCGAGGAGGAGCGCCCGCTGCTGCAGCCGCTGCCGATGCTGGGCATGCAGTACTTCACCGAGGCCCAGCGCACCGTCTGCGACGACACTTGTGTGCGCATCGATCACAGCAGCTACGCCGCGCGCCCGGCGCCCATCGGCAGCCGGGTGCTGGTGCGTCTGTTCGAGCGCCGAATCGAGATCCGCGACCTCAAGACGCAGGCGCTGCTGCGCACCCACGCGCGCGTCGAACGTCCGGGCACGGTTGTGCTGCCGCAAGACGAGCGCGTGTTCAACCCCTCGCGCGAGACACGTCGCATCCTCGGCCAAGCCAGGGCGATCGGCCCTGACGCCGAACGGCTGTGCCAGATGCTGTTCGCCGTCGAGGGGCGCGTGGGTCAGCGCAAGCTGTGGGGCATCGTGAGCCTGGCCAACCGCTATCCGCGGCGCCTCGTGGACTGCGCCTGTGCGCGCGCCATCGTTGATGGCGTGCACAGCTATCGCCACGTCAAGGAGCTGACCGAGAAGTTCGTGGCCGACGCGCTGGCCGCGATCGACACCGTCGACAGCCCGATGCAAGGCGAGCTCGCATTGACCCAGGAGCATCCGCTGATCCGGCCCGCCGACATCTACGCCGAGCTGTTCGCGCGCTGTGCCGCCCAGCCCTCCCATCTCCCCACCACCGGAGTTCGCAAGCATGACCCTCAATGAGATTGAACGCGCTCTGCGCGATCTGCGCCTGTCGGGCATCGCCGCCACCCTGAACACGCGCGTGATGCAGGCGCAGTCGTCGCAACAGCCCTTCCTGGAGACCTTCGCCACCATGCTGCAGGACGAACTCGACCGGCGCCACTCGCGGCTGACCGAGCGGCGCTTCAAGCATTCCAAGCTCGAGGAACGGCTGACGCTGGGCGACTTCGACTGGCGCTTCAACCCCAAGCTGCCGCGTCAGGCCTGCTTCGAGCTGCACACTCTGAAGTTCATCGGCGAAGGCGCCAACGCCCTGATCATCGGCAAGCCGGGCACCGGCAAGAGCCACGTCGCCAAGGCCGTGGCCTACCAGGCTACCCTGCAAGGGCACGAGGTGCGCTACGTCGAGGCCGACACCGAGTTCGCCCGTTTCGCGCTGTCCACGCCGGCTGAGCAGGCCGCCATGCTGAACGCCTATGTGGAACCCGATCTCCTTGTACTGGACGATCTGTTCCTGGCGCGGCGCATCTCGGACACCGGCGCCGAGGTGCTGCAGTCTGTCGTCCATCAACGCTACAAGCGTCGCAGCAGCATCATCGTCACCTCTAACCGGGTCGTGCAGGACTGGGGCAAGTATCTCGGCGATGCCACCATGGGCACGACCATCCTGGACCGCCTCATGCATCGCGCCGTCATGCTCGAGTTCGAGGGAAAAAGCTACCGACTCAAGGAGGCCGCCGCCCGATTGGCGCTCAATGCCGACCATGACTGATCAATAATTCGATCGTCCTGCCTGGAGGAGTTTGCGCGGCCACAGGTGGGGGAATTTGAAGTGGCCATCCGGGGTTGAGCAGGGCATCAGCAAGGCCGGAAACAAACGCAGTCGATGGCTGATGGTCGAACTCGCGTGGAGTTGGCTCCGCTTCCAGCCGGCCAGCCAGTTGAGCCAATGGGGTTCAATCAGCGCTTTGCCGTCGCCGGCAAGCGCATGCGACGGATCGGCATTGTCGCGCTTGCGCGGCGGCTGGCGATCGCCCTATGGCGCTATCTCGAGAGAAATGCCTCCCCAGCTGGCGCTAGCGCGCGGCACTTTGCCGTGCAGCTGAGGCCGCTACAACCTTGACCTTACCGACCATCCCGGCTTCGTAGTGACCCGCAATGAGGCAAGCAAAGTCGAAATCACCGGCCCGGTTGAAAGTCCATACGATCTCGCCCGTCTTGCCCGGAGCAACGTGCGCCATGTAAGGCTCGTCATGCTCCATGTTGGGAAATTTCTTCATGAGCGCCGCGTGTTCATCGAGCTCCTTCTTCGTGCCCAGGACGAACTCGTGCATCAATTTCCCATCGTTCTTGATCGACAACCTGACCGTTTCGCCCTGCTTCACCTGGATGCGGTCGGGCGTGAAGCGCATGTTGTCCGTCATCCTGACGGCGACGGTCCGCTTGGCCGCCCTCGCCTCTCCCGCGATTCCCCAGTCCTTCTGCTCTTTCTTGACGGGGCCGGAGGGCTTGCTGTGATCCTCGTCCCCATGCGCGAGTACAACGCCTGAAAGGGCCAGCGTAGCGGCAAGCACGAGTACCTTGATCGATTTCATTGTGGTTCCTTAAATTGAGGCAGGGCAGAATCAGGGTCGTCAATGCTGCAGGATTTTAGAGAGGAAGTCCTGGGCACGCGGTGTCCGGCCCTCCGGCTGGCCGAAGAACTCGTCACGCGCGCAGTCCTCGAGGATTCTTCCCTGGTCCATGAAGATCACCCGGTCACTCACCTGCCTGGCAAAGCCCATCTCGTGCGTGACCACCATCATTGTCATTCCTTCGCCCGCGAGCTGCACCATGACCTCGAGCACCTCGCCGACCATCTCCGGATCGAGTGCCGAGGTCGGCTCGTCGAACAGCATGACGATCGGATCCATGGACAGCGCCCGCGCGATGGCGACGCGCTGCTGTTGGCCGCCCGAAAGCTGACCCGGAAACTTGTCCTTGTGCGCCGAAAGTCCGACCCGATCAAGCATCCGCAATCCTCGCTCAACCGCTTCGGAGCGAGATCGCTTCAGTACCTGAACCTGTGCCAACGTGAGATTGTCTGTCACGTTCAAGTGGGGAAACAACTCGAAGTGCTGGAATACCATGCCGACTTTGGCACGCAGCCTCGGCAAGTCGGTCCCGGGATCGGCGACCTGGATGCCATTGACCGTGATGCTGCCACGTTGGATGGGTTCGAGTGCATTGACGGTCTTGATGAGGGTCGATTTACCAGAGCCGGATGGCCCGCAAACCACGACCACCTCGCCCTCACGGATGGTCGTGCTGCAATCGCTCAGCACAGGAAATTTTCCGTACCACTTGGAGACATCGTTGATTTCAATCATGGAGTTCATTCAAAGTGCCGATGCGATCTTGCGCCGTTGCAGCCATGTGACCCACCAGGCACCGGCCGTGCACAGCGCCAAGTAGACGAGCGCGACGAGGATGTAGACCTCGACAACGCGCCCGTCGCGTTGTCCCACCTTGGTCGCGGCCCCGAGAAAATCGTTCAGACTGATTACGTAGACGAGCGACGTGTCCTTGAGCAACGCAATGGTCTGGTTGATCAGCGACGGCGTCATGTTGCGAAACGCCTGCGGCAGGATGACGTGGCGCATGGCTTGCCAGGGCGTCATGCCCAGCGACTGGGCCGCCTGCATCTGGCCTGCGCGGACGCTGCCGATGCCGGCGCGGATGATCTCGCAGTAGTAGGCCGACTCCGCGAGGACGAAGGCCACCAGCGCCGCATAGATCGGTCCCACGCTGAGGTTTGGATCGCCGGTGACAGTCCTGAGCACCACGGGCATCAGGAAGTAGATCCAAAGGATCGTGAGAATCAGCGGAATCGAACGGAACAGGTTCACATAGCCAGCAACGGCGGTCGCGATCGGACGAGGCGCAAAGATGCGGGCGATGGCCAGCAGGGTTCCAAGGCCGATGCCTGCAGCCATGGCGACCACCACCAGGAAGGCGGTCATCTGCAGGCCCTGCATGAGGTATGGCCAAGCGCGCTGCAGCGAAACCCAGTCGAAGTCGTAACCCATCAGGTGCCTCCCAGCAGACCTGTCACGCGCACCCGGAGCTCGATATGGCGCATCAACAAAATCACGCCATAGGTAATCGCCATGTAGATCACCGTCGCGGCAATAAAAGCCTCGAACGGGTGAGCGCTGAACTCACTGAGCTGGCGTGTCTGCCCAGTCAATTCCATGAGCCCGATGGTGAGCGCCACGGCCGAGTTCTTGAACACGTTCAGAAAGTCCGACGTCAACGGCGGAATGACGATGCGCAGGGCCTGCGGCAGGATCACGTGCCGGTAGGCCGCCGCCGTCCCAAGCCCAAGTGCCATGGCCGCCTGCTTCTGACTTGTCGGCACCGATTCGATGCCCGCTCGCACCTGCTCGGCCGCCTTCGCGGCCGTGTAGAGTGTCAAGCCAACCAGCACGGTTAGGAACTGGTTGGTGGTCGGATTCATCTGCTTGATCGCACTGCCCCATTCGACCGGCAGCAATTCCGGTACGACGAAGTACCAGAGAAACAGCTGGACCAGCAGCGGTGTGTTGCGGAAGCAGTGGATGTACACCGTGGATAGGTAGCGCGCCGGACGGTTGGTCAGCGTCCTCGCCACGCCGGCGACCAAGCCGATGCCCAGCGCCAGCGTCCAGGCCAGCAACGACAGGAGGACGGTCCACAACAGGCCGCGCAGCAGCATCAGCCCGTAGAGGCCCTCCCCTGTGACTGAGGGTTTGAAGAAAATCAGCCAATCCCAGGCGTAGTGCATCGTTCAGTGCGGTTCGTGCGGTCTGAATTCCAGGCGATTACAGCGGCTGGTCGTTCGGGTTGCGAATGAGCTCCTGGATATCCGGCGACATCGGGAAATTGACGGTGACGCTTCCCTTCACGGCGATGGGCTTGAGGAAGTATTTCTCGTACAGCGACGCAAACTCTCCCGAGCGCATCATTCCCACGATCACGCTGTCGACCAGCTTCTTGAAGGCGACATCGCCCTTTCGCAGCATGCAGCCGTAGGCCTCCTTCTGTTGCGGAACGCCCACCACTTCCCAGTCGGCCGGATTCCTGGCGCGCGCGATATTGCTGAAGAGAATGATGTCGTCCTGGGTGGCCGCAACCGCCCGCCCGGTTTCGACCGTCAGGAAGTTCTCGTTGATGTCCTTGGCCAGGATGATGTTGATGCCCCACTTGTTCTGCTCGTTGAGGCGGCGCAGCATGCGCTCGGCGGTCGTTCCTGCGCTGACGACGACGTTCTTGCCGACCAGGTCGGACCAGTGCTTGATCCCCGAGTTCTTGCGCACGAGCAGGCGCGCTCCGACCACGAAGAAGGTGGTCGAGAAGGAAACCTGGTTCTGTCGCTCGGCGTTGTTGGTGGTGGAACTGCACTCGAGGTCGACGGTCTGGTTGGCCACCAGTGGAATACGCGTCTGCGGCGTGACCTCCAGCGTCTTGACGTCCAGCTTTGCGAGTTTCAACTCCTTCTTGACCTGCTCGGCCACTCGCTGCGAAATGTCCCAGGCGAAGCCCGTCTGCTTATTGTTGTCGTCCAGGTAGTTGAACGGAATGGAGGCACCGCGAGTCGCCACCGTGATGGTTCCGGTGTCCTTAATTTTCTTGAGCGTGCCGTCCAGCGGCTGCGCGGCCACACCGGCACACAGCGCGAGGCTGGCGGCCGCAACAAGGGACTTGATCATCGGTTTGAAAGTCATCGCAGGCTCCAGACGTCTTGGGGTTAAAGTTTGATACAGGCTTCGAAGGCGCTCAAGGCGCCCAGCAGTTCGTCGAGCAGCTCTTGCGGATCCTGCAAGCCGACGGAGAATCGAATGACGGGGCCCTGCACATCGCAGAACTGGCGCTTGGCCAGTTCCTCCGCGGGGTAGAAAGCAGCAATGCTGCGCACGCCGCCCCAGCTCGCGCCGATCGAGAACAGCTTCAGCTTACGGAACATCGCGCGGTAGGCCTCGTAGGGCGAGTCCACGAGCTGCAGCGACATCAGGCATCCCGACAGCTTGAAGTCGCGGGCCCATAGGGCATGGTCCGGTGCGCAAGGCAGCGCAGGAAAGAGCATCTGGCGAACCAATGGGTGCCTTGAGAGCCTGTCGGCGATCATTTGCGCGCTCGCCGCCTGGCGCTCCATCCGCACCTGCATGGTGTCGAGCCCACGCGACACGAGGAAGCAGTCCTCTGCGCTGACAGCCAGTCCCATCAGCGATTGCAGACCTCTCAGCGATCGATACAGGCGCTCGTCGTTGGTGGCGATGCTGCCCATCAAAACGTCCGAGTGTCCGCCCATGTATTTGGTGCAGGCATGGATGCACAGGTCCACACCATGTCCCAGCGCAGGAAAGCCCCGCGGACTCGCCCACGTGTTGTCGATCGCCGTCACCACGCCGTGGGCGCGGGCGACGGCGGTGATGGACGGCACGTCTTCCAGCTCCATCGTCACCGTCCCTGGCGACTCCAACCAGATAAGTCGGGTCGTGGGGCGAATGAACCGCTCGATGTCGGCCCCGATGCGTGGTGGATAGAACTCGACTTCGACACCGAGAGCTTCCAGGCGTTCGACGGCGAACGATTTGGCGAGGCCATAGGCGGCATCGGTCATCAGAAGGTGATCGCCCTGCTTGAGCAACGCCAACAGGGTGCCGCAGATCGCCGCCTGCCCTGAAGGAAAAACGACGCAATGTGCGGCGCCGTCCAGCTCGGCGATGCGCGTCTCCAGCGCGCGCTGGGTGGGCGTGCCGGTGGTTCCGTAGCTGAAGCCGTCGGGCATGCGGCTGCGTCGATGGACGAAATCGTCGAGCGAATCGAACACCACGGTCGAGGCACGCCACACCGGCGGAACCAAGCTGGCAAACGCGTCGTTGATTGAAGTTTGAGAGTTCACGATGAGAAATGGTGAGTTCACTAATGCAAGGTTCGCGCCTTGCCCTGAGGTGGTCCTGCACGCAATGGCATCCTTGTGCCGTGGCCGGCAGTGCCGGCGCCCCTATTTGGCAGGTGCGGATTCGATGAGCTGCAAGGCCTGCTTCATCTGCTCGACGGCCATGTTCTCCAGGTCGGTGTACACCCGCATTTCGACCGCCAGCTTGGCGAAGATCTCCTTTGCCGCGGCAATTTTGGCGGCGTCATTGGTCTTCGGATTGGCCAGCGCAGTCTCCAGCCGTTTGAACTCACTGGTTAGGAAAGCGGGTTGCTCGCCGAGCGTGCGCAGGCCCGTATTGGTCATCGAGCGGATACGCAACACCATCTTCACGTCCGACTGCTCAATCTCACCTTGAGCGCGCTCCAGTGCGAGCTTCGCAGCAACGGCCGGTTCGCTGTCGAGCTTCTTGGTGGCTGCGATGCTGTTGAACTTGGCGATGTCGGCCGAAAAATCGTGCGCCCAGGAGGGCACGGCAAAAGCAAGGGCAATCATTGCCAAGGCGGTTTGAAGTTTCATGGCGCTCTCCAGAGGGGTGGCTGAAGCTACCGACTCTAGGGCTGCGACGATAATCTGGATCACCCGCCAATTTCTTACTTCATAAGTGCTGCTTATATGTTGCTCCGGGAAATCGAGGTTTTCCGCTCCGTGATGTCCGTCGGATCCGCCAGCAAAGCGGCGGTACTCATGGGCGTCACGCAGCCCGCCATCAGTCAGTCGCTGCGCAGGCTGGAGGACGCGGCCGGCTTTGCCTTGTTCCGGCGGCTGCGCGGCCGCTTGCAGCCGACAGCCGAAGCGCGTGCGCTTCTGATCGAGGTCGAGCGCGCTTACGTGGGCCTGAGCAGTATCGAGCACCGCATGCGCAGCTTGAAGCGCTATGGCGTCAACACGCTGCGGATGGCGGTCTATCCGGCATTCGGATTGACCTTCGTTCCCCGCGCCTTGTCGCGGCTTGTGGCCGAGCGGCCCGACGCCGAGGGAAGACCGCAGATTTCGTTGCAGGTGCTGAGTTCGCGTGAAGTGCACGATGCCGTGTTGGCAGGTCAGGCAGACTTTGGGCTCATGGCCGATGAGATGCCCACGACGGGCCTGGAACATTCGGAATTCGCACGCTTTCCAGGCGTTGTGGTCATGCATGCGAAGCACCGGCTGGCCAACACCAGAACCGTTCAACCGCGCCAGCTCGCAGAAGAGCCCTTCCTTGCGCTCAACCCCGAGGATGCTTCCCGACGACGCCTGGAGCGCGCGCTGGAGGACTGTGGCGTCAGCCTCAGAGTGGCGGTCGAGACCCCGTACGCCGCGAGCGTCTGCGAGATGGCCATGCACGGGCTGGGAATCGGCGTCGTCAACCCCATCACCGCACTGGAGTACGCCCAGCGAGGTCTCGTCATCCGTGCGCTGTCGCTGGACATCTCCTTCGCCGGGCTGCTGGTGCTTCCCCCGGGTCAGCCACTGTCCAGCGTTGCACAACGAGTGCTCCAGCTCATGCGTATCCAGCTGGCGGGAGATCAGAAGGCTCTCGCAACCTTCCTCAAGCCAGCTTTGAAATCCTGATCGCCTTTGTCGGGCACAACGCAGCAGCGCTACGCGCTTGGCGCATGCAGATCGATCGGAATGTGCAGCGTCACGGTGGTCACCCCACCGGCGCTTCGGGCCTCCACGTGCCCCTGGTGCGCCGACATGATCGTGCGAACGATTGCCAGCCCAAGACCGGTGCCGCCGTCGTGGCGCGCGCGCGCAGAGTCGATGCGATAGAAGCGCTCAAAGATTCGCTCCAGGTGCTCAGGCGCAATGCCGCTGCCCTGGTTGGCCACCGCGAGCAATGCGAACTCATCACGCCGAGATATCTCGACGCGGACTTCGCTCGCAGGCGAGGCATGTCGGATTGCATTGGACAGAAGATTGGTCACAGCGCGCTGCAAGAGCATGCGGTCACCCCGCACTTCCGCTTGGCCATAGATGCTGACGGTGACGTTGCGCTCCTCCGCCAGCACGCTCAGATAATCGGCAACGTGCAGTGCGGCCTCATGCAGCGCTACGTGTTCCCTCTCCATGGCGATGTCGGCCTGATCGGCGCGCGCAATGAACAGCATGTCCGAGATGAGCCGGCTGAGCCGCTGAAGCTCATCGATGTTGCCGGCAAGGACGTCGCGCAGCTCCTCATTTGTTCGCTGCTGCGACAGCGCAACCTGCGAGCGCCCCATCAGCGTTGCGACAGGGGTGCGCATCTCGTGGGCAAGGTCTCCCGAGAACTCCTTGAGCCTGCGCACGCCTTCGTCCATTCGCTCGAGCATGGCGTTGAATTCGCGCGCGAGCGCACTCAATTCGGCCGGCAAACCGTCCAACGACAGCCGCTGCGCAAGGGACGATGTGTTGACGGAGGCAGCCAAGCGGCCGAAACGTGTCATTGGCAGCAGCCCGGTGCGCACGATCAGCCACACACCGGCCGACACAAGCACGAGCAGGAAAGGCACGCCGAGCAAGGTCGCGCCGACAAACGCCCGTAGCAGGGCCGCGTCTGCTTGTCGATCGATCGAGAGATAGAAACGAACCGGCTCTCCCGAGGCGACGGGCCGAACCCCCACAGCGGTGCTGTAGCGTTGCGCCGGCGCGGCACTCCACTCCTTCGAGGTGTCATTCGTTCCTTGAATTCCGAGGCGCTCCACGGTTCCTTGCGCGACGGCGGACGACGACCAAATGATCCGGTTCGTGCCAACCTCCACGATCGCGAGATGAAGATCGTCGTGGCCCACCAACAGGTCGTTGAAGCGATGCAGCTGTTCGGAGATCGCGAGGGGCGCCGGAATCTCCGAAAGCAGGTGTGCAAGCAGGAGCACCTTGCCGTCGAGCTCCGCGGCCGTACGCTTGTCAAGCTGGTCCGATAGCGTCCAATAGCCCAGGAAAATGGCACCGCCCGCAATAACCAACCCGAACAAGGAACCCGCCACCGCCAGCCGCGCAGCGAGCGATGCGCCGACCAGCCTCTTGCGCAAACTGATTCTCACGACGGCGCGTCCCGTCGCTCAAGCACGTATCCCACGCCGCGCACCGTGTGAATCAGCTTGACCTCGAATGGGTCATCAATCTTGGCGCGCAGGCGTCGTATCGCCACTTCGACCACGTTCGTGTCCGAGTCAAAATGGATGTCCCACACCAAGGACGAGATCTGGGTTCGCGACAGCACTTCTCCCGTGCGCTGAACGAGCAGTGTGAGCAGCGCGAACTCTTTGGCGGAGAGGTCGATGCGCTGGCCATGTCGGGTGGCGCGATGCCGCACCGGGTCGACCTCCAGATCGCCCAATCGAAGCATGGTTTCCTGGGGCGCGGGCTGACCGCGTCGCAGGAGCGCTCGTACGCGCGCCAGCAGTTCCGGGAATTCGAACGGCTTGACCAGATAGTCGTCCGCTCCGAGATCGAATCCGCGCACCTTGTCGCCGGTCTGTCCGCGCGCCGTGAGCATCAGGACCGGCGTCTGTTTGGCGGTGCGAAGCGCCGAAAGGACGGCATAGCCGTCGATGCCCGGCAGCATGATGTCCAGCACAACCAGGTCGTGATCGCCAGTGAGCGCGGCATGCAAGCCGTCGGTGCCATTGAACGCCAACTCCACGGTGTAGCCGCTTTCGACCAAGCCCTGGCGCAGGTAGTCCGCCGCTCGCGTCTCGTCCTCAACAAGAAGAATTTTCATGGTGCTGGTTTGACGCTGCGGTGAGACCCAACGAAGGAATCCTAAGGCCCAGCGCGCTCAAGCTGCCGCCTCCAGAGTCATCATCAGGTCACCGCCGTAATTGTGTTCTACATTATTGTTTGAATGTGGGATGGCAGCCCGCGAAGCCGGTGAGCTCGGCGAGCTCATCAATGATGGGGCAGTCCGGTCGGTCGTCTCCTTGGCAGCAGTCGGCTAGGCGCTCGAGCGTGCGCTTCATGGCCTCCATTTCCTCGATGCGTCGGCTGAGGTCATCGGCGTGCGCGAGAGCAATGCGCTTGACAGCGGCGCTCGCGCGACGCTTGTTCTGCCACAGCTTCAGCAGTTCGGCGATCTCGACCATACTAAAGCCCAGGGAGCGTGCGCGACGAATGAACCGCAGCGTGTGCACATCGTTCTGGGTGTACTGGCGATAACCCGAGTCCGTGCGGCCGATCTTGGGCAACAGCCCGAGCAATTCGTAGTGACGGATCATCTTCGCATTGACCCCGGAGCGGGCCGCCGCCTCGCCGATGTTGAAGGGCTGCGTGCCGATGGCCGCCTGGCTGCTGCTCATTGCGAACTTCCTTTCCAGCGCCGCAGGAGCAGCGCATTGCTTACTACACTCACGCTGCTGAAGGCCATCGCAGCGCCCGCGATCACCGGGCTCAGCAGGCCGAAAGCCGCCAGCGGGATGCCGACCACGTTGTAGACGAAGGCCCAGAACAGGTTCTGCCGGATCTTGGCGTAGGTGCGGCGCGAGATGTCGATCGCGTCGCTCACAAGGGCCGGGTCGCCGCGCATCAGCGTGATGCCGGCGGCATGCATCGCGACGTCGGTGCCGGTGGACATCGCGATGCCGACATCGGCGGCGGCCAGCGCCGGCGCATCGTTGATGCCGTCGCCCACCATCGCGACGCGTTCACCGCTTGACTTCAGCTGCGCGACGATCGAGGCCTTGTCTTCGGGCAGCACCTCGGCGCGCACGGTGTCGATCTTCAGCAGCTTCGCCATCGCCTCGGCACTGCCGCGGTTGTCGCCGGTGACCAGCGCCGTACGGATGCCTTGCGCGTGCAGCTGCTCGATGGCGGCCGCGGCATTCACTTTCGGCGCATCGCCGAAGGCCAGAAGGCCGATCAGCGCCGGATTTGCGCTGACGTCGGCCAGCCAGGACACCGTGCGGCCTTCGGCCTGTAGCTGCGATGCGCTTGCTTCGAGCTTGCCGAGCGGCACCGAGAGCTCGCGCATGAAGCGCGTGCTGCCCAGGCGCAGCGCGCGGCCTTCGACCGCGGCGGCCATGCCGCGCCCGGCCATGGCGTGCACCTCGCCGGCGCGCGGAATCTCGAGTCCCATCTCGTGCGCCCGCGCGAGCACCGCGCGCGCCAGCGGATGCTCGCTGCCCGCCTGGATGGCCGCGCTCGCGCGAAGCAAGGCGGCCGCATCGCCGTCCGCTGCCTCGAAAGCCACCAGCTCGGGTCGTCCCTCGGTCAGCGTGCCCGTCTTGTCGAAGGCCACGATCTTTACGCCGTGCGCCACTTCGAGCGCCTCGGCGTCCTTGATCAGCACCCCGTGCCGCGCCGCCACGCCGGTGCCGGCCATGATCGCGGTCGGCGTCGCCAGGCCCAGCGCACAGGGGCAGGCGATCACGAGCACGGCCACCGCGTTCAGAATCGCGGCCTCCCAGTCGCCCGTGCCGAAGCCCCAGCCGAGCACGGTCAGCATTGCGATGCCGATGACGACCGGCACGAACACGCTGCTGACCCGGTCCACCAGGCGCTGGATCGGCGCCTTCTTCGCCTGCGCGGATTCGACCAGCCGCACGATGCGCGCGAGCGTCGATTCGGCACCCACAGCGGTAGTGCGCGCGATGAGCAACCCCTGCCCGTTGACCGAGCCGCCTGTCACGGCGTCCTCCACATGCTTGGCAACCGGCAGGCTCTCGCCGGTGATCAGCGACTCGTCGATGTCGCTGGAGCCCTCGACAATAACGCCATCTACAGGTACACGTTCGCCAGGACGGACGATCACCAGATCACCGACTCGGACCTGCTCCACGGGCACGTCCTGCTCCACGCTGTCGCGGCGTATGCGCGCCCGCTCGGGGCGCAGCGCATTCAAGGCTCGAATGGCCTCCGTGGTCTGACGCTTGGCCCGAACCTCCAGCCACTTGCCCAGCAGAACCAGCGTGATCACCACCGCCGACGCCTCGAAGTACAGGTGCGGCGGCATGCCATGGCCCGCATGCGCGTAGAGCAGGTAGACGCTCAGCCCGTAACCGGCGCTGGTGCCCAGGGCCACCAGCAAATCCATGTTGCCAGCGCCAGCCTTCAAAGCCTTCCACCCGGCGCGATAGAAGCGTGCGCCTAGCCAAAACTGAACCGGGGTTGCCAACGCGAGCTGCAGCCAGCCGTCGAGCATCCATTCGCTGTTGAAGAGCAATCCGAACATCGGAAGCAGCAGCGGTGCCGACAACAGCGCGGCCACGGCGACGGGCCACCAATCGGGCAAACGGCGTGCTGGCTTGTCGGACACATCGCCCGCATCGTCGGCTTGGCGTGCGCTATAGCCGGCCTTACGAACCGCAGCGATAAGTGCCGGCAAGTCAACATCTCGGCTTGCGAGCTTGATCTCAGCCTTTTCCGTGGCGAGGTTCACCATGGCGGAAGCCACGCCGGGAACCTTGGCCAGCGCCTTCTCGACGCGCGCGACACACGACGCGCAGGTCATGCCTTCGATCTGCAAGTCGAGCGTCTGCTCACCGACGCCGTAGCCCGCCTTCTCGACCGCGCCTCTCAGCGTGCCCAGGTCAACAGAGCTGTCGGCGCGAATACTGGCCGCCTCTGTCGCCAAGTTCACGGTGGCATCGATGACACCGGGCACGCCAGCGAGGGACTTCTCTACCCGTGCAACGCAGGAGGCACACGTCATTCCCTCAATGGGGAGGGACCACTCCCTCAAGCCGCCGGCGGGCAACGGCATCTTCAAACTGCTGTTCATCGACATCTCTTGTATCCAAAGTATCCAAAGTATCCAAAGTATCCGAAGTTCAGGAATGTCCTGTTTCCCATCATGGGAAGGTCAAGGCGCCCACGGCAAATTCCTGCGTTTCTTAAGGTCAATCTCGCACCGCACGTTGACCTTCCCATGGAGGGAAACCTGAGACTTGCCATCTTCCCATTCACCGAAGGAGCTACTGATGCATGAGTTCGAAATCCAATCGATGACCTGCGGCCATTGCGCCAGCCGCGTCACCCAAGCGGTCAAGGGCTTGGACCCGCAAGCCAAGATTGAAGTGAATCTTCCCGCCAAGAAAGTGCGCGTCGAGAGCGCTGAGGACCGCGCCAGCGTTGCCACCGCGCTGGCCGAGGCAGGTTACCCGGCAGCCTAAGGGAGCCGCGCCGGCATGACAGGAGGCGCTGGGTGCTCCCGCGTTGCGGCGTGTCCATGTCCTGCGATCATGCTCGTGAAGGCGTCAGATAACAAAGTTGTCATGTACGGGTAAGCCTCTCGTCGCGCCGTACTTTCTACAGTTGGTCTTGATGCAGCGAGACCGGCGCCACAGTCGGTGCGCCAGCGTCATGCCCAACCTAGAAGGAATTGAAATGAAAAAGACTCTCCTTGCCATTGCGGCCACCGTGTTCTTCGGCGGCGCTTACGCGCAGAGCCACACGCAGGAGGCTGTCCCGCAGACCAACACCAAATCACAAGCCGCGGCTGAAGCCAAGAAAAGCGCGAAGCCGGCAGGCGTCAGGCAGATCCGGGATGGCAGCACTGCCGAGGGCGAAGGCTCTGGCGTGAAGAAGACCACCAAGTCCGAAATGAGGGGCCAAGATCGCCAGCAAGCGCGCGAGGCACGTCCTCATGGGCATCCCGCGCCAGGCGGTACGCCGAAGTAAGCGGCCCGCTCGGCGCGATTAGGCCTTCTAAACCGGCAGCCCTCATCGCCGCGCAGCTCCCTGGAGCTGCCGATCGAGAGGCGTCCAGGCAGCTGGGCGTCACAGGTCATCAATTTTGTTCGGTGGCCGACAGGACCGCGCGGGCGGACTTCGACTCACCGAGCGTTGAGCACTAATTTTCCCTGGAGATTCAAATGAAGCACACCCTCAAGACTTCCCTGGCCATTGCCGCCCTTCTGACCGCATACGGCGCCCCCGCGCTTGCCGGAAACTATGCCGAGGGAGATCCGAGACCCACTCCGCTAGTGTCGTCGTTGAGCCGCGCGGAAGTAGCTGCCGACGCGCAACGCTGGGCTCAGGCTGCTCCCACGCAAGGCTATCCCGAAGGCAATCCGCGCGCGATTGCGATGGTCTCGGCCGGCAGCAGGGCCGCCGTGATGGCGGACACCCTGATCTGGATGCGATCGGGTCTGGCCGCGGCGCAGAACGGCGAAGCTGGTTCCGACCTGTCGCGCCCAGCTTACAGGCAAGCTGCTGCCGAATACGCGCGGCTGCGTTCTGGTCCAGAGTACACAGCGCTGGTTCAAAGCATCGAAAGCAACCGCGCCTCGGCAAGGACGGCCAGCCGCTGATATCGCCTAGCAGATCCAGCGAGCGTCACCGCGCGAGATGGAGCATGCACGCAGCGGGCATCTGTCCGCTGCGTGCATTCTTTTGTGCTTGAGGAATCGGCAACGGAAACTGGGATAACGCATTTGTAATGCGCGTGTCGGCTGGGTGCAAAGCATGGATCCGTACAGTGGGTTGCATGTCGATTGGATCGACATCGCCCGATCAAGGTGATCACGGCGCCCACTGTGGAGACACATCATGCTAAACAGACCATCGCTGGCATTCGCAATCGTCTTTGGTGTCTCAGCTGCAGTACCCTTCGCAGCCTCTGCTGACGCCCCCTCTCACTTTGCGCCTAACGAGGCCGGGGTCGTGTTTCACCGCGATCATGACCCCGCCAAGGAAATGCCCAGGGCGCAAGTGGTGACTGAACTCGAGACGGCAAGCAAGCAGCGTCATTGGACCTTGGCGAGTCGATACGGCGCTCCGTGGCCAGTCGCCAAGACAGGCCCTGGCAAGACACGCGAGCAGGTTCGTCAAGAGACTCTCGATGCCATGCGGCGGAACGAAATTCCTTCCGGCGAGAAGTAGCGTTGAGCTCGGTCACGGCAAAGACGTGCCTGCTGTGCCCGCAGACGGGCGCCACGTGAGTAAACGGGCTGCGCGTGCCGAGAGATATGCTGATGGCCCCCTTTCCCGGATGTTCGGCACGCCGCTCGGTGGCCGCGTGAACTTCCGGGAATGTCGAATAGATGCTCATGGCCACCTTCCATCGGGCGATTGGCCTGTTGGTCTGGTGCTCGCCGCCAGCGCGTGCTCGGCTGCTCGACCTTTCTCGGAGAGGTCGACACGTTTCAGCGTGGTTGGCGAACTGTGGCGCTGCTTGATAGCTCGACCGCTCAACTCCGCCGCGGAGCCATGACAGATTGTTGAAAAGTGGCGCGCACGATCGAACAGCGGCAAGTACCGTAAGAGATCGAGAGTGCTCCTCAGGCATCGAGTGGGTGACGACCGCAGCAGATCCAAAGGTAAGCTTCCTCTACTGCGTCCTTGCCGGCGAGATCGGACTTCGCGAGCTGCTCCAGCGCGCACAGCAACTGCTCGGCAACATCCATGTGTCGTTCATCCACTGCCTGCTTGTAAAGCTGTAGCAGCCTCTGTTCCAGGGTGGTAATGCCAACATCAAGCTGTTCTATCACGGCATCTCCCATCGCGGCTTCCTGCCGCTGCCGCAGCGTAAACCTTCATCCTATGGCAAGGTCAATCGAGGGGGCGCTTGACCTTCGTCCTGGGGCGAAGGTTTATTCTTCACTATGGCTGCTGCTTCTCCCTTCGCGCCCGAACGCCTGACCGTAGGCAAACTTGCCGCGCTGGTGGAGGTCTCGGCCAATGCCGTTCGCTTTTACGAGCGCGAAGGTCTGATGCAGGTACCGAGCAAGTCCGAGAATGGCTACCGCCTGTACGGGC
The DNA here is from genome assembly GCF_001541225.1 of Variovorax sp. WDL1. Classification (GTDB taxonomy): domain Bacteria; phylum Pseudomonadota; class Gammaproteobacteria; order Burkholderiales; family Burkholderiaceae_C; genus Variovorax. The sequence continues at coordinate 78,754 of NZ_LMTS01000271.1, read as the reverse complement.
TGGAGGCGGTGCAGCGACTGCGCTTCATCAAGCAGGCGCAGCACTGCGGCTTCACGCTGGCAGAGATCCAGAGCTTGCTGCAGTTGCGCGACAAGGCCTCGACGTGCTGCAGCGACGTGCGCGGCAAAGTGATCGAGAAGAAGCTCGAGCTGGAAGCGCGCATCAAAGCCATGAAAGGGATGTCCAAAGGGTTGGACCAACTCATCTCCGACTGCAGCAACGATGCCCGTCCGGCTGAGGATTGCTCAATTCTTGCTGCCCTTTCCGGAAGCGACCAAGGATCCACGCGATGAAGATCGAAGTGCTGCGCGCTTCTGGGTGCGCGAAATGCCTTCGCGAACTGGACGGTCTGCGCGCTGCGGCCCGGCAGGTCGACCCGGCTATCGACTGGAACGAACTCGACATCCTCGCGGCCCTCGACTATGCCGTCGAGCTGGGGGTGCTCCGGTCGCCTGCCGTGGCTATAGATGGCGTATTGGTGTTCGCATCTCTCCCCGCGCCTGACGCACTCGCCGCGGCGATACACGAGCGTCGCCGCGGCGTGGGTTGATATGGTCAACGAGGCGTTCCAGCAGGCCATGCAGCACACCGGCATGGCGGCGCTCGTGGTCAGTTTCCTGACCGGCTTTTTATTCAGCTTCAACCCGGTCGCCTTGGCAGCCATCCCAGTGTCCCTGGCCTACGTGACCAAGGCGCGCGCGCCGCGCCAGGCGTTGGTTTTTGGCGGCATGTTCATCGCCGGCATGGTGCTCACGCATGTGCTGCTGGGTGCGGTAGCCGGCGCCGGCGGCAGGGGCGTGCAGTCCCTGCTCGGGCGCTACTGGGGACTGGTGCTCGGGCCGTGGCTCATCCTGATGGGCTTGCTGTGGCCAGGCTGGATCCGTCTGCCGTTCAAGGGCCTGTCGTTGCGTGCCTGGCGTGCTACGGGCTCTTGGGGCGCCTTCGCACTGGGCGTTCCCTTTGCGATCGCGATCTGCCCCGCGTGCACGCCGGCGCTGATCGTGATGCTCGGTGTCGTGGCCGGCATCGGGTCGCCGGCCTGGGGTGCGCTGCTGCTGTTGGCCTTCGCGCTCGGGCGCGCGGTGCCGATCGCACTGGGCGCGGGCGCCATGGGCTGGCTGGAGCAACTGCAGCCGCTTGCGCGTTACCAGCGGGCATTCGACATCGTCGGCGGTGTCGCACTCGTCCTCATGGGCCTCTACATGCTCAACGCCCAGTTCTTCTGGATACCGGAGCTGGCCGTCTGACGCCGCAGTCCAGGATGGCTTCGCCACCCCGATGAATGCCCTGTTGTTCGACTCGCTGCTGATCTGCCCTCACGGCGGCCACGCCAAGCGAGAGGCGACGCCAATCGACGCTTGCCTGTTCTTCTACGAGTGCGAAGGCTGCAAGGTGGTGCTTCGCCCCAAGCCCGGGGACTGCTGCGTGTTCTGCTCGTTCGGGTCGGTGCCGTGTCCGCCGGTCCAGGCGCAACGCCCTTGCTGCGGCTGAGCAAGTCTTTTGGACGCAGATGCCGCCCGATTGCATCGGCCGCTGCATCAGGTCCACCGGAGCGGCAGTTCAGCATGCTTCCGCTCGCCGCTGCATACGCATCGATGTCTCCGTACCCTTCGGGCGCCGCGTCGGCCTAGTGGTCTGAAATCGGTTGCAAGGGTGCGATCGCCCCATAGCAAGTGGCAGGATTGGCATTTCGTGCAGCCTTGTCGGCGACTCGCTGAAGTGATGGAATGTGCCCTCGCATCGATCTTAGTTGCTGCGCAAGAGGCAGGCATCTTGGTTCGGTCCCGTCAATCCACTCTGGAGTTCCGTTATGGTTCCACGTGACGATATCAACATCATGGCAGCGGTTTGCGCCCGCTCGAGAGCGGATGCCCCGAGATGAAACTTTGGCAGTTTGAGGGATTGGGAATGGGTACGATGGACGTCTGCGCCGGCTGCACCTTCCGTGACTTCGAGGACTTCCCAGGCCCGATAGTGAAAGGCTCGATCAGCCAACCAATCGCAGCTTTCAATTTTGTCGGCACATCGGATTCACGGCCTGCGCCGTGGCAGCTGTCGCCATCATCTTGGTGGTCCTCATGATGAGAGTGTGGCCCAATGGCATGCCTTCGACCGGCGCAAAGTCCAAGGCGCACCCCAAGGTCATTCCGCTCGCCGTGCTGGGCGATTCCAGCAGTCAGTCGTATCACGACACCGTCTGGTTTCCTATGCAAAACGGAGAGCGGGGCGGCGCACATCGTTTGCAAACCTTTCAATGGACCGAAGTCTTGGCACGCCTGCGAGGGGAGGAATTCGATCTCGGGCCATGGGTCCAATGGGGATGGCCCGGCCCGATCGCGCGCGGGCGCGAGTGGCTTGGGCTGGCCGGCGGACGCTCGCCACCCAAGCAAGACTATCTCTACAACTTCGCGAACTCGGGCGCCGCTTGCCGGAATCTCATGCGAGGCCGATTCCGACAGGCGCCACGGCTCGTCGCGTTGATGAACCAGACGCCAGAACAGTGGCAACGCGGGGTGGTGGTGATCCGGATCGGCATCAACGACTGGAGCGCCCTGATCGATCTGCAGGCGCGTGATCCAATGGCTGCCCGGCTTCATGCGACCACCGCGTACTGCAAAGGCGAAATTGCCGCGGCCATGGCACTAATCCGCGCCTCGCATCCGTCAACGCGAATCCTCGTGGTCGGCATCGGGAACGAGGCCGACGACCCTTCCAACCTCGAGAGCTATCAGACCGAGGTCCAGACGCGCAACCTACGCGCAGCCGTGGCGAACTTCAACGACGCGCTGCGCAATCTGGTGCGCGGCGACCCACGACTCGCCTACTTTGATGACTTCGGATGGTTTGAGCGCCTTTGGGGTTCACGCACTGCCGATGGCAAGCCTGCGTTCCGCGCCGTCGAGATCGGAACGACCCTGCGGGTGACCTATACCGCCGGCGACGATCCGCGCAACGCTCTGCTGAAGGATCTTCACCCCGGCCTTGCTTGGAATACGCTATGGGCGCAGTCGTTGGTGCAGCGCCTTAACGAGGTATTCGGCCTAGGCGTGACGCCGATTTCCGATGAAGAGGTGGAGCGTTTTCTCGCGCCATTAGTAGAGCAACCCAAAGCTCGAACGTCATAGGGCGATCACGCGATAACAACCGCTTTCGTCTGGTCTGGCTGAAGAGGCCTTCGCAGGGGAGACCTATTAGAGCGGCAGTTTCAGGATACTTCCGCTCGCCACCGCATATGCATCGACATGTCCGGAAACTTCGAGCGCTGCGCCGGCGTAGTGGACGTGGAAGCGGCCGCCCGGATGCGAAACCACGCCCTCGAGCTGCGCGCCGCTGTAGGACAACGCGCGAGCCGCGCATTCCTCGCCGAAGCCAGCCTGACCAGCTACCATTGCGATGCGGTTTGTCGCAGCGCATGGGAGCTGCTCGCCTTTCCCATACGACAGCTGCGCGAGGCGATCGACGGCGACCAGGGCACCCCCTGGGCCTGGATCGAATCGCTGGGTTTGCAATCCCGCCGCCAACGCGCACGCATCAAGCGGCTGATGCACTTGCTCCTCACCGAGGGACAGGACGGAAGCTATGACCGGCCAGGCACGCGCATGGAGCTCGCGGCCGAGCTCGGCGTCACTGCGGAAGCGCTGTATCGAGCGCTTCCATCGCTCCAGAAAAAAGGCATTCTTTCGGTACAGGGATCGCGCCTCTCCTGGCGCGGCTGACGAGGCGCCTACCCGGGATAGCTGGCGAAGACACGCTCCCGCCCAGTGCGATCGACAAGAAGTACTTTGTAAGGATCACGGCGGTCGCCGTATTCCATGCCGGGGGACCCCACCGGCATCCCGGGTACGGCCAGGCCGAGGGCCTGCGGCTTCATCGCCAGCAAGCGCTTGATATCGGCCGCGGGCACATGACCTTCCAGGACATAGCCCTCCAGCGTCGCGGTGTGGCAACCTGCAAGGCGCTCCGGCATCCCGAAACGCTTGCGAAGGCTCGAGGTGTCTGGGCTTTCGGTCACTTGCACGGTAAAACCGGCCGCCTTCAGGTGGTCGACCCATGCGCTGCAGCAGCCACAGTCGGGGTTCTTGTAGACATGGATCGGAGCAGCTGCATGGGACGGGCCCGTTTGCAGTATTGGGGTCGCTGCGATCCCGAGGAGGAATGAACGTCTTTTCATATGGGTCCTTTCGGATTTGCTTGCCCGTTGGCAGCAACGGTTTAGTCAATCACTCTGCTTGTGCGCAGACGCAGCGAGTTGGCAATGACGCTGACGGAAGACAGCGCCATCGCAGCCGCCGCGATCACCGGCGACAGCAGGATGCCGAAGAACGGGTAGAGCACGCCCGCCGCGAGCGGTATGCCGGCGGCGTTGTAGACAAAGGCGAAGAAGAGATTGGTTCGGATGTTCTTCATCGTCACTTGCGAGAGGCGACGGGCCCGCGCGATGCCCATGAGGTCGCCATGCAGCAGCGTCACGCCCGAACTCTCCATGGCCACATCGGTGCCGGTTCCCATGGCGATGCCGACATCCGCAGCAGCCAGGGCAGGCGCATCGTTGACGCCGTCGCCCGCCATGGCGACGACGCGACCTTCGGCCTTCAGACGCTCAACCACCAACGACTTGTCTTGCGGTAGAACCTCGGCGATCACTTCGTCGATGCCGAGTTGACGCCCGACAGCCTGCGCAGTGGTTCGCCCGTCACCCGTGAGCATAACGACCCGAATGCCTTCCGCCCGCAGCGTGGCAATGGCCTGCGGCGTGCTGGCCTTGATCGGATCCGCGATGCCGACGAAGCCGGCCATCTGCCCGCCGATGCCCACGAAGATGACCGTTGCCGCCTGTGCACGAACGCCTTCGGCCGCCACGTTCAGAGTGCCCGTTTCGATGCCGTGCTCGGCCAGAAACTTTGCGCTACCTGAAACCACCCGAGCGCCTTGCACGGTCCCCACCACACCCTTGCCGACGGGAGAGTCGAAGTCGGTGACCGGCAACAACGGCAACTGGCGCTCCTGAGCATCGGCGACGATCGCGGCGGCCAACGGGTGCTCGCTTGCCCTTTCCACGCTGGCGAGCTTCTGAAGCACGGTATCGGCGTCAAAGCCTTCCGCTGCCTCGACATGCACGACCTTCGGCTTGCCCTCGGTCAATGTGCCGGTCTTGTCGACCACCAATGTATCCACCTTTTCCATGCGCTCCAGCGCCTCGGCATCGCGGATCAGAACGCCGTGCTGGGCTCCCTTACCGACGCCCACCATGATGGACATCGGA